>NZ_LR734808.1:2602500-3202500 GCF_902506655.1 Marinoscillum sp. 108 | reverse complement strand
CAATTGCTTCTCATATGCTTTCAGCTCAGCGTCGATTTGCTTAGCCTCAGGCAACAGGCTGAGAACATAGTCTGCATTGGTGTAGCCAATCTTGAGATTTTCCTGCGCCGACACCTGTGCCGCACATGCCATCAACACCACAATTACACTTAAAATTTTTGCTTTCATAATAAAATTGTTATTTCCTAATTACTACTTTCCTGGTTTTCACCCAGACCCAATTCTTCCAATACATAATCAGTATAGTCATGAATTGGGTCAGTATAAATCATGACTAAGTCACCCGACTTGTCAAAAACGATCTGCAATCTATTGTTTTTTGCGACACGTTCCACTGCTTCAAACACCTGATCTTGTACAGGCTTTACTAATTCCTTCTTTTTTAGAAAATAAAGGCCATCAAATCCAAAAATTTGCTTCTGATATTCCTTTACCTCTTTCCACTCCCGGTCTATCTCCTGCCGGCGCTCGGCGCTCATCTCAGCCGTCAATAGTACCTCCTCGGCCTGCAATGCAGCCTCCATCTCCTCCACCTTTTTGTACATACCCTGAATCTCCGTCTCCCAACCCCTGGCCAGCTTTTCGATCTCCGCCTGAGCCTCCTTGTACTCGGGCATTCTGCTCAGCACATATTCGGTATCCACATACCCAAATTTCTGAGCAAAAGTATTACTTATTGCGAACAAAAACAGGCAGAACACTAACAGGGCGCTTTTCTTCATAGTTTTATCTGATTTGTTGTCCGATAGAGAAGTGGAATTGTGGACCACTCACCTCCAGAGAACCCGGTGCCGGATCCAACCCATATCCCCAATCCAGACCCAGTAACCCAAACGCAGGCATGAAGATTCTTACACCAAGCCCGGCTGATCTGTACAGGTTATAAGGATTGAAATTGTCCAGATTATTCCAGTTGTTACCGCCTTCAAAGAACGTAAGCACATAGATGGTAGCCGATGGGTTAAGTGATATCGGATATCGAAGTTCCATGACAAACTTGGTAAACATCGTTCCTCCTTTAGTACCGTTAGCATCCGTAGGCGTTATTACATTATTCTCATAGCCCCGCAAACCGATCACGTCCGTACCCAAAAGGAAATTCTGACCTGTCAAACCATCTCCACCTAATTGGAACCTTTCAAAAGGTCCCACCCCAACTTTATCCGTATAAGAACCCAGCATACCGAAGTGTGCACGAGGAGCTAGAACCAAATTCCCTGCCAACTTTAAATAATACTTGAAATCGAGGTTCCATTTGTGATACTCCAAAAGGTTATAAAGGTCTTGCGAGGAAGCATTCTCATAGTCCAGCTTGCTCCATAGCGAATAGGGTGGCGTAAAAGAAGCACTGAGCGAAAGCGACGATCCGGTTCTTGGATACATAGGATTATCGACTGAGTTTCTCGCCAGGGTGTTGTTAAAGGTCAAACTGTGTGAATCTCCGGAAAAGCCGTAAAAAGAAGTCAAAGAACCCTGCAATGTATATTTCTGGTAGGAGAAAGAATTGCTCACAGTGAAGTAATCATCCGGCCAGGTGACCCTTCTACCAAGGGATACTGTAGCACCTGACACCTGGAGTTTTCCAATGGTCTCGTTGCTCAAATTCAGTGATCGTTGAGCAGAGTGGCTAAAGTTCACCCCAAAGTTGTTGGGCTTACGCCCGCCAAGCCAAGGCTCATTAAAGCTCATGGAATAACTTTGATATCTTCTTCCGTTGGCCTGCATCCTTACCGACAGCTTCTGTCCATCTCCCATAGGGAGTGGACGCCACTTATCCAGGTGCGGGATGTTCTTCACCGAGAAGTTGTTGAAAGATAAACCAAGGGTACCTACAAAACCGAAGGTTCCACCCCATCCTCCTGATAGCTCCACCTGGTCATTGGGTCTCTCCACCAATTGCCATTCAATATCCACGGTTTCATCCGCAGGATTAGGCTTGGGCACAGGATTTACCTGCTCTGGATCGAAATACCCAAGCTGTGACAATTCCCTTTGGGTACGGATCAGCTCAGATCGGCTAAACTTCTCACCCGGCAAGGTCCTGATCTCCCGTAGCACCACGTGATCATTGGTTTTATCATTTCCGCTGATGGTGACCTCATTGATGGTGGCCTGCGGTCCTTCATACAGCCTCATTTCCAGATCAATGGAGTCCTGACTCACACTTACTTCTACAGGATTCACTCTGAAAAAGAGATAGCCATCATCCATGTACAGGGAGCTTATGTCAGCGCCTGTCGGATTATAATTCAGTTTTTTATTAACCAACTCCAGGTCATAAACGTCACCTTTTTCGATGCCCAAAACCCTATCAAGGAAAGCGTCATCGTAGATGTAATTGCCAGACCAGATGATATCCCTAAACCGGTACTTGTTTCCCGGGTTGATGTTGATGTCCACATTCAAATACTTTCGGTCGATGCTGTATACCGAATCGGTTACAATTTCTGCATCACGATACCCTTTGGAGTTATAGAAAGTAATCAGTCCTTTCTTATCCTCCTCAAATTCGCTTCGGACAAACTTGGCAGACTTAAACACGTTCACATTTACCTGTTCTCCCAAATATTCCTTGAGTTCGCGAGTACTCGTTTCCTTTTTGTGGGTTAGAAAATAGAAGAGATTTTTGGGCTTCAAAACCATCAGGGTTTTTTCAATCAGATCTACTGGAAGTCCAATTCTTGGCTTTTCACCCGTGTTTTTCAGCTTACTTCGGAGCTTCGCAGCGGTGAAATTATCGTCCCCGTAAAAATTTATATTCTTGACCTTGACCTTTTGGTTTTTCTCCACAATGATCACAATATTGACACTGTTGGCCAGTAGTGTATCTTTTTGCTGTTTGATTTTCACCTCCGCATTCAGATACCCCTTACCTTCGAAATACCGCTTCACCGACAGCTCAGTATTTTTGATCACCACATCTGTCAGGATCTTTCCCCTTACCAAATCTACCTTATCCTTGAGTTCAGCAATCTGACTTTTGTTTGCTCCCTTAAATTCATATTTGGTGAGCCTGGGTCGTTCACTGAGCGTAATGATCAACCAGATTTTGTCTCCCTCTATCTTTTCTGCTTCAATGGACACATTTCCGATGATCCCTTGCTTCCACAGTTTCTTGATCGCTGCAGATATTTCATCCCCGGGGATCTTGATTTTATCTCCCACGCGAAGACCGGAAAGGGAGATTAAGGCGTTGTTATCCAAAAACTGAACACCCTGAACCCGGATATCAGCTATTTCGTATTCCCTCGGACTGGAGTAATTGATGGCCACTCCATCACTCGCAGGGCTGCTTTTCTGACCAAAACGAATCTGGCCATCTACACCATACGATATTAAAACTGCTAGTATTAGTAAATATTTTTGCATTATCCGAGGTTGACCTGTTCACTTATCTTTCCAAAACGCCTTTCTCTTTTCTGATAAGACACTATGGCCTCATGAAGGTGTTCTTTTCTGAAATCCGGCCAGAGGACGGGAGTAAAAAATAATTCTGTATAGGCCATTTGCCAAAGTAAGAAATTGCTTATTCTCATTTCACCACTTGTACGTATCAACAATTCCGGATCCGGAAAGCCGTACGTAGAAAGGTGTTTTTCTATCTGTTTATGATCCACCGCCTCCGCCTTCAATACTCCTTTTTCTACCTCCAAAGCCAATGCTTGCATGGCATGGGTCAAGTCCCACTTCCCACTATAATTAAGTGCCAAAATGAGTTTCAATCCATCATTTTTGGAGGTCTTGTCAATGGCCTCCTGTAGCTTTTTCTGTGCCTTTTCAGGTAATTGAGAAATATCTCCAATCGAATGAAGGCTCACATTATTCTTCATCAATGTTGGAACCTCATCATTGATGGTAGCCACGAGCAAGGTCATAAGTCCTTGTACTTCCTGCTTTGGACGCGACCAATTCTCTGTACTGAAGGCATAAAGTGTGAGGCAACTCACTCCCAGCTCTGCACAACCCTCAGTAGCCTCCCGAACCGCTTTGATGGCATTTTTGTGACCGAAAATTCTGGCCGCACCCTGCTGTTTTGCCCATCGCCCATTTCCATCCATGATAACGGCAATATGCTGAGGTAAATTGCCCTGATTAATTTGCTCCTTCATCCCCTGATTAGGCTAAAATGCGAAAGACCACAAAGTTGTGGTTTTTTTTACTAACGATGAATGATTAAACATTTTTTAACGCTTAATAGGCCCGTATGCGGTTAAGGATAGATTTGTTTGGGATGTAGGGGAAAGGGCAAGGGATTTTGTAAAGCACATAAGTCAGACTGATCCCGGTATAGAAATACCAATCCTTATCATTGGGATTACCATATTGATAGTTTTTGATACTCTGATCCCCATCTGATATTCCATCGAGGTAGTCGAAGAAGGTCTTGCGAGCTCCGAGTTCACCTGCCAGCGTAAATCTCTTACTCAAAAGGAACTTCACTCCTCCACCCATCGGGAGCACGGGTTGGATACGTAGATAGTCCTCATAAGCTGTGGCCGTATTGTTAAGCTTGACAAACCCCAATCCAAAAAAAGCATAAGGAGACCACTTGTTTTTATACTTTTCTGATCGGTAGCTCATGAAATGGTACTCAAACACCCCACTTAACTCCAGAAAATTGTGCTTAAATTGATATTGGCGATTCTCTCCCAAAGCATCAACAGGCTTACTGTCATCCCCAGAGATACTCCCGGCTGTAAAGGCAAATTTGAAGCTTACTATATCCGAAAAATTGAGGCGATAGATTCCTGATCCGGCAAGGTTGGTATGATCCAACCTGGGCACACCATTCAAATCACCCGTATAATGGCTAACCCCCAAACCTCCTCCAAACTCGACAAACTGAGCTGAAAGCGTGAGAGGTAGTAAAAAAAGAAAAATGAGTTTGTACTTACCCAAGGGCTATCTGAATTTTGCTGATGAGCCAGTCTTACCAACGATCCAGATAAGTTTCAGGGTAGTCATAAACATCATGTCATTATCTTTTGAATTACCTCTTATTCCCTCACCAGTATCATCCCTTCCGCCACCTAAGTCAACCGATGAATAGTACTCAACCCCATCAGACATGGTGCTGCTAGCAATCTTCACACCACTCCTATCAATACCGCTCCATGCTGCCACGGGCTCCGCACTTCTGTCAGACATGATTCTGGCAAGTGGGTCATCAAATTGATCAAAAGGAACGTAATTCGTACTCACATCATCAACATAATCTGTAAACAAATACCTGTACCCTAACTCCAATCCTACATCAAATGGGCCAGGTAGCCTGAAAGTGGCCCCTATAGCCAAAGGAATTGAAAGCTGGAACGGACTGTACTTCTTAACGTCACTTCCATCCAGAAATTGTCCTTCAGTACCCAATTTCCTTAATTTCACCCATTCACCTGCACTGGGGGCCACTTCCGTGCCTCCGGTAGTATAATCCATATCTGGAACCAGCCCCTTAGGCTCATGATGAAAGACTGCCCCGCCCACGAAAAGGTATACATTGAATGGTGGTCTTATATTTGGGCCGCCATAGTTTGGAAGAAGGAAAATTTCGAAGCCCATATGAAACTCCTTAATGTCATTTCGGAAGCTTAGGTTTCTCAAATATCTGGGATAGGCCTGCGTCTCGGCCGGATCTGAAGAGATATCGTCTCCTTTGAGTCTTCCATAGTTAAAACCTGCTCTTACAGCGGCATAAGGTGAAAACTTATACCCTACGTTCACTCCGAAACCAGGCTGAGTAAAGGAGATATCAGTACTGGCTGCCTTATTGACAGGAGCAAGATCTCCGTAATAATTCAGTGCATTGACATTACCAGAAAGGAAGCTGTAGGGTCGGAATTTCCCCCCAACTGAGCCCCCATGGTACCTGGAGATGGATTTATTCTTGTTTTTTCTCTTGCGGTATTTGTTTCTCCTTTGCGCCTCCGCGTCTATTGTCGAAAACAGAAACAGGAGAACTAAGCCGAGAGATAGTAAAATTTTGCCTTTCATTAGTCTTTTAGTAAGAGAACCCAAATTTAAAGATAATATTCCAAGTGGATTACATCTAGAAATATTAAGTTAATTTCTCTTATCCAAGCCCCAGGTTAACTTATTTCTTAAAGTATCTAGAAAAGAACTCCCCTCAACTTTAATTAACCGAGAGGTAAAAGGTGCCTTTTTGATCCTGAATTCTATTTGATCATCGATGGACTCAGACCGGGAATCGAGGGAAACCTGATAGGACTGGTTGCTGGACTCTACCCGAAAGATCAGCTCACTGTCTTCGGAAATAATCAGAGGTCTTACATTCAAGTTGTGAGGGCTGACGGGTGTAATGATGAAATTGCTGGTGTTGGGCATGATGACCGGGCCACCACAGCTAAGAGAGTATCCCGTAGAGCCCGTTGGTGTGGCAATCATCAGCCCATCGGCCCAATAGGTATTGAGAAATTCTCCATCCAAATAGCATTTAACCACAATCATGGATGAAGTATCCTTTCTTAAGATCGCAAATTCATTCAGCGCGTAATTCTTTCCGTTGAACAATGGCACGTTGGTTTCTAAAGCCAAAAGGGAGCGATCCTCATAAGTAAACTGACCAGCGAAATAAGCGGTGAGTGCATCGCGAATATTTTCTCGTGAAATAACCGCCAGAAATCCGAGTCTCCCCAAGTTAATACCCAGTATGGGAAGTTGGGAAGATCCAACATGGGTGAGTGTATCGAGCAAAGTTCCGTCACCACCCAAACTGAAAACAGCCTCGAACGTTTCCATATCCTTGCCAGGAACATAATGAGGGTAGTTCTTGAAAATTTCCTTAGACTCAGATATAGCAGACATTTCCGGGCTAACGAATATTTTTCGCCCATTTGACTCGATGATCTTTACTATATCGCGAACGTAACTGGCAGAATCCGGGGATATCCTGCGTCCGTGGATGGCAATTTTCCTCATGCCATCTATATTTTTAGGTACTTCATCAAAATATCAATGCGCTCTTTCTCCTCGTAGCTGGAGTCTCGCATATTGTAGGAATTCTCCACGAAAAAGCCATGCTGCTCCAATGAAGCCACAATATGGGTAATTTCTTCTTTATTGATTTTGAGGGTGAGGTTGAGCTCTCCTGGTTCTATGGAGTGCGGGCTGAGGTAACTGCTCAGAATCTTCGCTTCGTTAGATTCTATGATTCGGCTAATCTCCGCAAGGGAGTAATCATGCAACTTCAGACGTAAGCCGAGAATGGCACCGGGGGTATTCACTGAGGAGTTTTGAGCGAAGGCCTCCACCACATCTTCTATAGACACCACTCCCAGGTATTGATTGAGTTCGTCAATCACCGCCACTATCCTGAAGCCCTCCAACCCTGAAGTTTTGAGTACGTCATAATAGTGATTTCCAGCATGAACCATACACTGCTGGCCTACCAGAGGATAATCTCCCACTGCCGGATACCTCAATTCATCATTGAGCAGCAGCTCCTCATCAATCAATCCGAGAAAAAGACCACCTTCCACCACTGGCAACTCTGATAAGCGCAACTCATCCATCCACTGCTTGGCCTTGGATATCTCATCCTGAGGCTTCAGTGGTGGAATCATATAGTTTATCAGGTCTTTGGCAATCATACGGCCACTTCTTTCATCAAAAATGTTTCTAAAATCTCATTAAACTCCTCTGGACGCTCCATCATCGGTGCGTGACAGCACTTATCGATGAACCTCAAAGTAGTATTCGGAATCAATCGATCAAACTCATGGCCAACATAAGGCGGTGTAATGGTGTCATTCAGTCCCCATATCAACAAAGTGGGCACTTTTATGTTCGGAATATCATCCGCCATGTTGTGACGCTGAGCCGATTTGGCAATAGCCACAATCCGCAAGGCTTTGGGAATGCTTTTGGTCGTTTCAAACACCTCATCCACCAACTCTTTAGTAGCGGTCTTTGGGTCGTAAAAAGTATACGCCACCCGCTCCTGAATGTATTCGTAAGATCCTCTTTTCGGATAAGATCCTCCCATAGAGTTTTCAAACAAACCCGAACTCCCGGTAAGGATCAGTGAATTGACTTTCTCCTGGTTCTTCAGAGTAAAAATCAAACCAATGTGGCCCCCGAGTGAGTTTCCAATGATATTGAGACCGCTCAAGTTTTGTTTCTCCACGAAATCCTCCACAAACTTATTGAGGGTATCCAGCCCAGCCTCTCTGACTGGCATGGTATATATAGGAAGCAGGGGAATCATCACCCTGTAATTGGAAGAGAATCGCTGAACCACCCCATCCCAATTGCTCAGAGCCCCGAAAAGCCCATGCAGCAGCAGCAAGACTTCTCCTTCTCCTTCATCTATAAACCTAAAACCGTCTTGTTCTTTAATATGCATCTTGTATAAATAAACAAAAGAATTTACAAAAAGGTATAAACTGCCTTCCCTTTCTCACCAATATTTTTCAATGAATCAATCATGTCCTCCATAAAAGGAAGCACTTTCGAAATCCACTCAAAGGTTTTCGGGCCAATGCTCTCTATATACGGAAAAATAAGCGATCCGTCTGACTGTCCGGATGGGAGGTGCACCCCTATGGAATCAAATACCCAAAAGAAAACACTCACAATAAAAGCCCATTTGAAGATTCCGGCCAGTGCTCCCAATAGGTTGTCGAGGAATCCCATAAAAGTAAGATCCACAGCCTTCTTTATGACTTTAGCAGCCAGATTGATCAACAGCACGGCTACCAAAAATAAAGCCACAAAAACGCCCACAGTCAGCAATTGATAATAATCACTTGAATCAAAAAAACGATTGGCCACAGGTATGGTAAGTTCAATCGCCACAAACAAACCGACAAAAAAGGCAACAAAAGAGAATATCTCAATAATAAAGCCCTTCATGTAGCCTTTAATGCCACCGATAATGAACACCACCAGAAAAAAAATGTCTAGATAATTCACTGTTTAACTCAATAACTTCTTTGTCAACATTGACACTGTCTTTCCATCAGCCACTCCGGCAAACTTTTTAGTAGCCACTCCCATCACCTTGCCCATGTCCTGAGGACCGGAAGCTCCCACCTGGGTGATGATCTCTTTAAGCGCTTGCTCCAATTCTTCTTCGGTCATTTGCTTAGGCAAAAACTCTTCTATTACTGCCAGTTCACTCTCTTCTTTAGCCGCAAGGTCCTCTCTGTTTTGCTCACGATAAATGGCCAATGAGTCCTTTCGTTGTTTAGCAGCCTTGGTCAGCAGTTTCAGCTCCACCTCCTCAGACATTTCGTCACCGCCTCCTTTTTCCGATTCGGCCAAAAGAATAAGCGCCTTGATAGCACGGAGAGGGGTTAGTCTTGCCTTGTCCTTATTCAACATGGCCTGCTTTATTTCGGCTTCTATTTTCGTTTTTAAACTCATAATCTATTTTTTATAAACAAATTTGCTACGGATTCAGTGTAACAACTATGACCAAACTTAGCGTAAACATCAACAAAATTGCAACCCTTCGCAACGCTCGGGGGGGTAATAATCCTGACGTAATACAGGTAGCTCTTGACTGTGAGCGTTTTGGCGCTCAGGGCATCACCGTGCACCCGCGACCAGACGAGCGACACATCCGATACGATGACGTCATGCAGCTGGCCAAGGTTGTGAAAACGGAATTTAACATAGAAGGATACCCGGATGCCAGGTATATGGAAATTATCGAAAAAGTGCGCCCGGCTCAGGCCACGCTGGTGCCGGACGGTCCCGATGTACTTACTTCCAATGCCGGGTGGGATACCATTCAGCATCAAAAGCAGCTTACTGATATGATCAGCACCATCAAAGGGTGGGGAGTGCGTACATCTGTCTTTGTGGATCCGGACATTAAAATGGTGGAAGGTGCCAAGGCAATAGGTGCCGATAGAATAGAACTTTATACCGAACCTTATGCTTCGGGATTTGCCGAAGATAAAGCCGGGGCCATCGCCGATTATGTAATGGCAGCTCAGACAGCTCAGAAACTTGGCCTGGGTTTGAATGCCGGGCATGATCTGGATTTGAACAATCTCAAATTCTTAAAAACAAACATTCCCTTCCTGGATGAAGT
Organism: Marinoscillum sp. 108; assembly: GCF_902506655.1. Taxonomy (NCBI): domain Bacteria; kingdom Pseudomonadati; phylum Bacteroidota; class Cytophagia; order Cytophagales; family Reichenbachiellaceae; genus Marinoscillum; species Marinoscillum sp. 108. Next base: position 3,192,443 of record NZ_LR734808.1, on the reverse strand, counting down.
CTCTATTGGGCATGCGCTCGTCTGTGATGCTTTATACTATGGATTAGAAAACACCATTCAGATGTATCTCCGACAGATACAATGAGTTAAGAATAGACTATGAAATTAAACTACAGAAAGCTGGGATCCGGATCCCCGCTCTTTATTTTACATGGAGTATTTGGCTCCTCTGACAACTGGCAAACACTAGGGAAGGAGTTTGCCGAATACTACACCGTCTACCTGATCGACCAAAGAAACCATGGAAACTCTCCGCACAGCAGCGAGATGAGTTACGAGGCAATGGTATCTGACCTGCAGAAACTCATGGACAACGAAGGGCTCAATACCATCGATATTTTAGGGCATTCTATGGGTGGGAAAACAGCTATGAATTTTGCTGTGACCTTTCCCGAGCGGATTGAAAAATTGATTGTAGTGGACATTGCACCAATCTATTACCCCCCGCATCACCAGCAAATATTCGAAGGCTTTCATTCTATCGATCTCCAACGCATTGAAAGTCGCAAGGAAGCCGATCAGCAGATGGCCAAGAAAGTAAAAGAGTTCGGGGTAAGGCAGTTCATCCTGAAAAACCTCACCAGAAACGAGGAGAATCAATTTGCCTGGAAAATCAACCTGCAGGCCATAGAACAAAACATAGAAACGTTAGGCAGCGGCCTTACTGAGGGACAAACCTTCGATAAAAAAACCCTCTTTATCGGAGGATCCAAGAGTGACTACATTCAGCAAAAAGATCATCAGACGATCCAGAATCATTTTCCTCAGGCACGTATACGGATGGTCGAGGGTGCCGGACATTGGGTACACGCCGAAAAGCCAGAGGAACTGAAAACACTGGTATTAGCATTTCTTCAACAATAAAAATATTCATGCAAAAAGGCTCCGTTTTTCTTATCCCCACATACCTCTCAGATCACCATGAGGCTTCATTTTTGGCTCCATTGGTGCTGGACGTGATCAAAAACACCGACTACTTCCTGGTAGAGAATGTGCGGACAGCCCGCAGGTTTATCAGCAGTCTGAAACTTGGTTTGGACATCAGCACTTTAGAATTTGAGGTACTGGATAAGAAATCAACCCCTGCCGAAATCAGCCAATATATGGCTCCTGTCATAGCAGGAAAAGACGTTGGCGTGATCTCTGAAGCCGGGCTTCCCGGGCTGGCCGATCCAGGTCAACTAGCGGTGACTTTTGCTCATCGAAATGGCCTGCGGGTCATTCCACTTCCGGGCGCCTCATCCATTCAAACAGCGGTGACCAGCTCAGGATTCAGCGGTCAGCAGTTCACTTTTCATGGCTATTTGCCGATTCAAAAGGCTGAGCGGCTGAAAGCCATTAAAAATCTGGAACAGCAGCTGACCTCCACCGGGTACACACAGGTATTTATGGAGACACCCTTTCGTAACATGAGCCTGATATCCGATCTCGTAGACACCCTTTCTCACCATGTCAATTTGAACATTGCTGCAGATATATTTGGACAGCATGAATTTATCAAAACACAAACCATTGCGGCCTGGAGAAAACAGAAAAAAGATTTGCACAAAATACCGTCTGTGTTCAGCATTGGTCATTTCTCCTAAAACCTTCTGATAATTCGCTGAAAATCCTAAATTTGCTCCCTTTTAAGAAAATAGATTTATGTCATACCTATTTACCTCTGAGTCCGTGTCTGAAGGGCACCCGGACAAAATTGCTGATCAGATTTCTGATGCGCTAGTCGATCATTTTTTGGCTTTTGACCCGCAATCCAAAGTAGCCTGCGAAACGCTGGTAACTACCGGACAGGTAGTGCTGGCCGGGGAGGTAAAATCCAAAACCTATCTGGATGTACAGCAGCTTGCGCGGGATGTCATCAGGAAAATAGGCTATACCAAGTCTGAATACATGTTTGAAGCCAACTCATGTGGTATTCTATCTTCCATCCATGAGCAGTCTCCGGACATCAATCAGGGGGTAGACAGACAGGACCCCAAGCTACAAGGTGCAGGCGATCAGGGCATGATGTTTGGCTATGCCACTGATGAGACAGAGAATTATATGCCTTTGGCTCTGGACATTTCTCATCGCATTCTGAGGGAGCTTGCGGCACTGAGAAGAGCCAACGACGAAATCACCTACCTGCGTCCGGATGCAAAGTCGCAGGTGACTATCGAATATTCTGACGACAATCAGCCAGTGAAAATAGTGGCTATAGTGGTTTCTACACAGCACGACGATTTTGATGAAGAGTCCAAAATGCTGGAGAAAATCAAAAAAGACATTATCAGCATTCTTATCCCGAGGGTGAAAGCCCAGCTCAGCCCGGAATTGCAGAAACTATTTACTGATGACATCAAATACCACATCAATCCTACCGGGAAATTCGTAATCGGCGGTCCTCACGGTGATGCAGGCCTCACAGGCCGTAAAATCATCGTGGATACTTATGGTGGAAAGGGCGCACATGGAGGAGGAGCCTTCTCAGGCAAAGACCCCTCTAAAGTAGACAGATCTGCTGCCTATGCTACCCGACACATCGCCAAAAACCTGGTAGCGGCGGGAGTATGTAAAGAAGTATTGGTGCAGGTTTCATATGCCATAGGCGTTGTGGAGCCTATGGGTATTTTCATTGATACCTACGGCACCTCCAATGTGAGTCTTACGGACGGAGAGATTGCCAGAAAAGTAGAAGAGATCTTTGATATGACGCCATATGGAATAGAGACCCGACTGAAACTTAGAACCCCCATGTATCTGGATGCTGCGGCATATGGACATATGGGAAGAAAGTCTGAGACGGTGACACGAAGTTTCACCAATGGTGAGGGCGAAACCAAGTCCATGACTTTTGAAACTTTTACCTGGGAAAAACTAGACTATATAGATAAGGTGAAGGCAGCATTTGCTCTATAAAGACTTTACTAAAGCGCTTTAAATAATTCAAAGGTGACCAATGGTCGCCTTTTTTTTGTTTCAGAATGTCCCTTTTCTACAATGGTGGCATTGTAAGGTTAAACAATTCAAAAACCGAACCCTATGAGAACCGTTTTATTCATTGCCTCCCTATTTCTGCTTTATGCGTGCACCGAGAGTGACACCCCTGTCCCCAACCAAACACCCGCCGAACAGGAAGTGGATACTACTTCCGAAAATGGCACCGAGGACCCTGAAACTGCCGATTACTCTATTCAGGGTGATTGGACTACCACCTCAGAGCAACACACATTCTGTCAGCTGCCCGAGAATCAATGCAGCGTGGAGAGCTATACCTCCATCAATGCATTTTGGATATCCCGAATGGAGTGTACCTCAGACTCCGTCTTTTTCTACAATGAAAATGCACCAGACAACCTCTATGGTAAGTATTCCTACGAAACGCTGGATTCGGTCACCTTCGCCATCGACTTAGGGCCCAACACTTTGATCTATGGTATTTTTCAAATCAATTGGTCTGATTCTGATCATCTCTCCCTCACCAATGAGTTTTACAACGAGGACTCCAGCTATTTTTTCTCCGATATTTACTTTCTCAACAGGGATCAATAAGCTCCTGACATGACCAGGGAAGAAGAATTAGCGTTGATAGAAGCCAGCAAAAAGGAGCCAGGAGCTTTCCGGCCCCTTTACCAAAAATACTATGGCCAAATCCTTGGGTACGTGGCAAAGAAAATAGGGAATACCACCCTGGCTGAAGAAATCACCTCAGATGTCTTCTTCAAAGCACTGACCAAAATTAACCTTTTCCGGCCCTCAGGGCATTCCATCTCTCCTTGGCTCTATAAAATAGCACTGAACGAAATCAGAATGCATTTTAGGAAAACTCAAAAAGAAAATTACCTATTTGACAGGAAGACCTTAGTAGAACCTCTTCATCTTTTTGAACTGCCTGGAGATCATGAAGTGCTTGAGCGGCTGGAAAAAATACTCCTCCAACAAAAGGAAAAAGACCTCACCCTGCTGGAACTCAGGTTTTATCAGGGTCTGAAATTTGAAGAAGTAGGGCAGGTACTCGGCATGAGCCATGAAAACGCTAAAAAGAGGACGTACAGGCTGCTGGAAAAACTAAGAACAGAACTAATGGAGAAGGCATGAGCAATGACAGGAAAATCATATGGAACCCTGAAGAACCGGTATTTATTTCCGATTCCTCCAAAGATTTCGACCGACTGGTTCGTCGGGCGCAGCAGCGAAAGTTTACTGTGAAGATCTGGCGCCAAGCATCCACCGCATCCATTATGGGAATAGGAGTACTCACCATAATCCTCTTTAATCTGCCTGAAACAGAGTCCCCAACTCCGAACATTCATACAGCACCTCTTTCGTCGGAGATCGGCCCTTTCTTGTCTCCCATAAGCATGGTGGAAATCCCCGCTAATTCCCAACGAATTTCTAAGACCGAGCTGGCGATTCCAGCAGCCAACGAGAAGCCTGAAAATGAGCTGGAAAGGAAGGAAGACAAAGAGACTTTCACACCTACTGAGTACACACGGGCATACCCTGCAGTGGGAATGGACAGTCTATATGCTTACTTCAACACAGGCATTCATGACCTCCTGAAGTCTGGTGAGTATCCCGTGACCAGCACCAAAACAACCGTTAATTTTATGATTGATCAAACTGGCCGGCCTGTTAAAATAAGCGTGAATGCCCTGGAACATACTCTATTGGAAGAAAAAATCATTGGTCTGGTGACTGGAATGCCCGAATGGGATCCTGCCACTGCCGATGGCGTGCCTATCGCTACCTGGTTTGCCATCCCTCTTGGCCTGGAATATCAGGTGGTATTGGATTCAGGCGAAGTTAAATAACCGGCTGACTGAATTTTTCACAGAATGATCTCTCAGTTTTTCCTGATTCATTAAATTTCCTTCATGGAAATATTTCTTCAGCCAGAAGCATGGATCGCTCTCCTCACCCTTACCTTTTTAGAAGTGGTGCTGGGCATTGACAACATCATTTTTATCTCGATCGTCACCAATAAGCTCCCCAGGGAAAAGCAAGGGAAGGCACGAACACTTGGATTGGCCCTGGCCCTGTTGTTTCGCATCGGGCTGCTTTTGGGAATCACCTGGATCATTACCTTTACAGAGCCCCTATTCTCTGTATTCAATACTGAGATCTCCGGAAGAGACCTCATTTTACTCGTCGGGGGACTCTTTTTACTCTTCAAAAGCACCCTGGAAATCCATCATAAAATGGAAGGCGAAGAAGACCATGAAAACCAACGAGCCGTGCGGTCCTTTCTGGGCACCATCGTTCAAATCATTCTGCTGGACATCATCTTTTCGTTTGACTCCATCCTCACTGCCATTGGGCTCACAGAGGAAATCCTTCTCATGATCATTGCTGTGGTTATCTCCATCGTCATTATGATGATCTTTTCTAAGAAAATCAGTGATTTCATAGGCCAGCATCCCACATTGGAGATATTGGCGTTATCATTTCTGATCCTCATAGGTTTTATGCTGATGATTGAGGCGCTCCATTACCACGTACCCAAAGGCTATATCTACTTTGCAGTATTCTTCTCTCTGGTAGTGGAAATGCTCAACATGAAGATGCGTAAGAAAAGAAACCCTGTAAAACTGAGAAAGCGAATAAGCGCTCCTAAAGAGTAATTTCTTCCATTCGCGCTTTGGCCCAACTGATCAATACTTCTATTTGAGCTTCAGTAAGTCTTCCCTCGGGATGAGTGATGTTATAAACGGCAAGTGGCATTTCGCCCTCTTCCACCATTTCTATCACCTCTTCCAGTTTGTGGTGCTTCCGCTTGGCAGAGTAAGTAGCCCATTCCGAAAAGTTCAGTTCATCTCTGCCCTCGTTAGTATCGTGAATGACCAGCCAAGATACAGGAGCCACACTGGCGTACCAGGGATATTTGGTTTCGTTGGAGTGGCAATCGTAACATGCAGCTTTCAGGATACCACTTACTTCGGGGTTCACCAGCACTTCGTTGTGAATGTCGCCGGGATTATCAGTGCTCACTGCTGGCTTCTCCCCAGGAAAGAACTGAATGATGATTAATCCAAGAAGCAGAAAGTAAGCGATACGTTTGATCCATTTTTTCATATAATTAAAATTACACCTTACAGTCTATTTTTCATTCAATCTCGTGAAGAAACTCTTCACAGCCCTCAAAATGATTAGATCATTCCATTCATGGCCCGAATACCAGCTGATTATCCTAAAAATGAAATCAGCACACCGGCAGCCACGGCCGAACCAATCACCCCTGAGATGTTGCTAGCCATCGCATATTGCAAAAGATGGTTGTTGGGGTCGTGTTTCAGGGCGATTTCGTTGGCCACACGTGAGGCCATGGGCACGGCACTGAGGCCGGTCGCTCCTATCAACGGATTGATTTTCTTTTTGGCAAAGAGGTTATAGACCTTCACGGCATAGATCCCTCCAGCGATGGAGATGGCAAACGCAATAAAGCCCCCAACGATGATCATGATGGTTTCCATATTTAGAAAAGCCTTAGCTGTCATAGTAGCTCCAACGGCCAGTCCCAAAAAGATGGTTGCAGCGTTCAGAATGGTATCAGAGGCAGCCTTATGTAGCCTGCCTGTGGAGACTCCTATCTCCTTCACCAGGTTGCCAAACATCAACAAACCAATCAACGGTACGGATGAGGGTACAAGCAGGGCCACGATGGTGCCTACGCCTATGGGAAAAAGTATTTTCAGGGTCTGAAGGTCCTTGATCGGGCGCCTGGATGGATACAGCTTATCCTGCTGTTTCATGTTGATGAGAAGTTCCTTCTTATTGGTCGTAAGCCGAACCACCAATGGAATGATTACCGGCACGAGCGCCATGTAGGAATAAGCAGCGATCGCTATGGGGCCGAGCAAATGCGGGGCCAGTTTGATGGTGGTATAAATCGCTGTGGGGCCATCTGCTCCACCAATGATACCCAGGGCAGCTGCTTCCTTCAGTGTAAAGCCGAATGCTACGGCCGAAATCAAAACAGTGAAAATCCCGATTTGGGCAGCAGCACCAAAAAAGGCCAATCGCAGATTGCGCAGCATGGGCCCAAAATCCGTGAGTGCTCCCACCCCAAGGAAAATGATCGGAGGCAAAAACCCGGTCTTTATGAGCGAATAATAAACAAAGTTCATTATGCCATGATCCCTGGCGATCTGATACAGGGTCAGGTTTTCATCAATTTTCTCCACCCCCATCTGACCTCCCGGGAAATTGGCGATCAGCATACCAAAGGCAATTGGGACCAGTAGCAAAGGCTCGTATTGCTTCTTGATGCCCAGATAAAGCAAAAACAAGGCGATGAAAATCATGAGTAAAATCTGAGGCTCGTCCACCATATTCTGGATGGCGGTCATCTGGTAAAGTTTCTCTAAAAGTTCCAATCCTAGTTCAGTTTAATCAACACATCATCATCATATACCTCGTCACCTTCATGTACCAGGATTTCCTGTACCACTCCGTCGGTATCTGACTTCACGGCGTTGGTTACCTTCATGGCCTCAATATAGCAGACTACATCTCCCTTTTTCACCGGGTCCCCCACTTTCAGGGGCTTTTCTCCGGCACTTTTCGTCATGAAGATCTTGCCCTCCAGCGGCGCAATAATTTCATGAGACGCCCCATTAGAAGCAGGCGAACCTGCTGAGGCGGTTGCTTTCTCCGGGGCACCATCCGCTGCACTGTAGCTGATGGACACTCTGAACTTTTGGCCATCCACCTCCACGTCCAGCGCCGTGGGTTTGGCTACCGCTGAAGCTCCTGTGCTGGTCGCGCTATCGGTCTTGCGCCTGGCCAGGTCTGTCTCAAAGTCGCTTTTGGCTTTACCGGACTTGTAAGCCTCGTACTGCTGTGGGTGCATGGCATACTCAAACAATTCTTCATCGTCCTGCCCGGTATCCCAGCCTTGTTCCTTCATTTTCTTACGGAAATCCTCCAACGCATCGGGCTGCAGGTCCTGCGGGTCTCCTTCGAAAAAAGACCGCTCCTGGGCCTTGGCCAGCTTCTTCAGCTCGGGCGCCAGCTCTCCGGGTACTCTTCCTGATTTTCCCAGGAGCATATCCCAGGTATTGTCGTCCAGGAGCGACCAGCGGTCCTTTCCTTTCTCCATCTGCATCACATTGACCAGTGCCGCATTTTTCACATATTGGCTATAGGGAGTCACCAGCGGAGGATAACCCATCTTGGGCCAGATTTCCTCCACCTCTTCAAACAGCTTAATGAGCAAATCATCCTGAGATAGAGGCGCCTGATTGTTTTTTTCCTTCCACTTATTGAGCCCTTTGAGGTTGTTTTCCAGATCTGACATGAGACTACCCATCATTCCTCCGGGCAAGCCCGGGCCGATGAGCAGAGCGTTCATGTGGCGATTTTTAGGGTTGATGTAATACCCCAAAAAATCGTCGATAAACTCCTGAGTAAGTGATCGTGCCTGCATGTAGGCCTTCATGTTAATATCCGGGAGGCTAAAGCCCGCATCTCGGAGCACCTCATGTACCGTCAGCAGATCGGCATGGCCCGTACCAAATGAAAGGGGTTCCATCCCAACGTCTATAAAGTCTGCACCGGCTCTGGCCGCCTCCAGAGAAGACGCCACCGAGAATCCGGGCCCGGAGTGCCCGTGATAGGTCACGGGGATGTCCTTATTAAGTGCTTTGATGCCAGCAACCAACTTACCCATGGAAGCTGGACGGCCTATTCCGGCCATGTCTTTGATACAAATTTCTTCGGCACCCATTTCCATTAGCTCCTCCGCCATTTTGATGTAATAATCGACGGTATGAAGCTTGGAATGCGTGATGCACAGGGCCGTCTGGGCAATCATTCCACCCTCCTTGGCATAGTCGATGGAGAGCTTAAGGTTTCGGGTATCATTGAGCCCATCAAATGACCGGGAGATATCCGTACCCTGTAGTTTTTTCAGTTTAAACATTAGCCTGCGCACATCTCTGGGGACAGGATACATGCGTAGCCCATTGAGTCCACGCTCCAGCATGTGCGTCTGTATTCCTGCATCATTGAAAGGTTGCGTCCAGTCCCTAACTGACTTGTTCGGGTTTTCGCCATACAGGAGGTTGATCTGCTCAAATCCGCCCCCATTGGTTTCCACCCGACGAAAACAGCCGATCTCCACGATGGGCTCTGCCACCCTGACCAGCTGATCTACCCTGGGAACATACTTACCGGACGATTGCCACATGTCTCTGTAGACAAGACCGAGTCCAATTTCCTTTGCCATGATCTATTAATTTAACTTTTCTATACGGGTCACCTGTCCCTTGCCTTCTGTGAAAATATTGACCGCCGCAGTAATGGCCGCCACCTGAGCTTTTTCCAGTGAGTCATCTGCCGGCGCGGGAGCCAGCCTGTTCACCACCCGAATCAGCAGGTTGCCGGTGATGACCACCAGAAGCAAAACCACAAAAACGGTGATCATGCCGATGCCCAGAAGAGAAAATGCTGTAGAGAGATCCGAATTCATCATCAGTCTAAATTGTATCGTAACCAAACTTAGTGAATACTTACTGGACTTACCATGAATCAAAGTTCTATTGCCTGCCCTACTCTTAAAATAACCTGCCTCATAAGGGTAGGTGACATTGATCAGGGATTAACACATCCAAGGTAGGAAGAGCGAAAACGTGCCTACGGTTTTCCCCTTTCATGCGCATGAAAAAAAATTTCGTGCCTATGAAATCCCGCACTTATGCTTATGAAAATAATTTTTAAGCGCGTCGGTTGGTCTTGTGACCAACAAAAATGATGAAGATAGGCTGCAGAATGACTCGAAAATTCCAGTTTCTTGAGAGATGCCTGCCCCAAATCTGAGGGGTCATCGGATCACGATACTTGCTTGTTGGAGGCAACTCCAACAAGGGTAAGAGGAATCATTTGATAGTCTGGAAAATTTCTACACCAATGAGTATTATGTTTTGACCTGGGAACCTTGAAAAATCACCGTAAGTTGTGAAACAAAAGGCCAACTCTGAATTACAAGTTTTGCATCTATATAACTTAATAAAGGCTTCCTTTCGTCCATAAGCTGTTTCATATTGAAAGGAATGTATTCCTGTCTTAGGATAAGTTTGCTCAAGTAAACCAAATTTATTCGCAAATTTTCTAAGCTCAAACAAAGTGTATTCGGAAGTATTTGGAAATTTCAAATCGATAGTTCCTACCTCCATTAAACCACCAGTAACAAGGGGAAACTGACCAGTTTGTTTGCAAATTGGACATTCAAAGATTACTGTACTTTCTCTGCTATATTCATGTGGCACACCAACATGAAGAGGATTAATTTCACCCTCAGTATTCAAAAAAATCTTTCCCATTTAATCAAGTGGTTGAATATTAATGATTTCAATTTTTTCCACATCCCGCCTTTGTTGATCTTGTGACCAACAAAAATGATGAAGCTAGCCTGCATGATGAGTCAAAAATTCCAGTTTCTGGGAGATGCCTGCCCCAAATCTGAGGGGTCATCGGATCCCGCTAACCTGAGTCTCGCTTGTTGGAAACTACTCGAACAAGGGCAGAGGAAGATCCTTGAGCCTCGCTTCGGTGGGGCTCTTTTTTTACCCAGCTCTCCCAAGATCAATCATAAAAAAAAACGGGCCCCAAAAATTTGGAGCCCGTTTGTATGAATATATTTGGTCGTAAGCTTTTATAGCGTACGCTTCACTTCTTTCTCTGTGAATCCTTCTATGATATCTCCCACCTTGATGTCGTGGAAGTTCTTAATAGAAACCCCACATTCGTAGCTCTGCTTCACTTCGGCTACATCATCCTTGAATCGCTTCAGCTGGTTGATTTCACCTGTGTGAACCACGATACCATCACGTACCAGTCTCACTTTATTAGATCGCTTCACAGTACCTTCCGTCACATAACATCCGGCTACCGTTCCCACTTTGGTGATCTTGTACACCTCACGCACTTCAATGTTACCCGTGATCACTTCCTCTGTGGTCGGCTCAAGCATACCTTCCATCGCATCCTTCACGTCATTGATGGCGTCATAGATGATGGAGTATAGCCTGATTTCGATTTCCTCGTTCTCAGCCACTTTACGTGCACTGGAAGATGGTCTTACCTGGAAACCGATGATGACCGCATCCGATGCAGAAGCCAGCAACACATCAGATTCAGAAATCTGACCCACAGCTTTGTGGATGATGTTCACCTGAACTTCCTCAGTAGAGAGTTTCAATAATGAATCGGAAAGTGCTTCGATAGATCCATCCACGTCACCTTTCACAATCACGTTAAGCTCCTTGAAGCTACCAATGGCCAATCGTCTACCGATCTCATCCAGGGTAATGTGCTTCTTGGTACGGATAGACTGCTCACGCTGGATCTGCTCTCGCTTGGTGGCAATCTCACGAGCCTCCCGGTCAGATTCCATCACGTTGAACTTGTCTCCAGCCTGTGGTGCTCCGTCCAGTCCCAGCATCAACACAGGAGTGGATGGTCCTACATTGGTCAATTTCTTGCCTCTATGATCAAACATGGCTTTTACTTTACCGAAATTTGATCCGGCCAGTACCACATCTCCCACTTTCATAGTACCTGATTGCACCATAAGGGTAGTCACATAACCACGGCCTTTATCCAAGGTAGCCTCTATCACTGAACCAACTGCAGGCTTATCCGCATTGGCTTTCAGTTCCAAGAGCTCTGCCTCCAGCAATACTTTCTCCAGCAACTCATCGATGCCTTCGCCTGTCTTGGCAGAAACGTGCTGGCACTGGTATTTACCACCCCAGTCTTCTACCAATATATTGATCCCGGAAAGCTCCTCCTTGATTTTATCAGGATTGGCATTGGGCTTATCTACTTTGTTGATGGCAATCACGATCGGTACACCAGCCACTTGAGCGTGGTTGATCGCCTCTTTGGTTTGTGGCATCACCGCGTCGTCCGCAGCCACCACAATGATGGCAATATCCGTGATTTTCGCACCCCTGGCTCTCATGGCTGTAAACGCCTCGTGACCCGGTGTATCAAGGAATGCTATGCGTTTCCCTGTCTCGGTCATCACATCGTAAGCACCAATGTGCTGTGTGATCCCTCCAGCTTCACCTTCGGTGACTTTAGAGTCTCTGATATAGTCAAGTAGAGATGTTTTACCATGATCCACGTGTCCCATGATGGTAACAATAGGTGCGCGATCCGTAAGATCCTCAGGACTGTCTTCGGCCTCCTCTATTTCAGTATCATCATCCTCAGAGGTAAACTCTATGTCGTAGCCAAACTCATCGGCTATCACCGTGATCGACTCTGCGTCCAATCGCTGATTGATCGACACGAACATTCCAAGTGACATACACATAGAAATCACTTCATTCACGGAAACATCCATCAATGATGCCAAATCACTGGCCGAAATAAATTCGGTCACTCTTAGTGTTTTTGCATCTTCCTGCTCCGCCTGTAGCCTTTCTTCCTCAGCCTCAGCTTTGGCGCTTCGCTTATCCTTTCTGTATTTGGACCTTCCGGTACCGCTTCCTGACTTACCGCCTGAAAGCTTCGCCAGCGTGGCTTTGATTTTATCCTGGATTTCCTTGTCAGAAAGCTCTTCAGTCTTTCTCAAATCACGTTTCTGACCTCTGCTACCAGGTGCTCCTCTCGGAGGTAAAGCCGCATTATCTCTACCCTGTCTGTTAGGTGCAGGGCTGTTAATTCTTTTCCTAGGTCTCTTCTTGCGATCTTTTCGCTCATCAGAGCTGGCCACCGGTTTCGGTTTTTTCTTATCAGCCGGCAGTTCGATTTTACCCAAAACCGTCAAGCCCTTCAGTGAATCTGCCTTAGCAGCGATGGTCTTTTCTTCAGGTTTTTCGGGCTTCTTCTCCTCTACTTTGGGTGCAGCAGGCTTAGGAGCCTCTTTCACCTCTTCCTTCGCCTTCTCCACTTCAACTGGTGGCTCCGGCTTTTTCTCTTCAGCTTTTGGCTTTTCCTCTACCGGGGCAGGTTTTTCTTCCACCGGTGGAGCGGGCTTCTCAGCTACTGGTTCCGGCACTTTAGGCGCCTCCTCCTCTTTCTTCTTCTCTACCTCCTTAGGTGGCTCGGGGGTTTCTTCCACCTTGGCCTTTTTCTTAGGTTCCAGATCGATCTTACCCACCACCTTTGGTCCTTCCAGTTTCTGACGAAGGATCACCTTGTCAGAATCATCTTCTACTGGCTCTGCCGGTTTTTCCTTTTCTTTAGGAGCCTCTTTCGCATTGTTGTCCTTGATGAGAATCTCTTCCTCGTCATCTCCTTCGCTCTTGTCGGAATCCTGCGAATCTTTGATGACCATATTGTCAACATGCTTGTTTCCTATGGTTAAACCAGAGGCTTCCTCTTTTTCCATGGCAGAAGACGCAAATTCCTTGGAAAGCAAAGAATATTGCTCCTGGGTAATTTTCGAATTGGGACTGCTATCCACCTCAAAGCCCTTTCCGGATAGATAATCCAGAATGGTGCCTCTGCCGACATTCAGTTTTCTAGCAACCTGACTTAATCGATAAGTTTTCTCTTCTGCCATATAATTTTGTCCTGTATTTTAAAGTAGCTGGTTATTCAAATTCTTGTTTGAGGATGCTCAATACAAATTGAACAGTTTCTTCCTCAAGGTCAGTTCTCCTGACCAACTCCTCTCCGGATAATGTCAAAACGCTCTTTGCGGTATCTAAACCAATTCTTTTTAGTTCGTCAATTACCCAACTTTCAATTTCATCTGAAAATTCATCCAGATCCACATCTTCGTCTTCAAGGCCATCGAGTTCACGGAACACGTCTATTTCCAGACCTACAAGTCTTGAAGCCAGTTTTATATTTTGTCCTCCTTTGCCTATGGCTAGGGATACCTGATCGGGTTTCAAATAAACAGACACCCTGTCCTTCTCCTCGCTGATCTTCATGCTGAGGATTTTAGCGGGACTAAGTGCTCTGGCGATGTAAAGTTCAAGATTATCTGTGAAATTGATCACATCGATATTCTCATTTTGCAACTCTCTTACGATGGAATGAATTCTTGACCCTTTCATCCCCACACAAGCACCTACAGGGTCTATCCTGTCGTCGTAAGATTCTACGGCCACCTTGGCGCGCTCGCCTGGCTCCCGTACCACATTCTTCATGGTGATCAGGCCATCATATACCTCAGGAACTTCACTTTCGAAAAGACGCTCCAGGAATGTTGGGGAAGTTCTGGACAAGATAATCTTAGGATTACCATTAGACATTTCTACCCTGTGTACAATGGCGCGTACTGAATCTCCCTTTCTGTATCGGTCTTTTGGGATTTGCTCGTTTTTAGGAAGGTTCAATTCATTGCCCTCTCCATCGATCAAAAGAATCTCACGGCTCAATGTCTGATACACCTCACCCGTGATAATCTCCCCAACCAAATCCTTATACTTCTGAAAAAGGATGTCCTTCTCCAGATCCTTGATCTTCTGAATGAGTGTCTGACGTGCAGTCATCACAGCCCTTCTTCCAAAATCTTCAAGCTTGATCTCCTCAGAAACCTCTTCTCCAATCTCAAAATCCGGCTCAATCTTACGTGCTTCGGTCAAACTAATCTTGTCATGATCCCAGATATCCTCTGAGTTATCATCCACGATCTCTCTGAATCTCCAAATCTCAAGATCACCTTTGTCGGTGTTGATGATAATATCAAAATTATCATCTGTCTTATATTTTTTGCGAATCATGGTTCTGAAGACATCCTCCAGAATTCTGATCATCGTAGGTCGATCGATATTTTTGCCCCTGGCAAAATCCGCAAATGAATCGATTAAAATTCCAGTATCCATTGTTTACTTGAATGAAACTAATACCATTGATTTACTTATTTCATTGAAATTGATTTGATGCTGCCTGAGCTCTTTCTTCTCCTGCACTTCAATCATGATCATTTCATTGTTCACTTCCTTGAGCAATCCGCTAATCGTGGAAGCATCATTCAGCTCCACTTTCAGAGACCTGCCAATGTTCTTCGTGTACTGCCTTACATTTTGCAATGGGAAATCAACCCCCGCAGAAGAAACCTCCAAAAAGTACTTGTCTTCAAAAAGTTCTTTTTCTTCGAGAATCTGCGCAAGTTGTCGGCTCACAGAGCTACACTGATCGATGGTCACCCCATGATCACCATCCAGCAATACAATAAGGCGCTGATTACCAGCATTTCCTTTAAGAATAACCCCAACCACAAAAAGCGAAGGATCATCGGAAATGATCTCATGTACAAATTGCGATATCTCTTCTTCCACTGGTTTCACCACAACCATTTATTATGAATAAAAAGAGGGGACCTGCGTCCCCTCGAACCTAAATTCTATATTTGCATGCAAAGCTAACAGAAAAAATATTCATTTCAAATTGGCTAAAAAACAAACTATTAGGCGCTGAGTTCGTCATAAAGTAGATATTTTTAAAAAATTTAATTAGATGATCGGTAAACTCCGAATTGTAAACTCCCTCACCAAGGAGAAAGAGGTCTTTGAGCCATTGAGCGCTCCGCATGTAGGAATGTATGTTTGTGGACCTACGGTATATAGTGATGTGCACCTGGGGAATGTGCGCACATTCATCTCATTTGATGTCATCTACAGGTATCTCCAGTTTCTCGGTTATAAAGTCCGGTATGTCAGAAACATCACTGACGTAGGCCACTTGCTGGATTCCGGCGAAGATAAAATCTCCAAAAAGGCCAAGCTGGACAATCTGGAACCGATGGAGATCGTACAGAAATATGCCAATGACTTCCACCGGGTGATGGATACCTTCAATGCCCTAACACCAGATATCGAACCCACAGCTACGGGCCACCTGATGGAGCAGCTGGTCATGATAGAGCAGCTGGTGGAGAAGGGATTCGCCTATGAGTCAAATGGTTCAGTATACTTTGACATAGAAAAATATAACGAGGCGCATGAGTATGGTAAGCTCAGTGGCCGCAAAACAGAAGACCTGCTCAACCAAACCCGTGAGCTGGACGGACAGTCAGACAAGCGAAATCCCTTAGATTTTGCGCTATGGAAAAAAGCTGCCCCTGAACACATCATGAGATGGAAAACCAAGTGGAGTGACGGGTTTCCGGGCTGGCACCTGGAGTGCTCTGTGATGAGTACCAAGTATCTTGGTGACGAGTTTGACATACACGGCGGAGGTATGGATCTGAAATTCCCCCATCATGAATGTGAAATCGCTCAAAATGCAGGATCAACAGGAAAAGATGGTGCCAAGTACTGGATTCATACCAATATGCTCACGGTCAATGGCCAGAAGATGAGTAAATCGCTGGGCAACTCATTCCTCCCCAGCCAATTGATCTCAGGCAATCATGAGCTGTTGCAGCGCGGCTATAGTCCGATGACCATTCGGTTTTTTATGCTTCAGTCTCATTATGCCAGCACGCTGGACTTTTCTAATGATGCGCTCAATGCCGCTCAGAAGGGCTACACAAAGCTGGCCAATGGCCTTCGCCTGATCAAAGGCTATGAATTTCCTGAGGGAATCGAAGAAAACCCGGACCCCAAACAAGTAGAGCAGATCAATAAGATTTGTGACAACTGCCACCATGCCATGAATGACGATTTCAACACGGCATTGACAATTGGTCATTTATTCAATTTGGTCAAAAAGATTAATTCCATTCAAACGGGGCAATTGGAACTGGCAGCGATAGGAAAGGAAACTTTTGAGCGCATGAAAGAGACATTTATTTCTTTCACTGAAGAAGTTCTGGGCCTGAAGCTTGAATCTTCCGTCTCTTCTGATCATCTGTTGGAGGTGATTCTGAATGAATACAAATCTGCCAAGGAGACCAAAAACTATGAAAAAGTGGATGAACTCCGAGCTCAACTAAAGTCGGAAGGAGTGATCGTGAAGGACATGAAGACCGGAATAGACTGGGCGTTTGAGGAATAAGGGACTAAAAGTAAAAAAGCCCCTTGGATTTGACATCCAAGGGGCTTTTTTTAATGATGATTGGCAATCAGCTTCTCCTTATGCTTTTTAAGCTGCCTTCTTAAGGCCTCTATCGCCTCGTCCGCAGCTGCCTCGAAAGATCTGGACTTCTCCTTGGCAAACAGCTGACTGCCAGGGATATTCAATTTGATCTCTATTAATTTATTTTCGTTTGCATCATCTTGCTCTACCCTTAGAAACACTTCCCCATCTATAATCCTATCATAGAAAGTATCCAGTTTATCAGCTTTGTGCTGGATAAAGTTGACCAATTTTTCGTCAGCGTCGAAGTGGATAGAATGCATTTGTAGTTTCATGATACTAGAATTTAAAAGGTTAAACCATTAAGCTTTAGGATGAGCCTGGTCAAAAACTGACTTCAGCTTCTCCATTGAATTATGTGTATAAACTTGGGTGGCCGCAAGGCTGGTGTGACCCAAAAGGTCTTTCACCGCATTGAGATCTGCACCTTTATTTAATAAATGCGTGGCGAAGGTGTGCCTCAGAACATGAGGACTTCTTTTAGCAATGGTTGTGACTTGATCAAGGTATTTTTTCACTATCCGATACACCATCATAGGGTATAATTTATTACCGCTATCCGTTACAAACAAATAATCGCAGAAGCCAAACTCAGCGTTTCGCAATTGTTGGTATTCCTTTATGGACTTAACGATAAATTCAGCCATTGGTATAACTCTTTCCTTATTTCTTTTCCCTAAAACTTTAATGGAGCCCTGGTAGAGGTTTACGTCCGGGTCAGAAAGGTTAATTAACTCAGTCAGACGGATGCCAGTAGCATACAGCAGTTCGAGAATGAGTCTATCCCGTGCGCCAAAAAAATCTCTGGAGAATTCAATTTGATCAAGGAGGGTGATCATCTCACTCTCCCTCACGAAGGAAGGAAGCTTCTTGTCTACTTTTAAAGACTTAAGGCGGCCTGTTGGATTGCTGGCAACATATTCTCTGGCAAGAAGGAATTTATAGAAAGCCTTCACAGAGGCCATCTTGCGGTTGACAGACTTTGGCTCAAGGCCAGACTCCATCAGATTTACCATCCAATTTCTCAGATGGGCATGCTGAACCTCCTTGAAATCAGAAGTTTCAAATTCTTCACTTAAAAAAATCTCTAGCTGAGTTAAATCCTTACGGTACGCCGTGAGCGTGTGTTCGCTGTAGCGCTTTTCGAATCGTAAGTATTTGAGGAAGGTGTCAATCATAAGCTAGTACTTCCCAGAAGCTGAGAAATACTAACTTAATAATTAAGTATCATTTATCCCTGTTTGGGATTAGTTATTTTCACGCTCGCGCAGGTGCTGAATGTATTCAGCCTTGATCACTTCGTGTCTTCTTTTTACAGAAGGCTTAGTGAAAAAAGTTCTTTCTCTGAGTTCTCTCAAAACACCTGTTTTTTCAAACTTCTTCTTGAACCTTTTAAGCGCCTTGTCGATTGACTCGTTTTCTTTTACGTTTACTACAATCATCGTTTTTCTATTTGAGCTTGCAAAAGTAGAAGAAATTTTATTGCGAGCAAAGCATTATCTCAATACTTCTCTGGAAATCACCAATTTTTGTATCTCCGAGGTGCCTTCTCCAATGGTACAAAGCTTGGCATCCCGATAATACTTCTCTGCCGGGTAGTCCTTGGTGTAACCATAGCCTCCAAAAATCTGCACAGCTTCATTGGCCAGCTCCACCGAAATCTCCGATGCATACAACTTAGCCATTGCGCCAGCTTTGGTGACTGATTTACCCTGATTTTTGAGATCCGCAGCCTGGTGGGTTAATAACTTGGCTGCCTCCAGCTTGGTAGCCATCTCCGCTATTTTGAAGGAAATACCCTGAAAACTACTGATGGGCTTTCCAAACTGCTCACGCTCCTTGGAGTACTTCACCGCCACATCCAGTGCTCCCTCAGCGATCCCACAACTCAATGCAGCGATAGAAATTCGTCCACCATCCAGCACCTTGAGGGACTGCACAAAACCATCGCCCACTTCACCGATCAGATTAGCAGCAGGAATACGGCAATTATCAAAAATCATCTCAGCAGTCTCTGAGCACCTCATTCCCAATTTGTTTTCCTTGCGACCACCAGAAAACCCGGGAGTGCCCCGCTCCACGATAAATGCAGAAGCATTGCGTGAAGCACCTGCCTCACCTGTCCGGGCTATGACCACTGCCACATCACTGGAGATGCCATGGGTGATAAAGTTCTTTGCTCCATTCAAGACCCACTCGTCTCCCTCCTTCTTAGCTACGGTCTTCATGTTGCCTGCATCTGAGCCGGTATTGGGTTCCGTGAGGCCCCATGCCCCTAACCACTCTCCTGAAGCCAGCAGTGGAAGGTATTTTTGTTTTTGTGATTCATTGGCGTGCTGATAGATATGTCCGGTGCATAAGCTGTTATGTGCAGCCATTGACAACCCAATGGAACCATCAATTTTTGATAGCTCTATAATAGCGGTAACATATTCATGATAGCCGAAGCCTGACCCTCCGTATTCGTGGGGTATGAATACGCCCATCAGGCCAAGTTTTCCAAGTTTGTGAAACAACGCTCTGGGAAACTCCTGGGATTCGTCCCACTCCATCTTGAAGGGTTCTATTTCTTTAGCGCCAAAATCCCGGATCATCTCCGAGATCATTGCCCTGTTTTCCTCTTCCTGTTTTATCCGAGGATCGTCTGTTAATAGTTGCATGTTGTTTGGGGTATAATGTTGTTCTTCACAAAATTAGCAATCTAAGCTCAGTGTTTCAGTTTTAAATAAACTTTTACATGATAGGCTTAGGTTATTCATTTTCCGACCAAAAAAATTACTTTTGCCCCCTGTTCAACTAAATATTACTATAAAATGAAAATCGCTGTAGTCGGAACCGGATATGTAGGATTGGTTACGGGAACCTGTTTTGCTGAAACAGGAAACCATGTAACCTGCGTGGATATAGATGAGAAAAAAGTACAAATGCTTAATAATAAGCAGATCACCATCTATGAGCCCGGGCTGGAGGTGCTTTTCGAAAGAAACATTCGTCAGGGTAGGCTGGAGTTTACTACCGACCTCAAAGAAGGTATCAAAGGCGCGAAAATCATTTTCCTGGCTCTGCCCACACCTCCTGGTGAAGATGGATCTGCAGACCTGAAGTATGTCCTCAAGGTCGCTGAAGATTTGGGGCCGATACTGGAGGAATATACAGTGATCGTAGATAAGAGTACTGTGCCTGTTGGCACAGCGGATAAGGTACATGCTGCAATCGCGGCTAATGCCAAAGTTGACTTTGATGTGGTTTCTAACCCTGAGTTTCTGAGAGAAGGAGTAGCGGTAGATGATTTTATGAAACCAGACCGGGTGGTCATCGGAGCGGAGTCTGACAAAGCCAAGAAGGTGATGGAAAAACTCTACGGGCCTTTCGTGCGTCAGGGTAACCCTATCATTTTCATGGACGTGAAGTCTGCAGAGCTTACCAAATATGCAGCTAACTCCTTTCTGGCCACTAAAATCACCTTCATGAACGAGATCGCCAACCTGTGCGAGCTTCTGGGAGCGGATGTGGATATGGTCAGAAAAGGTGTGGGTACGGATACACGTATCGGCAAGCGTTTTCTTTTTGCGGGAATTGGATACGGTGGAAGCTGCTTTCCAAAAGACGTACAGGCACTAGCCAAATCGGCCAACCAGGCAGATTACGATTTCAAAATCCTCAACTCCGTGATGGAAGTGAATCAGGCACAAAAAGAAAGGCTCATCGATCCTTTGAAAGCTTATTTCAATAATGACCTGAGCGGAAAAACCATCGCCATCTGGGGACTGGCATTCAAACCATACACAGATGATATTCGTGAAGCACCAGCCCTTGAAAACATCTCGAAGCTTTTGAGTCTGGGAGCTAAAGTAAAGGCTTACGATCCTGAAGCAATGGAAAACGTAAAAGGGGTGTTTGGTGATAAAATCTATTTCGCTGAAGATGAATATGATGCCCTTAAGGATGCTGATGCGTTGATGATCATGACCGAATGGCCAGTATTCCGCACACCGGAGTTTGACAAGGTAGAAGCCCGATTGAAAAACAAAGTAATTTTT
This sequence comes from Marinoscillum sp. 108, assembly GCF_902506655.1. NCBI lineage: Bacteria > Pseudomonadati > Bacteroidota > Cytophagia > Cytophagales > Reichenbachiellaceae > Marinoscillum > Marinoscillum sp. 108. Next base: position 3,171,438 of record NZ_LR734808.1, on the reverse strand, counting down.
GATGGAAGAAACCTATATGAGCTCGGACAGATGGAAGAGCTTGGATTTACTTACCACAGCATTGGAAGAAAAATAATCAATGGTTAAGCAACAAATCCTCGTCACCGGGGGTCTCGGATATATTGGCTCACATTCGGTAGTGGAACTCCACAATGCCGGATATGAGCCAATTATTATCGACAATCTTTATAACTCCACCGAAGCTGTTTTGGACGCTTTGGAAGAAATCACGGGTGTACGTCCGGTGTTCAGAAAAGTGGAAATGTGTGACAAGGACGCTCTTCGAGCGCTGTTTGCAGAGTTTCCTGATCTTGTTGGGAGTATTCATTTTGCGGCGTTTCTACAGGTGAAAGAATCTGTGGAGCAACCCCTCAAATATTATCACAATAACCTTCTTTCCACCACCAACCTGCTGGAGCTTTCTCTGGAGTTTGGAGTGAAGAATGTCGTGTTCTCTTCTTCGTGTACGGTATATGGTAATCCCGAAAGCCTGCCCGTAAAAGAAAACGAATCCATCAAACCGGCCCAATCTCCATACGGAAACACCAAAAAAATCGGCGAGGAAATCCTCCAGGATGCCTGTGCAGCGCACGATCTTCAGGCCATTTCCCTGAGATATTTCAATCCCATAGGTGCTCATCCTTCCTCCCTCATAGGTGAAGTACAACACGATGTTCCGCACCATTTGGTTCCTTATATCACAGAGACTGCCGCCGGTAAACGCCCATTTGTTTCGGTATTGGGTGGAGATTATGACACCAGAGACGGATCCTGCATTAGAGATTACATCCATGTGATGGACATAGCCAGGGCACACGTCAATGCACTGTCCCGGTTACTTCGCAAAGAAAACGAATCGAGCTATGAGGTCTACAATCTCGGATCAGGCAATGGCAGCTCGGTAATAGAAATGATCAAAGCCTTCATAGATGCCACAGGACTGGACGTGCCTTATCAAATAAGTGACCGCAGACCGGGTGATGTGGAGGCCGTATATGCCGATATTAGTCTGGCCCAGGAAAAATTAGGATGGACTCCCCAGTTTGATCTGAAAGAGATGCTGAAGAGTGCTTGGGATTGGGAAGTGAAGCAGGCTAAGAACTAATTGACATCATTGAGCCTCCAATCGTATTCCTTGTAAGAAATCTCTACCTCCTCTGAGATTTTTACGTCCGAGTATTGGTTAATAAAAGCCTTAACGGGCATTTTTTTCCTGAAGTCTCCCCCGAACCAATCAAATAATTTGGAGAGGCTGGCGCCAGTTGTCGTAATGTCATTTCTAAAGTGATCATTGACAAACTCCCGGGCTTGTTCATCAAGCTGACGTTGTAGCAACGCTCCTTCATATGCTTCCCTTCTTAATTTCGGACAAGATAATGAGGCACAATTGATGGCAAAATGAATTCGCGGCTCAGCCCATTTCTTTCTGAGGATGTTATGCTCAATATTATTCAGATCATACCTCTCACCTGCAATCTCAATAAATTGGATATCCCATGGGGTGTTCACAAAAGGCACCTGAATACTGCTGCCGATATCTTTGATGCTTTCTACCGGGTAGTACTGCAACACCAAATCAATGGTGGCAGCATTGTATAAGTTGATCCAGTAGGCGATTTGGTCATCTTCCGACCAGTTGGAGTCATTGGGCGCATTGTTGCTAAGTAGGTCAATGTACTCCGTCAGTTGCACACTATCCGTTATAAAACCCCTATAGTCAACCAATCCTTCGTCCGTCACATATCGCTTCAGCAGCTCGTCAAAAATCTGATGACTCACGGGTTTTGTTTTAGCCTGTTGAGGGTTTAGGGTTCCACAGGCGTTTATAAAGAACAAACCAACCAAAAAGATGGTCACGCGCATATGATCAGGTTTAGTTATTCCAATTACTTTTAATGAAACTCAGGGTAACTTAACTATTTATCAGAAATGATTGTTACCACAAAACCAATCACCACCTTATGAAACGTTCTGCCAATCTGATTCTCCTGATAATCACCGTATTGCTTTCCGGTAGTTCATGCCGTGACAAGTCAGAGGACCCAAAGCCTTCACACGAGGAGCTGCAGGCGGCCATATTGATTGGCATCAATCATCACCGAGTGTCGCTGGGGCTGACCGCACTAAAAGAAAATGACATTCTGGACAGAATAGCTACGGAACACAGCGCCAACATGGCTGACGGTGACATTCCATTGAGCCATGAGGGATTTGTTCAGCGGTTTGAGCAAGCCAGTAAAGAAACCGGAGCCTCCGCCATAGGGGAGAATGTGGGAAGTAACTATGCGAATGCTGCTGAGCTGGTCAAAGCATGGCTCGCCAGCGATGAAAATCGTGAAAACATTGAATCAGATTATACCCACGTGGGAATAGGCATTGCCGATGATGCCGACGGCAATCGTTTCTTCACTCAATTGCTGGCCAGAATCTAAATTCGTCATTTAAACTCCCAAAAGATGGTCAAAATTTTATCTTTGCGGCTATGGCAAATTCTGAAGAAGCAGCAACGCTTAAAAATATAGCCTCACACTGCAAGGAATACGGTTTTATATACCCATCCAGTGAGATTTACGATGGTCTGGCAGCCACCTATGACTATGGCCCGTACGGCTCAGAGTTGAAAAACAACATCAAGGAATATTGGTGGAAAGCCATGGTGCGCCTCAATGAAAACATAGTGGGCATTGATGCCGCTATCTTCATGCACCCGACTACATGGAAAGCATCGGGTCACGTAGATGCTTTCAATGACCCCTTGATCGACAACAAAGATTCAAAAAAACGCTATCGTGCGGATGTGCTCATAGAGGAGCAAATGGCTAAGCTTCAGGCCAAAATCGATAAGGAAGTGGACAAGGCCGCCAAGCGATTTGGTGATGCTTTCGACAAAGATCAGTTCACAGCCACCAACCCCAGGGTGGTAGGCTACGCAGAGCAGATTGCCGAAATCGAAAGCCGAATGAAGTCTTCCATCGAATCGGGAGACCTGGAAGCGCTGAAACAACTCATCGTGGACCTGGACATTGCCGATCCCATTTCGGGCACCCGAAACTGGACAGACGTGCGTCAGTTCAACCTCATGTTTAGCACAGAGCTGGGATCAGTGGCGGGAGAATCCGGTAAAATCTACCTCCGACCTGAGACTGCCCAAGGTATTTTCGTGAATTACCTGAACGTACAAAAAACCAGCCGCCTCAAGCCTCCCTTTGGTATCGCTCAGATCGGAAAAGCCTTCAGAAATGAAATCATCGCCCGTCAGTTTATCTTCAGAATGCGGGAATTTGAGCAAATGGAAATGCAATTTTTCATTCAGCCTGGCACCGAAATGGAATGGTACGAGCACTGGAAAGCTAAAAGAATTGCCTGGCACAAAGCACTGGGACTGGGTGATGACAACTATCGCTTCCATGACCACCTGAACCTGGCCCATTATGCCAATGCCGCCTGTGACATAGAATTTAATTTCCCCATGGGATTCAAGGAGCTGGAGGGTATCCACTCCCGTACCGACTTTGACCTGGGTGCGCATGAAAAATTCTCCGGAAAGAAACTAAAGTATTTTGATACCGCTACCAACGAAAGCTACACACCCTATGTACTGGAAACATCCATAGGTCTTGACCGTATGTTTCTGGCCGTGATGTCCGCTTCCTATGTAGAAGAAAAACTCGCTGATGGCAGCGAACGCACCGTCCTCAAAATACCACCGGTACTGGCTCCTGTAAAAGTGGCCGTATTGCCTTTGCTCAATAAAGATGGGCTCCCAGAAAAAGCTGAAGCCATCATGCGCGAACTCAAGCTTGACTTCAACGCCCAGTATGATGCTAAGGATGCCATAGGTAAGCGATACAGAAGGCAGGATGCCATCGGTACCCCATATTGTGTGACTGTGGATCACCAGACTTTGGAAGACAGCACCGTCACCATTCGTGAAAGGGACAGCATGGAGCAGCAGCGAGTATCTATCGAAGAGTTGATCGGCACTTTGGAGGAGAAGGTCAGCATGAAAACACTGCTTAAAAAACTCTAAGTCTTGATATCCGGGATCGTCATTGCCCTAGGGGGCTTGTTTGGATTGGGGGTTTACTACCTGCTATTCGGCAAGCTCCTGAGCGAGGGCACACTGGCCAGGCTGAGAATCTCTGCCAGCCTGAGTCCCGCACAAAAAGACAGGCTCAGCCGTCACTTCAAGTTTTATCAGCTCCTTCCACCCAAATCAAAGGCCCTTTTTGAATATCGGGTGGCCAAGTTCATTCGAATGAAGGAGTTTGTGCCCCGAAACATGACCCATGTGACCGAAGAGATGCAAGTGCTCATTGCTGCCTCTGCCATCCAGCTCACCTTTGGTTATCCTAAAGTGTTTCTGAGCTACTTCAGGTATGTGATCGTCTTCCCGGATCAGTTTTTTAGCAATGCCGGACAGCGCTATCACAAGGGAGAGGTGAATCCAAAAGCCAAAGCCATTGTGCTCTCCTGGAAGCATTTTGTGGAAGGGTATTCAAAATCTGATGGCGTCAACCTTGGTTTGCATGAAATGGCCCATGCGCTGCAGTTGGAGAACATCGTGATGAATGATGAGTATGACTTTCTGGACAGTGAGGCCATCAAACACTGGCAAACGCTGGCTTCAGCAGAGATCACCAAGATGCAGCATGATACCACCTCATTTTTTCGCGAATATGGAGCCTCCAATCATGCAGAGTTTTTTGCTGTGGCCGTAGAGAATTTCTTTGAACGACCGGTGGCATTTCACGATTACCACCCAGCCCTGTACCTTGCCTTGGCCCGGTTGTTAAAGCAGGATCCAATGTTACTAAGTCATTAGGTTCAGAACCTAGAAACTGAAAAGAACCAGATGACGGTTATTTGCTATCTTGTATGAAAGAAAAACTATGACGGAGATTATTTTTATTGTTGAAGAATCTGCGGAAGGGGGTTTTGAAGCCAAAGCCCTTGGAGAATCTATTTTTACAGACGGAGAAACCATTGATGAGCTCAAACAGAATATAAGGGAAGCTATTCAATGTCACCATGAAACAAACGCTCCAAAAATCGTCCGCTATTTAAGTCAAAAGTAACAATCAGTCGAATAGCGTCGCTGCTTATGAACTCCCAATCGTTCAATCGGCACTTCACCTTAGGAAAATGCCTCAAAATAAGGCGGAATAAAGGGTTTAAGTAAATTCGGGGTTAAGTTTGCGTCCACAGAACCTGAGCGACTCTACTTAAAGCATGAACTGGCTACAACTACTCTCTCCCAAAAGATTCGGTGACAAAACCGAAGCAACGATTTCAAAAGACAGCAGAAGCCGGTTTGAGCAGGATTATGATCGGCTCATCTTCTCTCATCCCTTCAGGAAACTTCAGGACAAAACTCAGGTGTTTCCCCTACCGGAAGATGATTTTGTACACACACGGCTCACACATAGCCTGGAGGTAAGCAGCGTAGGGAGATCTTTGGGTAAAGCGGTCGGCGAACGCCTCCTGGAAAAACATCCGGAGCTCTCTGAAAGGGGCTTCACTTTCTACGACTTTGGGGGCATAGTGGCGGCAGCCAGCCTGGCCCACGATCTGGGCAATCCACCTTTTGGGCACTCGGGAGAATCGGCCATTTCTTCGTTCTTCACAGATCATCCAAAGGGTAAAGCATTCCAGCAGCAAGTGGATCCGGCAGAATGGTCAGACCTCATCAGCTTTGAGGGCAACGCACAGGGGTTCAGAATCCTCAATGACGAAGAAAACAGTGCACTCAGGCTCACTTTTGCTTCCCTGGGGGCGTTCACCAAATACCCCAGATCCTCCTCTGCTCCCAAAGACAAAAATCGAAAGAGTCAGAAGAAATATGGTTTCTACAAAAGTGACAGCAAAAAATTCTCCGAACTGGCCACAGAGATGAGGCTCACGCCGATTGGCGAAGCGGCCTGGTGCCGGCATCCACTTACCTTTTTGGTAGAAGCTGCTGACGACATCTGTTATAACATCATAGATTTAGAAGATGGCTGTCGCCTCGGGCTGGTCCCATATGAAACCACACGGGACCTGATGGCCGCCATCATCGGCGAAAAATACCAGCAAGAAAAACTGGAACGCTCGCGCAATGTTAACCAGAAAATTGGTTTGCTCCGGGCATTGGCCATCTCGCAGCTCATTGGTGAATGTGTGGACCTGTTTCTGGAAAAAGAAGAAGACATCCGCTCTGGTGCTTTTGACGGTGCGCTCACTGAGCACATACCGTCGGCGGAGGCTCTGCAGGCCATTACTACCCTTTCGATAGAAAAAATATACCGGTCCAAACAAGTTCTGGAACGCGAAGCAGGAGGTTTTGAAGTCATCGGCAAGCTGATGGAAGCCTTTTGCATGGCGACTTATCACAAGTTTTTTGACAAGGAAAATTATACGCCCCGAATGAAATCCATTTTCAGACTACTCCCGGATTCTTTTCAGGATAAACTGGAGCAAGAGCCAATTACCATTTACGATTCACTGCTCATTGTCATGGATTTTATTTCCAGTCTTACGGATTCACACGCCATTAAATTATACAAAACCATTTACGGTTTTTCACTTCCGGTTTCCAAAGCATAAAAAGCCTCTTTATCAACTACTTAATTGAGTTCTCGGAACTGATAAAATCATTACATTTGCAGCTTCATTTTCCATGTGGACACGTTTAGCCAATATTATCCTTAAGTACCGCATCTCCCTAATGATCATTTTAGGGGTGATCACCATTTATATGGGGTACCAGGCCCAGTACATTCAGTGGTCATACGACATGGCCAACATCGTTCCTGAGGACGATCCGGATCAGGAATATTTCAGGCAGTTCAAGCAAACTTTCGGTGAGGATGGCAACATTCTGGCCCTGGGCTTCAAGGATAGCGCCATCTACCAGTCAGACAATTTCAAGAAAATGAAATACCTGACCCGCGAGCTGGAAAGCATCAATGGAGTAAAGGATGTGCTCGGTCTGGCCAACCTGAAAATGCTGGAGAAAAACAACGAGAAGAAGCGCTTTGAGCTGGTTCCGGTGTTTCCCGAAATTCCCGAGAATCAGGCCAAGCTGGATACCATGCTGGCCTTTGCCAAAAACCTGAAGTTTTACTCAGGGCAGCTGATCAATGCAAAAAATGGAGCGACGCTGATCCTCGTCACCGTGGAGAAAGAAGCGCTGAATTCAGAATACCGACACATCATGGTGGCGGACATTGTACGGGCCGGGGACCAATTTCATGATGCCACGGGGATCGACGTGAACTATGCCGGGCTGCCTTATGTACGCTCTGTCAATACCCTAAAAATTAAAGAGGAACTCAATCGATTCCTGATCTACTCGGTCATCATCACCGGGCTGATCCTTTTTGGATTCTTCCGATCACTCAAAGCGGTAGTTTTCCCATTGATCATCATTGGTATGATCGTGGTATGGGTACTGGGTACGATCTCTCTTTTAGAATACAAAATCACCTTGCTCACAGGGCTGATCCCTTCCATCATTGTGGTCATTGGTATCCCCAACAGCGTCTACATGCTGAATAAATACCATCATGAGTATTCTACCCATGGTGACCAGATGAAGGCACTCACCAAGATCATCAAAAACATAGGGATCGTTACCTTCATTACCAACTTCACCACAGCCGTAGGGTTTTTCGTGCTGGTCTTTACAGGCATTCCTATTCTGGTAGAATTTGGGATCGTGGCTGGAATCAACATCATGTGTACGTTCATTGTGAGCACCATCATGATCCCGTCGGTATTTTCACTTTTCAAACCACCAACCAGCCGTCACCTCAAGCACCTGGACTTTAAAATGCTCAATGGCGCCCTGGTGGGACTGGATGTATTGGTGCATAACCACCGAAAGCTGATCTTCATTACCACTGGCATACTGGTGGCCGTATCGGTGTATGGCGTAATGCAGCTTCAGTCCAACTCTTACATGGTGGACGACCTGCCCGAAGAGAGCCCACTGGCTAAACAGCTTCAGTTTTTCGAAGAAAATTTCAGCGGAGTAATGCCCCTGGAAGTGATCGTGGACACGGGCACCAAAAAGGGAGTTCAGAGTCTGAGCAACCTGCGCAAGATCAATGAGTTTGAGATGTTTCTGGATTCGCTGAAAGGCATCTCCCAGCCAGTCTCTGTGGTGAGCTTTATCAAAGCTTCCCGACAAGCTTTCTACAACCAGGATCCGGCTTTTTATTCGATCCCAAATAACCGGGAAAGTGCCTTTATCCTTCGCTACCTCAAAGAAGAAAGTGACGAAGGGGGCATTGCCAAATCCTTTGTGGACAGCACGGGTCAATTTATCAGAATCTCCCTGAAGATGCCGGACATTGGATCCAACAAGATGGACTCCCTTGTGAACACCGTCATCAGTCCTAAGATTGACGAGATTTTTGCAGACAGTAAAATGGATGTGAAGATCACCGGAACCGTTCCACTCTTTATCAAAGGCAACAAATACCTGATCGACAACCTCATCACCTCCATGATCTTTGCGTTCTTCATCATTGCAGTGATCATGGCGCTGTTGTTCAAAAACTTCAAAATGATCGTGATCTCCATGATCCCTAACATGATTCCGCTGCTACTGACAGGAGCCATCATGGGCTTCTTTGGGATTCCTTTGAAGCCTAGTACGGCATTGATATTTAGCATCGCATTTGGTATCTCCGTGGACGATTCTATTCACTTCCTGGCCAAATACCGTCAGGAACTACACGCACATAATTTCTTCGTCCCCATAGCAGTGAGCCGTAGCTTACGCGAAACCGGTGCCAGCATGATCTATACATCCATCATCTTGTTTTTTGGATTTGTGATCTTCACCCTATCAGAATTTGGCGGCACAGTGGCGCTCGGGAAACTTACTTCCATCACCTTGTTGTTTGCTATGCTCACCAACCTGATCGTGTTGCCCGCGCTGCTGCTCCAGTTTGACAATGGAAAACGCAACAAGAAAGATCATCCGTACATAGACGATTTTGCGAAAGCAGACTATGACAGTGAAGACGAAGAAACAGAAGAAGATAAAAACACATAAAAAATAGAGGCATAGGTGGCTAAATATCCAGAGTACAAACAGGTCAATTATCCGAAAGTGGCAGAGGAGATCCTCAAATTTTGGGAGGATCATGAGATTTTTGAAAAATCAGTAACCGAGCGGGAAGGTGCGCCTACCTTCACCTTCTATGAAGGCCCGCCATCGGCTAATGGCACCCCCGGTATCCACCATGTGATGGCCCGGGCCGTGAAAGACATTTTTTGCCGATACAAAACCCAAAAGGGATTTCAGGTAAAGCGAAAAGGTGGCTGGGATACCCACGGACTTCCGGTGGAGTTGCAGGTGGAAAAAGAGCTCGGCATCAAAAAAGATGACATTGGCAAAACCATCTCGGTAGCTGACTACAATCAGAAGTGCAAAGAGGCCGTGATGAAGTTTAAGGATGAGTGGGACCGGCTGACTATGCAAATGGGCTACTGGGTAGACCTGGATGATCCTTACATCACCTTTGATCAGAAGTACATGGAGTCCCTGTGGCACATTCTGAAAAAACTTTATGACAAAGGCCTGGTGTACAAAGGCTACACCGTACAGCCTTACTCGCCCGCCGCAGGCACCGGGCTCAGCTCCCACGAGCTGAACCAGCCAGGTACCTACAAGGATGTAAAAGACACCTCGGTGGTCGGACAGTTTAAGGTAAAAAAGGATGACCGGTCGGCATTTCTTTTCAGCGCAGCTGACGAAGACGTGCGCATGCTGGCCTGGACCACCACGCCGTGGACACTGCCCTCCAACTGTGCGCTTGCTGTAGGAGAGAAGATTACTTACGTGAAAGTGAAGACTTTCAACCAGTACACCTATGCTCCGGTGAGCGTGGTATTGGCCAAGGCTTTGGTCGGAAAATATTTTTCTGACAAAGCCAAAGACATCAAACTGGAAGATTACAAAGCCGGCGATAAACTTATCCCTTTTGAAATCACTCAGGAATTTTCCGGTAAGGATATCCTGGAGGTGCGCTATGAGCAGCTGATGCCCTATGTGACCAACGAAGATTTGGAAAAGAATGCTTTCCGCGTGATCGCAGGAGACTTTGTGTCTACCGAAGATGGTACGGGTATCGTGCATACAGCCTCCGTATTTGGGGCAGATGACTTTAGAGTGGCCCAACAAAACAATGTGCCTGCCATCCTGATCAAGGATGAAACCGGCCAGGATGTGCCTTTGGTTAACAAAAAAGGGCAGTTTGTAGATCAGGTCACTGACTTTGCGGGATACTATGTGAAAGAAGAATACTATGACGATGAAGTACGCAACGCCCCGGACTTTAAACCGACGGATGTACTCATCGCCATCAAGCTCAAGGAAGAAAACAAGGCCTTCAAAGTAGAGAAATACGAACACAGCTACCCGCACTGCTGGCGTACGGATAAGCCTGTGCTTTACTACCCGCTAGACTCCTGGTTTATCAAGACCACCGCCATGAAAGATCGGCTGGTGGAGCTGAACAAAACCATCAACTGGAAGCCTGCCTCTACTGGTTCAGGTCGATTTGGCAACTGGCTGGAAAACCTGGTAGACTGGAACCTGAGCCGCTCAAGATTCTGGGGCACTCCGCTACCGATCTGGGTCACCAAAGACCGAAAGGAAGAAATCTGCATTGGCAGCATTGCCGAGCTGCAGGCCGAAGTAAAGAAATCCATCGCTGCGGGATATATGAAAGAGGAAGTCGGTGACGACTTTGACCTGCACAGACCCTACGTGGACGATGTGGTGCTGGTTAGTGCCAGCGGCCAGCCCATGTATCGGGAGTCAGACCTCATCGATGTATGGTTCGACTCTGGGGCGATGCCTTATGCGCAGTGGCACTATCCTTTTGAAAATCAGGACACCTTTGACGCCAACTACCCTGCCGACTTTATAGCAGAGGGTGTGGATCAGACTCGTGGGTGGTTTTTCACCCTGCACGCCATTTCTACTTTGCTCAATGACAAAGTGGCTTTCAAAAATGTGATTGCCAATGGCCTGGTGCTGGATAAAAATGGCAACAAAATGTCCAAACGACTGGGCAACGCCGTGAATCCATTTGAAACCATGGATAAGTACGGCCCGGACGCTACGCGCTGGTACATGATTGCCAACGCCAACCCGTGGGACAACCTGAAGTTTGACATAGAGGGTGTGGCCGAGGTACAACGTAAGTTTTTCGGTACGCTCACCAACACCTATTCTTTCTTTGCACTGTATGCCAATCTGGATGGTTTTGACTTTTCAAAGCCTGCCCTGCCGATGGATCAGCGCACCGAAAGCGATCGCTGGGTCATCAGCCGACTGAATAGCCTGATTGCGGAAGCGGATGCAGCGTTCAACGACTATGAGCCTACCAAGGCAGCCAGAGCCATCCAAAACTTTGTGACGGATGACCTGAGCAACTGGTACGTGCGCCTGAACAGGAAACGGTTTTGGGTGGGTGAATACAACGCCGACAAAGAAGCGGCTTATCAAACGCTCTATACCGCGCTGATGACGGTGGCTAAGCTATCTGCGCCTATTGCGCCGTTCTATGCCGAGCACTTATTCCAGGATCTGAATAAAGTTTCCGGCCTGGACACCAGCGCATCGGTACACCTCGCCAATTTTCCGGTATCGGATACGGAGCTCATCGACGAGGAACTGGAGAAAAGAATGCACCTCGCACAGAGCGCTTCTTCGCTGGTACACAGCTTGCGCAAAAAAGAAAAAATCAAAGTACGCCAGCCTTTGCACAAAATCCTGATCCCGATCCTCAATGAAGCGGACAAGGATAGAATCGCTCAGGTGGCAGCGCTCATTATCTCCGAAACCAACGTGAAGGAAGTGGAGTATGTAGACGATGCCTCGGGCATACTGGTGAAGAAAATCAAGCCCAACTTCCGTAAGCTGGGTCAGCACTTCGGGCCCAAGATGAAGCTCCTAACCCCTCTGATCAACCAGATGGATCAGGCGCAGATCAAAGAACTGGAGCAAACCGGGGAATATGCCGTGGAGCTGGAAGGTGAAAAAGTGGTGCTGGGACTGGAGGATGTGGAGATCACCTCTGAGGATATCCCGGGATGGCTGGTAGCCAGTGAGGACGGCCTCACCGTGGCGCTGGACATCACCATCACAGATGAGCTGAAGAAAGAAGGACTGAGCCGCGATGTGGTAAACAGACTTCAGAACCTGCGAAAAGATCAGGGGCTGGAAGTACAGGACAAAATCAATGTGAGCTACCACACCAATGACGAATCGTTGAAATCTGCGGTGGAGGCTTTCAAAAGTTATATCCAAAAGGAAACCCAGGCGCTCTCGTTGGAGTATGTAAATGAGGCCAATGGTGGCACCTTGCTGGATATTGACGGCCTGGAGCTAACCGTGGCGATTGAAATAGCGAAGAATTAAACAGTCAATAGTCAATAGTTTATAGTCCACAGACCGAACAATGGACTAAAGACTAAGGCTATCGACTAAAATACCAGAAATTAGAATGGAGAAAAAACGAACACCTCTATACATCTATTACCTCATCAGCTTGCTGGTGATTGCCATCGATCAGGTGGTGAAAATGGCTGTCCACTTCAACATGGACCTGGGTGCCAAGGGTCAGATCAAGATCTTTGGGGACTGGTTTAAGCTGCACTACCTCACCAACCCCGGCATGGCTTTTGGCATGCAGATCGGGTTTATCGACAATGGAAAGCTCGTGCTCACGCTCTTCAGGCTGGCCGCCATGGTGGCGATTGGTTATTACCTCTACACCCTTTATAAGAAGGAAACCTCCAAAGGGTTGCTCATCTGCATAGCGATGATCCTGGGTGGTGCCATCGGCAACCTGGTAGATAGTATCTTTTATGGGGTCTTTCTGGACAATGCACCTTATGATGCCCCCACCCCATGGTTTTATGGCCAGGTGGTAGACATGTTTTACATCGATATCTGGGAGGGCCGCATTGCCGACTGGGTGCCGATCCTGGGCGGGGACTATATGGCCCTGTGGCCGGTCTTCAACATTGCCGATGCTTCCATCTTCATGGGAATCACGTTTATCCTCATTTTTCAGAAAAGCTTTTTCGGTCATGAAACCGAAAGTTCGGACCAGACGGAAGTGAAGGTGGAGCCGTAATAGGAGGCACCACCGCACAAGCACATCAGAAAACCTGACAAGTTCCAGAGACCTGTCAGGTTTGATTGTTTCCTGACACTCCGCACTTCTTTGCTTTACCGATCATAAATACCACAAACATGAAATCATTCCTTCTGTCAGTGGGCATTTTGGTACTGTCCACGGCCACTTACGCACAGATCCTCAAAGTCAACAAAGGAAGCATCGACTCAGACTCCTCCGGCTATTTGATGGGCAGCACCAGTGTGGACTTCAACCTGAACAATAAAAGCGCTACCGCCGAGCAGAGCATCACCTACACGGGCCTGGAGGCGGATGCCGACCTGGCCTTCATCGGGAAGCAACATGCCCATATCCTCATCAACCAGCTCAACTATTTCAAATCTACCGGCGGGCCTCTGATCAGCACGGGCTATGCACACTTCAGAACCAACTTTCTGCGCAAAAAGCTACTCTCCTATGAGCTCTTCACCCAGATACAGTACGATGGTGGCCGGAAGATGCCCCTGAGGTATCTCCTTGGCGGAAACACGCGATTGCGGCTAGCCAGCAGTGCGCACTCCAGCCTGTTTGTGGGCATCGGCGTGATGTATGAAAAAGAAAACTGGAAAATGCTCACCGATGAAACTCAGATCATCTACAAAAACCTCCTGAAGTCCACCAACTACATCAGCTATAAGCAGGCCTTCAATGAGCACGTGAACATCAACGTGATGGCCTACTATCAGGGTGGCTATGATGGGGAAGCGGATGTCTTCCGAAGCAGGATCAGTGGTGAGGCCGTGCTAAACGTGAAACTCACCAACCTCCTGGCCTTCAATACGTCTTTTTCCGCTCAGTACGAAGACCAGCCCATCATCCCGATCAATAAGCTGGTGTACTCCCTCACCAACGGGTTTAAGTTTTCGTTTTGAGGGGGTCAAAAAGAAAGTCACTTTCCGTAGGGTTATCTCCTCCCAACCCACTAACCAAGACGGAAATCACTCTCCTTAAGGTCTCTACCTGATAGTATTTTAATCAAAGGATACGTTATTTGAAAAAGGTGCGTACATTAGTTCAGCCTCTTAAAAATAATGAATCAACTAATAGCAAAATATCTCAAAGCCTTTAAGAAATTAAGGGTTGATAGATCGCACGGAATTGCCCCCCACAAACCTATCTTATTGATTACGATCATAGAGTCTTACCAGACAGGGGAAATATTAAATCGAAGGGTTTATATCACTCCTGAACTTGTTGCTCTTTTCAAATCCATTTGGAGTTCGCTAGTCACTACTTCACACGATTGCCGCATTTCTTATCCATTTTATTACATGAAGAGTGAGAGTTTTTGGAAACTCAAACCAAAAGCAGGGTTTAGTGATATTGATAAAATGGGCTCGTTAGTGAAAAGCTTCTCCAGTTTAAATTCGGCTGTTGATTTTGCTGAAATTGATAAAGAATTGTTTGAGCTATTAATTTCCGAAACGGATCGGGCGATTCTCAAACAATTTTTGCTCGACGAATATTTTCCTAATTCTCAGGGCAAATTTGGAGACGGTTCTGAGGGAGCAAGAGGTTTGATCTCAGGAATAAACGATCAAATAGTAAATGAACCTCCGGCGGAATACAGGGCATCAATTCGTCAATTGATAAATGAAAACAATGATGAGGAGATATTCCTAAGGGGAAGTCTGTTTAAACGTGAAATACCCAGAATATATAATCATCGCTGTTGCATTTCAGGAATGCAAGTTGATACGCCCCACAATATTTCCATGATTGATGCCTGCCACATTATTCCATTCAGTGAAAGCTATGATGATACCGTGACAAATGGCATTGCCCTTTGCCCAAATCTTCATCGTGCTTTTGATAGGGGTTTGATTTCAATAAATTCAGACTTTTCAGTTATCGTTTCTTCAAGTTTTATTGAGAATGAATCAGATTATTCCCTTAAGAATTTAGAAGGAAACAAACTTGAATTACCAAGCGATGAACGATTCTGGCCCAGTATTGAGAATTTGGAATGGCATTCCTTAACTATTTATAAGAGTATTTAGAATGGTAGTAGAAGCACAAACCATTGATGAAATTATCACACAAGTGTTTCATGAACTCTTGGCTAGAGATTTTGATATTTCAACCAGTCGCAGTAAAAGACATGGACCAACGAGTGAAGTCATTGGTAATCTTTTAGTTCTCGCAAACCCACGAGCAAGAATTAGCAGGTCAGAAACACGTGGGAAGCCTTTCAGTGCCTTGGGTGAGGTCCTTTGGTATTTTTCTGGAACTAATAAGCTTGATTTTATAGAGTATTACATCTCACCCTATTGTGAGGACGCAGAGCCAAACGAATCAGGTGAAATGATAATCCATGGTGGTTACGGACCAAGGCTCATGAGTTTTAGAGAAACTATCAATCAGTTTCAGAGTACCATAGATCGCTTAAAGCAAAAACCAAATACAAGGAAGGCAGTAATACAATTGTTTGATGCCGAAGATTTACTAGGAAACCATAAGGACATTCCGTGTACTTGCACTTTACAATTTTTGGTTAGAAGAAACAGGCTACATCTATTTACTAATATGCGTTCAAATGATGCTGTTAAGGGACTAGCTCATGATATTTTTTGTTTCACTTTTCTTCAAGAGTTAATTGCTTGTGAGCTTAATATCGAATTAGGAACATACTATCATTCCGTGACAAGCTTGCATATGTATGAAGAACAAAAAGATCAGGCTAAAGTTTACCTTTCCGAGGGTCTTCAAGGAACCAAAATTTGCATGCCGAAGATGCCAACAACATCCCCTGTTTTATCTATGAGTAAGCTTCTTGAGGTTGAAAACGAGATAAGGAAAGGTGCGGCCATTAATTACACAAAACTTGAACTGGATGACTACTGGCTTGATCTCATTCGCCTTTTAGAAGTGTTCAAACATAAGGGAGATAAAATCAAATTGATTAGAATAAAAAACTCAATGAGTTCTAAGATCTTTGATGATTATATTCAAAAAAGAATACTAACAGCATCTTGATAGAAAATAAGAGTACGGAAGAATTAAAGCATATACTCAAGGAACTAATATGCTCATTGGAGGAGGGGAAACTAAGGAGTACTTCAGCAATCGATTGGGCCCCACCAATCGTGTCCTTTGGTGATCCTGGCACATCAACATTGGCCACAGTGGGATTAAACCCAAGTAATCTAGAGTTCCTGGATCAAAACAATATTGAACTGGATGGGTACTCAAGACGATTTCACACTAAGAAATCACTCCAAATTCAGAATTGGGGAGAAATTAATAGTCAGGAATTGTCAGCTATCATTAGTAAATGTATTAGCTATTTTAAGAATAATCCGTATGACGCTTGGTTCAAAAAACTGGATTATTTGATTTCAGGAAGTAAGTATTCCTATTATTTCCCCACGAGTAATTCGTGTCATTTGGATCTTGTTCCATATGCCACTTCTACAAAATGGGGTTTATTAACAAATAGTCAGCGATCAAAACTGTTACAAATTTCCATTAACAGTTTAGGTAAAATTTTAAACACATCTAGCATTGAAACATTAGTATTAAATGGTCGAGGTGTTGTTGATGCATTTAATTCAAGATCTCAAGGAATTTTATACGAAACACTAATGCCAGGTTGGCATCTTCCAAGAAAGAACGGGAATGATGTGTTGGGTATTGCCTATCAAGGATTTACAGATAAGGTTGGGGATATCAAGCTCGATAAAAGCATTAGAATCTTAGGGTTCAATCATAATATACAAAGCAGTTTTGGTGTGACAAGCAAGGTTCAACAAGAAATCCGAAATTGGATTACTAAAAGTATACAATATGAAAAGATTTGATCCGATTTTAGTTAATCAACTAAAGCAACAACTTGAGAAATTTGATAATGAAGTATTTCCCCTGCCCGGCATTGCAGATGGGGATAACATGGAGTGTTTTATCAAACAGGTGATTGATAGTATTAGAAGAGTAAAGTATGTAACTACCATTAAAGAGAAGCCTTTAACGGGTCACTGTACAAATGCATTATCAGTTGGTTTTAACCCAATTATGGCTGCTTCATGGCATTTACGAAATGGGGATATTGATGAAGCAATGTGGCTTGTGTTTCTCTTAACCTACTTTGGCAAAAGTAAAAGTTCGGGCTGGAGACTGATGAGAGGCTTCTATAGTGGTTTAGGAAGCTCTCCTGCCTATTGGACTTGGAAGCATGCATATCATAATAAAGAGGACTTGGAAGCTTGGTTGTTAGAACGTGCAGAAGAAGTTAAAAGTCTGGGGGTTTTCTCAAATCATCGCCGATACACGAGTTTTAAAGCAAACTCAAAAAAAGGACCGCTTTTCGTTTTTTCGAATTATTTTAAATGGGTAGGAAACAACGGAAGCCATATTGCCAAATTTGATTCCCTTGAAACACTCTCCAAGGAAGCAGATAATCCCTTATTTAAGGTGTTTTATGATTCTATTCCTTCTGGTCTTAGCATGAATCGGTTAGGAAAATTCGATTTTCTAACGATGATAAGTAAACTAGGAATTGTTAACATGATAGCAGATTCCACATATATGAAGGGAGCCACGGGGCCTTTACCTGGAGCTAAGTTACTCTTCTGGGGGAGCGGTAAAATTGATGTAAACATCAAAGAAATCCAAATGAGGATGGACACGCTTGCGAGTTACTTGGGATATCAACATGCTATGCAAATTCTTGAGGACTCAGTGTGCAATTGGCAAAAGGATCCTAGCAATTACAAATGGTTCACTGGGTAAATTCTGAAATTTCATTCCAGTTATATCTCCTTTTAAAGCCATTCAAGTAGGCTGGAGAAATTAGTCCCTCAAATTGCATTTGTCCGATGACAATTCCAGGAGAAACACCAACTTTGGCTGCAAATCGAACGATTGAATGCTTATCTCTTCTCAAATACCTCATCTCGTTTCTTAAAGGGCTTGGTATTAAAGCCTCTCCAGCAAATAGGTTAGCCTCCTTCTCATCCTCATCCTCGGTAGAATTATTGATTTCTTCAATGAAGGTCTTGCTACCATGGTTCATAATTAAGTGACCTGCTTCATGAAAAAAGGTAAACCAAAATTGGTCATCGGACAAATAGCGAAAGCTCAAAAGCATCATTGCTTTATCATCTTTTACAAATTTGACCGCACCACTGGCTGGACAGCCAGCAGGTGTTGGAGATACTACCAAGGCTATACCACATTCAGCACAAATCTCATTTAATCGAGGTAAGAAGTCCTTAGGACTCTTTACTCGACTTAGTTGTTTTATTTCGTCTAATCTATTTGTGAATACTTCGGAATTCCATTGACCTGTTTTGGTCGAAGATGCTTTTATTTCACCATATCTTAGCCAACTAATCAATGAACCTAATTTCGAATCATGGGTATTGCTCCTCCTGAACCTAGATGCCTCAATAGACGAAATATATGTTTGACTCCAAACCTGAACGTTTCGGACATTGAAGAAATTCAAGCATTCTTGGTATATATCAGAGGTTCTATTAATCCAGCCTAGCCTGATCATATCTTTAATAGGCAGGTTGGACAACCACATTTCGGGTGATACTGATAATTTCTCAATTTGACTTCTGTAAATGGATTCTCTATTGAGCCAGAATTTTGAGGAAGCTCCAAGGATTAGTTGGAGTTGATAAGCAACATCCGGGTTTATTTCTTCATAACCCGCAAGAAGCCCATTCGCAAAGTCAACGGATTTGTTTAGATCCGAAGCAAATTCGGGAATGGACATTCCTTTGTTAAATAACATGTCTTTCATCGTTTGCCCTGGGGCGGATGTCCAGTCAGGCTGAAAAGAGGTATGAGTTCGCATTTAACTTCTCGATTTTTAATACTTTAATACGATAAATCTTAGACCAATCTAACTGACCGTTCTCAAGATAGGGATTTTTTGGGTGTGCAGGGCCGAAGACTAATACATAATTTTCATCTATGTTTATCATTAATTGATCTGTAGCTTCCCCATAAGTTCTCGGATTACCAAGTGGTATTTCAGAAACAAACTCCACGGACATTAAATCCGATATACGAGCAAATAACCTTCTTGATGTTTCTTCACCAAAAGCCTTCAGAGCATGCTCCTCCTTTTCGCAAACCTCTAATAATTCGATATTTTCAAAGGAAATTGTCAAGAAACTAGCCCTTCAGTTGAATTGAAACAAAAATTTTTGCGAATTTATCAAACTTATGCAAGACTATCTACCATGATATACATTTTCGAAGGAATGGATAATTGCTTAAAAGACACCCTAATTCAAGAATTAAGAACGACCTTAAGCGGTAAAACCCATGTACTAAAGTATTCCGGCCCTCCCAGCTCAGTAAATGCAGAAGCTTATCAGAGGGAACATTTTAAGGATATGTTTGATTTATTAAACCTCGTTATGGACGATTCATTAAGAAGTTTAATATTGAATCGAGCTCACCTGGGGGAAGCCGTATACTCTCCCTTGTATCGTGGGTATTCTGGAGATTGGATATTCGATCTTGAAAAGGAATACTTGAAGCGACGAAAAAATCAAGAAAATATCCAATTGATCCTGTTGTATGATTCTAATAATGAAGCGCTGATTTCGAGGGAAGACGGAAAAAGCTTTAGTTCAAATAATAACACAATGCTTTCAAAAGAAAGGGATTTATTTATCAGAGCGTTCTCAAAAAGCCAAATTACACGGAAGCTTCAAGTTGATTTATCTGATTACCAAAAGAATGAACAAATTTCAACTGAGCAAATAATGGCTGAATTACAAAAGATTTAGGTATCGCCGCTTGTACCAATATTAATAATGCAAAAACACCAACAACTCTGGACACGAGAGGAGCTTATCCTAGCTATTAATCTCTACTGCAAATTGCCCTTTGGCAAAATGCACAGTGGAAATCCAGATATTGTAGAATTAGCCCGCTTGCTTGGAAGAACTTCAGGCGCTGTTGCTTATAAACTGGTGAATTTTGCTAGCCTCGATCCCAGTCTCCAAGCCCGTGGGATCAAAGGAGCCGATCATACGAGCAAGTTGGACAAAGAAATTTGGGCTGAATTTTATGCCAATTGGGATCAGGCAGTATACGAAAGCGAGGTTTTGCTTGGAAAAAAGAAAGGCATTTTAGAGGCTTCCCCTATTATAGAGTCCGACTTTTCAGAATTGGATGGTGGAGAAAAAGAAAGATTTGTAAAAACAAGAATCAACCAATCCTTTTTCAGAAAAACCATTCTTGCTTCTTATAATAATACTTGCTGTATTACAGGCATCAACCTGCCAGAGCTCCTAATTGCCGGACATATCGTGCCGTGGAGTATCGATGAAAAAAACAGATTAAACCCAAGCAATGGACTGGCTATGAATGGGCTTCACGATAAGGCTTTTGAGCTTGGTCTGATTTCCATTTCACCAGAGTATAAAATACTTATTTCACCCTCTTTGAAAAAGAATAAGAATCAATCCATTAAGAAGAATTTTCTGGCTTTTGAGGGGAAAGAGATAATAACACCAACCAAATTCTTACCTGACCCTTCTTTTTTGCTATATCATAATGAAAAAAGATTAAGAAAATAAGGGATAACCACCTGTCCTCCCAAAAAAACGTAAGGTCGTTTTTTAAAAACGTAGTGTTGTTTTCATAAAAACGTAGCGTCGTTTCCCACAAAACGTAGTGTTGTTTTTAAACAGATCAGCGCACCGCCACCCCCCATCCCCCTCCAAAAGGGGGACAGGTACGCTGCTTCAATGGAGAGAAGGAAGGAGAAGTTGATGCCGGCCCCGAATGGAATTTCCCCCGCTGGCGGGGGATGGTGACTACTGCTCTCGATTCCTTTTCCTGACTCTTGCCACAATGCCCCGTTCCATCATTATCGCACTCGCCACCTCCTCGATGGTAGCCGCCACGGTGTTGATGCTATGCAGTACTTCGTCATTCGAAAAGCGGATCACCTTAAAGCCTGCTTTTTCCAAAGCTGCCTGTCGAATTTTGTCGTTTTTTTGAACCTCTTCATAGGTATGGGTAATGCCATCTACTTCGATGATGAGCATCAGCTCCTTGCACATAAAGTCCGCTATGTAGTTGAGAACGGGGCGTTGCCTCCTGAAAGTGAACCCCTTCACCCCTCCAGCCCGCAGCACATACTTCCACAGACAGGCCTCAGCCTTGTTCATATTCCCACGGTTTTTCGTGAGCGAATTTTCTGAGATTCTTATTGTAACCGTAGTAATTGTCTCTGGAGGCGTCCATGATTAGAAATATACAAAAAGTTGAGTATTTCCTGCCACCTCTCCAAAGAGTGATCAACCAACCACCACGCCCGTACCTTCCGCCAGGGTACCGAAAGCTTCCAGGTCAAAACCCCGCTCCTGCATAAACGACTCAAATGCCTGCTGAGCATCAGCCGACACAGTCACCAGCAGCCCACCACTGGTTTGTGGATCAGCGATCAGGCGATGGTCCATCCCCTCTGCCAGTGTGATCTTGTGTCCATAACTTTTCCAGTTGCGGTTGGTGCCGCCGGGGGTGCAGTTGAGGTCGAGGTACTTTTGCACAAAATCAAACCTCGGCACCTTGCTCAGGTCAATCTGTGCAGCGCAGCCACTCGCCTCGCATACCTCCAGCAGGTGTCCGCCCAAGCCAAAGCCCGTCACATCTGTGAGGGCATTCACCCCCTCAAAGGCCGCCAGCTCCTGCCCGATCTTATTTAGCTGAAGCATGGTATGTTTGGCCAGGTCCAGGTCCTTAGTGTCGGCCAGTCCTTTCTTCTGTGCAGTGGTCACCATCCCAATGCCCAATGGCTTGGTCAGGTACAGCAGGTCTCCGGGCTTTGCCGCAGCGTTTTTCTTCACCTGAGTCACTGGCACCCTCCCGGTCACGGCCAGCCCAAAGATGGGCTCCGGGGCATCAATGCTATGCCCGCCGGCCAGGGGTATCCCCGCATCGGCACAAACCTTGCGGCCACCTTCCAGCACTTTGCCGGCCACCTCTATGGGCAGCTTGTCTATCGGCCAGCCCAGAATGGCAATGGCCATGATGGGCGTGCCCCCCATGGCGTAGATGTCGCTGATGGCATTGGTGGCGGCTATGGCCCCAAAATCAAAAGCATCGTCCACGATGGGCATGAAAAAGTCTGTGGTACTGATGATGGCCGTGGTGCCATCCAGGTCGTAGACCGCCGCATCGTCTTTGGACTCGTTGCCCACCAGCAGATTTTTAAAAAAAGGCATTGGCTGCCCGTCAGTGCTGATGATCTTGTCCAGTACCTCAGGGGCTATTTTGCAGCCGCATCCGGCTCCATGGCTATATTGTGTGAGCTTATATTCCATTATATTTTTGATAAAATTTCTTGTGCGATCTGCATAGGGTCGCTGCTCTGGGTCTCCAGGTGCAGGCGTATGTGGTCCCTTTTTCCTTCAATGGACTTTCCGTATCGTTTGTCATAGTACTTGAGAATGATCGCCGCTGCTTCAGGCGCATCGCCATGATCAATAAACTCCAGGGCTTGTCGTGCTTCCTTTTTCCCAAGTTTTTTCTGTATGCTTTTGGTGGCCAGTACCAGCCGCTCGAGCGACACATGGCGGTAGTTCAGTACCAGGTTTTTGACCCGTACAGGCCGGGCCACTTCCAGAAATACATGGGGGCTCTGCTCCTTCTGATGATAGAGTTCTGCTACCAGGTCCACCCTCCCGATGCGCATGGACTCATCCTCCACCCAAATACGGCGAGTAAGATCCAGCTTTCTAAACTCCTGAAATAACAAATTCTGAAACTGCTCTGAGGTAGGCTGCTCCTCCGACTCCTGTCGGCCAAAGGCCGAACCCTGGTGACAAGCCAGACCCTCAAAATCCACCATCTGCTCTCCCAACTCCTGCAGGGCATAGAGCACCTCCGTTTTGAGTGAGCCGGTATAGCCGGTCAGTACCATCAGTGGCAGAGGTTGGTCAAAAAACTCCAGGGCTTCGCGGCGGTATGCTTTGTACCCACCGTTGAGAATGGACACGTTGAACCCGTTGGTCTCCAGCAGCATGGCGACACTGTGTGAGCGGTTGCCGCCACGCCAGCAGTGCACCAGCAGCTCCTGAGACTGAAGGCCTTCGGCAAATTCTATAAAACCACTCATCTTCGGACCGATAAAATCCAGCCCCCTTTTGAAAGCCGCCTGGGGGCTGTCCTGCTTGTAAAGGGTCCCTACAATCACCCGCTCCTCATCAGACAGCAGTGGCATATTGAGCGCATTGGGCAGACGGCCCTGCTCATACTCCACGGGCGAGCGTACGTCTATGATGGGGAGCTTTTCTCCGAGTGAAAGAAATTCCTGAGGGTCTAACTGCTTCATGTGGAGCCGCAAATATAACGCACTCCCGTATCAAACATTCTCAGGGTAAATTGAGCATGGATTTATTCAGTTCTCAGGCTCTTCACCGGGTTGACCACCGCAGCCTTCCAGGCCTGAAAACCAATGACGACCAGGGCTACAAAAAAGGAAATAAAGGTGCTCAGCGCAAACATGTCTACGCCTATCCCCACCCGGTAAGCAAAATCCTCCAGCCACTGTTGCATCAGCCATACGGTCAGGGGAATGGAAAGCACCACCCCCAGAATGAGCTGCCACGAAAAAGTACGGGCCAGCAAGTGGAAAATCTGAAACGGAGAGGCCCCGATCACCTTGCGAATACCGATCTCCTTCTCCCGACTATTCACCACCAGCACGGTGAGGCCAAGCAAGCCAATGGCCGCTATCAGGATGGAAATAACCGTAGCCACGCCAATGAGTTTATTGAGTCGGGCTTCATTTTCATACTGCCGGGCCACATTTTCGTCCAGGAAGGTATACTCCAGGTTTCTGTTGGGGAAGGTTGATTCCCATGCTTCCGTGAGTATTTCCTGCACCTGCGAAAGCTGCGAGCCGGTAAATTTGAAGAGTAGCTTTGGGATCATGGAATCCTTTACTTCAGCGTCAGAAATGCCCAGAAACATAGGTAGGACATTTTGGGTAATCACCAGCGGGGCTATCTCCTGATGGAGGGAGGAAAAATGAAAGTCTTTGACCACCCCAATGATCCGGTGTTCTCCGAAGTTATCGCCGGGGAGTTTCTTTCCAATCGGATTTTCAAAGCCAAAATAGTCCACGGCGGTTTCGTTGAGCAAAATAGACTGTCGCTCATCCAATCCGCTGCCTTTTTCAAAGTCTCGTCCTTCAACGATTCCTATATCAAAAGCCGACAAATATTCTGCGTCTACGGCCAGCATGCTGAACGTGCGAAAGATGCCTTTGTCGTCTGTAAAAGACAGTGCGGCCCAGCCAGGGGTGCCGAATGCATGACTGGCCATGGTAATACTCGAAACTTGAGGATGTGCCTCTATTTTAGGCTTTAGCAGCGCTCCATTAGCCCTGGCGGAGGCTATCCGCTCGGTGGTACGACCAGACTCTGAGCTGGAAAACAACGGCACCGACACGAAGGCCTGATATTCAAAACCCAGGTCTTTATCCTGAAGAAACCGGATCTGCTTTTGCATAATGAGCGCACTGCTGATGAGCAACACGGTGATCACAAACTGAAAAGTCACCATGACTTTTCTCACCCAGTGTTTACCCCTGGAGGTGCTGCCTGAACGCATGATCGCAAGTGCCTTGGTGCTGGTGAGAATAATGGCCGGATAAATCCCAGCCAGGGTGCCAATACACAAGGCAATGAGGAAGAAGATGGCCAGATGCCACATCTCAAAAACATAGACTAGTTCAGTTCCCGTCAGGCGATTGAACGTAGGGATCAACAGTACGGCCAGCAAGCCCCCCACCAGCATCGAGACCAGAGCCACCAGTACACTCTCACTCAGGTATTGGAAAATGAGGGTTCGCTTGGCGGCACCCAATATTTTACGCATGCCCACCTCACGAGAGCGCTTAATGGACTGACCTATGGAAAGGGTGGTGTAGTTGATGCAGGCAATGAACAGCACCAGCAGACCAATAATGCCGAGCACATAGACATATACCGGGTTGCTCACCGGCGCTATGCCCGCCGGAATCTCGGGGTTCAGGTGGATGTCTGTGAGGGGCTGAAACCCAATGTTGTATTCATCCCTGTTCATCTCCTCGCCCAGGTAGCTCATCACCACATCCTGCGACTTGGCATTGACCGTTTCTATACTTGTCTGATCCTTCATGAGCACGTAAGTCTCTGGCCCAACCATCATCCAGGCAGTCAGGGCGCGCTCTCCCATCAGCTCCCGGTTGAGCACATTAGAAATGGCCAGATCAAACTTGATACTCGAACTTTGTGGTATATCATCCAAGACCGCCGTGATGGTAAACGGCGTGACATCTTCATCGAACTGAAGCTGGAGCGTTTTCCCGATAGGGTCTTCGTCACCAAAGTATTTTTCGGCATAGGCACGGGATATAATGAGGTCATACCGGCCAGACAGGGGTTCGGTCACATTGCCATGGATCAGGTCGAAATCAAAGACTTCAAAAAATTCAGGACTGATAACCGCCACCGGCTCACTGATCACATCCTGCTGATTTCGGCTCACCGGAAAATTTCTCAGGTGATACTGTACCACTTCATCAAATTCCGGAAAGTTCTCCTCAAACAAATTCTCAAACCGCACCGGAGTATTGGAGTTGAAAAATATCTTCCCCTCCCCATAATCTTCCAGCAACCAAGCCCTGTAGATCCGGTCTTTTTTGGTGTGAAAGTGGTCGAAAGTGACTTCCTGAGTCACATATAATCCCATCAACACAAAACAGACAATGCCAATGGTGAGCCCGAGCGTGTTGAGCATGGTGTTGAACTTATCCCGCCATAATACCCTGACGGCTACTTTGAAGTGTTGTCCTGAATTCATGATGATGTTATTTTTGAGTTTTGAGTTTTTTCTGAGGGCCGACCAGCGAAAAGAGCGCAATACCAACCAGGTATATTGCCAGCTGGCCCTTCTGGGACCTTTGTGAGAAGTGGTGCGATAGAAGATTTCCAGCAGGTCTCCCTGGAGATCCTCCAACAGGTATGGATCGCAGTACCACTCCAGAAAGCGGCTTGCCCATCGGGGGGGCAGATGACCTTGTGTGGAAGCCTGACCCATCAGCTAACGGAAAAGGTGAGTTTGGGTAACTTCTGATAGAGCTCCATGCGGACCGCCATGGATTCCTCCAGCACCTGCCGGCCAGCCTGAGTCAATAAAAAATAGCGCTTTCGGCGACCACCACGCTCCTGAGTGGCTCCTTTCATCTCTGAGCTCACCAGGCCTTTCTTTTCCAGCCTCCGGAGTACAGAGTGTACAGCGGTCACGTCTATCAATCTGTTGGCCTGCTGATGGAGCTCATCGAGGATGGCTACGGCGTATGCTTCGTTTATCAAAGCCCCTACGGTGAGGAGCACCAGCTCCTCCAATTCTCCTATTGATTCTCGTTTCATGAGAAATATTAGTTGTACAAAGATACAATGATACAGTATCCTGTTGATTTGTACAACTAATCAATGAAAGCTTTAACCCTTTTTAACGTAAGGGCAGAAAGAAGCTATCTGAGGGGTTTGATGCCGATGTGGCACCCTTCTATACAGTATCGGTAGTATAGTTTCAGGTGATCGCCTTCACCCACTAACGAGTATTCTGCTGTTTCTTTGGATTTGCGTCCGGTCCTCACCTCAGCCAGGGAAAGGATGTAGCCATCAGTGGCGCTATCGACCAGCACCCGATAGGTGTTGAAATCCTTCAGTCCGGTATAATTGGAAGAAAACACTCCGCCGGCTTTGAATTCCAGGATCTGAACGGGAGAGTCCGGCACTTGCTCCACTATGTATCCCCCTCCGGGCGAGTAGCCATATTCAAATACCTGCCACTTGCCCACCAGTGAGCGCTCATCATCGATCAGCACACAGCAGTCGTACTGGCTACAGGAGGAGATCAGCAGCAAAATAAAAGGGATGAGGATGGATGTCGGTTTCATAGTCTTTGGGTTTGTCCTATAGACACATCATCCTGTCAAAGGGTTGACTCAAAGGATGGTGACATTCCGTTTAGTTTTCTGTCAAATAGTTGCCTGAAAGGTCAACCGGAATAAACCGCGGGGTTTAACTTAGCCGGCGAATCAAACCACAGCATCCGTTGTTACCAAAAAAATCCCTCGGAGTAATCCTGGCCATCACCGGCATCTTACTTTTTTCCAGTAAAGCCGTCATGGTGAAGCTGGCCTATCAGTATGAAGTAGACACCGTCTCTTTACTGCTGTTTCGAATGGTCTTTTCACTGCCCATCTATGTGGTGATCGCAGCGTTCAACAGGCCCAAGGAAAAGGTAGCCGGGAAAGACTACATGTGGTTAATTCTTTTCGGATTCATTGGCTACTACCTGGCCAGCTACTTTGATTTTCTGGGCCTCATTTACATCAAAGCCAGTCTTGAGCGGTTGATCTTGTTCATTTACCCCACGCTGGTGTTGCTCATTTCATTTGTCTTTCTCAGGAAAAAGATCACCAGAAAACAGGTCATAGGAGTGGTGGTGACCTACCTGGGTGTACTGATCATCTTTGTGTCGGAGCTGAGCATCAGCGATGACTCATCGGTGATACTGGGCAGTGTACTCATTTTTCTGAGCGCCCTCACCTATGCCAGCTACCTGGTGGGTTCCGGGTGGCTCATTCCCAAATTTGGTGCCACCGCCTTCACCTCCTACGCCATGATCGTGTCCTGTATGGCGGTGATCCTTCACTACTCCCTACAACGACCTGTGGGCCTCCTCGACTTTCAACCCGAGGTATATTGGATCGGGCTGGCCATGGCCATATTTGCCACGGTCATTCCCTCCTATCTGGTCAGCTTTGCCATCAAAATATTAGGGGCCAATGACTTTTCAATCTTTGGTAGCCTGGGACCCATTTCCACCATAGGCCTTGCTTACCTGTTTCTGGGCGAAACCCTCACATGGACACAATTCCTGGGTGCAGGGGTGATCATTGGCGGGATCGTTTTGGCTGAAAAGAAAAAGAAGGGTTAAAGAAATAACAAAGATCAAACGATTTGATGGTGCCTTTTGGGATAATTCCTAACAAATCGCTTGTGTGATTGCGTGATTAGCAAAAAGTAAGCAAAATATTGCAAAAAAGTCAGTAATTTCTTAATTTTGCTATCATAATCACAAAAAAACACGCCTATGACACTGCTCAGAGTACATGACCATCAGCAAGACCTCACCAACGACTTTGTGAAAATGGTACGAACCACAATCAAAAAAGGAAACTCAGTAGCAGCTAACAAACAGCAGATTTTTATGATGGGTCAGGAGATGGGTTTTTGTAACGACGAGATCCGTGTACTGCTGGAGGACGCAGTGCCCTCAGCGCTTCCTTTATAATCTCACCCTGATCCCCGGACCTATCAGAAAGAAGGGTTTCTGCTCGCTGAGCAGATAGCCAAAACCTGCATAAAGCGGAAAGGTCAGTTTGTTATCGCTGGAAGTGGGGTAGAGCGAACCGATGACCACCAAACCCACATCCCGGCTGTTACTCTCTGTAAAGTTGAAAGCATCTATAGCGATGAAACCGGCTCCTAGTTTATAAGGCCTGTACTTAGCGATTCGGCCGGGCTGGTAAAAGCTCATCTGAGCGATCATGGCAAAGCTGGGTCCCCCAAAATTTCCAAAGTTTCCGGTACCGGACTTTAAGATCAAAAGACCAGCAGGGAATGACACATCAATGTCAAAATTATAATCCCGCTTCAGATGGATCTGTATTTTCTTGGTACGGCCGTCGCCACCATACTTAGACTTCACGTGACTTATCTCCAGCTCTATTCGTGACCATTCTTCCAACTCAGAGGTCTTCTTGGAGAGGAAATTATTCAGGTTGATGTCTTCGCTCCGGCAGTACTTATCGTCATAATGCACAAACCTCGGAGAGGTCTCTCCGGGGCATATCACCACTTCATCAAATTGGTATAGCTCGATGAGGTTTCCTTTTTTGTTGGAAATTTTCACCTTGATGGTCAGGTATTGCTTGCCAAAGAGGTCTTTGCCTTCATCTATTTTACCCCGGTCAAAATCAAAGACCAGATCCGTAAGGGTATTTTCATAGTAGATCGGCTTTTCGATATCGCTCACCACCAGCTGCCGGTCACCAAAGTCCAGGTTGATGAAATCAAAAGGTCGCGGACGCTGATACTCCTCTACTTTGAGGCTTTTCCCAGTGGACTTATTGTGATTAAAAATCTCAATGTTGTTGGTATTGATGGTCAGCGGTACCTTGATTCTAAAGAGTGATATATTTTCATTTTTGATCAGTGAATCATACTCCAGGTTGCTGGCGCCCGGAAAACTAAAAGCAGCTTTGTGCAGCCCCTCGCCTTCCAGTTTGATGTTTAAGGTTTCGCCAGGATATACGGTGGTTCCGCGCCGCCAGTCCTTCCCTTCTCTCTGAATAAAGATCTCCTGGATAGTGGTCTTGGGTGTAATGTCCAGATTACTCACAAAGCGCGCATCGTCCCCGTCTTTGATGTACAAATAGCCATCTGACTTTCTGTGGTAGCTGTAGGGCCGCAGGAGACAAAGTACCTTGTCATTGTTGAGTCGGGCTTTGGTGTAAAGCTCCGCGATCAACGCTCCTCCGGATTCTTCCTGGTCTTCAATTCGGTAAGTTTTCCCGAGTCTGAGAAACCGATTGTTATCTATCTGGACCTCTATGGCCTCCTTCTTGTCATCTTTTGGGGTCACCTCCTGGGCATCAAACTGCAAAAAGGCCAACCGGCCCGAGCGGATCTTGAAGGTATAGCTGAGCGACTTCAGTTGATACTTGGGGCGCCCGGCCTCCATGGTAGGTTTTCTCAGTGTAAATGGCACCACTATTTGCTGATCGCCCAATGTATTGGGCAACAAATGCAGCAGAAGCTTTGGACCCTCCCGGGTCATTCTATAATTAATTGGCAAGCCCTCTGTCCAGCGATTGTCTACCAGAATATTCTCAGAATTGTTGCTGGTCAGCTCAAATACCTTTTCCTCCCCAATGTATAGTTCCTCACTGCCCGGATATAGCTCCACGTAGGTATTGGTATAGGGGAATAGTGGCATATCCACGTACTTCACCACCGAATCCTCTCTGATCCCTAAGGTGAATTTTAAAAATTCGCTGGTAGTGAGCTGATTGAACCGGACTTTGAATCGGGCATAATCACTGAACATCATGATGGAGTCCAGTGGATAATAATCAGCAGAGGGCATCAGGGCGATATCAGCCACCTCAGAGTCCCCGTCGAAGAACAAATAAACTTCGGCTATTTCATCTTCCCGATCGTACTGGAAAGCCAGCATCTCCTTCTGATTTCTTATAAGGGTATGCCGTGACCAGGAGTACTCCATGGTATCTATGAACATCTTCGCCTCCAGCAGTGGACTTTGCTGGAAGGTCATTTGAGAAAAACCTGATACAGAAATAAGAATAAGGAGGCAAAAAGCTCCAAAGGAAATAGCTGACTTGATTTTTTGCATTGCTGCAAAGATGGCAAAGCCATGGCAAGTGTACAACACCTAAATCTCAGTGGCCTCTTCGGTAATAATCTGCGGCTTGCCCTCCAGCGTCTTATGTACGGGGCACCTGTCGGCTATTTCGATGAGGCGCTTGCGCTCGGCATCCGTCAAATCTCCCTCCAGCCTGATCATTCGCCTGATCTGATCAATCTTTCCTTTGGCCGCTTCGGCCTGGCCACCATCTTGCTGGTGAACCTTGTCGTGTGTGAGCTTCACTTTCACCTCTTTCAGATCTATCTTCTTGTAGTCCGCATACATGCGCAGGGTCATGGCCGTGCAGGCGCCCAGTGCAGAGAGTAAATAACCGTAGGGCGAAGGGCCGTGATCTGTACCACCGCTACCTTCTGGCTCGTCTGCCAACAAATGGTGTTTCCCCGCAGTGATCTCGGTGAGAAAGCCCTGATTGGAGAGCCGGGTCCAAACCTCGCCTTCCGGCGCTACTTCCTCAGCATCATTCGGTACTATATAGCGGGAAGCCCAGGAAGACACCATATTACCCACATAGTGGGAGTCCGCTTTTCGGCTAAGCAAATGATCTGACCCATCCAAAGTAATGAAACTCTTAGGGTGCATGGCCTGCTGATAAATTTCCGCGGCATTGTCTATTCCCACTATTTTGTCCTGGGGTGAGTGCATCACCAGCAGAGCCTTGCCCAGCTGCCTGATCACTTCTCCTTTTCGATCCTTTTCCAAATCTTCCAGAAACTGTTTTTTGATTTTGAAAGGTCGCCCTCCTATGTTGACCTCCGCCTCTCCTTTTTCCCGAATCTCCTTTTCTCCGCCCTTGAGTAGTGCCTTCACATGTGTAGGGTTGGAAGGCGCACCTATGGTCACCACGGCCTTCACCTTTTTCAGCGCCCCGGCTACATGCAAAACTGCCGCACCTCCCAGGGAATGCCCAATGAGGATTTGTGGTGCTTCGAATTTCTTTTCCAGAAAATCATAGGCCTCCGTGAGGTCTGAAAGATTGGAGGAAAAATTGGTATCCTCAAATTCGCCACCACTCTGGCCCAGCCCGGTGAAATCAAACCGGAGGACAGCCATGCCATTTTGAGTAAGTGCTGAGCTGATATGATCCAGTGCCTTGAGTGTACTGGAGCAGGTGAAACAGTGTGCGAAAAGGACGAACGCTTTGGGTTTTCCTGTCAAAGGGAAATCCATCCTCCCGGACAAGTTCTGACCTGATTTATTGACGAACGATACTTTTTGTGACCTCATTTCTGAACCCGTTAGTTTGCAAATCGTTAACTTGAAAGTTAAAACCCAGGCCAAATCTCTCGGCCTTCAAGCTAAATCTAACATTGATACGTATAAACGCCGCCTGTTTGACATTGTTATTCGCCTGTACGTCATTGTATGGACAAACGCTCCACTATGATGTGATCAGAAATGACAAGTCTATGGGCCAGACGGTGGTCAAAAGAATACTGAAAGGAGATGAACTCACTTACCACCTGAATACCAAAACGGAGCTGAGAGTAATCTTCCTGTTTGATATAGAATACGACTTGAAAGAAACTTTCAAAAACGGGAAACTCATTTCGGGTACCGGATTCAACACCCTCAATGGAAGTGTGCAAAAAGAAACCCAAATGGCCCTGAAGGAAAAATTCTACGAGTTGGTGATCGATGGTATTCGTACGGAAATTAACGAAACAAGCATTACAGAGTCCGTTTCGGAAATCTACTTTGAAGAACCTCACCACAGCAAGAAGGTGTTTTCTGCCTACTTTGGCCGATACCTGAATTTTGAAAAGGTGGGAGAACGCCAGTATTCACTCACCTCACCCGATGGCACCAATGTCTATACCTACGAAAATGGCATTTGTACCAAAGTGAAAGTGACCCGAGACTTTGCCACTTTTGAGTTCATATTGAAACCCGAAAGCCTGCTAGCCGTGAGAAATAAGCAGATCACCGGTAAAACCAATGATTAGCACCCTGAAAAAAATCCTTCTTCCTCTTTCTGTTTTGGTCATTCTTGGCTTTGTGCTTTTTATGATCAATCAGATTTCAGGTGTCTACCTGATGCTGAAAGAGATCAATCAACTGACGGCCAATGTGGTCTTAGTAGTCCTCAGCGCAGTGGCTATTGGGCTTGCTGGCTGGCCGGTGCTCCTTTTTCTGAAATTGCCACGGGCCATCTCCCTGCCCAAAAATCAGGATGAGCTCCCCCGATACCGACAGCATCTCCTCATGCGTCTCAGGAGAAATGAAATACTACGGGCACAGGGCATCCAGCCACAAAAGGTGGAGGACCTTGCCGAGAGTATCCTGGTGCTTAACCAGTCCGCCAACAGAGTGATTCAGCAAACTGCCACTGCGGTATTTCTCACTACTTCTGTTTCACAAAATGGCAAGCTGGATGCACTCACTATTCTGGCAACCCAATCACGCATGGTCTGGAAGATCGCCCATATTTACTATCAGCGGCCATCGCTCCGTGAGCTTATTTATCTCTATGCCAATGTAGCGGGGTCCTCTTTTCTTGCTTCCGAAATAGAAGATCTGGATGTCTCCCAGCAAGTGGAGCCGGTCATCAGTTCATTTCTGAAAAACTCCGCCGGTAAGTCCATCCCCGTGATCGGCCCTACGGCCAATATCATTCTGGATTCCCTGCTGGAAGGCTCTACCAATGCCTTTCTCACACTCCGCGTGGGCAATATTGCGCAAAAGTATTGTGCATGCAACGAGGTAGTGGACAAGAAAGCCATTCGGAAAAGCGCCTTCATGGAATCCGCCAGCCAGCTAAAAGGCATTGTGATGAAATCCTCCGGACAAATCATGAGTGGTCTTCTCAAGGCCACCCGAAAAGCGGGTGTGGACACCCTGAAATCCGGCTGGGAAGGCATCAAAAACACTGGCGTGAAAGTGGCCGAAGGAATCTCAGAAGCCGGTCAAAAAATCAACCCGTTTAGAAAAAAGGAACCGGAAATGTAATCCCGGGTCATTCCACCGATTTAGGTTTATACAATCCATCAAACCCTGGCGTCCAGGTTTCCCCGTCACTGGAGTTTTCAAACAACTGCCTCACTGTTCCGTCCCCATTGTCAGTGAAGGTGAGTCGTGACTTCACCACATTGCCCTGCTGGTCACGGTAGTCACACTGAAACTGAATCATGCCCGGCCTCTTGTCTATTTCTACATAATCGAGCACGCCTCCGGCACTCCCCACCCAGGTCTGATGCCATTTATTGTCCAGCTTATCGTAGTAGTTGATACTTTGACCTGTGTATGTTCCGGGAGTGGTATAGCTTTCATGAAGGGCACAGCCCCCATTGGCGAGTGTAATGCTGTTTTCTCCTACTTTAGTGCCTTTGACATATACATCCCATTCACCCAGCCAAAAATCAAAATGCCGTCGCACAGAATCGGAGAGGCACGGATAGGCATTGACCTTGCAAGCGTACAACAAAGACAAAAATTTTTGGTCTTGCTGATAAGGTGACCATTCCTCCTCACTCTCCATCAGTCGGAAGTTGCTAAAGCCCCTGTCCAAGGCAGCCTGCAATGTTTCATAAGCCTTTGCCTGTTTTTCCAGAAGGGCATAGGCCTTCGATTTGGTATAGAGCGTGTAACCCGGATAAAAATTACGGGCGACAGCCTCGTCGAAATTTTTGAGTGAGGCTTCGTATGCACCCAATTTAAGCTGACAAAAAGCCAACCTGTACCAGGCCGAGGAATCCTTCTCATTCTTTTTGAGATAATGCTGATAACCTTTTGCGGCTTCTGTCCACTGTTCGTTGGAGTATTGCGCATCGGCATCCTTTCGGGATGGCTGAGCCTGCAGCTGACCAGCCACGAGGCAAAGTAAAAAGACAAGTATTCTCATGGTTTTTTCGAACCAATGTAGGGTGTAATCAGCAAGAGACCGTAAAATCCTAAGATATTTTACTTTTTTGCGGTCGCCAAATGACTCATCATTCTTTCTATGAAGGATCCATTCACTTTCATCCCGTCTTTGAAAACAATGAATTTTCCACCTGAGGTGAAAGTCAGCTCAGGGCTTGTACTGATTTGGAGATCAGCATAGGGCATCGGCCAGGCGTAAGACTCCAGCTTGAACCGAAAATGAATCAAAATGCCTTCCGGTCTGAGTTCGATATTGGCATGGGTGATGTAATGTCCGGCTTTCAGGTAATGGGTGTATTCTGGACTTACTTGAGAGATCCCCATTCGCCTGGAGCCTATTCCTCCCATCCTGAGTCTTTGCATCAGGGTATAGGGTTTGCCAACCAGCTGATTGATTTGCAGGATGGTTTCGCGCTTGTTATAAGTGGTCTCTAAAATCATGGATAATCCGAACTTTAATAAACCTCGGGCTCAGCCCTCACCACCCGCTGATAGCCCAAGTAGCCTCCGATGGCTGCCCCGGCAAGTCCGCAGAAATAGCCACCCATGAGGTTGTTGAAGATGGTCAGACCAATAAACGCGCCTACAAACTCAAATCCCAGCCAAAGGAGCACCATATTCACAATGAATGGGCTCGGCTTCAGTCTTTTCTCCACTGCGATGTTTCGAATGGTTTTCCCAATGGAAAACATGGCAATCAATTCCAGCATATTGAACTATTTTGGTACCGTAAATTAATGGTTCTTACGGGAAAGTGACGAAAGAAGTCGGTCATTGCAGCTGTGGATGCTGGCGATTGAGGGCTTTTTTAAACTGAGAAGGTGGAACCCCCACAAATTTCTTGAAAGCTGAGTTGAAAGTAGCTTTGTTATTGAACCCGGCCAGGTAGGCGATCTGAATAATTTTGTAGTGATGGGCCTCGTCCTGTAGCAGTCTCTTGGCCTCCTGCACGCGGTACCGATTCACAAAATCAGTAAAGTTGCAGCCTTCCAGCTCATTGACCACCTGTGAAATATGATTGGCCGAAATGGCGAGCTCATCTGCCATGTACTGAAGTTTGAGGTCATTGTTGAGATAACCTTTATCCTCTTCCATATAGCGTTTAACCTCAGCCAGGAACGCTTCTGCAGCACTTTGTGAAAGCCCTGAGCGATCATATTTCACCCCTGTATTCACATGAAAAACCTCTCTGCCCTGATATCCCTTGTATCCGATGGAATAAATAAATACTGCCGCCACCACGGAAATGAAATAGTCATATTCAATTTTCAAAAGACCCGTCCAGACAAGCACGTAGTAAAGCAAAAAACTGAAGGCATAGCCCATAAACAGTAACGACAGCACAATCCTCCAACGGCCGCTTGCAAGGGCGTTCACCCATGTCCACCGGAGTGCGACACCCGCATAAATAAGCAAATGGATGGTTTGCAAGACCGTAACTGAACGCACCAGAACCCTTCGAAGCTCAAGGGATTCAAATGGAAGCACCAAAAAATGAATCAGGTAAATCACAAAAGGCAAGAAATGCCAGACCCCCACCCGAAAAAGACGCTCATCGGACCGTACATATCCGTAGAAAAGAGGCCCGAGCAGAAAAGTCATGCCCTGAAGCACACCCAACCACCGTGGTGCCAGTCGAAAGTAGCCGGTCCAGTATAATACATAGTACAATAGCATCAGACTGAAAGCCAACACCACTGCACCCAGATATCCATTGGCCTGGTGGCGCTTGGTCCAGATCACTACCCCCAGGAAGATCCCCTGTGAGGCGGCAATCAGAAAAATGACTGTCCAGGTATTGAGTGACGGCTCCATGTTTTAATAAACAAGGAAGTAATCAAAAGCCCTCATTATTTTTTGGTGTTTACCGACTTTCATTGACACTTGACGGGAATGATAATAAATCCTATCTTCAGTATTTCGATCTAACCAAACCCAATTCTATGAAAACCAACACCGCTTCACTCCTGGTGCTCATGGCCGTGCTTTTCACAGCCTGTAGCCCCACCAAACAGGCCATGGAATGCCCTCAGTTTTACAAAAAGAAAGACAGAATCAAGAGTCAACACCTTACACTCAGGTCATTCAAGAAGACCAGTAAAGTGGCGAAAACACCTCAAAAGATTCAACCGAATCAGGAGCTCATCGATGCGCCAGGTAATCATTATCCCGAAACAGTATCGTTGTATGGACTCACTACGTCACCAGCTGACCTGATCACCTACCGATACAAGCCCTATGAGTACAAGCCTCATGAGGAGTCAAAAGAAGAGTCGGCCGAAACGACATTCATCGGAGATGATTTCCCACCTCAAAAAGTAATCTCAAAAGATGAGCTTCAATCCGTCAAAAAAGAGGTCAAAAGAGTCAAAGAGACCAAAGGTTCAAATCCCCACGGTATGGCCATTGCCTCCCTGGTTCTGGGCATTGTAAGTCTATTTGTGGCAGGTATTCCTCTGGGAATACTCGCTGTGATTTTTGGAAGTATATCCATGAGAAGACTGGAGAAAGGCAATGGAAGAGGGATGGCTGTTGCCGGATTGATCTTGGGTCTGGTGGGCATTCTGGGAGCGCTGATCATCCTTACCACCATGGTGTAGTGACAGCAAACAGACCATTTCCACCTCGAGTAAAAGGCGCCTTGAAGGCGCCATTTCTATTTTTTTAAAGAAAGAACATCCGTGGCTTTGGTAAACTCCTGTGCTTGTTGAAAGCATTTTGACCGGCACTGGGTCCAGTACCATAAGTACATCGTGGGGTAAAGGAGTAATCAAAAGCCCTCATTACTTTTTGGTGTTTACCGACTTTCATTGACACTTGACGGGAATGATAATAAATCCTATCTTCAGTATTTTGATCTAACCAAACCCAGCTCTATGAAAACCAACACCGCCTTACTCCTGGTGCTCATGGCCGTGCTTTTCACAGCCTGTGGCTCCACCAAACAGGCCATGGATTGCCCTCAGGTTTACAAAAAGAAAGACAGAATCAAGAGCCAACACCTTACACTCAGGTCATTCAAGAAGACCAGGAAAGTGGCGAAAGCACCTCAAAAGATTCAACCGAACCAGGAGCTCATCAATGCGCCAGATAATCATTATCCCGAAACAGTATCGTTGTATGGATTCACTACGTCACCAACTGACCTGATCACCTACCGATACAAGCCCTATGAGTATGAGGTTTTTGAGTTGGACAAAGAAGAGTCCGCCGAAAAGACATTAATCGGAGATGATTCTCCTCCTCAAAAAGTAACCTCAAAAGATGAGCTCAAATCCGCTAAAAAGGACATTAAGGAAGTCAAAAATATCACCAACTCTAATACCAAAGGCATGGCAAGGGCCTCCCTGATATTAGGTATCCTGAGTCTTTTCATAGCTGGAATACCACTGGGGACATTAGCAGCCATTTTTGGCAGTATTTCTATGAGTAAGCTTGAATATGGTAACGGCCGGGGCATGGCAATTGCCGGATTCATAATAGGCCTTGTTGGGATTTTTGGGGCTCTCTTTTTCCTCATCACTATGGGCTAACCATGTGCTTAAAGAAAGGGGTACTCAAAACGCCTTTTTTATTTCTTAAAAAAAGAATCTACAAACTCGACTTTATTGAACACCTGAAGGTCTTCGACCTTTTCACCTACGCCTATATACTTCACGGGTATTTTGAATTGGTCTGAGATACCAATGACCACACCTCCTTTGGCGGTGCCATCCAGCTTGGTAATGGCCAGGGCAGTAACATCCGTGGCTTTGGTAAACTCCTGGGCCTGTATGAAAGCATTTTGCCCGGTACTGCCGTCCAGTACCAGAAGTACATCGTGGGGTGCATCCGGAATAAATCGCTGGATCACTTTCTTAATCTTCGTGAGTTCACTCATCAGGTTCACCTTGGTATGCAACCTGCCGGCCGTATCTATGATCACCACATCCGCATTGTGATCCACTCCATACTTGGCGGCATCAAAAGCCACAGAAGCCGGATCAGTATTCATGCCCTTTGATATCACAGGAACACCAACACGCTCCCCCCACATGATGAGCTGATCCACGGCAGCAGCCCTGAAGGTATCGGCAGCTCCCAACACTACGTTTTTACCCAATCCCTTGAGCTGGGCAGCCAGCTTGCCTATGGTGGTCGTCTTGCCTACGCCATTGACACCCACCACCAGCAGCACGTACGGACCGTCCACTTTAGGTAATTCAAAACTATCCAGATCTTTGGTGTTGTTTTCAGAAAGCAGCCCCGCTATTTCCTCCCGCAGGATCTTGTTGAGCTCCGAAGCATTGAGGTATTTGTCCTTCGCTACACGAGCCTCTATTCTCTCAATGATCTTGATGGTGGTTTCTACCCCCACATCGGAGGTAATCAGAATTTCTTCTAGTTCATCCAGCACCTCTTCATCCACCGTGGATTTTCCTACCACCGCTTTGCCGAGCTTGCTGAAAAAGTTTTCTTTTGTCTTTTCGAGGCCCTTATCGAGCGATTCCTTTTTTTCCTTGGAGAAAAATCCTTTCAGACCCATAGAGCTATATTTGAGATGTATAAACGCAAAAAGTCCCTACTAAGAGGGACTTCTAATTAGAATATTTTTAAGAACTGATTAGTTTTTTCTAGCCAATACGTTCTTCACCTCTGCTTCAGGTACCATGTCTTCTTTGTAGACATAATTACCGCTTTCAGTTTTGATGGCTCTTATAACCTTAGCGAATTTTGCTCCGCCGGGTTGTTTCAGGGTTGCAACTACTTTCTTAGCCATGGTTATTTAATTTCTTTGTGTACAGTATATTTTCTCATGATAGGGTTGTACTTCTTAAGCTCTACGCGCTCAGGAGTGTTTTTCCTATTCTTGGTGGTGATATATCTCGAGGTACCTGGAAGCCCTGTAGTCTTGTGCTCGGTGCATTCCAGTATCACTTGTATTCTATTACCTTTCTTTGCCATTTTGTTGCCTGATTATTAAAAGGAGTGCAAATGTAGAAAAGAAAATCTAATTGGACAACTTATTCGTCCTCCAAAGAGGGTAAAATAAAATTATCCAATGGACTGCTCTCTTTCATCAGTGCCTCTATCTCTTCACTTTTTCGGGGTGCCAGATCCGACAGGAGCTCACAGCCCTCCTTGGTGATAAGAAAATCGTCTTCGATGCGAACCGGAATGCCCCACCACTTTTCATCACAAGGACTGCCCTCGGGGATGTAGATACCGGGCTCTATGGTGATGACCATATTCTCTTTCAGCTCAGCGTAATCCCCCTTATCGTGCACATCCAGCCCGATGTGGTGACAGCACCCATGTGGGTAATATCTGTTTCTTCCTGTCTCCGGATTGATCATGTCTTCCTCCTCAGTGCTGGCATATAAACCCAGCTCCACCAGGCCTTCATTCACTACTTTGGCGGTAGCGGCATATACTTCTTTGAAAGTAGCTCCGGGCTTGCATGCTGCCCGTCCAGCCTCCTGAGCTTCATACACGAGATCATAAATCAGTTTTTGCTCCTTGGTGAATTGGCCATTGACCGGGATGGTGCGGGTCACATCGGCCGTATAGCCATGGTACTCAGCACCCAGATCCATCAGGATGAGTTCGCCATCCTCGATCGCTGGTTTATAATTGTCGATGTAGTGCAGCACACAACCATTATGTCCAGCACCCACGATGCTGGGATAGCCTTCAAATTCAGCCTGATACTTTTTAAA
Organism: Marinoscillum sp. 108; assembly: GCF_902506655.1. Taxonomy (NCBI): domain Bacteria; kingdom Pseudomonadati; phylum Bacteroidota; class Cytophagia; order Cytophagales; family Reichenbachiellaceae; genus Marinoscillum; species Marinoscillum sp. 108. Next base: position 3,131,210 of record NZ_LR734808.1, on the reverse strand, counting down.
AACAAACTCGTGCAATCCCTGAATCTCCTGCTCAGACATTCCTGGTTTCATAGCTTTCATCACCTCCCGCTGGCCCATGGTAGAGATGTCCACAGCCTTTCTGATCAGGCTTATCTCCTCTTTGGTTTTGATCCCTCTGAGGCTTTTCATCAACTCATCCAGCGACTTGGTATCCAGATTACTTGCCTTGGGTTCGGCATTAATGGCCATAGCATCCTCGCCATAATTGACTTTCTCCTTGAAGGCGGCAATCAGATCAAACAAATCCGCTTCCTCCTTGGTATCCCGCACATCTTCTTTGAAATCGTAAAATAGGACTTTGTCAAAAGTTGAAAAATCGATATTGAAATCCTCGAAATCCGGTCCTTCAAAGGCCAGTTCAAATTTCAATTTATCCACAGCACCTTCCTTGCCCAGCCTTGCACCATCATAGAGCTCCTTCAGGGCATCGTGCTTGCGCACAAAAATCAATTCATCAAAGGCATAGTCAGTCACTACCTGCTCATCCTTAAAGATCAAAAGAACCGCATGCGGCTCTCTATGCCCCGTCAGGTAATAAAAATTGGGATCCTGATGGTACATGTAATCCACGTCATTGGCCCTATTCCTCACAGGATTCGCAAAAAAAACAGCCACTGAGTTCTCGGGCATTTTTTCCCTTAGCAAATCTCTTCTTTCCTGATGAAAGTCCGTAGAAAGAAAATCATCCGGAAGTTGGGCTGCTTTCTGCCCAAATGAAAGGAAGGATATGCCGGCTAGCAACACGGCAGCTATGCTTTTAAGTACCATATTCATTCAAATTTCGTTTGCGGCAATTTATCCCGATCAGGTCAATAAACCTTTTGAAGTTATTTGAATGGTAACTTTTGTATACGGATAGACTATTTGGCCCCTGTGATGTAAACCGGATAGATATAATAATTGGGATCCACCTTCAACATAGCGGGGTCTTCCACCGCAATCTTTTCCTGATCCCTGAAGTTCCAGCGTGAGGTTGGAGTAATGGTAAATGACTCATCACCTACACTAATCCTCACCGGCATATCAAACCCTTCTATGCAGTTGGTCCAGCGATACAGGAGGTTTCCCTCATAGGTAAAATACTCCAGCACCGGCACTCTGGGATCGCGCAGGTACTGATTGAAAAAGCTGGTCAGGTCGAGTCCACTTTGCGCTGATATATAGTTTTCTACATCAGCGGTAGTCACTGTCTGATGATAAAATGTCTCATTCAACCCTCTGAGAATTTCTCTCCATTTTGTGTCATCGTTTACCCACTGACGGAGTGTATGCAGCACATTTGAACCTTTGTTATACAAATCCGCCCCACGACCATTCACACCGTATGGCCCGATCATCGGCTCCTCATTGCCAATGCCGTAACGCATGCCCCGAACATAAGCCGCCCCTGCTTCCTTGCCATAGTGGTAATCCACAAAAAGCCCTTCAGAGTAGGTCGTAAAACTCTCATGAATCCACATATCGGCCGCATCCTTGTAAGTAATGTTATTGGCGAACCACTCATGACCAGATTCGTGGATGATGATGTAGTCCCACTTCAGGCCCCAGCCGGTAAGGCTCAGGTCACGTCCGCGGTATCCCAGCTCATAGCCATTGCCATAGGTCACTGAGCTCTGATGCTCCATGCCCAGGTAAGGCACCTCCACGAGTTTATAACTGTCTTCATAGAATGGATAGGATCCAAACCAGTATTCCAGTGCCTCCATCGTGCGGCGGGCATCCTTGAAGTGCGTCTTTGCTTTTTCCAGGTTGTAGGAGAGCACATAATAGATCATGTCCAGCTTTCCTTTTTCCCCATCATACTTTTCCTCAAATCTCACATAGTCACCCACGTTCAGGTTTACACCATAGCTATTGATTGGATTGGTGACCTGCCAGGTGAATGTTCGGGTGCCTTTTCCTTTTTTCACCTTAATCAGCCGGCCATTTCCGACAGCAGTGAGGTCTTTGGGCACTGTAAAATTCATGGTGACACCATTGTCTGGCTCGTCAGCGGGGTGGTCCTTGCAAGGCCACCAGATACTGGCACCAATCCCCTGATTGGAAGTTGCAATAAAGGGTTTGCCACTTTCGTCTTTGTTCCATGTGAATCCTCCGTCCCATGGAGGTCTTCTGGCAACCACCGGGATACCAGCAAACCAGACAGTCAATTTCTGAATGCTGCCCACGGGCTGATCATCCACCAAGGTCACAAAATGCGCATCTCCCTCATGTCGTACTGTCAAGACCCGATCCCCCTGTTTCACTTCGGTGATCTCCATAGGGGCCTGCAGGTCTATTTGGAACTCCGTGGCTGCAGACACTACTTTGTAAGTAATGACATTGGATCCTGTGATGGATCGAGCGGCAGTATCAATGCTCACACTGAGGTTATAATGCTGCAAATCCCACCAGCCACGCTCCGGGGTAATGGAACCACGAAGGGTATCCTGGCGGGTGAAACTTTTCTGGGCAAAGCCCGCAGTGCTGAGGAATAAAACGAATAGTAGGGTGAAGAACTTGGATGGGTTCATAGTTGTATTATTTGAGGTGCTAAATTTATCAAAATCTTCCAAAGTACGGCCGCCGCAAATAAAGAAAGCCCAATCTCGCTCCGATGTGATCGGGACGTGACAGGGCTTTTATATTTTCAGACCTGAAAGGAAAATCCGGAGATTAAAGAGAAGTAGTCCCTTTAGCTCTGGCTTTTTTGATCTCAGCGTAAATTCCGTTTTTGTTGATCGTTCTCAACATAGAAGTAGCTACACTAATAGTGATCCACTTATCTTCCTCAGGAATATAGAATCTCTTTTTCTGAAGATTCGGATTGAATCTTCTTTTTACCTTATTGTTAGCATGAGAAACATTATTTCCCACTCTTGGTCTCTTTCCTGAAATTTCACAAACTTTTGACATGATTTACCGGCTTTTTGAAAACGGACTGCAAATATCGTAAGAAAGTTTAAATAAGCAAACCCGGCCTTCAATTTCTTTTATAGCCGTATGGGCAATGCCTACATCCACTTTTGCAGCAGTGACCTCTTTTCAGATGATACTTCTCAGTGAATACGATAAAACCTTCCTTCGTGAAGTAATAATCCTCTTCCGCTAATCCTTTGGGCTGCTTTCCCTGTGACATCTTCAGACTAAATAGTACTTTTGGAAACTTCTATTTGAAGCGTTTGTTTACATAGTTAATCCAAAAGCATATATGACAACATCAACTTCCAAAAAAAATAGCCAGGAGTACATAAACCTTGAAAATCAACATGGAGCACACAACTACCACCCCCTACCGGTTGTGCTCTCCAAAGGAGAGGGTGTGTACGTCTGGGACGTATCCGGCAAGCGATATTATGATTTTCTATCAGCCTACTCGGCCGTCAACCAGGGCCACTGCCACCCCAGAATAGTGGAAACCCTGAAGCAGCAGGCCGAAACGCTCACGCTCACCAGCAGGGCTTTTTATAATGATGTCCTGGGCCCATTTGAAAAATACATCACCGAGTACTTCGGCTTTGACAAAGTACTTCCCATGAACACCGGAGCAGAAGCCGTGGAAACAGCAATTAAAATCTGCAGAAAATGGGGCTATGAGAAAAAAGGAGTGGAAGAAAACAAAGGTCAGATTGTGGTCTTTGATCAAAACTTCCACGGTCGGACAACCACGATCATTTCATTCTCTTCGGATCCAGATGCCAAAAGGAATTTTGGCCCCTATACCCATGGATTTATCAAGGTCACCTACAATGACCTGGATGCACTGAGAGAAGTTTTCGAAGACAATAAAAACATTGTAGGGGTATTGGTGGAGCCTATTCAGGGTGAGGCCGGTGTGATGGTACCTGGTGACTCCTTTCTGGAGAATGTTGCCAAAATCTGCAAGGAACATAACGCGCTGTTCATGGCTGACGAGATCCAAACCGGCATAGGCAGAACCGGTAGCTTGCTGGCAGTCTGTGGCAACTGTACCTGCAGTGGTCATTGCGAACAGCAAAGTACTTACATCAAACCAGATCTGCTTATTCTCGGAAAGGCCCTCTCCGGCGGTGGATACCCGGTCTCCGCAGTACTGGCAGATAATCCAATCATGGAGGTAATCACTCCCGGCACGCACGGTTCCACTTTTGGTGGAAATCCTCTGGGTGCCAAAGTAGCCATGACCGCCCTGGAAGTGATAAGAGATGAGAAGCTCACCCAAAATGCAAGAAAACTGGGTAAGATCTTTAGAACACGCATGGAAAAGCTCATTGAAAAAACAGAGCTGATCTGCCTGGTGCGGGGCAAAGGCTTGCTAAATGCCATCGTCATCAATGATCATTCGGACAGCAGTACAGCCTGGGACATCTGCGTAGCTCTGAGTGAAAATGGCCTGCTGGCAAAACCCACACACGGCAACATCATTCGTTTTGCGCCCCCCTTGGTGATGGACGAGGAGCAGTTGCACGAGTGCTGTGACATCATCGAAAAAACCATCCTGAATTTCAAGCAAATGGCTTAGCCTTTGTAAAGCGAAAAGGACTCAAAAAGCGAATGACGAAAGTGATTCGCTTTTTTTATTACCCTTCATTGGGTTTCTGAAAGGTGGATGAATGTTTAAATTAGCTGAAATTGCCTTGCCAAATGAAAAAGCTAATCATCCTCCTGTGTGTGTTACTCATCGGGTGCGAGTTGTCAGACGACCCCATAGGTCCTATGCTCCCGGAATCCGCTTCTGCGCTCGCTTTTGTCGACTCCATCAACCAGCATTTTTACAAACTCCACAGCCAAAACTTTGAAAATGCCAAAGTACAAACCGAAAGGGCCATTGCGATAAGCCGGGCAAATGCCTGGCCCGACAAGGAGGCCCTGGCCTCGAAAAACTTAGGGGTCGTGCTCTACATGCAAGGCCAATATGAGCCTGCTCAAGTCGCTTTTCTTCGCTCCTATAATCTTTACGACTCGCTTTCGGACAAAAGCGGCCTGGCTCGTGTGTGTAATGAGATGGGTGCCTTTTATAGAAAACACGGGTATGAAGAGCAGGCCATGAACCTCTGGAATCAGGCCGAAGACCTGGCCAAAGAGGCAGACGACCTGGAAGCGCTCGGCACCACCTATGGCATGAAAGGCACCTTTTACTGGCTCAAAAAGCAGTATGATGTGTCGGATGCCTATTATTTTCAAACCTACAACATTCGGATGGAGCAGGGTGATAGTGTTGGGTTGGGCTATGTGCTTGTAGACCTGGCCGATATGGAACAGCGCAAAGGAAATCTGAAAGGAGCCCTCAGCTACATGGAGCAATCCAATCTGATAAGGAGACTCATCGGGGACGAGCAGGGCGTGACCGACAACCACAAAATGATCGGCGATCTCTATATGGATGTGGGGGACTATGCGACCGCCATCCCATTTTACCAGCAATGCGCAAAAGAAAGCCTGCAACTTGGCTACCCGGATTTGGCGCGCAAATCCTACGACTCGTTGGCCAGTGCTTATTCACTCATCGGAGATTACCAGCAGGCATTTGGCCACCATGTGCTGGCTGAAGACCTTGAAGACAGCCTCTTTAATCTGGAAAAATCCAAAATCATCGATGAGCTCCGAACCAAATACGAAACAGCACAAAAAGAAAAACAGCTGGCGCAGAAAGACCTGACCATTCAACGACGCAATCTCCTCACGGCAGGTCTTGGGGGAGGCCTTGTACTATTAATCATACTGGGTGCACAGTATATACAGCGCCAAAAACTGGTGCATCAAAACCAATTGACTTTAGAAAAAAGCAGATTCAAAGAAGCCCAAATCGAAGCGGCCATTTCTTCACAGGAAAAGGAACGCACCCGATTTGCGCAGGACCTGCACGATGGCTTTGGCCAGATGATTTCTATTCTCAATCTGAACCTGAAATCCCTGGAAAATGAAAAATATGATCGGCATGAAGTGTTTCAAGAATCTGCCAAAGTGCTCGAAGATATGTATCGGGAGCTCAAAGGCATTTGCTTTAATCTGATGCCCCAAACTTTGATCAAAAGTGGAATTATGGCAGCCGTCAGAGAGTTTGCCGCCAGGGTAAACACCACTGGCAAAATCTCCCTGGAGACCGACTTTTTTGGCCTGGAGAAACGACTCTCCGAAGTGCAGGAAATATCGCTTTACAGGATCACGCAGGAATGGGTCAACAACATCCTCAAATACAGTGATGCCGATCAGGTAAGCATTCAGATCACCACCGATCAGGAAGAAATCACCCTGATGATAGAAGACAATGGAAGTGGATTTGACGCTGAAGTGCTCCGATCAGGATCCGGCAATGGCTGGCGAAACATGACTTCCCGAGCCAACCTCATCAAAGGGGAGCTGGAGCTGGATACTACCCCGGGTCTCAGGGGCAATACACTCATTGTGAATGCGCCGGTGCACTTCCTTTCTCACCATCAAAATGAAGTATTGGTATAAAATATAGCATAGGAGTTTGCTAAATTAACGCCGATTGACTCCACCCATATTGAATTAACTAGATTATGAAATTTTCATTTTTCCTCCTTGCTGTGCTGATATTCACCGGCACCACACATTCTCAGCCACAGTTTGATCACCTGAATACTGACAGTTTGAAACTGATTCTCGCCAACGCGCCGGACGACACCAGCAAAGTCAATACGGCCCTGCTCCTACATGATAAGTACCGATTGTCCGATTTTCCTCAGGCAGCGAAATACGCTCAAACAGCCTATGAGCTCTCTAAAAAAATCAAGTGGGACAAGGGGATTGGCTTATCGGCCAATAACCACGCCATAGCGTTAAGCCTTACCGGCAAAGGTGATGAAGCCGTGCCGCTGTTGCATGAGTCAATCCGCCATGCAGGATTGGCCGGAGACACCTCCACAGTGGCCAATTGCTACATGACCCTCGGAAATATCGAGTATGACAAAACCAACTATAGCGAGGCATTACCCCTCTATTTCAATTGCTTTGAAACCTATCAGTCCATCGATAATTATGCCGGCATGTCAAGTGCGTTGATCTGGATTGGGATCATCTATCAGTATGCTCAGGAGGATTATACCCAGGCCATCAATACCTACAATGAAGCGATGATCTATGCAGATATGGGCAAAGCCAATCTAAATAAAGGTTACATCGCTTCAAACCTGGCCACCATCTATTACAATCAGGAACAGTACGACTCAGCCATCACCTATTACCAAAAAGGGCTTGAGATCAAAATGAAATACAATGATTCAAGGGGCATTGCCAACGGGTACAATAACATCGGAAACTGCTATTTTGATATGAAAAGATACCCCGAAGCCCTGGAGCTGTACAACCGCTCCCTTGAGATAAGAAAGGAGCTTTTTGATAGCACGGGGATCGCTACTTCATTTGTCAATATGGGCAAAACTTATGCCGAAATGGGCAACAACCAGCAAGCCATCGCCCTATTGGAACGTGGAAGAGAAATTGCTGAGCGGATTGAATACAAAGAAGCTGTGCAACAGGCCTTTCTGCGCATCAGTGAGTTAGAAGAATCCAACAAAAACTACCAGGCTGCACTGGATAACTATAAGCGATACAAGGAACTCTCTGATGTCATTTTCAATACCTCCAGAGAAGAAATCATATCCGACCTGAAGACCAAATACGAAACTGAAAAAAAGGAACAGCAAATTGTCCTTCAGGGAGCAGAAATAGCCGAACAAAAAGCAGAAAATCAGAGAAATCTGATCTTAATCATTGGGTTGGCAGTCATGATCACCCTGCTAATAATTGTTCTGATCCTCCTCAGAAGCAGAACCAGAAAAAAACATGATCTTTTGATCAAAGAAGGTCAAATCAAGCTTCGCGAAACACAAATAGAAGCAGCTATTTCTTCGCAGGAAAGTGAGCGCTCCCGCTTCGCCAAAGATTTACATGACGGCTTTGGTCAGATGATTTCCATCCTCAATCTCAATCTGAAGTCCCTGCAAAATGAAAATCGTGACCGTCATCAGGTGTTTGAAGAGTCTGCCAAAGTCCTCGAAGAAATGTACCAGGAGCTGAAAGGCATCTGTTTCAACCTGATGCCTCAAACCCTGATCAAAAGCGGAATCTCTGCTGCGATACAGGAGTTTGCCGCTCGTGTCAACACCACAGGAAAAGTTGCTCTGGAGACCGACTTCTTTGGGCTGGAAGACCGACTATCAGAAGTGCAGGAAATATCCCTCTATCGAATCACCCAGGAATGGGTCAATAACATCCTCAAGTACAGTGATGCCGACCGGGTGAGCATCCAGATCACCAAAGATCAGGAGGAAATCACGCTCATGATAGAGGACAATGGATCGGGATTTAATCCCGAAGCTTTGATCTCAGGCAAGGGCAATGGGTGGCGAAATATGAACTCCCGCGCCAACCTGATCAAAGGTGAGCTGGAGCTGGACACCACCCCGGGTATGAAAGGCAGTACCCTGATCGTGAATGCTCCGGTAGGGGCAGAAATCCCCGAGCCCGAGACTCCATTGGTGGCCTAAGCCGACCTGAGCAGCTGTTCCATAGGAAAAGAACGAAACATAGTTTTACGGTTTTGAGGTAGCAAGCGAATAAGAATACCCTCCCAACGGTATGTGATGACAGACGGGGTGCCGTTAATTTTAGCCCAAAATTATTCACCATCAATGAGGCGCTAAAACCACGGATACGCATGAATTTATTATCTTTCCTCAAAATCAAAACTGCCGCCTTGACCATGAGAATATTCTTGACCGATGATCATGCTGTGCTGATCGGGGGACTGATCAAAATCATTGAATCTGAACCCGACCTGGAAGTAGTAGGAAGCGCCGGAACCGTGTCTGACACCATGGATCAGCTCACTCAGAAAAAAGTGGATCTCCTCATTACCGACTATAATCTGCCGGATGAAGATGGACTTACCCTTGTCAGAAAAGTAAGACGAAAATACCCCGACATCAAAATCCTGGTGCTTAGCATGCACGACGAAGCCCACCTGGTCAAAGAGATACTTAAAGAGGGCATAGAGGGTTATCTCATCAAAAAAGACTCTCACAATGAACTGATCAATGCCATCTATACCATCAAATCCGGTAAGACCTATCTCAGTTCAGACGTCAGCAAAATACTGATCAAGGGACTCAATGGAGTAGAAGAACAACGGCTCCTTACCGAACGGGAGCGGGAGATCGTTAAACTGATTTCCAAAGAGTTTACTAACCGACAAATTGCCGAGGAGTTATTTATCTCTGAGCGCACCGTAGAAACCCACCGTAAAAATATTTTCAGAAAAACCGGAACCAATAACCTGGTAGGATTAATTAAGTTCGCCTACGCAAACAATCTGATTTGATCGAACTCTTTTCTTTCCAGTTTACCTATCTGGAATTCGGCTTTTTTCTGTGTGTCCCATTCCTTATTGGCATGGCCAAAACCGGCATTCATGGCGCAGGTATGGCTGCTGTGCCTTTGCTGGCGTTGGTCTTTGGCGGGCGTCTGTCCAGTGGCATTATGCTGCCCATTCTCTGTATTGCAGACATTTTTGCGGTCGCCTATTACAACAGGCACGCCAACTGGACGCATTTAGGCAAGCTGTTCCCTTGGGCCGCCGGTGGAGTGATTTTAGGCACCTACGTTGGAGGAAAAATTGACGATCAAGCCTTCCGGATGATCATGGCTGTGATCATCTTCGTCAGTTTGGCCATTATGGTCTGGAGGGAAAAATCCACCAACCAGCACATCCCTCAGGGCATCTGGTTCGCCGCACTGCTAGGAGTCCTGGGTGGGTTCACCACCATGGTGGGCAACCTGGCCGGCTCGGTGATGGCCCTGTATCTCCTGTCCATGCGTTTGCCCAAAAATGAATTCATCGGCACGGCCGCCTGGTTTTTCATGATTGTGAATCTTTTTAAGATTCCCTTTCATGTATTCGCCTGGGAGACGATCACCCTCGATAGTTTTTTACTGGACCTGACCTCCATTCCTGCGGTGGCGCTTGGCGCTTTCGTGGGGATCACCATTGTCAAAAAAATACCCGAGCAGTATTACCGGTGGTTCATCATTGCCACCACCGCTCTGGCTGCGCTCATGATGGTCTTGTAGCCACCACTCCTGATATCATCAAAAATACCCTGCTCAGGGTATGCATTTTACGTTCCCATACGGATGGATTCCTCCTGGCTTCATTCAGAGATTTGTATTAAAAAATCAATGAAAAATCCCATCCAACTTCTCTCTCTCTGTTTGCTAACGCTTGCGCTATTTTCCTGCTCAGAGGATCCTGATGATGTCAAAGTAGTAGATCAAAAAGGGATGCTTACGGTCGACATCTCAGGGACCAGCACCATGAACTTTGAGGACGACACCCTCACGGCTTATACTCATGCAGGGCTTTTTATTGTGAAGGCCTCTGATCTGGAGGAAAATAACATCTGGATCATGATGGACATGACCCAAATCGACAATATGATAGGGGAGCACACCGTGGCCAGGACAGGCGCCGAAGTGCAAATCAATTTCAACCTTGGTGATGGCTCAAACTACTACAGTGCCACTACTGGAGTGGTCACAGTAACCAAATATGACGAAACGTTCATCAAAGGTACTTTTTCATTCGACGCAATAGATGCCGGAGATGCCAGCGCCACCATTTCAGCTACGAATGGTCAGTTCGAGTCCACCATTTACTGATAGAAATACACTCATTCCCAATTCATTCAAACTATCACTTACATGATCATCCAAACAAAGAAAATACTCACAATGTTGATTCTGCTACTCACAGTAGCCACACTGAAAGCGCAGCAGGTCACCTACCAGGTGCTGGAAGACAATCCGGATAAAGTATACACCAAGTTTATTGCCCCTGAATTCGGCATGGAGTCCAACTCTACCAACCTTTCTTTTTTTGCCGGAGCCAATACCCGAATGGGGCTCACTGAAGCCATCACACTGGAAGGAATCGCCCGATTGGACCTCTATCAAATAAGTGGATCAGGCCCCTCCTTCCTGCTGGAGGCAGGCGGGTTTCTTCCACTTACCTCCAAGATAAAAAAGAAGGAGGTGCCGATAGTCCTGAGTTATAACCCCTATGCCGGTACAGTCTATAAGGATGGCCGATCCTACAATGTAGAGGAAACCAAGTCCATCAAAATACCAGAGGGCCAGTACCGAAACGAGCTGGGAGGACGCGGCGGACTGTATATGCGCAAAACCGGAGCTGAGAGCCTGGCAGGCAATGCTTCTTCATACATATTGCTCACGGGCGCCTACCTGGGCGGACAGTGGACCTCTCAGGCCTATGTGAAAACCAAGATCAACAATGATGTAGAGCGCATCGGCGCAGGGTTCACCAGGGTCTATGCAGACCTGCTCGTCCTGCCGGTCTCCACATTGGATAACCCTGCCGCCAACGAAGGGCTGAAGGCAGACGGTGCCATAGGCTGGCGATTGGGCTTTCAGTGGTATGTGAGCCCACACGATGGTGACTATAAATTTCTAAGTAATTCCGTTTTCACAGCAGAACTGGGCAAGCGCCCGCTCACCGGGTTTTTATTCAACATGTCCTGGGGTTTTGCTTTCATGAACAACCGATAAACTCTGAATCAACAATTCAATCATTCATATGCACTTTTCAAAAAAATTTATTGACATGAAAAAAATCATTCTAACTGTGGCCATTCTTGCTATGATCTGCGGATCAGCTCTGGCTCAATCGGTCACCGAAAAAGAGGTTAAAATCTCAGGATACGGTGAGAAAAAACTCAAGAAAGCTCCCAGAAAGGTCTACATCGCCAACTTCAGGGTCTACTTCCATGTGATCGCTTCAGCCACTGCCAAATCCACCGGTGGATCGACTATTGGTGGCGGCTCATACAAGGGCAGCACTTCCACTACCATGACCGTAGCGGTAGACGGGGTAGATGTGCCCGATTTCCAAAAAGTAACGGACGATACTTACAACCGTTTTGTCGCGGACCTGAAGTCCAAGGGGTTCGAAATCATCAGCACTGCTGAGGCGTCTAAAATAGAATTTTACGAAGACTGGGAAATAAAAGAGGGTGGTCAGGTGAACTACGCCAATGTGCCCGGATATGTATCGGTAACCCCCACAGGCACCCAGTATATGGTAAAAAAGGAAACGCGAAAAGGTCGGGAAAAATCCACCTTCATTGACCGCACCCCACGTATCTCCAAAGAGCTAGAGGATGCCATCGTGATTGAAGCGACGTTCGCTTTCCCATTCATAGAAATGAAAACCAATTCTTCCAATATGGTGGGCTTTTCCTCTGTCAAAGCAAAAACCAACTTTGAGCTGGGCAGTGCTGCTGGCTCTGACGGGCTCGCGAATTTATTTGAAAACTCTCAGGTGAAGTTCACCGCCGGGAGTGGTCCCGGAGCTGCGGCAGATGCCTACCTGGCGGCAGATCTTAAAAAACCCATAGCCCTTGAGGGGGTTTTCAAAGATGAAAAATTCAAAGAATTCTCTGCGGCCAAAAGCACCCCTGCCTATTATGGGATCGTATTTGTGACCAATACCAAAGATCAGGTCACCAACACCGCCGCCTGCGACCAGCAGAAGTATGTAGAGGCCACCACCAAAGCCATCAACGGATATATCGATCTGGCCCTGGAAGCCTTCTACGACAATGCCATCAAATAACTTTCCCAATTATCCACCTTTCAATGGTCAAGTGAAAGGTGCATAGTTTGCCCTGACGGTTTTCCGTCAGGGTTTTTTTATTTTGCACAAAATAACGACGATGTTTTTCTCCAGAAAACCCAAAGGCCCGACTAAAAAGTACATCGCTTACAAGTCTAAAATGGCCAAATACCGGAATGTAATGACGGCTTTCAAAAATCAAGGCGACAGAAGACTCGTGACTTACTTTTTTGAGCAAACGGGCAAAGAAGTTCGTCAGCTTTGTGAAGCCCTTGAACTAACGATATCCGAACCCGGAAGCTCTTCAGGAGCGGACATCACGCTGATCAACGCTTATGATCTGGGTAAGCATCCTTTGCTTGACTCCTCAGAGATTGTGTGCATAGAGGTGCATCCATTGTCCCGGGTCAACGCGCTGGTGGAGGAGGCATTTCAGCACAAAGCCGGTGGCCAAATCACCTACTACATTGGTATGGATGAGCCACTGTTTGAAGTCTTCGGAGCAGAGCGGATGCTCCGGCTCATGGAGCAAATGGGCATGGAAGAAAATGAGCCCATCACACATCCTATGATCAGCAAGAGCCTGGAGCGTGGAATGGAAAAACTTCAGAAAACACTCGCCAACCCCCAGGATATTCGTACTTCACCGGAGGAATGGAGGACTGCCAACATGCCCTCCTGATCCAGCCTTAACAAAACCTTATCCAACACAATTGAGTTTACTAGCCTCATGCAACGCCCATATTTTCGTCTGATTGCCGTTTTCGCACTAGCGGGTCTTCTGAGCTGCAGTGAACCCCAAATGGTCCTGGTGCTCTCTCCCACGCAAGTGACGGTACTGCATGCAGATGACATCCTGGTCATCGACGACACACTGGTGAGGCCGATGCTCTATCACAACCTACCTCATTTTGAAGAACTTCCGGTGGAAGAATCCAAGGCGAAATTTATAGGGGCGGTACTACCCGCCATCCTCATTGCCAAATTCAAAATTGACAGTGTGCGTACGGAGGTCATGGCCCTGACCCAGAAAAAGAAATGGACCCCGACAGACTCCGCTCTCTACCGCACACAGACCGAGCGCTTCAGAGCGAAAAACATCTCATCGCTTTTGGATAAGATGCAGACACACCCAAACAGCATCGTATTGGCGCAAGCCATAGTGGAAAGTGGCTGGGGATCATCCAGGTTTTTCCAGGAAGCCAATAACCTCTTTGGAATCTGGTCCTACAATACCTCAGAGCCGCGAATAGCAGCGGGAAAAAGCAGAAACGGGACCCGCATCTATTTGAGAAAGTATGACAATATTTCAGAATCCATTGTGGACTATTTTGAAACCGTGGCCAGGGCACGAGCCTACAGACACTTCCGGGAAGCCCGCAAAACCACCAGTGAAGTCGCCACACTGGTGCCCCATCTCCGATATTACTCCGAGCGACGCGATGAGTACGTGGAACAACTCCAGACCATCATCCGGCAAAATGACCTCACACAGTATGACAGGCACCAACTGGACCCGGCTTATTTTATCCCCAAAACGCTTCCCTGATGACAGCTCTCTCAGGACCTATAATGCTCATGCTAAGCTTATTATTTAGCAACCCAACCAGCTCAGTGGCCACAAACCATAAAGAGGTGGTTTGTTTCGTCTATCACCGCTTTGGTGATAATAGATACCCTTCCACCAATATATCGCTGGCAGATTTTGAAGCCCACCTCCAATACCTCAGGGATCATGGTTATCAGGTCTTGACCTTTGCAGATGCCATTGATTACCTACAATCCAATCAGGAAAATCGCAAAACGGCTGTGATCACCATCGACGATGGTTATAAGAGTTTTTACGCCAATGGTCTTCCCCTGCTGGAAAAATACGGATACCCTGCCACGGTCTTTATCAATACCGAAACGGTAGGTGGTGGGGACTACATGAGCTGGTTCGAACTCAAAGATGCCGGCAATCGAAAAATCGAGATTGGCAATCACACCCACAGCCATGCTTACTTTCTCAATCTGCCCGAAAACAGCCGCTACAAAACCTTCGATGACGAAATCCGGCAGAGTCAAAAGATCATCAAAGAGCAGCTGGGCCTCACACCCACCACATTCGCCTACCCGTATGGAGAGCTGGATCCTAAAATGGAAGCGATCATTCGCAATGAGGGATTTAAGGCGGCAGCGGCACAAAATTCCGGGGTGATTTCCGCTCAGAGCAACTTGATGCGGTGTCCCCGATTCCCTATGTCTGAATCTTATGCCGCGCTGGACAAGTTTTCCTCAAAGGCCCGCATGCATGCCCTTGTCACGAAAGAAGAAGCTCCGACCTCCTTCATGATGCCGGAGCATCGCCGCCCGGAACTGACCCTTCGGTTTGTTACGGGTGCATTACAAATCAAACAGCTCCAGTGCTTCATTCAGGGAGGTGAGTGCCAGATGACTATAACTGAGAAAGAAGGCGAAACCAGCCTAAAATTAACATCAGCAGGAAAACTCACCCGGCGCAGGACACTCTACACGGTCACCGTACCGGATAAAAATGGCCAATGGTATTGGTACAGTCACTTGTGGATAGACCCAAGTGTGAAATAATCTATCTTCCCAAAATCAGAAGTAACAGACCCAGCAGTATCCCAGCAAGATAGATTCCCTTCTTCCTGATGTTTTTCTCCTGATAGAAAATGGCCCCAAAGAGGAAAACGATGAGCACATTCGAGCGGCGCACCAGACTGATGACCGAGATGAGTGAATCGGGTAGTGATATGCTATAAAAATAAAGGTAGTCACCGATCAACAGAAAAATACCAATAAAGGGAATACTCCATCGCCATTGAAAAGTAGTGGTTTTGGCACGTCCCGGATACCAGAGCAAGAGAAGTACAGGCACCAATAACAATGTCTGGTAAAAGGTAAAGTAGGCCTGGACAGCCATCACATCTGTCTGACGGAGCAGGTACCGATCGTACAAGGCACTGCAAGTGCCCAAAAGTGTACCCGCGATCAGAAACCAAATGAATTTATTGCTTCGGAAAGAAATACCCTCGAGTTTTCCGGCGGTGGAAAAGAGATAGAAAAAGACAAAAATTACCAGCACCCCGGCGAGCTGAAAGAAATTGAGCCTTTCGGAGAAAATCACAAAAGCTCCAAGCATAGTCCAAAGGGGCCCCGTGGAACGAATGGGAGCAAGAATGGTTAGCGGCAGGTTTTTCATGGCAAAAAAAGTAAAAATCCAGCTGCTTAGTACTATCACCGTCTTCAGGATAATCCTCAAATGATCACCTCCACTCACTGGCGGTACATACATTAGCTGATCAGGCGTGAGATATCCCATGTCTGACACCACTACCAATACCAGCATGATCACTGAAGCCATCACTGTAGAAAAGAAAAGCGTCGGGATCACAGCATTCTCATTGAGCGAAATCTTTTTGAAAATGTCATAAAAACCAAGAAAAAATGCTGAGGCAAAAGCCAGGATGAGCCACATGGTGTAATGGTAATTTGGTGGCGACAAAGTTAGAGAAAGACAACTCCACACGCGTGCTTATTCAGTCATCCTCAAAACAGTTCTTTTCAATATTTATCAGGAATCTATAACTTTAATAACTACAACCACCTGCACCATGAGATCTAAAAGGTACCTGACCGCTGTTCTCTTCGCGCTGACCCTCTGTTCGTCAGGATTACTCATCAACTGCGCCTCCTATTCGAGTTTCCAAACCGCCAGAACATTACCTCAAGGCAAGGTGTCAGGTACGGCAGGCCTTGGGTATAATTACCTGGGAGAAGAGAGTTTCGTCGACCTGGCATTGCGGGTAGGGCTGGAAGACAGTGTGGACATCGGTCTGAAAGCCAACTTTACCAATTGGGGTAGCACCCTGATCATGGGCGATATCAAAAAACAGTTGGCCACCCAGTCACCCAATTTCAACAGTGCCCTGGGCATCGGACTCTCAGCCGTCACCGCAGATGACGAAGGAGTGGCCCTTCATTTCCCGGCCTATTTTAGCTTTCACTCCAGCAATCAAAAACTGGCGCTTTATCTCAACCCCAGGGTTTTCTACTACCTCGACCTAAGGAATAGCCAGGAAAGATCACACAACAACTCCGGACTGGGAGCAGGCAACTCCGTGGGGTTAAAGCTTGGCAACCGGTTCGCTATTATGCCAGAGTATTCCTTTTTTGTCGGCCAATACAACGATGAACTCAAAGTCAATAACCTGTTCAGTGTTGGCCTGGGTTTTCGGGTACCATAAACTTCGACCGGACACCGCAAATATTTATCTTCGCTACCAACCAATCGATCAAAACAGATGCAGGTAGTTGTTGCTTCTAAAAACCCAGTAAAAATCAATGCTACGCAGGAGGGATTCCGGAAAATATTCCCGAAAGGTGAACTCTCCGTTACCGGACTCAGTGTGCCTTCGGGTGTGTCAGACCAGCCCATGACTGATGAAGAAACACTGCAAGGGGCTGCCAACCGGGCCCAAAATGCCCGACACGAACAACCTGATGCCGACTACTGGGTGGGCATAGAAGGCGGCCTTGATGAAACTCCACAGGGGCTCATCGCCTTTGCCTGGGTGGTCATTCTCTCCCAAAACCAAATGGGACAGTCGCGTACCAGCACTTTCCACCTACCCCCAAAAGTCACGGAGCTGATCCACCAGGGCATTGAACTGGGGCATGCCAACGATCAGGTATTTGGCGAAAAAAACTCTAAGCAAAAAGGGGGTGCAGTAGGGTCACTCACCGGCGGCGTACTTGGGCGCACGGAATACTATGTGCAGGCCGTGATGCTGGCACTGGTCCCCTTCAAAAACCCAGAGATCTACCCCATTCTTTAACAGAATGGCCGGACACAATACATGAAAGCTTAAAAAAATTAGCTGAGAATAAGTATCTTAGAGAAACCGGTTGTTTCTATTGAACACATGAAGATTCTATACACCTGCCTATTGCTCTCTTCCCTCTTGCTTACTTCCTGCTTTGAGTATGAGGAAGAACTCTCCCTGGTACAATATGGCAGCAGGGATTATGCCCTGTCCGGGGTACTTCAGGAGGACTGGGGTGCTCACTCAGGCGACCATTACAACATGGATTTTACCATCATTGGAGAAACATCCGTTTTCGAAGAAAACCAGAATGCATTGGGTGAGACCTATTTTACCCTTAGCGAGGATTTTGACTGCTATCTTTTCACGGAATTTTTCTCTCCGGGCAAAGAGGGGTTTCAGGAAGGCACTTTCACAGCTTTGGGCAATCGTAAACTCTCAGAAGCCGAAGGAGAATTTGTATACCGACGCGTACAGTTTGGCAGGTCATTGGAAGAAGCCATCTTCGGTGAAAACGGCACCATCACCATAGTGATCACCAGCAAAGGGGTGTACCGCATGAAATATGACATCCTGATGGAAAACGGTCGCAAGCTGGAGGGTACTTTCATAGGAACTCCCCAATACCTGGATCGAAAATAAACTTCTCTTCTTTCACTTCTTGTAAACTATTTGTAGGTTCTCCACTGTTTCATCTCTATTACCGATGAATAGGAAAGAGTTTATTTACCGATCGTTAAGCAGTCTATTTGCCATGTCATCACTCAAGTCTTTTGCCAAAATGACGAATGACCTGCCCGTGCAGGATAAAAAAATGCCAGTACTCTTCATGGGCCATGGGTCTCCGATGAATGGCATTGAAGACAATGAATTCACCAGAAAGTGGGAAAGCATTGCCAAAGAGATCACCCAGCCTGCAGCTGTGCTTTGTATCTCCGCACACTGGCTTACGCGGGGTACACATGTCACTGCCATGAACCACCCTAAAACCATTCACGATTTCGGAGGGTTTCCACAGGAGCTTTTTCAGGTACAGTATCCAGCGCCTGGTGATCCCGCTTTGGCTGCAGAAACCAGCAAACTCATTCAATCTACCAACGTGGGACTGGATCATGATTGGGGACTGGACCATGGCTGCTGGTCGGTGGTGAAGCGCATGTATCCGGAAGCCAACATCCCGGTACTGCAGCTCAGCATTGACTACCATCAGCCACCAGGCTATCATTATCAACTGGCGCAAGAGCTCTCTGCTCTCCGCAAAAAGGGGGTTCTTATTTTGGGCAGTGGCAACATGGTGCATAACCTCCGCATGGTAGACTGGCAGCATTTCGAGGTGCCCAATTATGGATTCGATTGGGCGCAGGAAATGAATGAAAAATTCAAAACCTATATCTACTCAAAGGAGCATTCCAGGCTGATCAATTATACGGAACTGGGGCCAGCTGCCAAGCTGGCCATCCCTACTCCGGATCATTACTATCCCCTTCTTTATGCCCTGGCCCTACAGGATCAGAAGGAGGAGGTGGAAATCTTCAATGATCAGTACGTGGCTGGATCACTCACCATGACTTCCGTGAAAATTGGGTAGCCTAATGACGCTTGGGCTTGGCGGAGGATGTCACTGGTGTACAGAAGCCATTTTTGCCCGGCTCAGTGGAGTGTCGTCAGTAGTGCAGGGCTGGATCTCCTCAGTAGCACCTCATGAGACTTTTTCAGAAGCCATCAAGCTCCAGTTTGACCATGAGCGGATTCCTTTGGAGGTGATCATCCATATCCATTTACTCACCCATTCTTCCACATCTCGTCATACCATGCGGCACAAATATCGGTCGGCAATCTACACGGTCAATGAATCCGATGCCCAGGCTGCGCGAGACTCCCTGACAATCCTTCAATCTCACTTTCAGCAACCCCTGATCACTCAAATATTGCCGCTTGATGTCTTTCGATTGAATAGTGAACAATACCTTGATTACTATTTCAAAAACCCTGAAAAGCCTTTTTGTAAAACCTATATTGATCCCAAAATCAGCCAAATCACCCGGGAGTTCTCCTCCTACCTCCCTTGAAATCATGTGAAGGTTGATTTTCTATATTGCTACTTTTCTGGTAAATTGAAGGAAGATTACTTCAACCCAACCCACCTGTAAAAATGGAAAATCAAGAAATAAAAGTCCCTGTCTGGTTCTGGCTCGTGGCGGTGATCATGCTCCTTTGGAACCTTATGGGAGTAGGCTCCTTCATCCAAAATATGATGATGTCGGAAGAGGCTCTGCAAGCGCTCCCTCAGGCAGAGCAGGATTTGTATGCCAACTACCCCAACTGGACGAAGGTCGCATTTTTCGTGGCGGTATTCGGTGGCGCCATCGGGTCGCTGGGCCTCCTCCTCCGCAAAGCCTGGTCCCGATCGATCCTGATCGTTTCACTGGTGGCAGTGATCGCTCAGATGATTCACAGTTTGTTCATAGCCAAAGCCATGGATGTGTACGGACCCGGGGCCGCCATCATGCCTGTGCTGATTATCCTTTTTGGTTTCTTTCTGGTCTGGTTTTCCAACTTTGGAATCCGCAAAGGCTGGCTGAGGTAGATCAGCTATTTGCCTCCTTCAGAGCTCGGTAGAGAATTTTCCTGGCGTTGATCTCTTTGAGTTTTTCCTGAACATCAGAGACCAGACGCATGCTCACATGGGCATGCCCGTTTCTATTTGGAGAACCTATAGATAGGGACCAATATTCGACCAGTTCCGTAACAACCCCACTTTATTTCATCTAACGCTCTTGTTTTAAAATCTAATTGTGTATTTTTTCTGGTTAGAACAGTTAGTACATTTTAATCAATACTCATTACTCACTATTTAGTCCAGCTATTCATGAATGACTTCTTAATTTTTACCCTGGCCATCCTGGCTGCAGGGAGTATTTTGTTTGGAGCCAACTACATCTTGTTAAAACAATCATTCCTGTATTGGATAGGGGTGGTTTTGATTGTCTTCACTTGTGCCATTGCCCTGATCACAATGCTCGTTGGTGTTTTTGGAATCCAGTATTTGTTCCTGACCATTCCCCTTGGATGCGGGTTTGGTGTGATTGCGCTTTTGGCGATTATACGCGTTGTGCGAAAGCCCTTTCGGGAAATGAGTGGCTATCTCAACGCCATCTCTACTGGCAGCATGGCCATTGAGAACTCTAGCGCTTTGGAAAAAGACGCTGAAACGGGCGGGTTGTTCCGGCAGCTGCATGCCTACCTTCAGCGGATAGACCATGTATCAGTATTTGCTTCGGAAATTGGCAACGGAAACCTGGAGGTAGAATTTATCTCCGCTGGTGAAAATGATCTTCTGGGAAACTCCCTGATCAAAATGAGGGATAACCTAAAGGCCGTCATCGACGACTCCAAGGCTGTGGTAAGGCAAGCCACCGAAGAAGGTAAGTTAGAAGCCAGAATAGAAACCACCGGCAAAGAAGGTGCCTGGAGGGAGCTTGGGGAGGCGCTGAACAGTCTGTTGGTCTCCTTTTCGATGCCACTGCTCAGATTCAACACCATCATCAATGCCCTGGCCAATGGTGACCTTACCAACCGCTATGACGATCAGGCCAAAGGCGACATTTTAGAAATGACTCAAAGCCTGAATTCTGCCCTAAGCAATATTGATGCACTGTTGAGTCAGGTAGCACAAAACGCCACGATTATTGAAGAATCCTCCAGCGACATGCGGGTATCGGGTGAAGAAATGAGCTCCAATACCAATGAAATCGCCTCCTCTATAGCCGAGATGAGCAATGGAGCACACCTCCAGGTGAATAAAGTGGATGATGCTTCAAGTCTCATGGAAGGCATTTTGAACTCTTCGAAAGAAATGGGTCATAAGGCCGAGACCATTCATAATGCCGCCAAAATGGTGGCAGAAAACAGTAAAAAAGGCAATGTGATGATTGATGAAGTAGTGGCCAACATGGGACAGATCGCCGGATTCTCAGATAAGACCAACGATTCCATCAAGGTGCTCACTGAGCGCTCTCGCGAAATCTCCAGGGTATTGGGCGTGATCACGGAAATTTCCTCACAAACGAATTTGCTGGCACTCAATGCTGCCATAGAGGCCGCACAGGCTGGGGATGCCGGCAGGGGGTTTGCTGTAGTGGCCGAGGAAATCAGAAAACTCGCTGAAGACTCCAAAAAATCTGCACGGGAAATCGAAGCGCTGGTAATGGATGTGCAAAATGACACCCTCAAGGCATCGGATGCCATGGCACAGATGAGCACGAGCGTAAAAAGCGGCGAAACTACCTCACGGGCAGCCGCGGATTCTTTCAAGGTAATCCATGATTCCTCGCATCTAAACCTTGAAATCTCCGAGGAGATTCTAAATGCCACACAAAATCAGATTCTGGATATCAACAACGTGGTGAACATCACAGAGGGAATTGTAGTCATCGCCGAAGAAACAGCCGCCGGCACTGAACAAATTGCCAGCTCTGCGGCTGAGCTATCTACCGGGATGGAAGTTTACAATCAGAAAATACAGAAACTGGCCGAGGTGGCCGAATCACTCAAAGCAGGAGTAAGTATCCTCAAACTCTCAGGTCAGCATCATTCATTGGACATTGCACCGAATCAGGAAAAGGAATCGGTGTTGTTGGATTCATTGGTCGACACGGATGGTGAATTGGAATATGAAGAACTGGATCAAAAAGAAGGTTGACCAACTGGTCCTCTGCTAGGCGGACCGAAAGGATCTAATCACGGCACTATCCACCACCAGGCGTTCGTACTCCGAAGGGTGGGTAGTGCCTCCCATCATTACTCCAGGGTTCCGGTAGGTCATTTTGCTCTCCAAGATAGTGCGGCCTGATACATGACACTCTCGCACCCCGGTCTGTTCGATGAGCTGCTGAATATTATGAGGCCTCACTCCGCCGCCAGCCAGGATGATGACCCTTGACGCTGCGTGGCTGACCAGCTTGGCAATCATGTCCGCCCCCTCCGGTGCAGTAGGTTGCAACCCTGAGGTCAGCACCCTGTCCACCCCTAAGCTTATCAGCATGTCCAGTGCCCTCATCGGATCCTGTACCATATCGAATGCACGGTGAAATGTCACGTTCATAGGTCTGGCGACGGCCATCAACTCGGCCATACGCTCCAGGTCCACATCGCCTTCTCTGGTAAGGCAACCAAACACCACCCCATCAACCTTCAGGTCTTTGGCCACCTGGATATCGTGTTTCATGGCCTCTATCTCTGCAGATGAATACAAAAAATCTCCGCCTCTTGGCCTGATCATCACCTGGAGTCCGATACCTATCTGTGCGCTCACTGCTCTGATGAGTCCCGCACTTGGCGTAGTACCCCCCTCCGCCAGGTTATCACAAAGCTCCACCCGATCGGCTCCACCAGCTTCAGCGTTGATGGCAGATTCTATCGAATCAATACATACCTCTATGATGGTTTTCATTAGTCTCTTGATACCATAAAGCTATACCGGAAGACTGACAATGAATGTGCTACCCGTACCATTTGGCGTTTCCAGCCATACCTTTCCCCCCAGGTCCCCTACGTACTTTTTTACAATGGAAAGGCCAAGACCTATGGACTGCTCTCCACCAGTAGGTTTAGCACTCAATTTTTGAAATCTATTGAAAAGCAACGATCTGTCCTCTTCCGAGAATCCCGGGCCCTGATCACAAACCTTGAAAAGCACAGCACCCTCCTGCCTGTCCGTTTCCAGTCTGACCCGTGTATTGGCATTCGAAAATTTCACCGCATTCGAAACCAGATTCTCTAAAACCAAAAAAAGGAGCATATGATCGGTTTCGATGGTCTGATCACCATGTCTGTGCGTCGATTCGATCTCAATGGACTTCTGGGCCGCTGCAGCCCGGTAGCGACTCACAATATCCTGGGTGATCTGGGTGATATCCACTTGTTCACGAAGCACAATGCTTCGTGCTCCTTCTGCCACTTCCACATCCAGGATTTTGGAAATCATCTGATTGATCCTTTTGGCACCGGTACCTATCTGTGTCAGTAGTTCCTTATCCTCCTCAGACATCTGCTCGGCGTGTGCATTCAAAAAATCTGAAAGACCAATAATATGGCCCAGGGGAGATCTCAGATCATGAGCGAAAACCTTCATCAAAACGTTCTTTTCTTCATTGAGGGCAATCAGCTGCATATTTCTGTTCATTAGCTGCTCATTTTTCTGACGAATATCATTCTGCTGCTCCTCGATCTGATCTTTTTGCATCACCAGCAGTCTGGTATTTCGCCGGTTTTTGAAAAACAAAAAGCCAATCACTCCCAAAAAGATACTGACAAAAGTGATTCCAAGAATGAGGACACGTTTGACGTTCCTATCCTTCTGTAGTTTCAGGTTGGCATTCTTGATCAGTGCCAACTGCAGCTCCTTCTCTTTGGTGAGGATGGAGGTCCCTATCTCAGTTCCCCCATAGAGATTTTCTATAAATTCATACAACTCCGCCCCCAGGTACCTGGAAATAATGAGACCCACTTTTTCATGGTAGCGTGGATCAGACAGGAATTGATTGAAAGGTGTTTGCCAGTCGCTGGACTTAGGCATCGTCACCCCATAGCCTGTCCCGCGAACATTATAGAGGTTTTGGCGGGTAAGGTCGCCTCCCTTTTTGATCAACATCAGATAGATCGGCAAATCGATAAATCCAAAGCGATTTTCATCTTCTGCAATGTTATCCAGTATGTTTTGGTCGCTATGTATGTGCAGAGTCTCAAAGTCGATATTCAACTGATCCTTAAGATTCCGAAGCAGGTTTTCATAATTGGTGCCTTTGATGGTGACCGCTACCCTCCCATCCAGCATTTCTTTAAGCTCCTGGTAGGTTCTGGCAATGGGGGTTCCCTGACCTGTGACCAGCACCGTGATGTCAGGTAGGTAAGCCTCCGAAAATTTCAAATACTGCTTTCTATCTTCTGTGATTGAAAAAGCCGAGGCTCCAAGAATATTGGGCTTTTCAGGATTTTTCATAATATCCAGGATACTGTGAAAACTCTCTGCCTCCACCCACCGAATGGATAATTTCACGCCACGGGTCTCCTTCAGATACTCCGTGAATTCCATTAGCAGATCATATTCAAGACCCTTCAATTGGCCTTGTTCCTCATAGATGAAGGGCACAGAAGTAAACCAATAAACATCTAGTGTGGCGGTCTTACTATTTTGAGCCTGTCCCCAGGTTTGACTCATGGCCAATGAGGGAATCAGAAACAAAAAGGTCCAAAAGAATAATTGCCGATACATAGCCTAAATATGTTCATTATTGCCAGCCTATACAACGGGCTCAGGTTGAACAGGAGAAAGGAATGTCTAATCGGGAGTTTTAGTGCCAAATCCGGAAGACCAAACCCGGAGCATCACCAAAAAATTATTTCTGAAAAGACGGGGTATTTATATATTGCCCTGAATAAATGTTCACCAAAAAGCAAAGCCATGGATATCAGCAAAACAGTGGAAGAATACTTTGCCAGGCACCCCGAATACCACGCAGAGCTGAGGAAATTAAGAGCAATCATTCATACCACCGAACTGACAGAGACGATCAAATGGGGGATTCCTACCTACACCATTAACAATAAGAATGTGGTGGGAATAGGCGCTTTCAAAAGCTACGCAGGCTTGTGGTTTTTTCAGGGTTCGTTTCTCAAAGACGAAAAAGGTTTGCTCATCAACGCGCAAGAGGGAAAAACCAAAGGGATGCGCCAGATGCGCTTTGAATCCATCGAAGCAATAGATGAAAAAATCATCCGCTCCTATTTATTGGAGGCTATAGAAAATCAGAAACAGGGTAAGGAAATCAAACCGGAGAAAAAGCCTTTGGTGATTCCCGACGAGCTGAAAGAGCAACTGAGCAAAGACGGAAAACTCTCAGAGGCATTTGACCAATTAAGCCTTTCTAAAAAGCGTGACTATACCGAGTATATTCAGGAAGCCAAACGCCCCGAAACCAAACAAAACAGGCTCGAAAAGATCACTCCGATGATTTTGGCAGGAATGGGCCTAAACGATAAATACAAGTAAATGCAGGTAAGTAAAACCCTGGGTATAATCTTCCTCCTCCTAGCGATGGGTTGTACCCCAAACACGCCAAGAGTCAAGAAAACCCACTTGATAAGCCCAACAAAATCGTTGCTGCAGGCCATCAGTATTGTGGACGAAAATACCGCCTGGGTAAGTGGGCATCGGGCAACTTTTCTCCGCACCGTCAACGGCGGATCAGACTGGAGCGCGTTCTCCTACGAGCCGATTGATTCTCTCCAGTTTCGCGACCTCCATGCCTTCAACAGTGAGGAAATCATCCTGATGAGTGCCGGACCTGGCAAGCTCTCCCGGATCTTTCGATTCAGCCTTCAGGCAGGTTTTGAAGAAACCTATGTGATGCCCTATGAGCAGGGTTTCCTTAATACGATAGAGTTTTGGGATGACGAGCGAGGGCTGGCCTTTGGAGATAGTTTCAATAGGGAGCTTTTTGTCTTGAAAACAGCAGATGGTGGTCGGAGCTGGACCAGTATAGATCCCAACCAACTACCACCTGCCGGAGAAGGTGAGGGTGGTTTTGCGGCCAGTGGCACCTGTATCACTTCAAGACCAGGAGGCAAGGCCTGGATAGGTACCGGAGCTGGCGGGAACACAAGAGTGCTTTTCACCAGCGACTATGGAGATAGCTGGGAAACCTATGAAGTCCCCCTGGTCAAAGGACCCTCAGCCGGCATCACTTCTATCCGAATGTCGGATGATCAAACAGGGCTTATAGTAGGTGGTGACTTGGGCATCACTGATCAGTACACTGACAATATGGCCCTCACCAACGATGGGGGGCAGACCTGGCAACTCACTACAAGCCCGGTGACCAAAGGAGCCTTTTACGGAAGTGACCTGATGTCATGGGAAAACGCCTCCATACTCATCGCCTCAGGACCAAATGGCATTGACTACAGTACCGATCTGGGACAGACCTATATCAACCTGGACACCGGCAACTACTGGGCTGTGGACCTGCACCCCTCCGGCTTTGGGCTGGCCACCGGCACAGATGGTAAGATTTTGAAGCTCACCGTCCAATAGCGTCGCAGGAGTTTCATCCATGTACTCAGATTAGTGAATCAATTTCATTTTTCCACTGATGGTCTCTTGGTTAACTTTGTGTCATGGAAAGACGTCCCAGAAGAAACCGTGCCTCACAGGCCATCAGAGACCTGAGTCAGGAAACACTTGTCACTGCCAATGATCTGATCTATCCATTATTTCTCCTGGAAGGGAGTCATAAAAAAACTGAGGTAAAGTCCATGCCCGGGATTTTCAGGTTGAGTCTTGACCTCATGCTGAAGGAAATGGAGCAATGTCTCAAATTGGGCATCAAGGGATTTGATGTGTTTCCAGTGGTGGAAGATTTCCACAAAGACAAACTGGCTACGAGAAGCTACGACCGTGGTTTTTTCTACATCCAGGCCCTCGATACCATCAAAAAAGAATTTCCTGAGGCCCTCATCATCACTGATGTGGCCATGGACCCATACAGCTCAGATGGACATGACGGTATCGTGAAAGACGGAAAAATCCTCAACGACGAGACCCTTGACGTATTGGGTCAAATGGCCCTGGCACAGGCTGAAACCGGCATTGACATGATCGGCCCATCAGACATGATGGATGGTCGTGTCGGGCACCTGCGAAACGTCCTGGATGAGGCGGGATTCTCTCATGTAGGCATCATGGCCTATACGGCCAAATACGCCAGTGCATTTTACGGCCCGTTCAGAGACGCCCTGGACTCGGCTCCCAAGTTTGGAGACAAGAAAACCTATCAGATGAATCCAGCCAACCGCAAGGAAGCCCTCATAGAGGCGGAACTCGACTATATAGAAGGTGCCGATGTGCTCATGGTCAAGCCTGCGCTCAGTTATCTTGATGTCATCTCCGATCTGAAAGCCAACTACGACTTACCCATAGCTGCCTATAACGTATCTGGAGAATACGCCATGATCAAGGCGGCCGGTCTTCAGGGCTGGCTAGATGCAGACCGGGTGCGCGACGAGGTGTTGCTGTCCATCAAGAGATCTGGTGCAGACATGATCCTTACCTATTTCGCCAAGGAGTTTTGCTCTCAAACCAGAGCCTGATCTAACCGAATGGGTGAGAAGTAACGCATTTTATTTAGTCTCACAGACTTCAATACACTCCCATAGGTCTTGGTCATATATTCCTTGTCCTCAATTGACAGCTTAATCGACAAAATTGGCCTATTGGACTAACAACATTATGCAAGAGTTGCTGGCATTCGTACATTCGATATACAACCAAACCCTAGCAACAATGATTACTATAGACAATGACCCCAACGAAGACCAGATGACTCTTGAATGCGCCTTGAAAATCGTACAACATCTGGAAAAAAACATTGTCAGACACCGCGAAAACATCAATATGGCGAGCAAGCTGGCATCTATGAATAAATTCATTCAAATGAATTATATCCATAATATGGCCGAAACTGCCTAAGTTCAGTTATAAGAGAAAGAGCGCATCAGGCAAGTAGTACCGTCATTAGCCAAACTTCCATCAGGCATAACTCATCGACTAAATAGGGTCACTCACCTAAAAACCATTATTTAGGATGGATAAATGAATCAGTTTTGTGATATAAGACCTCACAAATATGGAAAACATGACTGAACAAGAGTTGATTGAATGCGCCGAAAGAATCGTCCGTCACCTGGAAAAAAACATTGTTAAACACAGAGATAAGCCTTTGCTTGCCAATAAGCTTGCGTCGATGAACAAATACATACACATGTGTTACATCCAGCGAGTGACCGCTCTCTAGTCAAACAGATCCTCTTCCCGCTCCAGCATGAGTATGGAGCTTTGCGGTACAATGAAATACTTCTCACCCTCATACACCACTTCAAAAGCCCCTTTTTGAAGAAAAATAGCTAAATCTCCGGCTCTGGCCTGTAGAGGTATATATTTTACTCTTTCCTCCTCCTGCTTCCACGAATCATCTTCGTCAGCCGATACGGGAATCGGATAGCCAGGTCCGGCTTTTACTATATAACCGGTCTGTATCTTTTCTTTCTCCTGTACGCCTGGTGGCAGATAGATGCCACTACTGGTCTTCTCCGATTCGGCCTTGGGTCTGATCAGGACCCGATCCCCTACCACTATAATATTCTTTAGTTTATTCTCTGCTGTGAGTTGCGTTCTCATTTTCTCTACTGTCACTCATTAACCAAACAAATTTCCAGAAGGGGTCTCCTCAGGCTTTTTGATCGCTGAAGAAGCATCTGCCCGTTCGAGCAATTTCTCATTCATGTCTTTACTGGTCTTGGCACCAAGTTCTTTCAGACGCTCCGTCTTTCTGATCAGGTTATCCTTGCCATCATAGAGCTTCTTCATCGCCTCAGTATACTGCTGCTTCGACTTATCCAGGGACCTACCCACTTCCATCAGGTCGTCTACAAATGCTTTGAATTTGTCATACAGAGCTCCCCCCTGTCTGGCGATCTCCAGCGCATTTCTGTCCTGATATTCGTGCTTCCAGATACTAGCGACTGTACGCAGGGTAGCTATCAATGTAGCCGGGCTCACTATGATAATATTCTTATTGTGCGCTTCATTATAGAGCTCGCCGCCCTGCTGCACGAGTAGCGCAAAGGCTGACTCTATGGGTACAAACATCAGCACATAATCCAATGTCCCGGATTCAAATAGCTTGTGATAACTTTTTTCGCTCAGGCCCTTGATGTGGGCCCTTAAGGAAATGAGGTGATCTTTCAGGTGCTGCTCCCGCTCCTCCTCTGAGTCGCTATTCACGTATTTTTCATAAGCCACCAAGGATGCCTTCGCATCTATGACCAGATTTTTATTGTCCGGCAATCTGATGATCACATCAGGTCTGAGCCTACGGCCCTCCTCGTTGGTAAAAGACTCTTGGGTGAAGTACTCCCGATCCTTCTCCAGTCCGGATTTTTCCAGGATTCGCTCTAAAATAACTTCTCCCCAGTTACCCTGTACTTTGGTATCGCCCTTGAGTGCCTTAGTAAGGTTTTCGGTTTCCTTGGTCATCCGCTGGTTCAGCTCACGAAGGCTAATGATCTGCTCTCGCAGCGCAGTGCTTCGCTCCAGGCTGTCCTTATTGGTTTGCTCCACCTTCCGCTCAAACTCCACGAGTTTTTCACCAAGGGGCTTTAACAGATTGTCCAGATTAGACTTGTTTTGATCCGTAAACTTCCTGCTCTTCTCCTCAAATATCTCATTGGCCAGGTTTTTAAACTCTGCCGCAAATCGTTGTTGGAGGTTATTCACCTCTTCCTTTTGCTCAGTAAGTCGCTCCTGCAGGTTTTTGAAGTTGGCCTTCAGACTGGAGTGCTCACTATTAATGTCCATAAAGCGCTCTCGCTCCTCTCTGAGCTCACCATTGAGTTGTGCCAGCTCGGCCGTCAGTTTATTGGAGCGCTCCTGCTCCATTTGCAGCTCCATCCGCAGTTTGGGGGCATCGTCCACCACTCCTTTGGACTGGAGCTTGGCTATCAGAAAACCGATAATCACTCCTGCCACCAACCCAATGATCAATACCATCAACGAATCAAACTCCATAGGTTAAAGTTAAATGAAACTCTGCAGATACCCGAACAACTCCATGGTCCACGCCACTCCCATGTGGATTATTATTCCTCCCCACACGTTTTTACTGTTGTAAGAGATTATACCCAAAATATATCCACCAAAAACCGAGCTGATAGCCTCGGTCAGCGGCTTCCCAAAATGGAGGAAAGCATAAGAAGCCACCATTGGCAAAACCGCATAACCTCCAAGGGTCTTTACAAAAGCATGGATCAGAAATCCTCTGAAAAACACTTCCACTGATACAAAATCACTGCCATAAGTGATTTCATAAAGCAATACTGACATCCAGACAGGAATACCGTGTGCTTCGGCAAAATTGTCACCACCGGAATACTGAAACCGGGGATAATAACTCTGTATGTCAGAGAAAAACGAGCCGATACCGATGAAAACCATGGCGCCGGCCAGCAGCAGGAAATAGGGTTTTGGGTCAAACCGCTTAAGTGCCAGTCCATAGTAGTTTCTCGGACGCTCAGATTCGAAAATGGCATAGACGAGCATCAGCGGTATCACATTCAGAAAAATACTGGATGACCAATTGAGACACCTGGCTGCAAAACGATAGTCTATCGGACGAAGGCCCTTGATGATCTGCAGGTGCCCTATAAAGGATCTGTCCAGTGCCAGAATGGCAAACCCAATCACCAACATCAGCCAGAATGAACCCGTGAACACGGGTATTTGTTTTACCCGTGCGATGAGCAGACTCACACCCAAAAAAGGGAACATCATCCACAAAAACATGTAAAGCCAATGCAAGAACGTCCCTCTGTAGCTATCGATCACCGAATCTTCAAAGTCATATGTATAGTTAAAGACAAAACATATGGTCAGAAATAGACTGATGAGGAGGTAGAGTTTGAGGTCAAAGTGCTTTCTTTGATACTCTTTTAGGTACTCAAAAATTTGCCGCATGCTAAAAATTTGCCCAAAGATATGTGTCTCATAGTATTTGCCTGGGATGTACACCCAAAATATAAGCTGATCGTAGCGGCCAATCGGGATGAGTTTTACGCTCGGCCCACTGCACCTGCTGCCTTTTGGCATGATGAACCAAGCATTCTGGGTGGTCGCGACCTCCAAGCGGGCGGGTCCTGGATGACCGTTTCTAAACAGGGACATTTTGCGGCAGTCACCAACTATAGGGACCTGTCAAACATAAGGGAGAACGTAAGGTCGAGGGGGGAGATTCCTATTCGTTTTATGGATCCGGCACTGCAGCCCCTGAACTATGTCGAGGATTTGCACGAGCGCTCCACAGCATATAACGGATTCAATGTGTTGGCCGCCACGCCTCAAATGATGACTCACTACAGCAACTACGAGCGCAAGGCGAACGTCATTACCCCGGGCATTCATGGGTTGAGCAATGCACTTCTGGATACTCCATGGCCCAAAGTAGAATTGGCCAAAGCCAAATTTCAGGAACTGATTGGCAATAGCTTCAGTCACGAAGAGTTAATAGAAATGATGAGTGACACCTCAACCGCCGAGGACAGTATCTTGCCAGACACCGGAGTGTCCAAAGAAATGGAAAAGGCTCTATCGGCCATGTGCATCCGCATGGAAAATTACGGCACCTGCTGCTCCACGGTGATTACCATAGACAGAGATGGTCAAATCGAATTTTCAGAAAAGTCCTATCCGGTTGGGGACAGAGTGGAGAAGACCGTAAATTATCAATTTAAAATACAAGAGAATTGAACCTGAAAAACATTGCTCCAAGACTGTTCATGATAGTGCTTTTAGCAGCCACAGGATGCTTATCATCATGCAAAGATGATATCAGTGGCTTTGACCTGGAGAAGGACCCACTTAAAGGTAAGATAGGAGGTGAAGAATGGCAGTATGCCGCTGGCAGTGCCAACGTGAACAGTTCTTCCTACTACCTGGAAGGGCTCATCGTGGGTGAAAGTACTCAGGATCCCTGTGCCATCAGGGTCTCCAGCAAGCTCCATCTTTCCATAAAAATACCTGGCCGAAAAGGAAGCTATAACCTCCCCTTCCCGGCAAACGAAGGATATGTCATCTTCAATTTACCCAACGGTACGAAAAAATTTACCGCCTCCGGTGGGTTCATTGAAGTAGTGGCTGTAGGT
Source organism: Marinoscillum sp. 108 (assembly GCF_902506655.1). Lineage (NCBI taxonomy): Bacteria > Pseudomonadati > Bacteroidota > Cytophagia > Cytophagales > Reichenbachiellaceae > Marinoscillum > Marinoscillum sp. 108. The sequence continues at coordinate 3,098,990 of NZ_LR734808.1, read as the reverse complement.
AGTCAGCAACTAATCGGGTACATGAGTGCCGATTTTGACGATGACAATACCGTGCAGGGCTCCTTTCTGTTGGAGTTTTGTAATTAAATACATCTATACCAACTCCGCAGCCTCGGCATAAGCCTCTACAGGTACGCAGCTGCACATCAGGTTTCGATCTCCGTAAGCACTGTCTATTCTGCTGACAGAAGGCCAGAATTTATTGTATTTCAACTCTGGGAGTGGAAAAGCGGCTTTCTCCCTGCTATAGGGCAGGTCCCAGCTTTCGGCGATGACCGTGCGCTGAGTGTGCGGTGCATTCTTCAGCACGTTATTGTCTTTATCTGCTACCCCGCTGATGACCTCCTCAATTTCCTTGCGGATGGAAATCATCACATCACAAAACCGGTCTATCTCTGACTTGGTTTCACTTTCCGTGGGCTCTATCATCATGGTACCAGCCACCGGAAACGAAACCGTAGGGGCGTGATAACCATAATCCATGAGTCGCTTGGCAATGTCCTCTACCTCCACGCCATATTTCTTAAAGTCTCTGCAGTCTATGATCAGTTCGTGGGCATTTCTGCCTTTTTCGTTAGCATAAAGCACCGGGTAGTGATCTTTCAGCTTCTGCCCAATATAGTTGGCATTGAGGATGGCCAATTGAGTGGCTGCTCTAAGACCATCGCCGCCCATCATGGCTATATAGGCATGAGAGATGGGCAAAATACTGGCACTGCCATAGGGAGCACTGGACACATTCACATCATCTACTCCGATATGCGAAGTACCGGGCAGGTAAGGCGCCAGGTGCGCTCCAACTCCAATTGGGCCCATACCAGGACCTCCACCACCGTGAGGGATGCAGAATGTCTTGTGAAGGTTCAGGTGGCAAACGTCCGCCCCGATCATCGCCGGAGATGTCAGCCCCACCTGGGCATTCATATTGGCTCCATCCATATACACCTGACCACCATGGGCATGAACAAGTTCGCAGATTTCTATGATGCTCTCTTCAAATACCCCGTGAGTAGATGGATAGGTCACCATCAAAGCACCAAGGTTTTCGCTGTGTGTTTCTACTTTGCCTTTAAGGTCATCCACGTCAATATTGCCCTGATCGTCACATTTGACAATCACCACTTCCATACCGGCCATCACCGCACTGGCGGGATTGGTGCCATGGGCAGATGAAGGGATCAGGGTAATATTTCTATGATGATGTCCATTGGCCTGATGATATGCCCTGATCACCATGAGTCCGGCAAACTCTCCCTGAGCACCCGAGTTGGGCTGAAACGAAACCGCCGAAAAACCGGTAATCTCAGCCAGCCAGTCGTGCAGCTCCCCGATCACCTCAGCATATCCAGCCGCCTGATCTTTAGGCGCAAAAGGGTGGATATTTCCAAATTCCGGCCAGGTGACCGGTATCATCTCAGTAGTGGCATTGAGCTTCATGGTGCATGATCCCAGTGAGATCATGGAATGAACCAGTGAAAGGTCTTTATTTTCCAGCCGCTTCATATAGCGCAGAATCTCGTGCTCACTATGGTTCACATTGAACACCTCATGGGTCATAAAGTCCGACTGCCGGGCCAGCCCATTCGGATAGGCTATTTCAACCTCCGTGCTGATGGTCTGTGTTTCTTTTCCGAGCGCTTCGGCAAAAATAGACACCACATTTTGAGCGTCTGAAGGCAGATGCGTCTCATCGAAAGATAACATCACCTGATTGCCCGCATATCTGAAGTTGATTTGATGCGATTCTGCCACGTTCTTCACCTTTTGGAGGTCGTCATCATTCAGCGTGAATCTGAGGGTATCAAAATACTCTGCGTTTTCCTCCTTCAACCCCATGGCTGAGAGCGAGGCGGCAGTTGCTTTGGCCAACCCTCTTACCCTGGAAGCTATCTGCTTGAGTCCTGCAGGACCGTGGTATACTCCATACATGGAAGCCATTACCGCCAGCAGTACCTGAGCCGTACAGATATTGGAGGTAGCTCTTTCTCTTTTGATGTGCTGCTCACGGGTTTGTAGTGCCATTCTATAGGCAGGATGACCTTCGTCATCCTTTGAAACACCAATGATCCTTCCTGGAATGTATCGTTTATATTCTTCTTTTGTCGCAAAGAATGCTGCGTGCGGGCCTCCATATCCCATAGGGACTCCAAAACGCTGTGAAGTACCTACCACCACATCCACTCCCCATTCCCCGGGAGGGGTGAGGAGACATAGTGCCAAAAGATCCGATGCCACTGCTACGGAAACCCCATGCTCAGCGGCCTCTGCTACGAATGCAGAGCGATCAAAAGTCTCACCGAAATTGTCCGGATATTGGAAAAATACCCCGAACAAGTCGGAATCACTAAGATCAATATTTTCTATCCTGGCCACTACCAGCTCCAAACCAAGGGGCTTGGTTCGGGTTTTTAAAATCTCCAAGGTCTGCGGAAAAACCCGCTCGTCCACGACTACTTTATTGGACTGTTTTTTCTCCTTCTTTCGGGTGGCATGTAGCATGGCGATTGCCTCTGCGGCAGCAGTACCTTCATCCAGAAGAGACGCGTTCGCTATTTCCATTCCAGTAAGATCCGAAACCAGGGTCTGGAAATTGATGAGGGCTTCCAGTCTTCCCTGAGCAATCTCAGCCTGATAAGGCGTATAGGCCGTATACCACCCCGGATTCTCAAGGATATTTCGCTGGATCACTGCCGGTACCACGCAGTTATAATACCCCTGACCCAGAAAAGATTTGAATACCTTGTTTTTCCCTGCCGTCTTCTTGAGCTTGTTGATATACTCATATTCATTCAAGGGAGCGGGCAGGTTGAGTCCCTGTTTTAGTCGAATGTTCCCGGGAATGGTTTGGGAGATCAGCTCGTCCAAAGATGAGACACCCAAGGCATCCAGCATTTCCTGGATTTCCTTCTCAGAAGGTCCATTGTGGCGTGTTTGGAAGGCTACCCTTTCGTTTAAATCAACAGTCATAATGTGGTGGTATTATGGATGGAATTTCAAGCTGCAAATGTATAATGAATTCAACATTTTATTCGCCCATCTCTGCTGGATAAAAACGTATAATATTTGTTTAGCTTTGTGGTTTTCAAAATTTATATAAAATGAAGCACTTATTATTTGGCTCAATCCTGCTTTTATTCTTTATAAATGCAAATTCACAGGATAAAAGAGCTGTCAAATACTCAAAAACAATAACAACTTCGGATTTGAAGGATTATCTCTCTGTGCTGGCTTCTGACAGTCTGGAGGGGCGTGAAACCGGTGAAAGAGGTCAGAAAATGGCCGCCGCCTATATCGCCGAAAAATTCAACTCTTTTGGCCTGGAGGCTCCGGTAAAAACAGATGACGGTATGTCCTACTTCCAGAGCTACCCTCTGAAGAAAATGACTTACCGTACAGCCTACCTTAAAAAAGGTGAAGAAGTAAAAACCAACTTTGAGGATTTCATCTATAACTCCCGTGAGGAAACAATAGGTGAAGAATATGTGGACATCCTTTTTGCTGGTATTCAGACAATAGACAATCTGAAGAAAATGAACCTCAGCGGGAAGTTCGTAGCTGTGGTCACGCAAGAAATGGGCAACTGGAGGAAAGTGCTTGCTGAGGTCAAAGACCTGGATGCGGCAGGCATCATACTCATTGTGGAGGACGAAAGCAGATTTAGCTTCATCATGACCAGATATAGCAGGTATCTGCAGGGATCCAGAATGGCGCTGGAGTCCACCACCGCTGGTAACAAGATTATTATTGGTGACCCTGAGTTGGCCTCCTGGATGTTTGACATGCCATATGACAAACTAAAGGAAACAGGAAAGAATAAAAGCGCAAGGCTGATCCTCAATGCAGACATGCTGGTAGAAGACATCACCGCAGAGAATGTACTGGGGTTCCTCAAGGGCAGTGAGAAACCCGAAGAAGTGCTGGTGGTAACCTCACACTATGACCACATTGGTATTTCTGACAATGGCGAGATCAATAATGGCGCTGATGACGATGGATCAGGAACCTCCACAGTATTGGAGATCGCCCAGGCCTTTTCTGAAGCTGCAGCAAAAGGCATCAGGCCCAGACGAAGCATCCTTTTCATGACCGTTTCCGGGGAGGAAAAAGGTTTGCTTGGCAGTGAATATTATACAGAAAATCCGGTGTTCCCCATGGAAAACACCGTCACCAACCTGAATGTGGACATGGTGGGCAGAGTGGATGAAGGGCATGAGAAAACCCCCAACTATGTCTATGTGATAGGTGCAGATAAACTCTCGAAGGAGTTACATGACATTTCCGAAAAGGCCAATAACACCTACACAAAACTGGAGCTAGACTATACCTACAATGCAGAAACAGACCCGAACAGGTACTACTACCGATCTGATCACTACAATTTTGCTAAAAAGAATGTGCCTATCATCTTCTACTTCAACGGAACGCACGCCGACTACCATCGCCCCACGGACACAATCGAGAAAATTAACTTCGAACTCATGCAAAAAAGAGCGGAGCTTGTTTTCTTTACAGCCTGGGAGCTGGCCAACCGAGAGGACCGGGTTCGCCTGGATTGATTTAGAAATGAATAACACATGGCATCAAAGTACCTGATCAAAAACGCACAAATAGTTAATGAAGGCAGCATCCATTCGGCAGATCTGTTGATAGAGGGTCAGCGGATCGTAAAAATAGGAGCTGACCTGAAGGTGGATGGAGCAGTCCGGGAAATCAATGCAGAAGGAAAATACCTCCTGCCCGGCCTCATAGACGATCAGGTGCATTTCAGGGAGCCAGGGCTGACTCACAAGGCGGAAATCTACACAGAAGCCAAAGCTGCGGTGGCTGGTGGGGTTACATCTTTCATGGAAATGCCCAATGTCATCCCGCAAACTACCACTCAGGAACTACTGACAGCTAAGTATGAAATAGGAAGACAAAAATCACTGGCCAACTACTCCTTTTTCATGGGCGCCACCAATGATAACCTGGATGAGGTACTCAAAACCAATCCTGCAGAAGTCTGCGGCATCAAAGTGTTCATGGGATCCTCTACTGGCAACATGCTAGTGGACGATGAGAAAACCTTGGAAGAGCTTTATAAAAATGCCCCGATGCTCATTGCCACACACTGTGAAGATGAGGCTACCATCAGGCAAAATATGGAGCACTATGTGGCCCAATATGGAGATCAGATTCCCTTTGAGCTGCATCCGGTCATCAGGAGTGCTGAAGCTTGCTACAAGTCCTCCTCCATGGCTGTGGCCCTAGCCAAGAAACACAACACCAGGCTCCACATTCTACACATCTCCACGGGCATTGAAACCGCCCTTTTTGATAATACCCTCCCGCTTAAAGACAAGAGAATTACAGCAGAGGCCTGCATCCATCACCTGTGGTTTTCAGATCAAGATTATAAGAACAAAGCCCAATGGATCAAGTGGAACCCTGCTGTGAAAAGTGAAAGCGACAGGGATAAGATCTGGGAAGCCCTTTTGGATGACAGGATCGACATCATCGCCACGGATCATGCGCCCCATACCATTGCTGAAAAGAATAACCCCTACACCAAAGCACCTTCCGGTGGACCTTTGGTACAACACTCACTGACGGCCCTGCTGGATTTTTATCATCAGGGAAAGATCAGCCTGGAGAAAATAGTAGAAAAAGCATGCCATGCCCCAGCCGAGTGTTTTCAGGTGGCAGAGCGGGGATATATCCGGGAAGGTTATTTTGCTGACCTGGTGCTGGTAGACCTGCACAAGCCTTGGAAGGTTTCGCCAGAAAATATCCTGTCAAAATGTGGCTGGTCACCCTTTGATGGCCACACTTTTCAGTCATCAGTAGAGCAGGTTTGGGTGTCGGGACACCTGGCCTATGCGGAGGGAAAATTTGATGAAAGTAAAAAAGGAGCTCGACTTACTTTTGAGCGCAATTAATTTTTGCTAAAATCCTTGAATGCATTTACATTTGCATCCCAATTTAGACGGTGGTTGTAGTTCAGTTGGTTAGAACGCCTGATTGTGGTTCAGGAGGTCGCCGGTTCGAGTCCGGTCTTCCACCCTTTGCAAAAGCAGTTACATTTATTTGTAGCTGCTTTTTTTGTTTAAAAACATGGCGAACCACTCCATCAATCAAACTGTGGCTCAGAAGGTCGCCGGCCAGAGGTTGGCCCCGTCGAGTCCGGTCTTCCACCCTTTGCAAAAGCAGTTACATTTATTTGTAGCTGCTTTTTTTGTTTAAAACCATGGCGAACCGCTACAATGATCAAGCAATATTAGTGTGGGGTAACTCCATTTAGTTATATTTTGTAAACCCGATTAATGGACTGCGAATTTCGAAAGGAGGACAGGCGGGTGGGGCATCCAAGGCAAGTGTGAATCATTTTGACTTCAAAAGATCTTTAAAAAATCCCAAACACAATGAGTCAAAATGATTTTTTGCGTTGGTGCCTTTTCTTTTGCTTCGTTTTCTTTGGGCAAGCAAAGAAAATGAAGGGTAAGTAGCCAATCGGTTGGATTGAGTCATATGAAATGTCAGATTGCGGATCACAATCCATCTTTAAATATAATCTCCCCACAACTTTATTGCTTCAATTGATCAAACTGTGGTTCAGAAGGTCGTTTATTTGTAGCTGCTTTTTTGTTTAAAAGCATGGCGAACCGGTCCATTGATCAAACCGTAGTTCAGGAGGCCGCCGGCCAAAGGTTGGCCCCGTCGAGTCCGGTCTTCCACCCTTTGCAAAAGCAGTTACATTTATTTGTAGCTGCTTTTTTTGTTCTGATTGACCGGCTCTTCTAATATGGCTCTGATTGAGTGGTCACTTGCCTGTACTTTGGTGTTGGTCGCCATTTCTCCCCTCTTGAGAGGGGTCGGGGGTGTGTTTCTCTCTATCTAAAATATAATTTTCTATGGCCCTCAACACATTATTAATATCATGCATCACCTCTACATCTGCAAACCTCATCACAGTCAACCCCACTTCTTCCAAAGCCTTTTGCTTAATCTCATCCTTTTCTACCACTTCTTCAAAATTGTGGGTGTAGCCATCCAGCTCAATCACCAGCTCCAGTTCGTAGCAATAGAAATCTGCAATGTATTCCAGCAGTGGCTTCTGTCTATGAAAGTCATAGCCCATCATCTGCTTGCCCTTCAGGCATTGCCAAAGCCTGATCTCACTTTTGGTACTGTTGTTTCGTAGTTGGCGAGCAAGCTCTTTGAGCTTCGGATGATAGGGGATGATTTTTCTTCGCATGGTGGTGATTCTAAATTTATGAAAACACACCCCTTAATCCCCTCTCAAGAGGGGAAACTTTCTCTTAATAGCTTCTAATTGTGTGATCATTTTCAAGCTGAATTAACCAACCATTAAAACTCGCCGGGGTATCAGCCCATGTTTTTTACCCCACACTTTGTAAGGATCATTTTGCCCACACCCACCAAAAAACCTCCCTCCATTTGATTTTTGACCCGTCGACAGTACCTTGTCGATATGTTGAAAGACCTGATTCAGAACGTGTCCGACCTGTCCTTTCCGGTGGTTCACATCATTATTGGACTGGTGGCCGGAGTGATTATCAACTGGGTGGTCGCCATCAGCCTTACAATTACCGTAAAAAAAGCCAAATCCAACGACCTGCTAATTTTCAGAAAGTGGTGCAAAACGGCATTCAACACACTCGTGCCTGTAGCCTCCATTTTCATTGTCCTGAACTATGCCGAGGATACTGACACCAGCCGAATCCTGATTAAAACCTTTCTGATTCTGCTCATCATCGCTTCCGTCCACTTCCTGATCCGGGTACTTTACGCCATGGAAGACATCTTCCTCGATCGGTACGATATTGACAAAGAAGACAACCGCAAAGAGCGTAAGATTCTCACTCAGATCAATTTTCTCAAGAAGGTTTTTATAGTGGTCATTGTTCTTATTGGCTTTGCCCTGATCCTCCTGAGCTTTGAGGAAGGTCGTAAATACGGTCAGACCCTCCTCACTACGGCCGGTGTAGCCAGTGTTATCCTTGGGTTTGCAGCACAAAAGTCTATCTCCAATTTTCTGGCGGGAATCCAAATTGCTTTTACTCAGCCCATCAAGATGGATGATGCCGTGGTGGTAGAGGGTGAATGGGGATGGGTAGAAGAGATCAACCTCACCTATGTGGTGGTGCGAATCTGGGACTGGCGCCGGCTCATTCTGCCAATCACTTATTTTGTGGAGAAGCCCTTCCAGAATTGGACAAGAAACAAAGGGGAGATCATAGGATCGGTCATTCTCCATTTGGACTATCGCACCCCAGTAGAAAAACTTCGCAGCAAACTGGAAGAAATTCTGGAAACGGAACCCAACTGGGACGGTCAGGTGAAATCTCTCCAAATCACGGATACCAAAGAATATACCATGACGGTGAGAGCACTCATGTCAGCTAAAAATTCGCCTATGGCCTGGGATCTTCGGTGCAGCGTACGCGAAAAACTCATCGCCTTCCTGCAAAAGGAACACCCGGAAAGTCTTCCTGTCCAGAGACTGGATATTCACGCTACGGAAAAAAGATAAATTCGATTCCCTTCCATTTTATTTTTAGCTTTAGTAAGCTCAATGCCCTCTGAAATGGAAACATGCATCAACTGTAACCAGGAATCTGACGGAAACTACTGCCCCAATTGCGGGCAAAAGCTCCACCTGAAGAAACTCACCATCAGGTATATTTCTTCTGAGTTCACAGACCGCTGGCTCGGACTCGACACCAAGTTTACCCGATCAGCCTGGGGTCTGTTTTTGCACCCCGAGCAGGTGATCACGGCCTACCTCAACAGAAACAATGTGCGATACATCGGGCCCCTCGGGTATTACATAGTGATGACCGCCCTGATGCTCATTGCTTTCGAACTATTGGGTCTGGAAGTTGCAGATTTCATCAAATCGACCAACGAAAACCTGGGGCTGCCTCAAGGCTCCGGCAGTGAGCGACAGCTCGCCTTACAGGAGAACATCTCCGGGTGGATCTCCAGAAATTTTCGATTCGCCTCAGCATTTCTCATCCCGTTTTTGACCGTGGGGGTTCAGTGGCTATACCGAAAGAAAAGGAGCTTCCTGGAAAATCTGGTACTGATCACTTACCTCCAGACCCATACCATTTGGTTTCTTATCGTGGGCCTTTTGGCCTTCAAGTGGACTGGCTTTTGGGTTAGTCAGTATATGACCTTGGTCTCACTTATCTATTTTTGCTGGGCCCTTGGCCGCTTCGATGACGGGAAAATTACTTTCCGAAAGTTCTTCAAGGCATTGCTTACCTGGATCGTGAGTTACCTCCTCTTTATTTTCACCATTTTGCTGGTGGCTATTTTGATCGTCGTATTAGTGGGGGAGATTTAAAAAAATAATCGGTTAAATCTTGCCTATTTCTAACCCATGGCATGGATATTTCGTATTTTTACCTAAATTTCCATGTTCTGAAAAAGCTCGCTTCCATATCACTAACCGTTTTCTGTATGCTTTTGGCAGATTATGCCAGCGCAAGCACTAATGAAGAAGCGAGTAAAACCAAAAAATCCACTGAGGCTACATCCACAAACAATGCCGCCGAAAAGTCGGAGGAAACAACCTCAGCATCCGAGAGCACCAACACTGGTGGGGGGATGTACCTCAATCAAAATCAGGACTCAACCAATCTCAACTCCGTTTGCAAATTCAATTTCATCTTTTACTTTATTTATAAACTAAAGTACGACGAGGAGCCTCCTGGCAATGAATACCTGAATTACGAATTTTAAATTAACTGGTCTGAATAAAGGCCTCGAGTTCTTTTAAAGTAATCCTTCCCTCATAAAACGCCTTCCCGAAAATCACCCCGTAGATTCCCATATCCCGGAGTTTTTTCATATCATCAATATTTCGTACCCCACCACTCGCAAAAATGCATAGCTCCGGAAATTTGGAAGTCAGGTGCGCATACACCTCGAATGAGGGCCCTTCCAAAGCACCATCTTTAGAAATATCGGTGGTCTTAAGGTATTTCAATCCTCGATCATAAAAGTACTCTATGTGGGTATCCAGAGAAATTTGGGTTTCCTCCTGCCAGCCACCTATCCTGATCAATCCATTGAGCGCATCTGCACTCAGGGAGATTTTTTCGCGACCGTAGGACATGATCCAGTTTGCAAATAGTTCCTTATTGTTGGCGGCTATGGTGGCTGCGGCTATGCTCTCCGCACCAAACTCGAAGGCTTTGATGATGTCGCCATCTGTATGAAGCCCTCCGGCAAAGTTTACCTTGAGGTCTGTATGGCCCGAAATCAGCTCCAACGTGGGGTAGTTCACCGGTGAGCCCTTCTTAGCACCTTCCAGGTCTATCAGGTGAATCCGGTCTATCCCATGATCTGCAAACTGCTCTGCTACATCGAGGGGACTTACATCATAAACTTTTTCATTGGTGTAATCACCTTGGGTGAGGCGGGTTGTCCTGCCTTTGATCACAGAGATAGAAGGTACCAGTAGCATATACCAGATGGGGGTTTTGGGTCTAAAAAAGGGTGACTGATGCCGGAGCTCAGCTCACAAATATACAAGATGACCGCTAATTCAAATGCACCATTTTGAATCCTTCCCCATGCACAGTCAGCAACTTGAGCGAATCCTCCTCTTTGAGGTATTTTCGGAGTTTTGTAATGTAAACATCCATGCTCCGGGCATTGAAGTAGGAGTCATCCTTCCAGATTCTTTTGAGAGCCACCGTGCGTGTGACTGTCTGATTCAGATTTTCCAAAAACAGCTTCATGAGCTCATTTTCCTTGGTGGTAAGTTTCACCGCACCAGACGGCAGATGCAGCATGTTGCTCGCATACTGATACCTGAGTGCCCCCACGGTCACCTCCTCCGGCAACTCCCGGTCTGCATTGCTTTTGAGCGTGCGGTGCAGCACAGCCTTTATCCTCATGAGCAGCACCTCCATGCTGAATGGCTTGGTAATGTAATCATCCGCACCTATCTTAAAACCTTCCAGAATATCCTCTTTCATGGACTTGGCCGTCAGGAAAATGATGGGAATCTCCGGATCGATCTCCTTGATTTCAGCGGCTAGTTGGAATCCATCCTTTTTAGGCATCATCAGGTCCAAAATGCAAAGGTCAAAGCTCCCCGGTTTGAAAATAGCTGCGCCCTCCTCTCCATCCCGGCAAAGGGTGGTTTTAAACCCTTTCAGGTTGAGGTATTCACTGAGAATCTGACCCAGGTTTTCATCGTCTTCTGCTAAGAGTATTTTAGGTGTTTCCATGTTCGTTTGGTAAGGTGATGGTAAACTTACTGCCCTTCCCGGGCTCACTCTCTACAGAGATGGTGCCGTGATGAAGTTCCACCATATTTTTCACATAAGCCAGGCCAAGGCCAAAACCTTTGACATTGTGAATATTGCCGGTAGGCACCCGATAGAACTTCTGAAATATATGAGTGGTGGCTTCTTTGGTCATGCCTATCCCCCTGTCTTGCACAGCTACAGAGATGTCCCCCGCCTTATTGTACAGGCGAATCATGATTTCTGGTGCTGAGTCCGAATACTTGTTGGCATTGTCCAGCAGGTTCACGAGTATGTTGGTGAGGTGCGTTTTATCACCAAAAACGAGCTTATGGTCGGCATTATCAATCACTTTGATTTGCCCGGACCTGGCTTCTACCTGCAGGGCCGTTTTCTCCACGGCCCGCTCTACCAACTCCAGGAGGTTAAGGGACTCACTTTTGAGCTCAATATCGTTCCTGTCGAGTGCGGCCATCTGGAGCACACGCTCCACCTGCTCACCCAGCCGCTTATTCTCATCGCTGATCATGGCCAGATACCTGTCTTGCATGCCCTTCATCTGATTAATTTCCTTGTCACTAAGGGCTTCACAGGCCAATGAGATCGTGGCGATCGGCGTTTTCAGCTCATGGGTCATGTTATTGATGAAATCATTTTTCATTTCGGAGAGCTTCTTCTGCCGGAGAATGGTGCGGATGGAGTAGCCAAATGAACCCACGATCACCAGGATCAAAAATCCGGAACTTGCCATGGTCAGCCAGATCTTACGCAGCAGGAACTGTTGCTTTTCCGGGAAGTCCACCACCAGCCAGTTTTGTTCCCCTATCAGGTCATTGGGGAAAAGGCTTGCTTTGAGCTCGCTCTTTTCCAAGGCCCTTTTGGAAGCTCGGTTGTCCACCAGCAGGAATCGTTCGCTCATAGGGGAGACGATGGCATAATCAAAGCTAATGTCGATTCCCCGCTCCGCAAATTCGCTGGACAGCAGTGAATCCAATTGTTGAGGGTTAAACCTGGCCATAACAGACCGATCCGGAACCAGCATATTCTCCAGCACCTGAAAAACCATCTCAGATTTTCTCGTGGCCCGCTCCAGTCGCTCCTCCAGCAGCAGACGTTCGGCATCCTTCATTTCCTTACTATGCTGCCATGTCTGATGCCCCGGAGCACGTGGCTCAGGTACCCCCCGCAGTTGCTGCTCACCCCCCGAGCCTACCTGGAAGTCAAAAATTATGTCAAATCCCATCGCATCGTTTCGCAGGGTATCTTTGATCACTACCACGTCGGTGTTCTGAGGTGCAGCGCGAAACTGATAGCTCTGGGTGCCACCATAGGTCCTGGAAAAATAAACCGACTGGTTAAAGGCATATAATGCCTCCTGCTTTTCCAGTTTTTCGGAGACGGTATGCAGGGCCTCTATCACATCCTTTTTGAAGCGCTCCTCATTGGCCCGGATCACAGAGTCTATCCAGTACCACTGAAAGCCAATGAGCCCAAGCAGTGCCAGACTCATTAAAGTAACTACCCACCGTAACGTCGATCGCTTCATGCCTCAAATTTACGCTAAATGTGCCCGTACAGTTCGCTATTAACCATTTTTAACATTGATTAACCCCCTTTTAACAGTCGCGCATTGGCCCCCATCGTACATTAGCCCAGGATCAAACACACAAAGAATTCCATGATGAAATCAATCTTTACAAAACCAATGCTGGGATTTTTGCTGATGGTACTGCTCGGGCTCTACTCATCGGCACAGGAAAAAAATGACCAGGTGACAGTGAAAATTACCAAAGATATTGACGGTGATACACAGACGTTTGAAAAAACGTATGCCTCTGAGGAGGAAATGAAAGCTGATGCTGAGCTTAAGGAATTTATGGGAAAGGATGACCAAATGCGGGTTTGGTTTTCTGAAGATGCCAAAGGGCCCAAAATCATTGAACTGGAAGAAATGGGTGATGACCCCCACCGCTTCTTCTTTAAGTTTGGAGATGAGGACATGGCCCAAAACTTTCATTTTTTCGAGTCGGGGGACTCTGCCATGTCCTTTGACATTGAAATGGAGCGCTTAGGAGATGAATTCAGGAGTATGGAAAAGACCATTCGCAGACACTTCGAGTCGGCAGATGGGCATCGCTCCATGGCGTTTAGTTTCGGGGGTGATGACGATAAGTTTGACTGGCACTTCTCGGATTCACTTTCAGCGGAAATTCGCGAAAAGATGGATCGGGCAAGAGCTGAAAGCAGACGCGGGCACAGAGATTTTGAAGTCCGTGTATTGAAGAAAGTAGCGATCAGCGATGATGTGGAAGCATTCGGTAAAAAAGGAGCGGTGAAAACCAGTGACCAATTGAACCTGAACGACCTGCGCTATTTCCCCAACCCCGCTCCTGATGGTAGATTTCATTTGAAATTTGATACGCCGGAGCCCGGTGAACTTTCTATCAAAATTTACAACACCAATGGCAAGGAAGTATTCAACCGATATTTTGAAAAGTACGGAGGGCGCTATTCTGAGATGATTGACCTCTCGCAGCAAAGCGAGGGCATCTACCTTCTGGAAATTAGCATGGATGGCAAACGACTAACCCGAAAAATTGCGATCGACTAAAGAAAAGCCCACTCCATGGTGGTTTCTGATCTCCAGATCGGGATCTTCCTTCAGATATTTGCGAAGCCTGGAGATAAAGACATCCAGGCTTCTTCCTTTGAAGTAATCGTTCTCACCCCATATTTCCACCAGGATGGTTTCACGCTTCACCAGCTGATTTCTATGCTGAAGAAGCAGTTTGAGTAAATCTGCCTCCATTTGGGTGAGTTGAGCGGTGGACTGTGGGCCGATCACCAGCAGGTTGAGTTCATCAAACTGCAGTGTGCCGAGGGCTCCTTTCTTCTCTGAAACACCAGAAGTGGTCACCGATCTTCTCAGGAATACCCTGATCCGCTGCGTAAGTTCGGCAATGGAGAACGGCTTGGTGATATAGTCATCGCCTCCGATCTCAAACCCCTTCAGACGGTCCTGCTCCATTGATCGGGCGGTGAGAAATAAGATAGGCACCAGATCGTTCACTTTCCTGATTTCACTGGCCAGTGAGAACCCGTCCATCTTGGGCATCATTACATCTATCAGGCACAGGTCCACCGCTTGATTGCGAAAATGTCTGAGGGCCTCCTGACCATTGCCTGCTGCCACTACGGTAAACCCCTCTGTGATTAAATGATCTTCAATCACAAAAGAGAGATTGGGGTCATCCTCGGCCAGTAATATTCTGGGTTCTCTCATGATGCTTTTGGAAAGGTGAGGGTGAAGGTGGTCAGATCAGGACTGCTGACTACAGTAACTTTTCCATGCATGGACCTGGCGCCCTGACGCACAAAATAAAGCCCCAGTCCAAAACCCTTTACATCATGCAGGTCGCCCTGATGGATTCTGTAAAACTTTCTGAAAATTCTGGTTCGTTCCTTTCGGGGAATTTCCCGCCCATCGTTGCTCACCTTCACCTCCAGGAGGCCAGCCTCCTTGCTGGCAGTAAGCCTGATCAGGGATTCGCCATATTTAGCAGCATTGTCCAGCAAATTGAAAACAATGGTCTCGAAAATGGCTGGATCCCCCGAGATCGTGCATTCATCTGTCAGGTTGATTTTTTCATTCCATTGAATCCCTGGCAGAGCACGAAAGGGCTCCACGACACGGTCCAGCACCGCTTTCACCCTTATGGGCACCACCGCTTTCGACTTGCCATAGTCCAGAACTGAGGTTTCCAGAAGCTGATGTACATGCTTGTCCAGCCTACCCAACTCTGACCTCATAATGCGTGCATACTTTTTTTGCCGCTCACCGCTCGCTTCATTTTCCAGCACCTCGGCAGAAACCTGAAGTGTAGCTAATGGGGTTTTGAACTCATGGGTCATATTATTAATGAAATCCCGCTGGATTTCACTCAGCCGCTTTTGTTTTAGAATGACAAACAGTGCGTAGGTGAAAAATATCAGGATCAACAGTGTGAGCAAAGAAGTCAGCTGCCAAATACCCAGGCTGCTCACAATACCGGCTGTTTTCCCCGGAAAATAGATGCCAAAATAATATTCATCATTGATCAGCTTCGGGAGTTTTCCAGTAGGCTTGGTTTTACCGTTTTGATCCTGCATGGAGACAAAATCTCCATACACCATGCGATCCGTCTGACAATCGTACACTCCATACTCATAGTCCTGGGCTATCCCTCTTTTTTGCAACTCTGCCTTTAGCAAATAGTCCAGTGAAGAGAGGTCAATCTTATAATTAGTACGAGCAATGAAGTAGTTATTGGAAAGTTGATCAATGGGATCGCTAGACGGGATATCGTTGCCGTTCAGCTCACAGAGTGACTCCACCACATTGCGAAGCGCCATCTGTACCGATCTGTTGAACTGTTCCTCCTGTTTATTAATCGCCTCGCTTACCCAATACACTTGCACCACCAATATGGCCACCATAGACAGGGTGCCTAAAACCACTAAAAATCGGATCGGGGTGTTCTTCATCACCCTAAAATAACGGGATTCAAGTGGCTTTAGGAAATCCTTAACAACTCATTAACAATCATTAGGAATCCATTAACAGCATCTTAAACCAAGACCACAGACTTTTGATCAAATCAAAAAAAGTAAAAATCATGAGAAAAATTACGTTAACCATTTTGCTGGGAATCGCAGTAGCTGCGGTTGCCTCAGTAAGTCCGCTTACCTGGAAATCAACTTCACTGGATCTGGGGTCCGTGAAAGTCGGCACGTCACAGGCCATTGCCTTTGAGTTTACCAATGAGTCTGATAGTCCCGTGTATATACAGGAAGCCAAGGGTTCATGCGGATGCACCAAAGTGGAATTTCCAAAAGAAGCCATTGCACCCGGGGCCACGGCATCTATCACAGCCTCCTTTCAGTCCTCCAAGGTTGGGGTGTTCAAGAAGAACATCAAAATCAAAACCTCATCCTCTGAGGCGTACACCTATTTGTACTTTTCAGGAGAGGTGGTACTGTAAGGCCAAATAATTAAAAACCGGGCAGCCGCCCGGTTTTTTTATATCAGTTCTTATTCTATTTTTGCCCTCACGGTTCTACCCGGGAAGTTAGCTCAGTTGGTTTAGAGCATCGCCTTGACAGGGCGGGGGTCGCTGGTTCGAATCCAGTACTTCCCACTTTTTCTCCTCAGTTCAGTTGATAATTGAAGGCCTTTCTGTCCACCTCTCCATCTGCCAGCATGGCCAACTGTCGGTCTATCTTTTTTTCCAGCTCGACCAACATATGCAATTTGGAAGCATCTCCATATAGCCCCATGATGTTGGCATAGGTGGCCACTGCTCCATAAGAAGCAATTTTGAAATGCATAATATGCTGTAGGCTGATAATAATCGCTGCGTCCTTCACCTCTGGAGTAGCACATCGCTCCAAAATTTCGAGGGTCTGATCCTCCATGAGACGCACAGCGGCATTTTTTTCACCTCGCTTTTGCATAAACAGGTCGTTGAATACCTGCTTCAGTACCCAGTGGTTGTCATCTGTGGTCCGCTGATATTTGGTAATCAGCTTCACGAGCAAATGATTGGTCGCCAGTAGTCGCATCTTCTCCAGAAAAGGGACAAGTTGTATCTCTGCATCGTAAAGCTCGCGGAGTTGCTCTACCATCAGGTCGTTGAGGTCTAGTATCTTCTTCATGATTTCCTTATTTGATAAGGTGAAGGTAGACCCGTGTGCCCGGCAAAAATATGACGGATGTTAGCTCAGGAAATGATTAAGCTTCAAAGTGATACAGCAAAATCATGGTGGCTGTATAGGCTGGTTTTGGATTGCCTTCTATTTCCATTCTTGCTCCTACTTCGGCTTTGGTGATCCCACGCAAGTTGGTCAGGCTCTCTAAATGTGCTTTCAAAATCAACTTGCTCCCTACGGGTACCGGTTGATTAAACTTCAGGTTGTTCAGGCCATAGTTCACCATCATTTTTAAATTCTTGGCCGTAAGAATCTGTGCCCACATGTGAGGTACCAGAGACAGGGTAAGGTAACCATGCGCAATGGTCTGCCCGAAAGGACCTGCCTTTGCTCTTTCTTCATCCACATGGATCCACTGATGATCTAGTGTAGCATCGGCAAACTTATTGATCTGCTCCTGAGTGATCTCCAGCGCCTCTGACTGGCCTAAATCCTTGCCGATGTATTCTGTGAACTCCTCGTAACTTCCAATTTCTATCGCCATATTAAAAAAAGTAGATGATTTCGACGGGTGAAGTTAATAATCTTGGGATTATGTAAAAAATAAGCAGACAAAACATGTGAATTTCGGTTACGTTATTGAATATAGAGGCGCCTGAACTTACTCATCCAATATTTTGGGTTATTGTGCCGGAGCCACTAGATTTATTGATCATCAACCTTTCCCCCTAAAATTATGAAAATCAAGAACATACTCGTCCCTATAGATTTCTCAGAATGTTCCAAAAATGCACTGAAAATTGCCATCGGTCTGGCCAAAGATTTCGGGGCCAAAATACACATGGTCAATGCGGTGCATGTACATCATCCACATCCGGATTTTATTGGAGGGTCTCTGATGGACTCTATTATGGCTGATTATGAAAATCAGGTAAAAGAGAGTTTTGAAGAGTTGGAATCTGAGATCATAGAGCTCAACGACGTGCCCCACGAAGCTGATCGCTTCATTTCTTATCTCACTGATGCCATTTATTCAGAATCTGAGCGAAAAAACATTGACCTGATCGTAATGGGTACCAGGGCGCATCATGATAAAATAGAACACCTCATTGGCACCAGGGCCACAGACATCATCGAATCGTCCAAAGTTCCGGTCATTGTCATCCCTGAGAATGTAAAAACGTTCAAGCTGAAGAAAATTGGTTTTGCCTCCGACCTCTCAGAGGTGAAAAACTTTGAAAAACTAAAGCTCATCGGTACACTCGCCCGTCACTTTGATGCCAGCGTACTGATTTTCTCCATAGTGGAAGACCCGGAAAAACTCACCGCCATGGATCAAAAACTGATGCGTGAAATTTCCGAGCGATTTAAAGATGTCAACTGCTCTGCGCGCACTGTACAGGCAGATTCTATCAAAGAGGGGATTGTTAAATTCGCGGCATTCCATGAGCTGGATTTGTTAGCCATGATCCCCCGGCACAGGTCATTCTTTGAGCGGATTTTCCGAAGTTCTGTGACCAAAAACATTGCCATTGATGCGGACATACCCTTGCTTAGCTTTCACGAATAGCCTTTATGAGTTATGAGTTCAGGGATTTTGATGAGTCCCACTTTATCAAGCTGCATCAGGCATTTATAGGAGCCTTTTCAGAATACTTTGTGACATTTCAGCCTCCTCTGGAGCAGTTTAGAAATCGCATTTTCAATAAACTTCACCTTTCTCCTGAGCTAAGCATGATGGCCTGGCATGAGGATGAGGTGGTAGGCTTCATGCTGCACACGGTCAATGACTACCAGGGAAAAGTAACCGCCTACAATGGGGGTACTGGGGTTATTCCCTCGCATCAAAGAAGCCAGATTGCCACACGGCTCTATGAAATACTTCTTGGTCGCATGAGGGATCAGGGCACCATCTCCAGAGTACTGCTGGAGGTGGTGGAACAAAACACAAAAGCCACACAGTTTTATGAATCATTGGGATTTCAATTCACCCGGGTTCTCAGATGTTTTAGCCTGAAGGGAGAACTCCCGGACCCAGATCCGCACATAAAAGTGAAAAAATCTGATCAGTTCAAATCTGTCTATCAGGAGCACATTAGTTTTCAGCCCTCCTTTCTCGATAGTACCAATCAGCTTCCTCATAACCTGGCCAATGAAATCATCATAGAAGCCTGGGTGAGTGAAACCCTGGCAGGCCATCTCGTCTTTCAACCTCAAAATGGGCGAATAAGTCAGGTGGCGGTACATGAAGATTTTCGCCAACGGGGTGTGGCATCCGCGCTTATGAAAAACGCGCTGCTGCTCTCCAGTGACCCAAACCTCACCGTGATGAATATCCCTGAGGATGAGCACCCCACCATAGAAGCACTGAAAGCCATGGGTTTTCACAATGAATTGAACCAATTTGAATTGGAATTGATAATTTAGGGCATGCTGATAAGTGAGGTTGCTTCCATTCTCTCCGCCGAATTCATTAACCCATCCCACGACTTTGAGGTGGATACACTTGTATATGACTCACGAAAAGCCTCCAGCAGCACCCACGAGCTATTCATCGCACTGCCGGGCACCCATCACGACGGGCATGATTATATCCCCTCACTCTACCAGCTAGGCATCAGAAGCTTTCTTATCTCCAAACGGATCAACCCCAGGGACTATCCGGAAGCCGCTTTTCTGTTGGTCAGTGACACATTAGTGGCACTCCAAAACCTGGCCACCTATCACAGGAAACAGTTTGACCTCCCCGTGGTGGGGATCACAGGGAGCAATGGCAAAACAATCGTGAAAGAATGGCTCGCAACCATACTGGAACAACAGTGGAATGTCATCAAAAGCCCAAAAAGCTACAATTCACAGCTTGGAGTACCCATGTCCGTATGGAACCTGGAAAAGACCCACCAGGTAGCGGTATTTGAAGCCGGAGTATCCAGGACAGGAGAAATGGAAGCCCTGGAAAGAATCATTCAACCCACGCTGGGGATTTTCACCAACATCGGGAATGCCCATGCCTCCGGGTTTGAAAGCCCGGAAGCCAAAATTGCAGAGAAGGCTTTGCTTTTTGCCCACTGTGAAAAACTTATCTGCCGGCTGGACCATACCTCCATCGTAAGGCAGCTTGGAAATCTGAAAGCGACGCTGATCACCTGGGGAATCAGCCAGCCCGAAGCCAGTATCAACATCGTTCCCTCGGGATCGTATTTCAATTTCCATTACCAGGGACAGCAGTCGACTTTCAGCATCCCTTTTAGCAACCCATTCGATCTGGAAAACATTTTCCATGCCATCACTGCGGCATTGGTCCTTGGCGAATCCAACACTCACATTCAACAAGCGGTCAACAAGCTGAAGCCCGTGCCTATGCGACTGGAGCTGAAGCGGGGCAATAACAACACTCACATACTGGACGACAGTTACAACAATGATTTTATGGGCCTGAGTATCGCACTGGACTACCTCCGCCAGCAACCTCAGAAGCAACGTAAAACTGTCATCCTTTCGGACATGCTGCAGTCTGGCAAAGACCCCAAGGTGCTCTATAGTGACATCAATGCCCTTTTGGAAAAGCACAGCATCGATCACCTGATAGGCATAGGCCCAGACATAGTGCAAAACCAGGCGGCCTTCTCCATGCCGTTCGAGGGGTACCTCAGTACCCATGATTTTCTCAGGAGTGCTCCTGCCTTCACCAATGAAACCATTCTGGTGAAGGGTGCCCGCGATTTTGAACTGGAGCGGGTGGTTCATTTTCTGGAAGAAAAGAATCATGGCACTATCCTGGAGGTAAACTATGAGGCCATTACTCATAACCTAAAAGTGTACCGCCAGCAGCTGAAACCTCAAGTGAAACTGATGGTGATGGTGAAAGCTTTTGCCTATGGGGTGGGTGTGGAGGAAATCGCACACCTGCTACAATATCACAAGGTGGATTATCTGGGGGTGGCCTACCTGGATGAGGCGGTGACACTAAGGCGCAAAGGCATCACACTTCCCATCATGATCATGAATGTGGATTGGAGCAGCTTTGACCTTCTGGAAACTTTTCATCTGGAACCCGAAATCTATAGCCTTTCCATGCTCCGTTATTTTCTGGAGGTGACGGACAACCCGCCACCCGTCCACCTGAAGATAGAAACCGGAATGAACCGTCTGGGCTTCCGGTCAGAGGATCTGGATGCCCTGATGACCATACTCCATCAAAATCCACAACTGAAAGTATCGGGCATTTTCACACACTTCTCCAGCTCCGATGCTGCGGATGAAGACGATTTTACACGAAAACAGGCAGCCACGTTTGATCAAGCCTATGAAAAACTGGCTGAGGCCCTGGGCTACTCCCCTATCAAACATGCCCTCAACTCCGCGGGCATTATGCGCTGGCCTGCATTTCAGTTTGACATGGTCCGGCTGGGCATCGGCCTTTATGGGTTTGACAGCTCAGGCACTACCAATCAGTTAAAGCCAATCAGTACACTTAAAACCAAAATCTCGCAGATCAAGCCCGTCAAAGAAGGTGATAGCATCGGCTATTCCCGAATGGGCAGAGCCGATCGCGAGGGAAGCATCGCTATCATAGCCATCGGCTATGCGGATGGTTACAGTCGGTTATTCGGCAATGGCAATGCCTACGTGATGGTAAACGGGCAAAAAGCGCCGACTATTGGCAATATCTGCATGGACATGACCATGATAGATGTGACCGGTCTGGACGCCAGGGAGGGCGATGAGGTGATCATCTTTGGAGCGCAACCTAACATCCGGGAACTGGCCCAATGGGCACAGACCATCCCCTATGAAATCTTGACCAATGTCAGTCAGCGGGTGAAAAGGGTGTTCGTGAGTGAGTGAGGTTTTTAAGGTCTAAGTGCCGGCTTTATTGACCTTTTTATTTGAGAATCATTTTCCAATTCAGTCTACTGCCTCCCTTGGCCATTTCCAGGCGAACCAAACAATTAAAATGGTGATTAAACTTTCCAGAAAGGCAAGAAAGGCGTAAAAGCTGTACCACGGGGTTAATGAATTAACACCTATTAATAACATCATGAGTGTAAATAAGATTCCGAAAAAAACATTCAAAAACCTATTCACTCTCGGGTTCAGTAGAATAGACAATGCAACCATAAGAGAAGGAATTGCCAGGATGATTGAGGCAATTAACAATTTGGACGGGCTATCTAATACGTTGACTCCAGTTATGAGGCTATCCACTTTTTCTGGCACATATAGTTCAAAATAGTCACCATATAAGTAGCAAAACACTACTGAGGTCCACAGTGCTGAAAGTTTTATTTTGATGTTTACTCTTGGGTTGTCTAACATTCTATTTTAGTATGAATTCCTTCATGTAGATGTTGAAATTCGGAAAAGGGTTGCTTAGGGTAAAGTAGTGAAGTGCTAATAGAATGCAACAATCAAAACTCAGAATCCTCTCTCATCGAAACAACCCCCACCGCACGATTGCAATTCAATCCCTCAATTCTTCCATTTCTGCAAGTGCTAAATCCAGTTTCTTTATAATTCGTCCGTAGACAATTTTTACATCTCTCCTATGAATCTGCTTACTAAAAAGGCTCATCAAGAGGGCCATAATGATAACGACAATAGTGGTATAGGTATGAAGGCCAAAGAAAACATTGTTTGAGTTTTCTGCAACCATTTGCCGCTTGTCGGCAAATACATCAGAGAACCAAATCCCAAAGTAGAAAGCAAGGATGAAGAGGGGGTATACTACTTTGTACATTTTTCCATAGCGTTCGATGTTGTTCGAAATCCAATTTTTAAAGGATTTCAAAAAAGCGTAACTGCTTTGCCCCTTATCTATCCTTTCTAAGGCCTTCAGCTCGTGATAGGCTGTATAGGCCACGTATGACATCATGATAAACACCAGACTGCCAGCCAGCAAGGCTCCTACAAAATAGGAACCGATCAGCAGCAATAAAGAGCCTATAATGATTCCCCAAATGTTCATCAGGAACATCCTTTCGAATTTTTCGATAATGTGCATTGACTTCCTATTGTAGATGTCATTCACTCTGGGGGCTATTAATGCTCCGTTTTGTAAAAAACCTTCTTTCCACATGGCTTCAATTGATCTTTCCATCTAATAATTTTTTTAGCCGTTCTTTGATTCGTTTAACGCGAACCCCAATGTTATTGGGGTTGGTACCAATGATCTCTGCGATTTCCTGATAGGACTTTTCCTCCAGATAGAGCAAGATCACCCCCCTGTCCACTTCAGATAGCTGCCGGATGGCACTATATAGCTGTTCCAGAGCATCCTCTGTAAAAGCCCGGGGTTCATCGGATACTTCTGATGGCAAATAGCCTGAATCTAAATGTTGACGATTGTTTTTCTGCTTCTTCAGCAATGTCATACTTACATTCAGCGATAGTCTATAGACCCATGTAGACCATTCGGATTGCCCACGAAAGTTGTTTCTGCTTTTCCAGATTTGCAGGCACACCTCCTGGTAGTAATCTTCGAAATCTTCTTGTGTATTGGTATAGGCCCGGCAGATCTTGATGATCATGGCGGCATAAGGCAAAATCGATGAGGTGTAAAAGTCGTTGCTCACTCTGCTGATTTGGTGGCTAATGTACGATGTATTAAATCACCCTACCTGAAGCCATCGCTCGGGAATCCAGGGTACGCCCTATGATCAGGCCGATTACCATCCCTATGGAAATACCGGATGAAATCCCCAGAGATCGCTCTAAATCCGAAAAAAAGACTACTCCAAAGACAATTCCAAATGATGCTCCTAACCCCATGCCCAGACGAGTGTAGTATCCTTTGGTTGTCAGCGAAAAAGTATCTTTCAAAAATTGCTCAAACTGCCTGAATACTTTATTCCAATGTCTATTAGAGTGCGTGGTGGTTGAGTTCAGGTCAAAGGCATCAAGCGCCTCCTCGATGGATTGAACTTCGTCATCTGACATGTCTCTGTCTTCCAAACGGGTTAAAACTTGGATAAACTTCTGGTAAATCCTGACTTCAGATTTTTTCGTCGCTTCAGATTCCAGATTTCTGAAATGGTTAAGTGCGTCCTTTAACAGCATAATTTTAATCTTTTCTTGTTTAGTGGCTGAAGTCTAAGATTATTACACCCTGTTGGAATATTTTTTTAATTCATACACTCTAGAGGGCTTACTAACAGGATATAGGAGTAAGCTATAATGAATTCAAGGACCAGAGTCATGTCCAAGGATTATACTTGAGGAGCAGCTAGGTAAGCTCACCCCCCACAGCCAAGATTCTTTCTGAAAGCTTCGCGAGGTACCTCCTCTTTGTCCACCTCCTTGTGCTCCGAATTTTCCTCTTCCTGCTGAGCCTTCTTCTTCAGCTCCTCAAGTCGTTTTTTAGCTTTCTCTTCCTTTTCCTTATCCATATGCTTTTTAAAACCCACCATTGTATGATCCGGTTTCCTCCTTCACGGAATTTAAAGCAAAATCTTCACATCTTTGCGGCATGAAGCGAGACATAACAGACCTCAGAATCGGTGTTTTGGGTGGCGGCCAGCTGGGCCGAATGATGCTCCAGTCAGCCACAGATTTCAACCTGGAGATCCATATGATCGACCCTGACCCCAGCGCTCCTTGTGCCAAAATCGCCCATAGCTTCGTGCAGGGTGACCTGCAGGATTATGATGCCGTGATGGCGTTTGGAAAGCAAATGGACCTCATCACCATCGAAATAGAGGCCGTGAATACAGACGCTCTCAAGGCGCTGCAAGCTCAGGGCAAAAAAGTTTTTCCTCAGCCCGAAATCATCGAACTGATTCAGGACAAGCGCAAGCAAAAAACCTTTTATAAAGCCAACAGGATTCCCACGGCAGATTTCATCCTGACAGAAAACAAAGCCGAAGTGGCTCAGCACAGAGATTTCCTTCCCGCGGTGAATAAACTGGGCAAAGGCGGTTATGACGGCCGTGGGGTACAAGTACTCCGAAGCGAAAAGGACCTTGACAAAGCTTTCGAAGCACCCTCGCTACTGGAGAAGCTTATTGACTTCAAAAAGGAGCTGAGTGTAATCGTGGCCCGGAGCGCTTCGGGTGAGGTAAAGTGCTTTCCATTAGTGGAGTTGGTCTTTCACCCACAAGCCAATCTGGTGGAGTTTTTATTCGCCCCGGCAGAAGTGTCCGCAGCCATAGAAGCAGAAGCTCAGCAGCTGGCCGAAGACGTGATCACCAAACTAGACATGGTAGGGCTGCTAGCGGTGGAGATGTTTCTCACCCAAGACGATCAGCTCCTGGTGAATGAGATCGCTCCACGTACGCACAACAGCGGGCACCATACCATTGAAGCGAACATCACCTCACAGTTTGAGCAACACCTCAGAGCTATTTTGGACCTCCCCCTGGGTGCCACAGACCTGATCAAACCTGCGGCCATGGTGAATGTACTGGGTGAAGATGACTACACCGGTGCTGCACGCTACGAGGGCTTGCATGAACTGATGGCTATACCGGGTGTTCACCTGCACCTGTACGGGAAAAAGATCACCAAGCCCTTCCGCAAAATGGGACACATTACCATCACAGACGAAAACACCATAACTTTAAAGGAGAAAGCCCTTCAGGTAAAAGAAATTTTAAAAGTAAAAGCATGAGCAATCCACAGGTAGGCATCATCATGGGCAGTCAGTCAGACCTTCCGGTCATGTCTGAGGCCGCAGAAATATTGGAAGAACTGGGTATCGAGGTAGAAGTGACCATTGTCTCGGCACATCGTACGCCACACCGCATGCTGGAGTATGCCGAAAATGCCGCCGCCCGTGGACTGAAAGTGATCGTGGCTGGCGCCGGAGGCGCCGCACATCTGCCTGGCATGGTGGCATCACTTACCACCCTGCCGGTAATAGGCGTGCCTGTAAAATCCAGGAATTCCATAGATGGCTGGGACTCGGTACTCTCCATCCTGCAAATGCCTGGCGGCATTCCGGTAGCCACCGTAGCACTGGATGGTGCCAAAAACGCCGGTATCCTGGCCGCAGAAATCATTGGAGCTTTTGTCCCGGAGGTATCTAAAAAACTCGCAGACTACAAGCGCTCACTCAAAGAGAAAGTACTCGAATCTGCCCAGACCCTGGAAGCCAGAGGCTGGAAATCAAATAAGATTGGATTCTAAAGGCCTGCTTAGTGCTCGCTCTCTACCAACTCCGGCTTCTTAGGGAAGATCAGAGACAGTACGATGGAAGCAAACAGTAAGAAGATAATTACTCCAAAGGACAGGAAGATAGGAATGGTGATATGCTCCACCCCGAAAATCGTACCCAGGGCATCTTGCAAAATCTCCATCTCCAGCATCATTTTGGCTCCTATGAAGATCAAAACGACCGAGAGGCCTTTTTGAAGTAGATAGAACTTGTCCAGTACGTTCGCTAGAAGGAAAAACATCGCCCTCAGCCCCATTACTGCAAAGATGTTGGAAGTATAGATCACAAATTCATTTTGCGAAATCGCAAATGCCGCAGGTATTGAGTCCACCGCGAAAATCAAATCCGTAGACTCAATAAGGATGATCACCAAAAACAATGGCGTGAAAAGCCTTTTCCCATTTTCTTTGACCCAGAACTTTCCATCCGCAGTGTTGGTAGTGAATGGAAATATTTTCTTAGCCCATTTCATAACGGGATTTTTCTCAGGTTCTATTTCCATATCCCCTTCTTCGCTGAAGATCTTCACCCCTGAGTAGATCAGGAATGCTCCGAAGATGTAAAGTATCCAGTGGAACTGTGCGATGAGGAATGCCCCCACGAATATGAAAATGGCCCGAAATACAATGGCTCCCAGTATCCCCCAAAAAAGAATATTGTGATAATATTCTTCCTTCACATTGAAATACCGGAGGATGAGCAATATCACGAAGATATTGTCAATAGAAAGGGCTTTTTCGGTAACGTACGCCGAGAAAAACTCAAACGAGGCTGTAGGGCCTTCACCGTAGAAGTAGATCACCATGCCATAACACACCGAAACAGCCACCCAGAACAAACTCTGTAGCAGGGCTTCACGTTGTGTTACTTTTTGATGTGCCTTGTGGAAAAATCCCAAATCCACCAAGAGGAACAAGATGATTATGACGCCAAATACTCCAAAGAGCAGGCCTTCATTTTCACCAGAGAATAAGGTTAACAGCATAAGTCACGATATAATATTTTAGGGCGCCCCAAAGCTGGATTTTGGTTTCACAAAGTAAGTAAATATTGCGCAATAAGGCACAATCTCGTTAACAAAGTATCGTTGTCCTCGTTTTTTAGTTAACTTATATAAAATACTCGTTCAATGAAGCCTCTGTAGGTATGATAATAGACATTGTCCTTTGTATACTTCTATATTGTGTATTGTTGGTTTTCATTTTTTGGAAAAACAATCATAACAAAAACAACGATTCGGATGGAGATGATGAGGGTGGCCTGCCAGTAAGTCTCCCGCCTGATATAGATTTGCCTCCGGGAATCTGTCTGCCTGATGACCTACCTAAAAAAAGTATTCCTGAGACCGAAGAAGTTTTTGCATGAACAACCCTTTCAACGACCTGAAGAAATTAAACCCTATCAAATACAGCCCTATCTCTTTCAGCCGAAAAAGACCCAAAACAGGACTGGCTCCAGGTAGTCTTATTTACACAGGAAAAGTACACACCGATCATGTGAATATCCACGTGATCGACTACACCGATGAGCGGATTGATGAAGTAGACATAGAGGACGTCAACGACCTCCAGCAGTACAACAACCCCAACTCCGTCACCTGGATCAACATACAGGGCCTGCACGATGTAGACATTATTTCAAAAATTGGAGAAATGATGGGACTGCACCCATTAACCCTCGAAGACATCCTGGACACTAACCAGCGACCCAAAGTGGAGGAGTTTGACGAACACCTTTATATCTCTCTGAAAATGATCAACCACCTCGATAACCTCAATAAGATCGATATTGAGCAGGTCAGTTTGGTCATCCACGAAAATTTTGTAATCTGCTTCCAGGAAAAACCCGGTGATGTATTCAATGACATCCGAAGCAGGCTTAAAAACGGAAAGGGCCGCGCCAGAAAGCGTGGAGCTGATTACCTGGCCTATATGCTGTTGGACATCATCATTGACTACTACTATGAAACCCTGGATCAGGTTTGGGCCAGAATAGAGGTATTGGAAAATTTCGTGGTGCGTAGACCTCAGCGCATTCAACTAAAGGACATTCAGCTGCTCAGAAAAGACCTCATCCAACTCCGCAGGTTTATGTATCCGGTGCGCGATGTGGTGCATGCATTATCCAGCAGGAGCTCTTCCTACTTCTCAGACAACACGTTGATGTTCATCCGGGATACGTATGACCATGCCGTGCAGGTGGTAGAAAACCTGGACACCTATCGTGAAATCCTCACCAGTGTAATGGACCTTTATCTTTCTCAGCTCAGCATCAAAATGAACGAGGTAATGAAGGTACTGACCATCATTGCCACCATTTTTATTCCGCTCACCTTCATCGCAGGGATATACGGGATGAACTTTGAGCACATGCCAGAGCTGGGCTGGGCCATCAGCTACCCTGTGGGCTTCTATAGCCTGATAGGTGTGGTCACGCTTGTGATGATCGTCTACATGAAGAGCAGGCGCTGGCTCTAGTTTTGAAGGAGTTGAAGGTCTATAAAATTCTTGTAGGCTCCCTTTTCGGTGAGCAGCTCAGCGTGTGTACCTGATTCGATGACCTGCCCATTTTCTAAAACATATATCTTATCTACTTCACGAATGGTGGCCAGTCGGTGCGCAATGATGATGGTGGTTCGGTCTTTCATCAAGGTATCCAGGGCCTGCTGCACCAGATGCTCAGACTCAGAGTCCAACGAACTGGTTGCCTCATCCAATACAAGGATCGAAGGGTTCTTCAGTACGGCCCGGGCTATGGCAATCCGCTGGCGCTGCCCACCTGACAGCTTGACACCACGCTCTCCCACCAGGGTATCAAAACCCTCCGGAAAAGACTGGATAAACTCCAGGGCATTCGCTTGTTGGGCAGCCTCGGTAATTTCCTGATGGGTGGCCTCTGGTTTACCATATCGGATATTCTCCCCTATGGTGCCCCCAAAAAGAATCACCTCCTGAGGCACAATCCCGATGTGTGCCCGCAGGGCCGTTAAATCTATTTCGTTGATATTTTTACCTGCTATAGAAATGGCCCCTGCAGAAACCCCGTAAAAACGCATGAGTAGCTGCACTATGGTGGACTTGCCCGCTCCACTGTGCCCTACCAGGGCAATTTTCTCCCCTGCTTTGATCTTTAGGTTGATTCCCTTGAGCACCGGTAGCTCCCGGCGAGTAGGGTAGCTGAAAGCCACTTCCCTAAATTGGATATCTCCATGCAAATCCACTTCGCTTTTGGGCTGAGATAAGTCCTGTTCCGGATCTTCATTTTGTATTTCCAAAATACGCTCTGATGCACCCACAGCCTTCTGCACCTGGCCAAACAAGTCCCCAATCCCGGCAATGGAAGCCCCTATGAATGTGGTGTAGAGCACGAAAGAAAGCAAATCACCCACAGACATATCGCCGGATTGTACCAAGGTAGCGCCATACCACATCACCGCCACAATGCCCCCGAAGATCATGAATATGATAAAGGAGATAAACGCAGCTCTGTACCTGGCTACCCGCAGGGCGGTTTTTACTACTCCGCCCATAGATTTTCGGTATCTCAGTATTTCAAAAAGCTCTGAAGTAAATGATTTCACCGAACTGATACTTTGGATGGTTTCATCCACGATCACATTGGCTTCTGCCAGCTGATCCTGTGTTTTTTTAGAAAGTTTTCGGATGAATTTTCCAAATACAAAAGCCAACACCACGATGACCGGAAAAGTAGCCAGCATAAAAATACTCAGCGCCGGAGTGGTGTAAAAAATCAGTCCGATTCCGGCAATCAAAATAATGGTCTGCCTGATGAGCTCGGCCAGGGTGACAGAAAAAGTATTTTGCAACAATGACACATCATTGGAGATCCTACTCACCAACTCTCCTGCCCGGTTCTGATCAAAAAAAGCCATGGGGAGGGTCATCATCCGCTGATATAAGTCCGTGCGAATGTTGGCCATGGCATTTTCGGTCACGATGGCAAACAGAAAAACCCGGAAAAAGGAAACAATGCTTTGAAAGAGCAATACGCCCAACAACAGCAAAGCTGCGGTACCAATATTCTGAATAAACCACTCCTGCTTCCCGGACGCAATATCAATGAGCTTCCCGGCCACAAATGGAAATACCATGAAAAGACTACTGGAAACCACCAGTAGCACCAGACCCGTAATAAATGGCACCTTGTAGGGCCACATGTAGCTAAATATCCCGCTCAGGTTTTTCAGGCCCTCGCGGTTTAGCTTTTTCCTCTCTTCCTTGCTCATTCGGTTATTTTTCCTGAGATGGTATACTGGATGGTGTCTTTGAGAATCATTTTTTGAAACCCTCTGATCTGATAGGCGCTCAGTTGTCCGTTTTCAAATGTAAGCTCGAGGTTTCTCCTGTGCTGATAGATGGATTTGTCTTCATAGTAGTTGCTCACAATCCGCTCTACCTGCCCGTTGGCCTTGAACACCTCAAAGACTTTCACCGGGGCATCTATGTCGTCCTCCAGCTTGTATTGAATATAGTCAGCATTCGCAGCTGTACCATAGGCACCCACGTAATATGATTTATTCAAATTGAAATCTCTGATGATCACAAACTCCGACTCCCACTCGGCACTGCCAGGCTGTAGTTCCAGAGTTTCCTTCTGATCATCCATGGCTACTTCCTTGCTGAGTAACACCTTTTTTTCAGAAAGCAGCGCCACCTGCCGATCCAATAGGGAGTCCAGATCAAAATAAACCTTTAGTGTCACCGTAGACTGGCGATTTTCACCACAGCCCAATGCCAGGATGAATACTAGTACCGGAAGGAGGAAGTTTCTCATATCAAAGTAATTCCTCACCGGTCATTTCAGCAGGTTTTGGCACACCCATCAACTTCAGAATGGTGGGTGCCAGATCTCCCAGCTTGCCCGGCTTCAAGGTGCCTTTGAAGTCATTGTCCACCAAAATAAAAGGCACCAGATTGGTAGTATGTGCCGTGTTGGGTGATCCGTCCGGGTTGATCATCATGTCCGAATTGCCGTGATCCGCGATAATGATACTGGAATACCCGTGCGCAAGCGCCACGTCCACTACTTCACTGGCACAGGCGTCCACCGTTTCGCAGGCTTTCACAGCCGCCTCAAAAACGCCCGTGTGTCCTACCATATCAGGGTTGGCAAAGTTCAAACAAACGAAATCTACCTCCTCCTTCTTCAGCTCAACAATGATTTTATCCTTGATATCATTGGCACTCATTTCGGGCTGCAGATCGTACGTGGCCACCTTAGGGGATGGACAGAGCAACCTGGTCTCGCCTACAAATTCCTTTTCCCGTCCTCCAGAAAAGAAGAAGGTCACGTGAGGG
The DNA here is from genome assembly GCF_902506655.1 of Marinoscillum sp. 108. NCBI lineage: Bacteria > Pseudomonadati > Bacteroidota > Cytophagia > Cytophagales > Reichenbachiellaceae > Marinoscillum > Marinoscillum sp. 108. The sequence continues at coordinate 3,067,563 of NZ_LR734808.1, read as the reverse complement.
TATTTTTCTGTTTCAGCAATTCGAATCTGCTTTTTTCCATGCGCTTCCAGCACTTCGCCCAGCGTCTGCTTCAGGTTGTCTTTATCAAAAACCACCTTGACACCTTTGAAAGTATCGTCATAGTTTGTCATGGTGAGGTAGTAGAGGTCCAGCGTTTTCATGCCATGATCCGGCAGGTCATTCTGAGTCAATACCTCGGTAATCTCACGTCCTCTGTCAGTTCGGAAATTAAAGCACATGACCACATCGCCATCCGCTATGTGTCCAACAGGCGCACCGTTTTCTGTATGAATAATCGGCTTGATAAACTCATCCGTCACTCCCGCATCATATGACGCCTGAATGGCCGACAGTACATCTTCGGTCTCCACTTCCCCTTTGGCATTCACCATGGCATCATACGCCAGCTTCACCCGTTCCCATCTCTTGTCACGGTCCATGGCAAAATAACGTCCAGTGATGGAAGCGATCTTTCCAGTAGTTTTGGTCATATGCTCTTGCACCTCTTGCATGAAGCCTTTTCCACTTTTGGGGTCACAGTCCCGGCCATCCGTAAAGGCATGTACCAATACGTCCTTGCAACCATTGGCATCCGCTGCCGTCAGGAGCCCTTTGAGGTGGTTGATGTGCGAGTGCACTCCACCGTCAGACACCAACCCTATAAAATGTATTTTCTTTCCTTCTTTCTTAGCATAATCAAAAGCCGCCACCAACTCTTTCTCTTTGGCCAGTGTACCTTCTTCGGCAGCTTTATTGATTTTCACCAGGTCCTGATAGACCACCCTACCAGCACCAATGTTCATATGTCCCACTTCGGAGTTACCCATTTGCCCCTCTGGCAAACCTACAGCCAGGCCTGAAGCCTCCAGCGTGCTGTTTACGTATTTTCCATATAGACTATCCATAAAAGGAGTCTTGGCTTTGTCAACAGCCGAAACACTCTTATCTGTAGCGATTCCCCAGCCGTCTAGTATAATCAGGATTACTTTTTTATTCATGGCACAAATATAATATCCACAAGCCAAGGGAATCTACCAATTTGGCCTAATCCTGACGGATTAATTAATTGTGGCATAATTTTCGATAACTTTAGGGTATGATAAAAATAGGCTTCTTACTGAGCTCGCTTCTATTTACATTCTTCACCCCCACTCAGGAAGACATTCTGGCGAATATTGCTGTGGCAATGAAAGCTGGTAGTTCGAAAGAGTTGATCAAATTTTGTAATACCAACATTGAGATCAAAGTGGATGGCAAAGCCTCAAACTATAGCATTGCCCAGGCTGAAGTGGTATTGAAGGACTTTTTTCTCAAAAACCCACCGAAAGGGTTTCAGTACATTCATCAAGGATCCTCACCCGAGGGACTGAAGTACACCATCGGCACCTACTCGCTTGAGGAAGGCAGTTATCGTGTGGTGATGGTAGTGAAAAATGTAAAAAATCAGTTCAAAATAGACACCATCAACTTTAGCCGCGAATAATTGGCTTTGAATAGTCGCAGAAAGGGCCAGCTTTCCTAATTTTGCGGTCTTATGTCAGCACCCTATCTCACTGAGCAAAATATTCGGTATTTCATCAAGACGGCTTTGTCTGAAGACATTGGTGATGGGGATCATAGTTCTCTAGGGAGCATCCCTAAAAATCAGGTGAGCCATGCCCGCCTCCTGATCAAGGATCACGGGATCATTGCCGGCCTCACCCTGGCTGAGCGCATCTTTCATTATGTAGACAAGTCCATCAAGATCGATTTCAAGAAAAAAGATGGGGATTTTGTAAGCAATGGGGACATTGGGTTTACTGTGGAGGGCAAGGCGCAGGCCATCCTCAGTGCGGAACGGTTGGTACTCAACTGCCTGCAGCGCATGAGTGGCATAGCCACCTACACCCACCGAATGAACCTGCTCATCAGAGGATCACGAGCACGCCTGCTGGACACCCGAAAAACCACTCCCAATTTTCGCCTGCCGGAAAAATGGGCAGTATTAATAGGTGGAGGTGTCAACCATCGGTTTGGTCTGTACGATATGGTGATGCTGAAAGATAACCACATAGACTATGCTGGGGGTGTAAAGGAAGCCATCACGGAAACAGTGGCCTACCTGAAAGCCAACAACCTCGACCTTAAAATAGAAGTGGAGGTACGCAACCTCGAGGAGCTGGAGCAGGTGCTGGAGGTGGGGCACGTTCACCGAGTGCTTCTGGACAACATGCTGCCCTCAGCCATTCGGGAGGCCATCGGTATGATCAGAGGCCGGATGGAGACAGAAGCCTCAGGAGGTATTAATGAAAAAAACATTGGAGATATTGCCGAAACCGGGGTGGATTTCATTTCAGTGGGTGCGTTGACTCATTCCTATAAAAGTCTTGACATCAGCTTAAAAGCGATAAAATAATTATGATTGTAAGAACCAAAAAATATCAACTTGCCACAGGCACTTATATAAAAACAGCCCTTGTTTCAGTATTGAAAGAGCAATGGTGGGTAGGGCTCATTTACCTGGCCATCTGTGCAGGCTACCTGTGGATTCCAAACTGGTGGTGGATCATCGGTGCGACCATCGGCCTTGTACTTTATCTGCTTTTCTGGTTGATCCAGTTTGCTGGTGTCACGCAACTGGAGCAGGGCAAGTTCATGTTTCAAAAGCTGTCGTATGAAATCACCAGTCAGCAAATTCTTCTCAAAATCAACCCCAAGCAGGGCATGCCCATGAAATGGGAGCAAATCAAAAGGGTGAAGAAGGGCAAGGATCATTTCGTGTTGTTTGTGAGCAAGGCACAACTCCTCTATTTCCCTTTCAAGATTTTCAACAACGAAAATGAAATCAAGTTCATTGAGACCGTTCTGAAAAGAAAAGGTTTTATCAAATAGGCATGGACCGCAGGGCTTTACTCAAGCAGGCCAAAGCCAAAGCTGCCAAATTCTGCTCCTCCAAAGAGCGTGCGCCCTTTCAGGTATATGAAAAACTCATGGCCTGGGAGCTACGTGAGGACGAAGCGCAGGAGGTTTTGGCAGAACTCACAGAGGAACGTTTCGTAGATGAGCGGCGATTTTGCAAAGCCTTTTGCCATGACAAGTTTGAGTTTAACCATTGGGGGAAAAACCGCATTCAGCAAGAGCTGTATCGCTTCCGCTTGTCTCAGGAGGTGATCACCGAAGGGATGAACTACATAGACCCCGACAGGTACCAAAAGACTCTGGAGGATCTGGCCAGAAAAAAGTGGAACAGTCTGATGGATGAGCTTTGGCCAAAAAAACAAAAAACCATGGCCTATCTGATCGGAAAGGGCTATGAAATAGATCTGGTCATGGAGACGGTTAATCAATTGTCGGTTAGCCAACAATAGGACGTTACACTTTCATTATATTTAATCCTTCCACAGCATGCGGCGTTCTAGTCACTATGATCAAATTTTTTAGCCTCATTACTTTGGTTTTCCTCATGCAGGAGGGCCATCTCAACCTTGACAAACAAGGAGTAGCCATGGAGGGATATGATCCTGTGAGTTATTTTAATGGCAAACCCACAGCCGGTCAAAGTGGATATTTCTATCAATTTGAGGGAGCCCGGTATTACTTTTCATCCTCAGAAAATCTGGAAATTTTTAAATTAACACCTGAAAAATACGTGCCCCAATATGGCGGCTGGTGTGCGTATGCCATGGGTGAGACCGGAGACAAAGTGAAAATAGACCCGGAAACATTCAGAATTACGGACGGTAAACTCTATCTCTTTTACAACTTCCGGGGTAACAATACCTTGATCCCATGGAAACAAAACGAATTGCCGCTGATGGAAAAAGCCAACAAAAATTGGAACACCAAATACGTTTCTGATTAATTTAGACTTAACATATGCCTATTAATCAATCTGCTATCAACCTGCTGGATCAGGTCAAATACATTGTTCGCCAGATGACCAGTGACCAGTATGTACTACCGATCTCTACCCTGAGCAATGCCACCATTGGTCAGCATGTGCGTCACTTGCTTGAGTTTTTTCTATGCCTTCAGGATGCCCAACTAACACGCTCCCTGGACTACGATGACCGCAAGCACGATCAGTACCTGCAAACGGATGTGAAGTTGGCACTGGGTGTGACCAATGCACTTCAGAACACTCTTCAACAACAAGACAAGGATTTTCCTATAGCAATGAGGGCCAACTACGACATTGAGGTCGAAAATTCCATTGACATCTCTACCTCATTTTTTCGCGAACTGGCTTACAATATTGAACATGCCATACACCACATGGCGTTGATTAAAATCGGCCTGAGAGAAGCCTTTCCGGAGGTGGATATACCTGAGCATTTTGGCGTGGCCAGTTCTACGGTGCGCTATCAAAAATCTCAAAACACCTGATGCATCGCACGGTCTCTCGATTAAAATCACTCTGGTATAAAGTCACTCATTGGGAATTTTGGCCATTCGCTGTACTCTATTTCCCAGTGAACTTTTACTACCCCTGGCTGGCCTTCAGATGCCAGTCGCTCTTCTTTTTTACAGCCGCCAACCCGAGCATCGATTTTGGGGGAATGCTTGGTGAAAGTAAGTCGGCCATTTTTGACCTCATTCCCGAGAAGTACCTTCCAGCCTATCGGCTCATTGCACCCGGAGATGAGAGCGCGGCTAAAACCTTTGCCCAACAAATTGGCTATCCGCTCATTGCCAAACCGGACATAGGGGAGCGTGGCAAACTCGTGGAAAAAATCAATGATGAGCAAGCTCTGGAAAAATACCTGGCCAAATGCCCGGTACCTTTACTGATGCAAGCATTTGTATCATTCCCATTAGAGTTGGGGGTATTCTTCGTGAAACATCCGAATAACGCTGAGGGGCGCATCACATCTATTGTAGAAAAGGATTTCATGTCAGTGGTGGGAGATGGCCACCATACCGTGAAACAACTGCTGGACAGTAACCCACGGGCTTTGCTTCAAATTGACACAAATCATCCACGCTTTCAGTTGTTGCTGGAGGAGATTCCTCAAAAGGGTAAAAAAGTCACCGTGGAAGGCATCGGTAATCACTGCCGGGGCACCACTTTTTTGAATGCCAATAACCGTATCACGGGTCAACTCAACAGTACTTTTAACACCATTGCCAAAGGCATCAAAGACTTCCATTTTGGGCGATTTGACCTGAGGTGTACCTCGTGGAGTGATCTGGAAGAAGGTAAAAACATAATGATTCTGGAACTGAACGGCGCAGGCGCAGAACCCGGACACATCTATCAGCCCGGTTACTCCCTATGGAAGGGCTATCGGGCTATATTTTGGCATTTGTCTACCTTGGCAGAAATAAGCCGCGCCAATCGCAAGAAGGGAATCCCCTATTGGACATTTGCGCAAGGCTGGAAAAAAATGAAAACGATCAGAGCGTATAACAGGAAAATAGAAAGCGCATTGTGAGTACTCAGGTCTTCATCATTGCCTTTGTGGTGAGCTATCTCGGGTCCATTCCCCCCGGCACCATCAACATCACCAGCATGCAGCTTTCGGTGCAAAACCACCGACGTGCGGCTTTCTTCTTTGCTTTAGCTGCGTCTATTACAGAGTTTATCTATGCTGGGGTGACTGTCCGCCTTCAGCTTTTCCTGAGTGAAAAACCCTTCTTTACAGAATACTTCCAGATTATCACAGCACTGGCGATGCTGGCCCTGGGTGTTGCCAATCTCCTCACCAAAACGAATAGTCAATCGCTGCTCTCCAAAACCACAACGCCGAAAGGCCGCAATGGCTTTAAACTCGGGGTGATCCTCGGGGTACTGAATCCGCTAACGATCCCCTTTTGGCTGGCGGTTACCGCCTACCTCCAGAATCATCGACTCATCTCATTGTCTGGTGTGAACTTCTGGCTGTATCTCAGCGGCATCTCCATCGGTACTTTTGCCCTTCTGCTCACGGTCAACCGGCTAGGTGCCCGATTTACCAACATTGCCGACAATCAGCTCCTGGTACACCGGCTACCAGGCATCATCTTCATCCTGTTAGGATTGTACAACTTTATCGATTGGCTTTTCTGAGCTGCTTCTGAAGGTCTGAATGAATGTAAAATCCTCTGAGCATCATGGTCAGAATCAATGGAATGAGCGCCATATGAAGTGGCTGAGGCAATGCTGACCAGATCACCAGCAAAATCAGATATCCAGCTGAAACCACCAGAAAGTATTTGCTCAAAAATGGCTGAAGTTTCCTGACTCCCAATAAATAGGCAAAAGGAATATGAAGAGGAATGGCCCAAAGTAGGTTGAGATTGTCTTTGGAAAGATGCTCGGTGGCCCACCACAAAAACACCAGCCACCAGCCAATCAAACCTGCCAACGTGAAAACCACCGGATCTAACCATTTGGTGCGCTTCTCCTTCTTAAAATCTCTGTTGGTAATGAAGCCAACTACAAAAAACACAAGCACGAAGAAATTGAAAGGTGTGAAAAACTTGCTCTCCTGCTGCTCCTCCGGAGTGGGTACATACACATTCACCGTTTCGCCGACGAGTGGCACCTCCAGAGAATCCCTCCTGAGGGAAGCGGTAGACAAAGAGGCTTCTATATAATCGGGCAAAAACATATATTCTCGGGGAGTGGCTTCCTTATCAATCTGCATCCCCAGACCAATATCGATGATCCAGTCTCCCCACGGCTGGTCTCCCAGGTAGTCGTCCATCAGGTCCCGAATGGTCTTTCCATCTTCCACATAGTCCGCATTGAAAGTGATTTGCTTCGGAAAAACCGCCACCAGCACATCATACATCTTCGTGGCACAGTTGTCGTATACATAGTTGTAATAGTAATCCCGGTTTTCTGGTTTGTAGTTGTTGGTAAGGAAATCCACCATGGCCTGTTTCTCAGCCAGAGTGAGGTTCAGTCGTTGCTCTATGATGTACCGGTTTTCCCTTGCGTAGTGGTTTTTGAACGGAGTATACCTGGAAAGGCCCAGCTTGTAGAGCATTCTGCCTCGGGCAAAATTCCAATAGAAATTCTCCTGATCGAAATCGAAAACACCATAGTTGAATACCCAGTCGATGTTGCGCTCAGGATCAGAAAAGTGAATGGCGCTGTGCCCAAAAGCCGAATACAGTTCTTCCTGGTATGGGCCCAGGGTCATGATGCTGATTTCTGCCTGGTCGGATACTTCTACCTCCCGGCCCTCACTTTTAAAAAAGAACAAAACTAGAACGGAAAAAACCAGGAGTCTCCAATACATATCCGGGGAATGATTCATAAGTTTAAACTATGTATATCAACATCAATGATAGCTTACAATTGGCCTCAAAGCTAACCCTTAAACGGCTAATTAATGCTTTTCATGTGTATACCTCTTTCCGTAAGTCACGGAAAACAGGCACCCCTCATATCAAGGGTTTGCCGATCAGCCTCTCTATAGAGCCTACCACGGCGTGCAACCTCCGATGCCCCGAATGCCCGAGCGGGCTGCGCTCTTTTACCCGCCCTACCGGCAAACTTGATCAACAACTCTTCAAAACCATTTTGGACGAAATCGGCGACACACTGGCTTACCTTATCTTCTATTTTCAGGGTGAGCCCTATCTTCATCCCCAGCTTCTGAACATGGTGAAATACGCCACAGACAAAAAAATTTACACCGCCACTTCCACCAACGCTCACTTCCTCACCGACGAGATCGCCAAACAAACCGTGGAATCAGGTCTGGACCGGATGATTATTTCCATAGATGGAGCTACTCAGGAAACCTACGAGGCATACCGCAAAACCGGGGAACTAAATAAGGTACTGGAGGGAACTGAGAACATTCTGAAATGGAAAAAAGCGCTGAAATCCCGTACCCCTTTTGTCGTCTGGCAATTTCTCGTCGTCCGCCCCAATGAACATGAAATTCCGGAAATCAAAAAAATGGGGAAAGCCTATGGCGTGGATCAGGTTGTCTTCAAGACCGCCCAGATCTATGACTATGCCCAGGGGAATGAATTGATCCCTACACAGGACAAATACTCACGATATGCCCCCTTGCCAGATGGTACCTATCGGCTCAAAAACAAACTCCTCAAAGAATGCTGGAAAATGTGGCACTCCTGTGTGATCACATGGGATGGTAAAGTGGTCCCCTGCTGCTTTGATAAGGATGCGCACCATGTATTGGGCAATACCTCTCATCAACCTTTTAAGGATATCTGGCATTCAGATGGCTATGCCTCTTTCAGAAAAACGCTGCTGACTTCAAGGGATGAAATAGAAATTTGCAAGAACTGCACGGAAGGCGGAAAGGTCTGGGCTTAGTCGTTCCAGTGTTTTTGGATCACCCGCAGTAGCTCCCCGTGCACTGGGCCAGCAGCGACCATTTCTCGACCAAATAAGAATTCATTGCCCCCCTGAAAATCAGTAACCGTGCCTCCTGCTTCCTGCACAATGATCACTCCGGCTGCTACATCCCAGGGATTAAGATTGTGTTCAAAAAATGCTTCATACCGCCCGCAGGCCACATAGGCCATGTCCACAGCCGCACTCCCTACCCTTCGGAGACCGTGCGCATTTTTCATGAGCTCGTTCAAGATAGCCAGATAAGCATCCAGCTTTTCAAAATTATGTACTGGAAAGCCCGTGGCAAATAAACTGTCGTCGATGGCGCTGGCCTCTGTGACCGAAATTTTTTGATCATTCAGAAAACAACCACCCTCTTTCCAGGCCACAAAGCACTCATCCCTGTTGATCTCATAAATCACTCCGAGGACCACTTCATGGTCTGCCATCAGTCCTATACTAATGGCGTAGGTTGGCAACCCATGCACGAAATTCGTGGTACCATCCAGGGGATCTATGATCCAGGTATATGCTCTTCTATCCTGAGCGATGGTATTCTCCTCAGTGATGTATCCAGCCTCCGGCAAAATCTCTTTCAGACCCGTAACAAGCTTCCTTTCGGTCTCCTTATCCACATAAGACACCAGATCACTTTTACCCTTCAGCTCCACATGCTCTATGGAGAACGCCGAAGCTTCCTGCCGGATGAATGCGCCCGTATCTCTGGTCAGGCGGGCAACAAGCTGAGCAATATTTTCCAGGTCAATGGTCATTTGGACTTTCCTTCTAATATAAGCACAAACTCCCCTTTGATGGTCTTTGCCTCGAAATAACCGATCACCTCTTCAAGGGTACCGTTGACGGTTTCCTCAAACTTCTTGGTCAGTTCCCTGGATACCGATACTTTCCGATCTGCTCCCATGAATTCAGCAAATTGGCCAAGTGTTTTTATCAATCGATGTGGTGATTCATAGAAGATCATGGAGCGTGGTTCTTCCTTCAGGTATTCCAGGCGGGTTTGTCTACCCTTCTTATGAGGAAGAAACCCCTCAAAAACGAATTTATCAGATGGCAATCCCGACTTGACAAGGGCCGGAACGAAAGCCGTGGCACCTGGCAGGCACTCTACCTTGATTCCCTCATCGGCCGCCGCACGGGCCAGCATGAATCCGGGATCGGAAATTCCAGGGGTACCCGCGTCGGTAATCAACGCAAGAGTTTCTCCAGCCTTTATTCTGGAAATGATTGTTTCTGTTCGCTTGTGCTCATTGAAAGAGTGAAAACTCTCTGTGGGAGTGGTGATACCATAGTGCTTCAGCAGCACCCCGGAAGTACGGGTATCTTCGGCCAGGATTTTATCCACACTCTTTAAAACTTCCACTGCCCTGAAGGTGATGTCCCCGAGGTTTCCGATAGGGGTAGGAACCAGGTATAACCGTGTGGATGACTCCATGTTCAGGCCAGCAAATCGTCTATAGCTTTAGCCAGGGTACGATCCTTCTCAGTCACCGTATTTCCGGCATCATGGGTGGTGAGCTCAAAAGAAACTTTGTTGTACACATTGGACCAGCTAGGGTGGTGATTCATCTTCTCTGCCACAATAGCCACCTTGGACATGAATCCAAATGCTGACACAAAATCCTTAAACTCAATGGTTCTCGTAAGCTTGTTATCTTGTTCTTTCCACATCTCCTTTTTGATTTTATAGTGCAAAACAGCCTTCAACCTCATTGGCGGCTATATATACATCCAGTACGGCCTGGCTCGTTTCCAGTTTCGTTTTGGCGGTGATGCTGATGTAATTTTTGCCAGAGCTCTCCTTAAAGGAAATCTCTCCTGGAGGTATCAAATCCAATATCTCTCTCTTCTTGTCCACGGGTACTATAAACTTAAAAGTGTAGTACCCTGGAAAATTATGCTGAAGTTCTACTTTCTCTCTGAAAGACTCTACGTCCCAACTCATACCTAAAAGATAAAAAAAAGCCAGTGAATTTCACTGGCTTTAGAAGTCTTTAAAAGAATTTGTATCGATTATCCTCAATCTCCGCGAACTCCTTGATGGCATTGTCAAGTGATTGTGAAACAAACACCGGAGTGAATGAAAGCGGGAAATTGGCAATTACTGTTTTTCTTCCTTGTCTCTCTGTGGCCACCTGAGTTTTGTAAGAAACATACTCATCCAAAGGCTCAGGGGTGCTTTTGGCTGTAGCACTCACTACCAATACCCCATTAGAGGTCTCAAACGGTGCAGTCTTCTCACCCTCATCCAGAGAGAATGCTACGCCCACTGCCTCAGGAGCAAAACCCACACTTGGGAATGAGTTGCTGTTCAGTGTCAGGTCTGCCGAGCCTGTTCTGGCTTTGTCGCCATATTCAGCTTTCATCCCTTCAAAGTCTGATGCTGAAAGACCCGCAATTTTATCCTTGATGTATTTGGCCTTTTTCTCGTTAAGAACTTTTGTTCTGATTTCATTTTCTACCTGAGCCAAGGTGGCGGTACCTTTTGGCTGTCTGGCGGTCATCACTGCCACCACATACTGGTCATCAAATTCCTTCACATCAGAAACTTTGTTCACAGAGGCTTCATTGTATAACCAAAGTACAATGTTTCGCGCGTCTGTGAGTACTCCCACTCTTGAATCGTTTTTACCAATGGCACTTGCTGAGCGAACACTCAGACCGGCCTCTTTTGCATTTTCTGCTAAAGAAGCTGCATCAGAGCTATTAGCTGCCAGCAGATCCGCCTGTCGGTAAATTTCATTGAGCGTAGCATCACTTTCGAACAGCTCTTTTTCGATGGTAGCCACTTTGTATACCGTTTTGGTTTTAGGTTCGTCTATCTGAATGATGTGATAGCCAAAAGAAGTTTCTACCGGATTTGGCAACAGGCCTGTTCCTCTATGAGCAAATACAGCGTCTTTGAACGGTTGCACAAAGTTGCCGTTTTCACCAAACCATCCCAGGTCACCACCATTGTTGGCGTTGCTCTTATCAGCACTGTTGATGGCAGCCAGCTCTGCAAAGTCAGCTCCCTTTTTCAGTTGACTGATGATGTCATTGGCTTTCCCTCTGGCCTCAGCTTTTGCTGATTCAGAGTTTCCGTCCATCTCTATAAGTATATGTCTTGCTTTCACGAAAGCCTCATCACCTTCTGTAATGTCTGAAAGCTTGCTGATGGCATATTTGTCACCTACCAGCGTTGGCTCTGTCACGGTACCCACTTCAGCACCTACTAACCCTACTGGTAGCAAGCCCGGATCGCTGATCGACCTGAACGGGCTCAGACCATCAGAATTCATATTGGCAAAGGTAGAATCGTTTTGGCTGTTAATCAGACCTTCTCTCAATCTGGTGATTTCTTCCTTTACAAACGCCGAGTCATCAGCTGATGGCTGAATGGGGAATACCACATAATTAAGACTTCTTGACTCTTCGCGCTGGTACTGCTCAGAATTGGCAGACAGGTAGCTTTTCATTTCAGACTCTGAAACGGTAAATAAGCTATCGGCCACACTGAAGAAAGGCACATAGAAGTAATCCACAGACATGTTGGTGCCTTGCGCTTCATACTTACTCTTAGCCTCGGCGGTAGTCACATAGTTGGTGAGCGCCAAAAGGTTTTCATATTTCTTTACCAAACGGTTTGGCTTAAGTCTGTCTTCGAAAGAGAGCCAAGATGCACGCTGCTGAGCAGGTGCGCTGTTGAGCTGCTGTAGGAAGGACACCACGTTCTCCCGGCTAAACTCACCTGTGTTGGGATCAGAAAAGAACTGCTTGATCTGAGGGTCGATGTTATTTCCCTGAACCATATCCACCACCTCAGAGTTGGTGACGGTGATTCCCAGTTCATCGTACTGTCCTTTGTATGCATAGTCCAGAATCAGCGCATTCCATGCCTGCACGCGGATCGTTTCGATCTCATCCGATGAGGGCTCCCGCTGATTGTTGATTGCAAAAATGTATGAGAGTTCACTAACCTTGGCCTGGAATTGCTCATAAGAAATGTCTTTACCGGCTATTTCTGCAATGGTAGTGTCATTTCCTCCAAGCAAAACGGAGTTGGATTGGAACAGGTCCGTCAGGATAAATGCGAACATAGAGAAAGCCACAAAGCCTACAACGACCTTGCCCATTCTCTTTCTTAAAGTATTAATCAGCGCCATATTTTTCTGTGCGTGTTTTTTTTAAAGACGGCAAAAATAACCACATGTACACTAATTAAAAAATGAATCTAAACCTTTGATTTACAAGGATTCTTCCTTGTCCAGAAGTGTAAGTTTCACTTTGTCAATGCGGTTTTCCTCCATCGTGAAAACTGTGAAATGAAATGGTGGTATTAAAATAGTCTCATTGACTGTGGGGATGTCTTCATGGAATGCCAGGATAAGTCCCCCCAGTGTATCATACTCGCCTACAGGCAGCCCCCATTCGTATTTGTCATTGAGGTAATCTACTTCATGCCGGGCACTTAGAATGAAATTATAATCATCAATTTTTTCCTCAACCAGGTACTCGTCATCATGCTCATCGCGGATTTCTCCAAAAATCTCCTCAATCACATCTTCCATAGTCACTATACCCGAGGTGCCCCCATATTCGTCCACCACCAGTGCAATGCTCTTTCGCTCTGTGATAAACTGAATGAGTAGCTCATTGGCCAGCATGGTCTCTGGCACGATGATGATGGGGGTAAGTATGTCCTTGATCTTTTCGGGCTTCTTAAACATCTCCACGGAGTGGCAATAGCCAATCACATCATCTATGGACTCCTTATAGACCAAAATCTTGGAATGACCTGTATCTATGAAAGCGCTTCTGAGTTCCTCAATTTTGTCACTCACATCCACGGCCTGAATTTCAGTACGTGGTATCATGCACTCACGCACCCGAATGGTTTTAAACTCTATGGCGTTGTTGAAAATTTTGGCATCTATCTCGGCATCTTCTTCCTTCTCTATGTTCAGGATGTTTTTCTTCACATAATTATTGAGGTCTGTCAGGCCAAATACCGGCTTGTCCTCAGAATATTCAAACCTCAGGATCTTGGTAATAATGAACCTGGAAATGAAAACGATCAGTAAAACCACCGGATACAGGGCGTAATAGATCAGGGCCATGGGCAGTGCAAACACTGTCAGCATGGTATCCGGATTCAGCATAAACAGGCTTTTCGGAAGGAATTCAGCTGTGATCAGGACAATAAGCGTGGAAATGAGCGACTGCAGGATTAGCACTACTATGTCTTCGGTAAGTGCTTCAGGCAGCACTGTGTACAGCCAGGGCTCAATAAATTTGGCCATCAGAATACCATAGAGGACAATACTCAGGTTGTTGCCGACCAGCATGGTGGCCAAAAAGGAGGATCTTCTGGTGACAAACTCTGAGAGTACCCGACCAGTGAAGCTTCCTTTCTTGCTCATTACCTCTATGTGCAGCTTGTCCGCAGAAATAAAAGCAATCTCAATACCGGAAAAAAAGGCAGAGAACAAAAGGCATGTTAAAATTCCTAAATAAAGGGAAGGGTCTTCCATTGGTGGTAAAAATACTATTTCTCTTGTTCGCGCCTACTTTTTCTGTAACCGAATAAAAATAACAATCCTAAACTAAGCATAAAAATACCATATGCATGGCCAATTCCTAAAACCATGGTTTCATAGATGCCCATCACGAAAAAAGCCACGGCCAATGAAAACAGAATATAGTCCAGTAGTTTCATTATTCTTCTAGGAGGAGTGTTCCCTGAGGTTTCAAAATCTTATACGAGGTAAAGTCCTGATCCGCTGTGAGTCCTTCCCCGGTGTGAACTTCATCGTCAGATTGAATGGTCACAAATCTGTCGGTGTAAAACTGCTCATCCTTGGGACTCCAGTACAACTCTTCGGTATTCAGCTCATCGCCCTCCTCAATGTTTTTCACCACCACATTACCCTCTGCTCTGTAGAGGTTGTCTTTTGCTGTATAGTAGACATAATCCGCCCGGAAAGTAGAGACCACCTGACCATCATCATCCAGGTACTCAAGGTAGAGCGCCTCGGGCCACTCTCTGTCTCCACCCTCATAGTTGAGTTGCTTGGCAGCCTTAAGTCTTAAAATCACCTTAGCCGAATCGCTCATTTTGGTATTGATGCTGTCCATGATCACCAGTGGGCCATCATACAGTGGCTCATCGATGAGCTCCTTTCGGTTCTGACAAGCGCCCAATGCCACCAATATCCCAATCAGCGCAATACCCCAAACAAAAAAACGGTCATGGGTTACCACCATGACCGTTTGATCGTATTTTTTTAGTGAATTAATTCGCTGGTCTTCTTTCAATTTGAACTGATTCGTTTATCCAACAATCTACCGTGATCGACTGTCCTTCTTCTTTTCCTTCGCTGAAAATCTCCTCTATAGAAGGAAACTGTGCTTTGGCACTGGTCATTTTCTCACTGTCTCCGGCCTTCTGGTACATCTCGTAAGCCGCAATAAAAATCGCTCTGTCTTTCACTTTGCTCTCGCCGGCCTTGCAGTCGTTGAAGCTATTCATATAAAGGTCACCAATGAAAGCATAAGCATCTTTATTGGATGGGTCAAAGGCAAGTGCCTTACGTGCATTGGATCTCGCAGCAGCTTTACCTCCCTGTGAGGCCACTGTTCTTGCCAGGCTCAGGTAAACTTCAGATTTTTTAGTATTATCATCTGTCAGCTCCACAGCCTTTTCATAGTATTTTTTAGCACGGTCCAGATCTCCTTCAGAAGCTGCCTTCACCCCAATGAACTTGGCGATCCCAAAATTAGGCTCAACTTCATTCACTGCTATGGCTACTTCCATGGCCAAAGGACTGTCTGTACACTTCTGCTGTAGCATCAGACCAAAAATCTTTTTCGCAAGATTGATGTCTTTAGTTTGTTTGAATTTCGGTCCAAGTTTTTCCTGAATGAAATCACAGTCCACATCCACTGTGGCTGTCAGGAGCTTATCCACATAATCTGCCTGTTTTTCCAGACTGCTGGCTTTGCCTCCTTCTGCTATTTTCACTTCTATAATGTCTTTGATCTTGGTATACTTCTCAAAAACCTCCTCATCGGTGATTGTCCCGCCAGACAATTTGTATCTCCTGATCACATCCATATAGGCAGTCAGGTTGTTGATCAGTACATCATTGCCATTCAGCTCAAAGGCTTTATTAAAAAGGTCGTAAAGTTCTTTGTACTTTGGCTGATCGTCTCTGTAGTATTTGTAAGCCACATAGGCCTTTCGGTTCAGCACATCAGCCTCACTATTGAAATACTTGATTCGCAAATCGTACATTTCGAGGGCTTTTCCCTGATATTCCAGGGTCTTGGCTTTGTCATCTGTATTGTCAGCAAGCCCTTCGTATATTTTGGCCCCGTTGATATAAATGGAAGCATTCAGATCCGGGGTATTCTTCAGTAGCCAGGAGTGAGGGCCCAAGGCTGCCTTCCAGTTCTCAGCTCTCACGAAATCTGTGTAGAGCGCATTCTTTTCTTTTGCCTTATCCACTGAGTCGCCCCAGTTCCAGCCTGGTTGAGCGATTGCCATAGTGGCCAACCCAACGATAAATGCTAAACTTAAAAGGTGCTTAGTAATAGAATTCATAAGCTGTTTTTTTAATCGTATCTTCTTTTTACAAACCAGCGGTCATTAATCGTTGCTCCGATCACCACCTGAAAATAATTCTCTTTTATGAGATTGCTATCCGTTGTCCCTCTGGTGCCAAACTTAAAGGCGGCATCCAAACTGGAAAAACCACTCACAGGAAAAGAGGCACCAAAATTAATACCAAAATCATTAATTTCTCTATTATTTACCAGATAAGGTAGCTGCTTCATGTTCATTCCCATGCGATAAGTCGTCCGCTTCAAGTAGCTGTTTACACTCTGATAGTCGGGCGTCCATGATACCCCAACGGCCACATTTTGGGTGTTTCTCAGGCTCACGGCCGTTGTTTTTTCATTTGCCGATTTCCAGTTTTGTGTTTTCACATCTACCCCTACCTGAAAAGTATTTAGCAATTCATAAGAAACTCCCAGCCCAAAAGTTTTTGGCAAAGTGAATTCTGTTTTGATGTTTTCTTTTATGATTTGAGTCTGAACCGTGGTACCGGTTAGTCTCAACCGTTGAAATATCTGGTTTTCCGTGCCCTCCAATGTATTGGAGAGGTCGTAGGTAGCTCCAAAATTGAGAAATTTCTTTTCCTGCAAAATCCACCGGTAAGAAAGGCCAAGTGAAAAGTTGAAATCTGAATAGGCAGTGGACTCCAGGTAGGCAATGGCGTAGTTAGAGCTGAAGTCTTCGCTGAAGATCTGAACTCGTGATTGTCGATCTATTGTGCCAAAAACATAGGATGCCTTCACACCCAGGGCCAGGGATTTGTAGATTCTAAAACCATTGGCCCAAATGAGCTGAGAGAGCCCACCATCTCCCTGAAACTGGGTAATGCCCAAAACACCAGTATCTATGCTATCCTGACTATAAGTATGGTATTTCACAGAGCTCAATGGAAGCAGAGCAAAGCTGGTGGTCCATCGGTTTCTGATCACCGGGAAACTCATGGCCATAAATCGCAGGCTGGCACCACTGTCCTTGTCTTTTCCTACTGTACTTTCATGATTTCTGAAATCCCCGATCAGGCCAACCTGAAAAGAGCTGAAGGTATTGTGAGTGAGCAATGCCGGGTTTTGTAAATTGATGTGCCAGGGTGTAGGCGAGCCTATCCCTACCTCGCCCATGCCATAATTATTCGGCATCCCCTGAAAAAGCACCTCTCCCAATCCATTGTTGGAATACGGTGAAGCGATAAATTGTGCCGACGCACCAGCACCTATCAGGAGGGCAAAAACAATGATCCCTGTTTTGTGGAAATTCATTTATTATAGTTCAGTATGGTATTCAAGCCTGTCAGGACCAAATCAAAGTCTGCAAAGATGGGTGCTTTTAGCTTGGATTCAAAGTAGTTAGCATCTCCGCCGGTGAGGATAACGGCCAAATCCTCATATTCTTTCAGGAAAGCTTCAATAAAGCCATCCATTTCATGCACCACTCCGTCAAAAGCTCCCGTGACTAAACACTCCCGAGTGGTTTTTCCCTGAGTTTTTAAAGGAATTTCTTCCCATTCTGCACTCACATCTGGCAGCCGTTTGGTGAAATGTGACATGGCTTTCATCCTCATCTTCAGGCCCGGGGCGATGGCCCCGCCTCGGTATACCCCCGTCTTGTCTACCAAATCATAGGTAATGCAAGTGCCTGCATCAATCACCAGACAGCTTTTCTTGTAAAGATGAAATGCCCCAACTGAAGCTGCTATGCGATCTACTCCGAGTGTTTCGGGAGTTTGGTAATCCAAAGAGACAGGCAGAGGTGTATCTCTGGACAGTATCAGGTGATCCTTCAAAGCGCTTATCCGGCTATGGGCAGAGGGATCATCCCCTACTGAGCTAAAGATCCAGCGATAGCTGGCTTTCTCATAGTGCTGAAAAACCTCCTCCAGATGATCCGCAGCAAAACGCGAAACCAGCCGCTCCCCTTCGAAAATCGCTGTTTTAATTTTCGAATTTCCAATGTCTACCACTACATTACCTTCGTTTTCCAAAATCCCTGGCTCAAATCAAAAACCCAAAAGTAACTACCCTTGACGGAATATTATGCAATCGGAGTAATGTCGGGTTCGTCTCTGGACGGACTGGATGTATGTTTATGCAGGTTCATCAGTGAACAGGGCTGGTCATTTGAAATCATTAAGAGTGAAACCATCGGCATTTCTCCGGAAATTACCACACAACTAAAACAGGCAGATCAGTTGACAGGTCGGGATCTGGCCCTGCTGGATATCCAATATGGCCGGTGGATTGGAAATGTAATCAACGACTTCCTGAAAGACCTTTCTCTGCCCATAGCTGTGATCGGGGTACATGGACACACTGTATTTCATCTGCCGGGGCAGCAACTTTCGATGCAGATAGGAAATGCTGAGGCCATATGTGTTATCACTCAAACCCCGACTGTCGGTGGTTTCAGGGGAATGGACGTCTTAATGGGTGGGCAGGGAGCTCCTTTGGTTCCTTTCGGAGAAAATCAACTCTTGCCTGATTATCAGGCCTTCGTAAACCTGGGGGGAATCGCCAATGTATCTGTGCACACCCACCAAATCAGGGCATGGGACGTAGCCCCCTGCAATCAAATCCTCAATCACTTCGCCAAACAGCTGGGTCATGTGTTTGACGATGGAGGTCACCTGGCCTCCTCAGGACAAATGGATATGCCATATCTCGCATACATCAGAAGCCTGGAATACTTTCATCTGCCACCGCCAAAGTCGCTAAGTAACCAATGGTCGGCGCAGGTACTTTCAAATGCCCCTGAAAACCCTGCAAATGGGCTGTACACCTATTCCCACTTTCTGGCCGAGCAGCTGGCCAATGACCTGAGTCAGGTTCAGGGCAAAGTGATGCTAACGGGTGGTGGTGCCTACAATGACTTTTTGATTCAACTCCTCAAGGAAAAAGTGTCCCCTGATTTGGAGATTCTCCTGCCCGCTCCCCAGCTCATAGACTTCAAAGAGGCCCTCATTTTTGCCTTTCTGGGACTAATGAGGACCCTTCGCCTACCCAACGTCCTCTCTTCAGTAACTGGCGCTCAGAAAGATACTGTTTCCGGCACCTTACATCTGCCAGGATAGGTACCACGGGTCATTTATTTGTTTAAATTTGGCACCCGATTAAAAACCCCAAAACCCCAAAAATGAAAGATCTACTTAAGAAGTTTGAAAACAAGAAGCCCGAAATCGTTTTCGAATGGTCAGACCCCGAAACTGAAGCCGAAGGCTGGGCGGTCATTAATTCCCTCAGAGGTGGAGCCGCTGGTGGTGGCACGCGTATGCGGGTAGGCCTGGATAAGCGCGAGGTGGAGTCGCTGGCTAAAACCATGGAAATTAAGTTTACGGTTTCAGGCCCGCAGATAGGTGGTGCCAAATCGGGCATCAACTTTGACCCCAATGACCCAAGAAAAAATGAAGTCCTGAAAAGGTGGTATAAAGCAGTATACCCACTTCTTAAAAATTACTATGGCACTGGTGGCGACCTTAATGTGGATGAAATCCATGAGGTTATCCCCATTACCGAAGGCTTTGGCCTGTGGCATCCGCAGGAGGGGGTGGTAAACGGCCACTTTAACCCGCCTAAGCCTCAGAAAATTCATATGATCGGCCGCCTGAGACAGGGGGTTTCCAAAATCCTGGAAGATCAAAACTACATTCCTACTTCAGACAAAAAATACACCGTTTCAGATATGATCACCGGGTTTGGAGTAGCTGAATCCGTGCGTCATTACTATCAACTCTGGGGCGGAGACATCACCCAAAAGAAAGCAATCATACAAGGCTGGGGCAACGTAGGCGCCACTGCTGCGTTGTATCTATCTTATTATGGTGCCAAAATTGTGGGCATCATAGACAGAGATGGCGGTATCATCAATGAGAACGGCCTTGGTTTGGAAGAAATCAAGAAGTTATTCTACGACCGCCAGGGTAATAAACTAATTGCTGAGGATCAGCTTTCTTTTGCTGAGTGCAATGAAAAAATCTGGAACATAGGCGGGGAAATTTTCATCCCGGCGGCTGCGTCCAGACTTGTCACTCAGGATCAGGTGGAAGGACTCATTTCACACGGTTTGGAGGTGGTAGCATGCGGAGCAAATGTGCCGTTTAAAGACGATGCCATCTTTTATGGACCCATTGCAGAATATGTAGACGAGCGAGCAGCATTAATTACGGATTTTATATCCAACTGTGGTATGGCCAGAACCTTTGCCTACCTGATGGATCCAAAGAACGATAAAAAAATAACTGATGATGAAATCTTTACTGACATCTCCAAAACAATTGCCACTGCTTTGGATAAAGTTTATCAGCAAAATCCGGGCAAAACAGGTCTTGGGAGAGCAGCATTTGAAATCGCACTGTCCCAACTTATTTAAACCCACGCTTGCTTTTCAGTTGGCAAATGATAATTTTAGGGACGAAGAAAAGACCCAAACGCCTCAATGAATAAATATCTAAAACTTTTCCTATTTGCTTTTGCCATTTCGGGAAGCATAATTGGATATGAGGCGTCAGCATCCGACCTTTCTCAGGATCATCAAGAAGTAAGCAGTGAAGCCACTGACGAGACGGTCAGTGGCGACCATGCTGAAGAAGCTCATCACGGACCGGCAGGCTGGAGCGTGATTCCCTTCGCGGTGTTGTTGCTGATGATTGCTACCGGACCCCTGTTTTACGAGCACTTCTGGCATAAAAACTATCCCAAAGTAGCAGTGGCATTAGCTGTGCTAGTGGTGTCGTATTACCTTTTTGGTCTGGGTAACCACCATAGCCCTGTGCATGCGCTGTTTGAGTATGTACAGTTCATTGCCCTGCTCACCGGGCTTTTTGTGGCATCTGGAGGCATCATGATCATTGTGGACAAGAAGGCTGCTCCCCTTACCAATGTTGCGCTGTTGGCCTTTGGAGCCATCATTGCCAACATCATCGGTACTACGGGTGCTTCCATGCTTTTGATCCGTCCTTTCATTCGGCTGAACAAAAACAGAATCAAGTCCTATCACATCATCTTTTTCATCTTTGTCATCAGCAATATTGGTGGTTCACTTACTCCAATTGGTGACCCGCCCCTTTTCCTTGGTTTTTTGAAAGGGATTCCTTTTTTCTGGACGCTCTCTCATAACCTCTTACCTTGGATTTTTGCGGTTATCCTCTTGCTGATTGTATTCTATTTTATGGATAAGGGAAACAAAGCTGATTATTCCTTTGGGGAAGAAATAGCGACACCAACAGGAAAGATTGGCCTTCGGGGATCCCGAAATTTCATCTGGCTGGCGGTTGTTGTGGGGGCAGTTTTTCTGGATCCGAATGTGTTTCCCTGGGTGCCGGGCATTCATTACGAAGGTCAGAAGTTTTCTTACATCCGCGAGATCATCATGCTGGCCGCGGCTTACCTCTCTTACCGGTTCGCGGACAAGCAAGCGCTAAGCGGTAATGATTTCAGCTTCGAGCCCATTCGTGAGGTGGCTTTTATCTTTGTGGGGATTTTCGGTACGATGATGCCTGCTCTGGAGTTAGTGGGCAATTTTGCTAAATCGCCGGAAGGTGCAGCGCTCATTACGCATAACACGCTGTATTGGGGCACTGGTTTACTTTCAGGATTTTTGGATAATGCCCCTACTTATGTCAACTTCCTGACGGCTGGTATGGCGGCAGATGGGGCCAGTATCAACAAAGTGTCTGAGGTCATCGGCTATTCACAGGGTGCGTATGCCAACTCTATCTTAGAGCTCAAGGCGATTTCCATCGCAGCAGTATTTTTTGGAGCCATGACCTATATCGGCAATGGCCCCAATTTTATGGTGAAATCCATCGCGGAGCAGGTGGGTATCAAAATGCCTTCGTTTTTCGGATACATTCTCCGTTTTTCGATCCCGTTCCTGGTACCTCTGTTGGTAATCGTATGGTTGGTATTCTTTTACTTCGAATGGATCTAACTAAACTACAGCGAAGCCTTAAAACAAGGCTTCGTGAAGTTTGATTAGTGCTTCTTTCTTATACTCCTCAGCTACCAGCAATGAAATATTGTTTCGGCTTCCTCCGTATGAGATCATTCTGAGTGGTACTTCATCCAATGCATTGAAAATGGCACTGCCCACCCCTTTGCGTTCAGCAATGAGGTCACCTACGATGCAGATGATCGTCTGATTCTTATCAATCTCCACGGTACCATATTTAGAAATCTCCGCTTTGATCTCTTTAAGGAATTCCGAATTGTCAATGGTGAGTGACACGGCTATCTCTGAAGTAGTGATCATGTCTATCGGTGTCTTGTACTTTTCGAAAACCTCGAAGACTTTCTTCAGGAAACCGTAAGCCATTACCATTCGGCTCGATTTGATTTTGATGGCCGTGATGTGGTCCTTGGCAGCAATGGCCTTCACAGCCTCTGGCTCCTGCTCCGCCGAGATCAGCGTGCCATGAGCAGCCGGATCCATGGTGTTTTTAATTCGCACGGGCACCTCGTGCATCTGAGCAGGGACAATACAATGTGGGTGCAGCACTTTGGCACCAAAATAAGCCAACTCACTGGCCTCCTCGAAACTTAATCGGGCAATGGGATGAGTGGTCTTGATGATCCGGGGATCATTATTGTGCATCCCGTCGATATCCGTCCAGATCTGAACCTCTTCTGCTCCCAAAATGGCACCGATAATGGTTGCTGAATAATCACTACCGCCTCTTCTCAAGTTGTCTATTCCTCCGGCTGCACTCCGGGCGATATAGCCCTGTGTGATAATGATGTTTTCCTTTTGACCTGCCAGTAGGTGATCCAATTTGACCTTGGTGGTTTTCAGATCCGGTTCGGCTTCTTTGTCCAGGGTCATAAAATCCTGCGCCATGATCATCTCACAACGTTTACCTGTCATTTTGAGGTAGTCGGTGAAAAACCTTGTGGAAAGTATCTCTCCCTGGGCCACCAACATCTTCGCTACCTGATCAGAATATTTCTGATGGGCCAGTTGCTCAATGTTGTCAAAAATCTCGTCTACAAAAGCAGTATTTTGGGAAGCAAAGTCTTCCTTTGGAAACAACTTCCTTACAAAATCATAATACTTCTGTCTCAGATCCTGAGCCACGGCGATGGCTTCTTCGCGTTGATCATTGGCACAGAACTCGCCTATGGAAACCAGAATATTGGTAGTACCGGATACCGCAGACAGCACCACGATTTTCTTACCAGAAACCCCTGTGATGATCTCTGCAACCTCTTGCATTCTCTCCGGGGAGCCTACTGAGGTCCCGCCAAACTTTAAAACTTTCATCCCTAAAACCTTGATTTATTTAACACTCAACATTTTCACCGCTGTGGCAGCGGCTTCATCTCCTTTATTTCCATGTCGGCCTCCGGCACGGTCCATGGCTTGTTTTTGGGTTTCTGTGGTCAGTACACCGAAGATCACAGGCTTGTCATATTTGAGGCCCACTTCGGTAATGCCATTGGCACATGCCTGACAGATAAAATCAAAGTGTCGGGTTTCACCTTGAATGACACAGCCAAGGGTGATCACTGCATCAATATCGTTTCTTTTGGCCATCCACTGAGCTCCCAGACTGAGCTCGAAGCTTCCAGGCACGTTCATACGTTCTATGTGCTCACGGGTAGCGCCCAGTGCCATGAGGGTTTCGAATGCTCCGGAATACAGGGCCTCGGTGACCTCTTCATTCCACTCTGAAACCACTATACCAAACTTCGCTCCGGAGATATCCCTGATCCCTGAAGTTTTATTGTCGCTGAGATTTTTTAAAGCTGTAGCCATAAAGCAAAAAAAGGGATAAAGCTAGCTGCCTTATCCCTTAGATTTCATGTTTTGAAATTCTAAAATATTAATTGGCAGCCAGTCCCTGTAATCTGGCCTTCTGTTTCTTCGCTTCCTGCACCAATGATGAATTAGGAAACTCATCCACAATCTTGCCATAAGACTTAGCCGCAGCGGCAAAGTCGCCATTGTTTTCCTGTGCGATAGCTGCTTTCTGCAGGTATATCGGAGAATACTGCTCGTTTGATTTATAATTGGCTGCCTTCTGATAAGCGGAGGATGCAGACGAATAATCTTCCAACTCCATGTGAGCATCACCCATCAGTGAATACGCTCTGGCCTGCACCAGGTAGTCGCCACTGCTGAAATCCGAAAGATATCGGAGCGCTGAAGAGTAATCTCCCATTTTCAAATAAGTAGCGCCGGCATAAAAGCTGGAAAGATTCGCAGCATCGGTGCCCGAATAGTCTTCAATGATGTCAAGGAAACCGTAGTTGATCCCATCCCCATTGAGCGCTTTGCCCAGGCTATCCGCTTCGAAATAATAAACCGCCTGGAACATTTCTTCCTGAGCTTCCAGGTTTTGGTTGGTGATATAGAACCTGTAAATAAGAAATACAGCCACTAAAGCGGCCAACACTCCTCCTACACCAAAAACAAGGGTTTTATTCCTCTTGCTGTTAAAAAATTCTTCAGCCTTGCTCGCCAGTACATCAGGATCTTCCAGGAATTCAATCCCCTCTTCCTTCTTGGTTTTAGTTTTAGCCATTAGTCAATTCGAAATTTTAAGGACGCAAAGATATACTTTTTTATACTTTTTGTATTAATCCATTATAAATGGATAATTATCTTCAGCATACACATCGGTATAAGCCTCAGACGGATCCGGAAATTCGGAGTTTTCTGCAAAATCCACGCATTCTTGCACCCTTTCTTTGATGTTGTTATCGATCTCTTTCAGGTCAGCTTCAGTAGCATATTTCCTTTTGAGGATAACGTCCCGCACTTGCTCGATCGGGTCTTTCTTCTTGTATTCCTCCAGTTCTTCCTTGGTTCGGTACTTGGCCGGGTCAGACATGGAGTGTCCTTTGTATCGGTAGGTTCTAAACTCGAGGAGCGTAGGACCATTTCCTTTTCTGGCCCGCTCTGCAGCCTCTGCTACCGCGTGGTGCACAGCTTCTACAGACATTGCGTCCACCGCACTGGATGGCATATCATAGGCTTCGCCCAATTTATAGAGTTCGGTTACGTTGGAGGTTCTTTGTACTGAAGTCCCCATGGCATAGCCATTGTTTTCTATCACAAAAATCACGGGAAGCTTCATGGTCATGGCGATGTTAAGCGCCTCGTGAAACGCTCCCTGACGTACAGCCCCATCTCCCATGAAGGTCATGCAGAGGTTATCTGTACCATTGTATTTTTCAGCAAAAGCGATACCTGCCCCTAGCGGAACCTGAGCACCTACAATACCATGTCCTCCAAAAAAGCCATTCTCTTTGTCAAACATGTGCATAGAACCGCCCTTCCCTTTGGAAATACCGGTAGCTTTTCCATAAAGCTCAGCCATGATGGTACGGGGGTCACTTCCCAATGCAATTGGGTGGGCATGGTCTCTGTAAGCGGTGATGTATTTGTCCCCTTTTTGCAAAGCAGACACTGCTCCAGCCATACAAGCCTCCTGACCAATGTATAAATGACAGAACCCACGGATTTTTTGCTGCCCGTATAACTGGCCCGACTTCTCTTCGAATCTTCGCATAAACTGCATAGACTCAAACCACTCCATGTATTGTTCCTTACTGAATTCTTCCTTTTTTGACTTTGATTTGGCTGCCATGTCCCTTAAGGTTTGTCTATATGATTAGTTTTGTGCCTTCCGTACCCTTCAAGCTGTGCGAAATTAACCGAAAAAGGCCTTGCTGCAAAATGTATGAAGCTCAATAGCCTCAAACTCTCTCAATTTAAGAATTACCAGGAGGTGAAAATCAGCTTTTCTGAAGGAATTAACTGTATTTTGGGTAAAAATGGGATGGGAAAAACCAATCTGCTGGATGCCATACACTACCTCTCTATGACCCGCAGTGCGCTCAATAGCATTGACCAGCAGAATATTTCGCATGGAGAAAAATACTTTGCCATCAATAGTGAGTTCACCTTACAAGACAAACCGGTGGTGATCAACTGCTACTTTGAGCAAGGAAAGAAAAAGGTCTTCAAAGTAGATGGCAAGGAAATGGAGAAACTTAGCGAGCACATCGGGAATGTGCCAAGTGTACTCATTTTGCCAGACGACACAGAGATCATCAAAGAAGGGAGTGAGGTACGAAGAAAATTTTTTGACAGTGTGATCTCCCAGCACGATCGGGCATACCTGGAGTTGCTCATGAACATGCAGCGATTGCTCAAGCAGCGAAATAGTTTCCTGAAAAGCAATGATGGCAATCTCAAAATCAATCACAACCTGATCAATGTCTACGACGAAGCGCTCCTGCCCATCTTTAGATCAATAGTGGAAAAACGAACTGCTTTCATCGAGCATTTTTCTCCATTTTTTTCAGAGAATTACGCACTGATCTTCGAAGGTGAAGAAATCCCTGACATCACCTACAAGTCTGAAGTGACTGAGGATCATTTTGAGGAGAGTTATAAAAAGGGTTTGCAGAAAGACATAATCCTGCAACGAACCAATAAAGGTGCCCATAAGGATGATTATGCATTCAAATTGAATGAGCGCCCCATCAAAAAATTTGGCTCTCAGGGTCAGCAAAAGTCATTTATCATAGCCCTGAAACTGGCAGAATACGATTACCTGAAAGCCCAAAAAGGATTTGAGCCTCTGCTCCTCCTGGATGATATTTTTGACAAACTGGACGATGACAGGATAGAGCGTTTGATTACCTTGCTCACTGATTCGGAGCGTTTTTCACAAATCTTCATGACGGATGCACGAGCGGAGCGCTCTCGGGCGTTTTTCAAGGATCATGATGACCGAATTTCATTTTACGACATTTCCAACGGAGCTATTCTATGACCAAAGACAACTCTCATACATTTACCAGTGCCTTCAGGAAGTTCCTCACCCATGAGAAACTGGATGTGCGCTATCGGGAGAAATTACTTGTAGAATCCTGGGAAACCATCATGGGTAAGCCCATTGCTTCCCGAACTACCAGCTTGTTTTTAAAGGAGCGGATTTTGTTTGTGAAGTTTTCTTCGGCACCCCTCAAGCAGGAAATGCTGAACAACAAAGAGCGGGTAAAAAGCCTGATCGAAAAGGATTTTGGTGATCTGGTGGACGATATTCGTTTTCTCTAATCTTCCAGCGCCGCCTCGTCAGGATACTTCTCTCTCAGAGGAATGGCCCAGCCCACATAAAAATTAAACTGTACGCCGGTGTTGTCCTCATACAAACCAAAGCCCGGCACATCGTAGGGTGCCATGGTGCCAATATTATCCACCTGCCTCAGCACCTTATACCGGATGGTGTAGCCCAAATAGAGGTTACTCCAGACATTGGCATTGAGGCCTACGGTCAGTTCCATCCATCGGGCTTTCAGGTCCGGGTTGGCATCTTCCACCTGCAGGTCTCCAAAGAATCCACCAGTTTTAAAATAAGAAAGTTGGTCGCTAAACTGCGCCTGGCCATATCTGAGACCAAAGGTGAGTGAATTGCCTTTGGCATTGTTTTTCAAAAAATTGACCTCCGGACCAAAACTGAAATATGATCCTTCATTTTTGTAGCGGTAGCTCTCTCCTCTGCTGGTCTTCTGGGTGCCATACTCTGCCGCGAAGAAAAATTGATCAAAATCGATGAGTGCCTGATAACCCGAGCCACTTCTATTGGCACCAAAAAGAGAGATCCCTACGGGAACGGCATCCACACTCAGCTTGAGCATGGAAGGCCTGAAGTCTCGAGGCTCTTTGGGAAGCTGATTGTTGGTCTTCTGGGTTTTACCCGAAGGCTGCGGGCGCTGACCCCCGGCCGGACCCTGTGCAAACAGGGTGGTGACAGAAAACAAAGTGCACCCAAGGATCACAGCGACCATTTTCAATGTGGGCGCCAGACTCCATCCACCATTTCTTCTGTGTCTCTCTACCATCACAAATAAATTTCCAGATTGGTGACTACCACTTTGTCTAACACATTATTGACCATGGCCACAGAGTCGAAATGGGGACTGTAGGCCGTATCGAGTTTGTAGGAATAAACAGGATCGCACTCATCATAGTATATCCTCAAATGGGGTTTGTATTCCATCGTCAGCTCATAATCGATAGAGTCCGTTTCAAACAGATAAGTCACCCTGGTATCCGCCGGGTTCAAAAAAAGGCCGGTAACCACTATGGTGTCATCATCTATGGTGTCCTCCATGCTAGAGATATAATAACCAGAAACGTCCGGCTCGTAAATTTTGCTGAAAGCCACTTCTTTCACCGTTTTGACCGTGGTATCGGCCCTGTAAAACCTGACTATAGAATAATCAGTACTTGTCTCCAGCGTACAGTCCTTGATCTCATGGCAACTGATCACCAGCCAAACACCCAACATTAGTACAATTCCTGACCTCATATTTTCTTGAAACGCGTAAAGTTATAATAACCAATAGGTAATGAACTTATTATGGGGGCCATTTTGTATTAGCTTTGCAGTTTTATTTGGAAGAGACGTGAAGACTAAAGGACTAAAGAAAGATAAGGTAAACATTGTCACATTGGGATGCTCCAAAAATCTGGTGGATTCAGAGGTGATGCTTACTCAGCTGAAAGGCAACAGTATCAATGCCTCCCATGAGTCGGTGAAGGATGACGCCAACATCGTGATCATCAACACCTGTGGGTTCATAGATAATGCCAAACAGGAATCCATAGACACCATCCTGCGTTATGTAGATGCCAAAGAAGAGGGGATGGTGGAGAAGGTCTATGTGACGGGCTGTCTTTCTCAGCGTTACAGGGATGACCTTCAAAACGAAATTCCAGAGGTAGATGCCTGGTTTGGCACCATGGAGCTACCACTCCTGCTGAAAAAATTCAATGCCGACTATAAGCACGAGCTCATTGGTGAGCGAATCACCACCACAGACCGACACTATGCGTACCTCAAAATTTCTGAGGGATGTGATCGCCCCTGCAGCTTTTGCGCTATTCCCATCATGCGTGGCAAGCACGTTTCCAAACCCATCGAGCAGATTATCAAGGAAGCTGAGTCGCTGGTGAGAAATGGCACCAAAGAGATCCTCCTCATCGCGCAGGACTCTACTTATTATGGCCTGGACATTTACAAAAAAAGAAACCTGGCCGAGCTACTGGACAAACTCGCTGATGTGGAAGGTCTGGAGTGGATCCGCCTTCACTATGCGTTCCCTACCGGATTTCCGGAAGATGTACTGGACGTAATGGCCAGACGAAGCAACATCTGCAAATACCTGGATATCCCACTGCAACACGGCAGCACAGAAATGCTCAAAATCATGCGACGCGGTACCACCCGTGAGAAAACTGAGCAGCTCCTCAAGACCATTAGGGAAAAAGTACCGGGTATTGCCATCCGGACGACATTAATAGCAGGTCACCCTGGAGAAACCGAAGCAGAATTTGAGGATATGCTGGATTTTGTTGAAAAATCACGATTTGAGCGTCTGGGGATATTCCCTTATTCGCACGAGGACAACACCCATGCGTACACCATGGAAGACAACGTGCCAGAAAATGTAAAACTTGAACGCGCCGAGCGCGTTATGGAGTTACAAGAATCTATTTCTGAGGAGATCAATAGTCAAAAAGTGGGCAAAACGCTCCGGGTACTTATCGACAGAAAAGAAGGTGGTCAGTTTATCGGCCGCACCGAGCATGACTCCCCGGAAGTAGACAATGAAGTGCTGATCGATGCCAGCGAGCATTATCTGAGAATTGGTGATTTTGCCAACATTCTCATCGAAAAAGCTACCGCATTTGATCTCTACGGAAAACCGGTAAACTAACGCATGAAATTAGAGCAAGTCAATCTGGAAGAAACAGAGTGTTTTTCCTCAATCTTTATTGATTACATTCAGCAAAAAGAGGCCCTGAAGCCTTTTTACGACACCTTCCCCACTGTCCCAAACTTCCAATCACTGATAGAAAAGAGGCAACTGCCCATGAGTCATCGCACCACTTTGGTGTCGCTTTTGGCAGAGCAGTATGGACCTCTTCCGCACTCAGAGGCAGTGGAGTTCAACATTCACAGCCTCACCAACCAGAAAACATTTACCGTCACCACAGGCCATCAGCTGAATATCTTCACGGGTCCGCTGTACTTCATTTACAAGATTGTGACGGTGATCAACGCCTGCAAGCAACTAAAAGCAGCCTATCCTGATTATCATTTTGTGCCCGTGTACTGGATGGCCACAGAAGATCACGACCTGGCCGAAATCAATCATTTCAACCTCTTTGGTAAAAAATATGAATGGAGCACCGCACAAACGGGCCCGGTGGGTAAAATGAAGCCCCATTCTCTCAATGAACTTATCGACTCCTTGCCTGAGGCCGTTCCGCTCTTCGAAAAGGCCTATCTGGATCACGACCGACTGGCCGATGCTGTACGGTTTTATGTCAATGAACTCTTTGGGGATCAGGGGTTGATCGTGGTGGATGCAGATCACAAAAATTTGAAACACCTTTTTGCGCCTGTGATCAAAAAGGAATTGTTTGAGAACACCTCCAATGAACTGGTGAATGCCACCTCACAAAGGCTGGATGCTGCCGGGTATAAAAACCAGGCCTTTTCCCGTGAAATCAACTTCTTCTACATGGAAAACGGACTCCGGGAACGTATCGTGCGTGAAGGTGAGCAGTTCAAAGTCCTGAATACAGACAAAGTCTTTTCTGAACCGGAAATGATCGAATTGATTGAAAAGCATCCTGAGCATTTCAGTCCTAATGTAATCATGCGTCCCTTGTATCAGGAGGTGATTTTACCCAACCTGGCCTATGTGGGAGGCCCCGCGGAAATCGCCTATTGGCTACAACTCAAAGACGTTTTCGACCATCACGAGGTGTTTTTCCCCGCACTGATGCCGCGTGTGTTCGGTCTCATTGTGAACAAGGCCAACGAGAAAAAAGTACAAAAACTGAAGCTCTCCGGTAAACAGCTATTTCAGTCGGCTCACAAACTCAAAGAAATGTATCTCCAAAAACATGGGGAAAACGGCTATGAACTGAATGATGAGCGAAAAGTGATGAACATGGTGTTCAACAGAATAAAATCCAAAGCCGAAGAAATAGATGGTTCACTCACCGGCTTCATCGGAGCAGAAGGGGCCAAAACATTTAAAACCCTGGAAAACATAGCCAAACGGCTGAAAAAGGCCGAAGAGCAAAATAACGAAACGGCTATGTCTCAGATAGACAACATCAAGGAGAAGCTCTTTCCCGGCAACGGACTACAGGAGCGCCATGATAATTTTCTTAATTTTTACCTGAACAATCCCGGATTCATTCCCGAACTGCTGGAGAAGTTTGATGCGTTCTCCTACCGCTTCCATATACTCCACGATGTATAAATGGCCAATGAGAAAGCACAAATAAGAAGAGGCGTACTGCACAACAGACGCTTGCTGGTTTCGGAGGTTTTTTCCAAAAGAAACATGGAGGTGACCATGGCCGCCTCACAGCTCATTTCCCAAAAAGGCGCTCGATGTGTTCATAGCTTTCTGCCCATCACCCGTAACAAAGAGGTCAACACCTGGCCACTTATCGCATTGCTTTCCAGAGTAAAAACCGAGGTAGTGGTCTCCGCTACAGATTTTGCCCGGCAAACAATGAGTCATTTTGTCTATACCCGTGACCTGTTGTTTGAAGACGATCCTTTTGGCATTCCCACACCCATAGGTGGCACACCCGCCAACCTGGATAAGATAGAGCTGGTACTGATCCCTTTACTAGCCGCCGACAAGCAGGGCAACCGAATCGGGTACGGAAAAGGGTATTATGACCGCCTGTTAACAGAAATGGCACCCGATGTGTTAAAGGTTGGACTTACTTTGGGGCCACTGTTTGATCGCTTCGATTTTGCGGAAGCACACGACATTCGCCTGGATTACTGCATCACCCCCCAACAAACTTTAAAATGCCATGAGTGAAAACACGGATGTATTGATCATAGGGGCTGGGCCTATTGGGTTGGCCTGCGGGATAGCGGCGCAAGACGCTGGGTTGAGTCACACCATTATAGATAAAGGGTGCCTGGTCAACTCTATCTATAACTATCCACACAACATGACCTTCTTTTCCACTTCAGATCGGTTGGAAATCGGTCGTGTGCCCTTCATCTCTCACAACCCTAAGCCTACGCGTCCTGAAGCCCTGGAGTATTACCGAAGAGTGGCCACTTCGCGTCAGCTCAACACCCGGCTGTATGAAAATGTCCTGGAAGTGAAAAAGGACAAAGAAATTTTCCATGTGAACACCTCCAAACAGAGCTATTCGGCCAGAGCCATCATCATCGCCACAGGATTTTACGACTTACCCTATTTGCTCAACATTCCCGGCGAGGACCTCCCCAAAGTAAAACACTATTATGACGAGCCACACCCCTACTTTGACATGCGGGTGGCGGTGGTTGGGGCCGCCAATTCGTCGGTAGACGTGGCATTAGAAACTTTTCGAAAAGGGGCCAAAGAAGTGGTCATGGTGGTGCGTGAAAAAGAAATCAACCCCCGCGTAAAATACTGGGTACGCCCCGACATTGAGAACCGAATTAATGAAGGGTCCATCAAAGCCTATTTTGAGTCTCAAATCACGAGAATAGAGGAGAAATCCATCGATGTGCAAACTCCGGAAGGAGACATTACCCTGCCAAATGATTTTGTCCTGGCCATGACCGGATATCAGCCTGACTTTACTTTCCTGAAAAAGGTGGGGATCAACATTGGCACGGATGAATATATGACCCCCGAGTACGATGAGCACACCATGGAAACCAACGTGGAAAACGTCTATCTGGCAGGTGTGATCTGTGGTGGGCTGAAAACCAATGCATGGTTTATAGAAAACTCCCGGGTGCATGCAGACATGATTGTGAATGACCTGCGCACCAAGATTCGCTGACCCCAATTAAACTCACTTTATGTCCGTTTTGGGGCTTCCCACCGCCTTCATGGAGATTTAACCATCCTTGTTAGGAAATTTTCATCCACTTTTTTGAACAAGTTTCCAAACAAACCGTTTCTAACCAAGGTCAAAAAACTCAATCTGCCTTGAAAAAACTAATACTCACCCTTCTGAGCGGCGTGCTTCTTCTCTCTGCCTCAGGTCAGGAAAAATTTACCATCAGTGGCTACGTAAAGGATCAGTCTGATGGGGAAACGCTCATCGGCGCCACCGTGCTCATACGCGAGCTCAGCAGTGGCAATATCACCAACGTCTATGGATTCTATTCCATTACCATTCCCCCGGGAGAGTACTCTGTGGAGTACCGGTATGTTGGCTACCAGCCGATTCAAAAAACCGTTTCTTTAAATCAGAATGTCCGATTAGACGTGGAGCTTCTTTCCACAGAACAAAAATTAGAGGAAGTGGTGGTCACCGCTAAGCCAGAGGACGAAAATGTGTCCGGCATGGAGATGAGCACCGCAGAGCTCGACATCACCACCATTCAGAAAATACCCGCCTTTCTGGGTGAGGTAGATGTGGTAAAAAGCTTGCAGCTCCTCCCGGGAGTCACCACGGTAGGAGAAGGAGCGTCCGGCTTCAATGTGCGGGGCGGAAGTGTAGGTCAGAACCTTATCCTTCTGGATGAGGCGCCGGTTTACAATTCCTCACACATGTTTGGTTTCTTTTCGGTGTTCAACCCGGATGCTGTGAAGGATGTAAAACTCTATAAAGGTGGAATCCCTGCAGAGTACGGTGGCCGGCTTTCGTCCATTCTGGATGTGCGGATGAAAGAAGGAAATATCAAAAATTATGAAGTGAATGGTGGAGTTGGTACCATCTTCAGCCGCTTTGCGGTAGAGGGGCCCATTGCCAAAAACAAATCCTCCTTTATCCTGGCCGGTCGCAGGTCGTACATCGATGTGCTGGCGCAGCCTTTTTTGAAAAATAATGACCTGGATGGTGTAGGGCTTCGCTTTTATGACCTGACGGGAAAAACCAATTACTACATTTCTGACAAGGACAGAATTTACCTTTCGGGTTATCTGGGTCGGGATGTTTTCAAATTTGATGCTAACCAGGGCTTTGACTGGGGGAATAAAACAGCCAGCTTACGTTGGAATCACCTGTTCAATGATCGGATTTTCTCCAATACCACACTCTTTCTGAGCGACTATGACTATTCCTTTCAAGTGGGTGAAACCAAAGATGACCTTTTCAGCTGGAAGTCAAGAATCCTTACCTACAACTTTAAGGAGCAGTTTTCCTATTTCATCAACACCTCCAACGAGCTCTCTTTTGGGGCAGAAGCCATCCTTTATCGCTTCAAACCAGCAGAAGTACTGGGGGTAAGTGATGGTGAAGAGAGTGACATCAGCCTTGACGAGCGCAAAAGCATTGAAACAGCGATATACCTGGGAAATACCCAAAAGGTAAACGATCGCCTGTCCCTGCAGTATGGTGTTCGTCTTTCAGGATTTCAATACCTGGGAGCCGGATCCATTTATTACTATGAGGATGCCGAAGTGAAAGGGGAAAGAAGACCCGTTTCGAGTATTGAACAAGCCGACAACTGGGAGACGATTCAGTTCTATTCTAACCTGGAGCCTCGCTTCTCATTCAAATACAGTGTGAATCCATCCACCTCCATCAAGGGTAGTTACAACAGGATGAGCCAGTACATTCATCTGGTCTCTAACACCACTGCTTCGCTGCCTACGGATGTGTGGACGCCAAGTACCAACAACATCAAGCCACAGCTGGCGGATCAGGTGGCTCTGGGAGTCTTCAAAAATTTCCTCAATAATCAACTGGAAACGTCCGTGGAGGTCTACTACAAAGAGTCACAAAATCAGGTAGACTACATAGATGGAGCGGAAATATTGATTAACAGGTTCCTCGAAGGAGATCTTCTGTCAGGAGATGGCCGGGCATATGGCGCGGAATTCTTTGTGAAGAAAAACTCCGGTAAAATCAATGGGTGGGTCAGCTATACACTGGCTCGCACAGAGCTCAAAGTAGAAGGAATCAACGAAGGGGACTGGTACCCTACCCGGTTTGATCAGACGCATAACGTCAAAGTAACGGCCAACTATGACTGGAGTGAAAAATGGTCGGTATCAGCTAATTTCACCTATATCACGGGCACTCCATATACGCTCCCTTCTTACCGATACGAAAATCAGGGCTATACCATCCCTGGTGTGTTGGGCAGAAACAATGGCCGTATTCCTGACTATCACCGGCTGGACCTCTCGGCCACCTGGTATATGCGAACCCTCAAGTCTGATGGTTCGCCCAAAAAACTACAGGATCACTGGGTATTCACAGTCTACAACGTGTACGCCCGGAGAAACCCCTTCTCTATCTACTTTGCCCAGACAGACGACCTGAGCGTGGCGGGGCAGGCCATCACACAGGCCAATCAGGTCTCCATCTTAGGCACATTCGTTCCGGCGGTTTCTTACAATTTTAAATTTTAATCAGGATGAAAAAGCTTTTATTTATACTCATTGTAGCGCTTGGCATATCCTCTTGTGATGACGAAGTGGATATTCCTCTGAAAGACACCACTCCCTTCCTGAATGTAGATGCGTGGCTCACCAACACGGGTGATACTCAGCAGATAGTATTGAACTATACCCGGCCGTATTTTGATAATGGGGCACCGGAACCTGCACTGGCAGCAGAGGTGATCGTGGTAGACATTGAAACGCTGGAACCTTTTGTTTTCTCTGACGAGGATGATGACGGTATCTATGTATGGGTACCCGCACCGGGCGAAGTTTTCGGTGAAGTGGGGCATTCCTACGGCCTTCAGATCTCAGTAGATGGACAGGTGTACCAGTCATTCTCCACCCTGAATGCTGCACCTTCTGTGGACAGCATCACCTTCGAATACAACAAAAAAGATGCGTTCATCGAAGAGGATTATTACTACGCTGAATTCTGGGCCAGAGATTTTGAGGGTCCGGGCAATACCTATTGGGTAAAGTCTTTTGTGAACGATACCTATTTGGGCAAACCCGAGCAGATCAATATCGCCTATGACGCAGGCTTCTCAGCAGGCGGAGAGGTAGACAGCCTTATTTTCATACAGCCCATCCGTACGGCCATTACGCCCTTTCCTACGGAAACTCCGGCTGTGTCGCCATTCAAGCGGGGTGACAAACTGCGGGTAGAACTACACGCCATTCCTATAGACGCATGGTTTTTCCTCTACAGAGTACAGGACGAAACCGTCCGACAGCCTGGCTTTGCACAGCTATTTGCCAACCCTCTGGCCAACTCCCCAACCAACATCGTTCCCACGAGCGATGACGTTTCTGTGGTTGGTTTCTTTTCTGTGGCAGGCGTTTCTTCCCTGGAAGTGATCATGTCTGATGAAAACATCGTAGATCGGGTGCCTGACTGATGAAATCTGTGATTACCCTCTATAAGAACGCATTTGGGGGGCTTTCTCCAGCCGCATGGATGCTCGCATTGGTGATTCTCATCAATAGAAGCGGAACCATGGTGATCCCGTTTCTGAGCGTTTACCTCACCAGTTCTCTGGGCTTCTCTCTGGTAGAAACCGGCTGGATCATGAGCATGTTTGGCCTGGGAGCCATCGGTGGGTCTTTTCTGGGAGGTTGGCTCACGGATAAAATCGGGCCCTTCAAAGTGCAGCTCATCAGCCTGTTGGGTGGTGGGTTAATGTTTTTGGCGCTTTCGCAGGTCACAAGCTTTTATCCTCTTGCTGGCTTTATCTTTTTCGTCAGCCTCGTCTCTGAAATGCTCCGACCTGCCAATCAGATTGCCGTGTCTTATTACGCCAAACCTGAGAACGTGACCCGAGCCTTTAGTCTGAACCGGATGGCCATCAACCTGGGTTTTTCCTTTGGGCCTGCCCTGGGTGGGCTCCTGGCTGCCGTCTCTTATCAGTGGCTCTTCATTGCTGATGCGATCACCTGCGCAGGTGCCGGTCTGATCTTCTTTCTGTATTTCTATGGGAAACAGGGGAAAGAAAAAGAACCTCTGCCAGATACCAACACCGCATTGATTCCAGACAAGAGTGTCTGGAGTGATGGACTCTTTCTTGGATTCATCCTTCTGGTGATTTGTTTTTCCACCATGTTTTTTCAGTTATTCAGTACCTGGCCGATCTACCATCGTCAGGTATATCAGCTTCCCGAGCAGGAAATCGGCCTTTTACTTGGGTTGAATGGACTCATTGTTTTTCTGTTCGAGATGGTGCTGGTTTATAAAATTGGGGATCGGTTCCCCATCCGACGGCTTATTGCCTTTGGGTGCTTCCTGATGGCCCTGGCATTTCTGGCGCTTTTCGGCATGGAATCCAAAGCGGCACTTTATCTGGCTTGTATCTTTATCAGCTTTGCGGAGATCTTTGCCATGCCTTTCATGGCTACCTACACCGTACAAAGAAGCGGAAAGCGCAACAGAGGAGCCTACATGGGCCTATATTCCGTGGCCTTTGCCAGTGCTTTTGTCCTCGCTCCGCTCATTGGTACTAACCTGGTCGATGCCCTCGGCTTTCAAAACTGGTGGCTGATCGCCGGTGTTTTTGCACTGGCTACGGGGTTCCTTTTTTATTGGATCCTTTCGGAGAAAAGAGGGGTCAACCATTTAGAAGTCAGGAAAAACGCTGCCGCCTGACCCTCTATTAAGAAACATTAATATCCATTAATTTGTATCTTTAAGTAAATGCGGAATACGTTAGAGCGTCCACCAAAAACAGTCATGGAGGTTTATCAAAGCCTCCCTGAGGGGACTTTGGCCGAATTAATTAACAATGCCCTCTATATGTCCCCTTCGCCTACCTCCGGACATCAAGTAGTCCTGAATGACATTAACTATGAATTAATGTCGCACTTTAGAGAAACCAAAACCGGAATGGTGCTGATCGCTCCATTGGATGTCTATCTCGATGAAAAAAATAATGCCGTCCAACCAGACATTACAGTCATTCTTAACCATAACCTTTCCATCGTCAACGAATCAGGACACATTCATGGGGTTCCTGATATGTTGATCGAAGTACTCTCTCCTGGCAATAGGGATCA
Organism: Marinoscillum sp. 108; assembly: GCF_902506655.1. Taxonomy (NCBI): domain Bacteria; kingdom Pseudomonadati; phylum Bacteroidota; class Cytophagia; order Cytophagales; family Reichenbachiellaceae; genus Marinoscillum; species Marinoscillum sp. 108. The sequence goes on along the minus strand of NZ_LR734808.1, from coordinate 3,029,726 downwards.
TGACCTGATTCGAAAAAAAGACCTTTATGAAAGCTTCGGGGTAAAAGAGTATTGGGTCGTGGATCCTGAAAACAAACACGCTTTGGGGTATTCCTTTAATAAGTCCAACTATGAACTCATTGGAGATACTATCGGTTCTATCGACTCTCCCTTATTGAAGCTTAAGTTTACTTTCTAGTTTCTCACCCCTCTCACCATTTCCTTCTTTCCCATCGCTCCCTTGAGGGTTTGCACCTCAAAACCGGCCGCTGCCAGGTTGCGCTTAAACTGACCCTGGGCACAGTAGGTAGTGAGAATCCCACCGGACTGCAACAGATCAAAGCATTTCTTTAGATTGGCCAGCTCCCACACCTCTGCCTGCTTGGAAGGAGCAAATGCATCAAAAAAAATCATGTCAAAATCGCTGGCTGCAGAGAAACCCTCAAGGGTAGTTTCATGCTTGACCAATGAAAAATGGCTTGTGATTGACTGAGCACTTTCCCACGGCGATTCATGGAGTGCTCCAAGCAGTTGCTGTTCCTCCGGAGTTTGTCCAAAATTTAACTGCTCAAATATTTCCCTGACCACAGGGAAAGGCTCCACCGAGTGAAACTCCAATGCCACTTTATTTTCTTCTGCAAAAGCAGCAGCCAAAAAGGCATTCAGGCCCGTTCCAAAACCCACTTCAAAGATGCGTATCCGCCCTTTTTTGGTCTGTTCCGCATAGTAGTGAAGGCACTGTTCGATGAACACATAAGCCGACTCTGACCGGGCGCCATGGAAGGAATGATAGGTTTCATTGAGGTCTTCCCTGAGCAAACTGTGTGAGCCATCTTCTGTCGTTATCAGCTTTAGTTTGTGATTAGTCATTGCCAGTGATTATTTTTAGATTCAGTAAGGGAATTCAAATTTTGCATTGCTTTCATAAAGTGACCGAACCTAAGTTTAAACATAAAGACCAATCTATGAAAAATCATCTACCACTATTCGCCCTCATCGCCTTGTTATTGGTGGTCTCCTGTAAAGATAAGGAAGAGCCTGCTCCTCCACATGAAGTTGGAGTATGGGCACTTGATAGTTATCTCTTTATCAATTTTCCTTCGGAGTTTGAGGGCTATGAGGGCCTTGCCTATGACATAGATGAGCTGAGCTTTGGCAATGGCGTGGTATATGATGACTATACCCTGGTGCTGGAGAAGGATGGCACCTATAGTTTAGAAATAGGGGTCACCGGGCCAGACATCAACGATGCAGGCACATGGGAGATAGATGATGATGAGCTCAAGTTGGAATCAACTGAAGACAATGACGATCAGGACTGGACCATAGAAAAAAATGAAGAAGACGACCTTTGGCTCAGCTTCGAAACTCAGAGTGCGTTTATCCCGGATATCTACTTTGATACGGTCACTCAAAAATACATCGACTATCTGAACACCTTGACCGACCAGCAGCTGGATTCGGTAAGCAATGCCATCAGCAGGGTGGTGTCATTTGATTTGGTATACGTTTTCGAGAGAGACTAATACTGAACCACCCAAATGAATGAGGTTTCTTTTTATTCTTTCTGTTCTTTTTAGTGCTGTTTCACTTCAGGTAAGCGCTCAGTCTATTGCCCTGTCGGGGAAAATTCTGGATCAATCTGGCGAAGGCCTCATTGGTGCTACCGTACAGGTGAAAGGGGAAACTTCGGGCACGGTCACCGACCTGGATGGCACTTTCCGGCTCAGTGTAGCGCAAGGGCAAACCATCGTGATCAGTATGATCGGTATGGAAAGCGAAGAATACCTGGTCAAAAGTAGCCGCCCAATCACCATCCAGCTGAAAGAGGCCACTGCTGTATTGGGCGAGGTGGTCATCACAGGATTTCAGGAGGTAGACCGTAAACTTTTCACCGGAGCCTCTGAGAGTCTGCAAATGGATGACATCAAAGTCAATGGGCTCACGGATGTGAGCCGGGCTTTGGAAGGGCAGGTGGCTGGGGTGAATGTGGACAATGTCTCGGGGACCTTTGGCACCAGCCCAAAAATCAGGATTCGGGGCAATGCCTCCATCAATGGAAACAATCAGCCACTTTTCGTCATCGACGGGGTGATCCTGGAAGACCTGGCCAATGTCAATACGGATGACTTTATATCCGGTAATGCCAATACCCTCATCAGCTCCTCCATTGCCAACCTCAACCCGAACGACATAGAATCTTTCCAAATTCTGAAAGACGCCTCAGCTACCGCCATCTACGGTGCCCGTGCTGCCAATGGGGTCATTGTGATCACCACCAAAAGGGGGAAAAGTGGCAAGCTGAGAGTCAACTACTCCGGCAATTACTCCTTCAAGTTAAGACCTACCTACAACCAGTTTAACCTGATGAACTCGGCTCAGGAAATGTCTGTATACCGTGAGCTGTATGAAAAAGGGCTGGTGGATATCACCACCTCGGTGAGAGCGCAGAACTATGGCGCCATGGGCAAGATGTTTACCCAGATCGCCAATCATGAACTTGAGTGGGGCCCCGGAGGCACCCTGAATGAAGAGTTCCTGAATACTTACGAAAATGCCAATACGGACTGGTTTGAAGTACTTTTCCGCGAAGCAGCCCTGCAGCAACAGCACTCCGTGAGTTTCACTGCGGGTAGCGAAAAATCCAACAGTTACTACTCCATTAGTTTCCTCAATGACCAGGGTCAGACCATCGCCGACAATGTGCAACGGGTGACCGCCTCCTCCCGAAATACTTATTTCCTCTCTGATATTTTCACTTTTGGCCTGAAGCTCTCTGCCAGCTACCGGGATCAACGGGTGCCAGGTACCCGAAACCGTGAATTTGACCCCATCACCGGACGCTTCAGTAGAAACTTTGACATCAACCCTTTCAGCTATGCGCTGAATACCGCCCGATCTATTCGTCCGTATGACGATGACGGGAATCTGGAATATTTCAGAAGAAACTATGCCCCCTTCAATATCCTGGAGGAACTGCAACTGAACTACATAGACATTACCGTTTCCGACTTCTCCGCACAAACGGATTTTGAAGTCAACCCAAGTAAAAACCTGTCTTTCAAAGGGGTGCTGCAAGCACGGTATGCCAATACCGTACGTGACCATACGGTTCATGAAAACTCCAACCAGGCAGAAGCCTACAGAGCCAATGGCACCCAGTTTATCCAGGATGCCAATAACCTCCTCTACCGCGACCCGGACAACCCGGGCCTCAATCCTGTAGTGGTGCTCCCACAGGGTGGTTTCAATTACCTCGATCAAAGTGAGCTGTTAAACTTTTATGCTCGAATCAGTGCCGATTGGAACCGAACTTTTGCAGAAGCTCATGAGATCAATGTGCTTGCAGGGCAGGAAATTCGCTTTTCGAACCGAACCGAATCCAGCACCACCGGCATGGGCGTGATCTATGAAAGTGGAGGCATAGTCATTACAGACCCTAATATTATTGAGTTTTTCAACCTGCAGAATATTGATTATTACAGACTTTCCTCATCAAAAGACAGGTTTCTGGGGCTTTTCGTCAACGGAGGATATGCCTACAAATCAAGGTATATTGCCAACTTCACCGTGCGCTATGACGGCTCCAACCAGCTGGGCGAAAGTAAGGCCGCGCGCTATCTACCCACCTGGAATGTGAGTGGCGCCTGGAACGTCACCAACGAGTCTTTTTTCAACGTCCCTTTCATTGACAACCTCAAACTAAGAGGTACCTATGGTATCTCAGGTAACCTGCCCCCGAATGCCAGCGCACTGCTCAACCTGCAGGCCGACGTGACCGTGCGACCCACCGATGTGGAGCCATACCTCTACATTCAGGACCTCACCAACACTGAACTTACCTGGGAAAAACTCAAAGAACTCAATGTGGGCATGGACATTGCCGTTTTGAAAAACCGGGTCAGCGGTTCGTTTAACTACTACAGAAGAAACGCCTACGACCTTATCGGTACAGTGCAAACCAGTGGCATAGGTGGCCAGGGGCTAAAGACAGGAAACTTTGCCGACATGGATGCGGATGGCTTTGAAGCTTCCATTTCTACCGAAAACCTCCAAGGCCGTGACTTCACCTGGCGCACCAACTTCAACGTGGGCTATACCATCGACAAGATCACGCGACTGGATTTTGGACCCAGGATTGCTGATGCCATTGGTCAGAATGGTGCCGCCGTTTTGGGAGGCCCACGAAGAGGGCTCTTTTCGACCCGGTTTGCCGGACTGAATGAACAGGGGGTGCCTACCTTTTATGATGAAAACAATGAAATTGTGTACCAATACGACCTTCAGGATCGTGGGAGCCTGACCTCCACACTCAAATACGAAGGACCCGTAGAGCCTCGCGGAGCGGGAGGTCTGACCAACACCTTTGGGTATAAAGGCTTCTCACTGATGGTTTTGCTGTCCTATAAATTTGATTATAAAATTCGCCTGAATGACGCCTTCTTTGCCACCTATACGGACTTTGATGCCCTGCCGGCGGAGTTGATCAATCGCTGGGCGGTGCCCGGAGATGAGGAGCTGACGGACTATCCGGTGATCCTGGACCGGGGCGTGGCCCAAAGCAATGGTAATGTGGTGCTGGCCTATCAGCTATATAATAAAAGTACCGCGCGTGTAGCGAATGGAGACTACCTGCGCCTGAGGACGGTGCGCCTCTCCTACGCCATCCCTCCGGCGCTCATCGGGCGCATGGGACTATCCAGTGCATCGCTGAGCCTTGAGGGGCAAAACATTGCGCTTTTGTACTCTGATAAAAAACTCAAAGGTCAGGACCCTGAGTTTTTCAGCAGTGGCGGGGTTTCACTACCACAGCCCAAAACCATCACTTTTTCACTTAACGTAGGATTTTGATGAAAAAGCAAAGACGATACCGACTCGAAAAAATGCTGATGGGAGGGCTCCTCATTGGGGGACTCCTTGGCTGCGATGACTTTCTGGACGAAGTACCCGACAATCGCGTGAACCTCAATTCTCTGGACAAAAGTGCCCAGCTCCTGACCAATGCCTATTCTGTAGCCAGTCCGGCATTCACCGAATGGATGACCGACAATGTGGGCTTTACAACTGGCGTGACCATCAGGCAGAGCCAGGAACAGGCCTACCAGTGGGAAGACATCACCAGTGGACCTACCGAGCAGGACACACCAGATTTCTTTTGGTATGAAACCTACAATGCCATCGCCCATGCCAATGAAGTACTGGCTGTGTTGGATGATTTTGAGGTAACCTCAGAGGAAGAAGAAATACGAAAAGACGCCATAGAGGCTGAAGCCAAGCTCACAAGAGCGTATGGCCACTTTATGTTGGTCAATTTATTTGGAGAGCATTATACCGTGGAATCTTCCGGTGATGGTGTGCCCTATGTAAAAACGCCTGAAACGGTCTTCATAGAAACTTATGAGCGTGAGTCCGTAAAAAAAGTATACAATGAAGTAGAGGATGACCTGCTGGATGGATTGGAAAAAGTTAATGACAGTTATTTTGGCAATTCGGGGAAATACCATTTCAATACCAATGCGGCACTGGCCTTCGCCTCTCGTTTCTACCTGTATAAAGGAGATGTGACCCGCTGCATTCAGTACAGTACGGAGCTTTTGGGTGCCAATCCCGGCAGCTTTATCCGTGATCTCACCTCTGAAGAGTTTCAGAATGCCAAGTCTTCCATTACGGGGTATCCACAGCTCTACACTTCTCCAGATCTCCCCGGAAATTTTTTACTCATGCGCAAAATCTCGTTGGTCCAGCGACCCGATTTCGCTCATGGGCCTCTTTCGGATTTTTATTCGGACCTCTTTGCGGCTTCCCCTTTTCCGGGCACAACCGACGAGCGTGAAAACCCTGCCTTTGTGAAAGGTGACAATGCACTGTTACCGGTGAGGTTTCAAAATCTTTTTGAGCGCAGCAGCCTCAACTCCAATGTGGGCCTGCCCTATCACATCGCCATTTCCTTTAGCGGAGAGGAAGTCCTATTGAACCGGGCAGAAGCTTATACCATTCAAAATGACCTCAACGGGGCATTGGCAGATCTCAATGTGTTTGTGGCCCGGCGATACAGCGGTGGCAACACCACCCTCACTTTTGAGAACCTGCGGGCATTTTTTGGGGCCAATAATGATCCCACATTTACAGATCAGTTGATATTACTTAACTATATCCTTTTCGAGCGACGAAAGGAGTTTATCATTCAGGGTCTTCGCTGGTTTGACATCAAACGATACGGTATCTCCGTGACTCATGAGTTGTCCGATGGCTCCACCATCTCGCTCAGTGGTGATGACCTAAGAAGAGTTTTACAAATCCCACAATCTGCCATTGAGGTGGGTGGGCTTGAACCCAACGAAAGATGAGGAAAGGGCGGAACATATCGAAGCGATGGCTGCTGATTGCGCTGGTCGCAAGCCTGTCTGGGTGCTATCCCGACGAAAGCCTGAACATCCCGGAGAAGGACAATGATGTAACCCTCACCGAGCTGGATGAATACATAGAAGAGCACTTTACAAAAGAGTATGACATGGCCATCCGCTACCGGTATGTGGATCGGTATGTGGCCACAGGGGAGCGGGTCACTCCTCCCAGACTGGAGGTGGTTCGCCCCATGCTGGATTTTATTGAAAAATACTGGATCGACCCCTACCTGGAAGTCACCAATGGTGAGGTCTTTTTCCGTGGCCATGTGCCGCCGGAAATTATTTTCCTGGGTGGATTTATCTATAACCCGGATGGCACGGTCACACTGGGGTCTGCCGACGCAGGGTCCAGAATCACCTTCACCAACGTGAACGCCATAGACCCTGAAGACCTTGACTGGCGCGAGCTGCAACTCCAAACAGTCTATCACGAGTTTGCTCATACGGTACATCAGCGTTACAAGCTTCCGGCCTCTTTTGAGACCATCACCACGGCTGGTTATACCAGTGCAGGTTCCTGGTACAATCTCACCGATGCTGAAGCGCTGATCAGAGGCTTTGTGTCACCCTACGCCACCAGCTCACCCAATGAAGACTTTGCAGAAACGGTGGCTTTTTACCTGTTCGACCCGGAATTTGATGCGCACTTCATTACCCTGGTAGAAGATTGTGGCACGGCTGAGTGCGAAGCCCAAAACACGGGCAAGGAATTTATTGCTGAAAAACTGGCTGCCATCACCGGTCACTACAAAAAAGTAACGGGAATAGATTTGACTGAACTGAGGAACGTCATTCAGTCCAAACTTTAAACCAATGAGGAAGATTCTACTGAGCCTATTGATCGTGAGTCTGTTCACCGCCTGCCAGGAGGATGAAACGGGACTGCCCTCTGTGGAAAATCGGGTGTTTACGGCCATCGAAAACCTCCGCGACGATCTCACAGATCCTTCAGAGGGGTGGAAAGTCCTGTATCAGCCCACTTCTGCTTCTGGGGCTTTTTTCATGATCATGAAGTTTAAAACCGATGGCACTGTCACCATCTCCACCGACCTGGCCGCCAACGCCGGGGAATTTCACGAACAGACCATTCCCTACCGGATAGATGCCGGGCAGGGATTGGAGCTTATTTTCGAAACCTATGGCGCGCTCCATTATCTTTTCGAACTGGATCAGGCCAGCTTTGGTGCGGAGTTTGAGTTTATCTATGAGGAAAAAGACGATGGTGATCTTTACTTCCGTAGTAAATCAGACCTGAATGATCCCAGTTCCATTGTTTTCACTCCAGCCAATGCCACAGACGCGTCAGCCTTTTCGCGAGAGATCGCTGCAAATTTTGATCTGTATGCAGGGCAGTCTCCAAGACTTTTCGGTGGAGCTAACCCTACTCAGCAGCTTTATCTCAGTGACCTGGACATCTCCGTATTCTGGTCGGTAGATCTGGCCAAACGAACGGTGCTCTTCGATCTGGCCGGATCGGGAAGTACCCTGGAGGAAGTTTTGTCCGGAACCCATGTAAGCCTGAATCAATCCAGCGGCTATACTTTCATGGGTGGAAAAATCATTTTCAACCAACCCATACAGATCAAGGTGGGGGGCAAAGGCTTTGAGCTCAGTGAACTGACCCTTGGAGACTTTTCCGAAACCGGAGCGCCATTGTGCGAAACCTCCGCTGAGCCCACACCGGTTTACAGCATCCCCGGAGGTGGAAGCCTCACCAAAAACCTCTTCAACAGCAGTGGGTTGGGCTTTGAGCCACAAGCTGGCAGCCTATACAGTGTGAACATTCCCTTCATTTTTGACGACAGTCTACGGTCGTTGGCAGAAGAAGGCAGTATCAGCCAGAAGCTCCCCAACGCACTCGCCTTTATCATGACTTATGGGTTTGAATCGGACAGTATCCCGGCAAATTCCGTGGGTTTTTTGGTGGAAGATGATCAAGAGAACAGCGCTTTCTACCTCCGCTCATTCACTCCTACTGCCGTGGGTAACCGGCTGCAAATAGATTGGCAGGATAACTACTATTACTCCTCTGCCCCCACTCCAGAAGAAGAAGCTGCCCTGACAGAAATTTTGGATGAAGTATTCGATGGCGGCTCGGTATATGCCTATGACCTCCCCATTCGCGGACTCACCGTGTACCAGTTTTACAACCCCTGCAATGGCTATGAGTTTGTGCTGGTGAGGTAATAAAAAAGCGCCTCTGAGTGAACAAAGGCGCTTTCATCATTAAATAATTTGTTTGATCAGCTGGTTGCTTCTTCTTTCTTTTTGCGGTAAGCGATCTTGGTGATCATGACATACAGTACCGGCACCACGAAGATGGCAAGCGAACTGGCCGCAATCATCCCTCCAGCCACAGTCCAGCCAATGGTCTTACGTGCTTCCGCTCCTGCTCCAGATGAAAAGGCCAGTGGCATTACCCCAAGGATAAAGGCCAATGAGGTCATAATAATTGGTCTTAGCCTCAGGCGTACCGCCTCCAGTGTGGACTCCACGATATCCATTCCCTGATCCACGCGTTCCTTGGCAAACTCCACGATCAGAATGGCATTTTTAGCTGCCAGACCGATCAGCGTTATCAAGCCAATCTGTGCGTAGATGTTATTGGTAAGTCCCGGCAGGAGCATGAGGGTGAGAATAGAACCAAAAGCTCCAATAGGTACCGCAAACAATACCGAAAAAGGAACGGACCAGCTTTCATAAAGGGCTGTCAGAAACAAAAAGACAAATAAGATGGAGATGGCGAAAATGATCCCCGTGCTGCTCCCTGCTTTGATTTCCTCACGGCTCATCCCGCTAAACTCATAGCTATAGCCTGCAGGCAATACCTGTTCTGCCACTTCACGCAATGCCTCAATGGCCTGACCACTGCTATACCCATCACTGGCTGCGCCGAGGATCTCCGCTGACCGATAGATGTTGTAGTGTGAAATAACTGCCGGTGTTTCGATCATTTTGGTGGTAATCAGCGCACTCAGAGGCACCATGTCTCCCACACTGTTTCGCACATGATATCGCCCGATATCGCTTATGTCACTTCGATACACCGTATCCGCCTGAGTAACTACCCGAAAGTTTCGCCCATAAATATTGAAGTCATTCACATAGCTACTGGCCAGCAAGGTGGAGATGGTGCTGTAAGCCTCTGACACTGACACCCCCAGTTTCTTGGCTTTTTCCTTGTCCAGGTCTACCTGATAACTCGGCGTGCGGGCTGAGAAGAAAGAATATGCCATCCCTATTTCAGGGCGCTGATTCGCCGCACCAATAAATTGATTCATTACTCCCTCAAACGCTTTGATGTCATCACCACTGGTGGTCTGCAGCAGCTCAAAGGTAAACCCTGAACTTCGGCCCAATCCCGGTATCGCCGGTGGTGCAATGACCAAAATCCTTGCTTCTTTGATATCGGCAGTCATCTGGCGGATCTGATTCATAATTTGCGGAACACCCTCGGTCTCAGGGTCACGATCATCCCAGTGTTTTAGGTTTACAAAAAGAGTCCCTGAGTTCGATTTATTCGAAAAGGTCAAAATGTTCAATCCCGCCAGTCCGCCGACCACATCTACAGCCGGGATGCTCATAACCCTGCGCTGAAGCTCCAGATGAAGCTCAATGTTTCGAGTGGTTGACGTACCCTCAGGCATTTCATAGGCCACATACATGCGTTTCTCATCTTCCGTGGGTACAAATCCCGTAGGTTTGGTTTGGAACATATAGGTAAGCCCTACAAAAAGACAAATCATCATCACCAATACGTATGGTGTCTTTCTGATCCAGGTACTCACACTTTTGGTATATGATCCAGACACCCGATCAAACCAGCGGTTGAAAGCCATAAAAAAGCGATCAAGGAGATTGCGTTTTTCTCCCGTGTTGGAAGGTTTGAGGAGCATCATGCTCAGTGCCGGAGTAAGGGACAAAGCCACAAACGCTGAAATCACAACAGAAATGGCAATGGTAATGGCAAACTGCTGATAGAGCTTGCCCACGATACCAGGCACAAAGCCAACAGGCACAAACACCGCCGCCAGGATCAAAGCAATAGCGATAACCGGACCGGAGATCTCCTTCATGGCCTTTTTAGTGGCTTCTTTGGCAGACATCTTATAGGCATCAATGTTGTGCTGGATGGCCTCCACCACCACGATGGCATCATCTACCACGATACCTATGGCCAATACAAAGGCGAACAGCGTCAGGGTGTTGATGGTAAATCCAAAGGGTACAAAAAAGATGAATGTACCGATCAAAGAAACCGGGATCGCTAAAATTGGAATCAGGGTAGCCCTCCAGTTTTGGAGGAATAAAAACACCACAAATACCACGAGAGCCAGTGCTTCCAGCAGTGTATGGGTCACCTCACTGATCGAAACCTCAACTACAGAAGTGGTTTCCAGTGGAATCAAAAAATCCACATCCTTTGGAAATGATGCCCTTAATTCGGTCAGGGCCTTTTCCACTCCTTTGCCTGTTTCCAGGGCATTGGCTCCCGGCTCCAAATAAAGAAGCATAAAGGCGGCCTCATGTCCCATCACAAATGGGTGGTTTCCATAATTGAACTTGGCCAGCTCCACCCGGGCAATGTCAGACAAATAGACCATGCTCCCCGTCTGCGGATTGGTACGTACCACGATGTTCTCAAAATCCTCCACCGTATTGATCCGGCTATTGCTGATCACATTATACTCAAATGCTTGTGTTTTTGGCTGTGGTGTCCCGCCAATTGTCCCTGCGGACATCTGCAGGTTCTGCTCAGCCAGCGCTGCGTTCACTTCCGCCGGGGTGATCTTCAGGCTCGCCAACTTATCCGGATTCAGCCAAATACGCATCCCAAAATCATCCCCCACAGAGACGATATCGCCCACGCCCTTTACACGGAGCATGGCATCTTTCAGATAAATATTCGCATAGTTGCCAAGATAAGTGGCATCATGGGTCCCTTCAGGAGAGTAGAGTGCCAGGGCCATGAAAATACTCGGATTTCTCTTTCTCACAGTCAGCCCAAGCCGCTTCACGATTTCTGGCAAAGAAGGCTCCGCTACACTCACCCGGTTTTGTACATCCAGCGTAGCAATGTCAATATCAGTACCCACGTCAAAAGTAACCGTGACACTACTGGCTCCACTGGCGGTACTGTTGCTGGACATGTAGGTCATACCTGGCGTACCATTCACCTGGGTTTCTATGGCTGTCGTGGTGGTTTGCTCCACCGTCTCGGCATCAGCCCCAATGTAATTTCCACTGATGGACACTGTAGGCGGTGTAATGTCCGGGTATTGTGAAACCGGCAGGGTGGTCATAGCTATCAGGCCCACCAGCACGATCACCACGGAAATCACGATGGCCGTCACAGGTCTTTTTATAAAAACGTCTGCAATCATCTTGTATTGATTAGAAAATTTAAGATTTTATGAAAGGATAAACCGACAGGACTACTGGATACTGATGGTCGAGCCCTCCCTCAATTTTTGAACCCCTTCTACCACGATGGTTTGTCCGGATTTCAAGCCACTCTCGATGATCACATCCATTCCGATCTGTCTTCCTTTGGCAACCTTTTGCTGAGATACCTTATCATCCTGTACCACGTAGACCAGAAACTCGCCCAGCAGTTCGGTAAGGGACTTAAAAGGTACGGTGATAGCATTTTCGGCATAACTAGCCACTCTCAATGTAGCGGACATCCCGGGTCGCAAAACGTGCTCTGGGTTGGGAAATTCGATTCTCATCTTGATGGTCCCCGTCTGAGGATCCACCGCCCGGTCTATAAAGCTCAAAGTGCCAAAATGAGGATAAATTTCACCTCCCAATACCAGTTGAAAAACAGAATCAGTGTCAGCTGCAGAGGAATTGAGCAGCTGAGAGAACCTCAGGATTTCACGCTGGTCCACAGCAATGTCCACACCAATCGGATCATTGGAGGAAACGGTGTTCAGTAACGTCTGACCCGGAGAAACTGAAGCCCCTAACCGTACCTGCGAAATCCCGATGGTCCCATCAAATGGGGCTACGATCGTTGAATAACGCACATTCGTTTGTGAGCTGGAAACCATTGCCCTGGCTGCTTCTACTTGTTTTACCGCCGCTTCGTAGGTTGCTTCGGCATAGTCCACTTGCTGCTTGGCTATGGCGTCCTTCTTATCCAACTCGCGGTAGCGTTCTACATCCTTTTCGGCTTTTGCCAAATTGGCCTCCTGTACAGACAAGTTGGCCAATGCCTGCTGGTAGTTGGCTTGCGTTTGTTGCTGATCGATGGTGTAGAGTTTCTGTCCCTTTTTCACCTGATCCCCCTCTTTGAAGTAGATCCCCGTGATGTATCCACTCACCTGAGCTCTCAATTCCACTTCCTGCAGAGCTTTCACGTTGGCAGGAATTTCATCATAATAACTTACCGCCCTGGCCTGCACAGTAGTAACACTAACAGTTGCTGCCGGAGGTGCCTGCATACCTGATGGCTGTGGTTCTCCACATGCCGCCAGCAAAGTGATTCCAGCTATCAGTGAGCATGATTGTATATTTCTAGATAACATAAAATTCAAATTTTGAAATGGTTGGTTTTTAATAGTTAATAGTGCCCAAGGCCCGATTTACATCAATTTTACTGGCCAACACCTGATACAAAGCATTGAAATAATTGATTCTGGTGGTTCGCAAATCCGTTTCTGCAATGGTCACATCCAGATAGGTTTTCACCCCACTCTGATACTGAAGCTGAATAATGTCATAAACCTCCTGAGCCAGCTCCACATTCTTTTTTTGAGCCAGGTAGCTGTACAAATTGCTTTTGTAAGCGGCCAGCGCCCGGTCATACTCTGTATCGAGCTTGTTTTTCAAATCGGCGATCCCCACATCCAGCCTGTCACTCGTCCATTTTTGCTCCTGAATTTTGGATAATCGCTTGCCCCCCTGAAAGAGCGGTAAAGACAAAGTAGCTCCCACATACGAGTAAGGATAACTAGTGTTATACAGCTCACCGAAGTTGTCATTTTGATAGTTGAGGTTATAAGCTCCAAATGCACTCAGGGACGGTAGGAAAGCCCACTGGTTGTATTTCACATTGGCCTCCTGCAGCTCACGCTGTGTTTGCAACAGGCGAAAATTGATGTGATTCACGGGGTTCATCTGCTCGGACGTGTCCAGCAGAATCTCATTCTCCATCATGTCCACATCGTAAGCTATCGGCAATTCCTCCTCGAGAGGGTAACCCATCAGGGTTTTCAGGTTTTGCTGCTTATATCCCAGCAGCTCCTGGTTTGCTTTGTAGGCCGCCTGGGCATTGCCAAGTGCTATGGTGGCGCGTTGGTAATCCGTTTTATCGGCAACACCCGCCTCATATCGGCTCCTGGCATCCTTCAGGCTACTTTCCAGCCTGATGACAGATTCTTCACTCACCTCTATTTGCTTCTGAGTGGCCAATAAATCATAAAATGCTTTGCTGACATTCACCACCATTTGGATTTTGGCCTGCTGTGTTCCCTGCTCGGCCTGGAGGCGTACAGTGGAAGCCGTGTTGCTTGCCAGGAGCACATCCCGATTGAAAAGGCTCTGCGTGGCAGTGAGCTGGGCAGACGAGGTATTATTGACTCCAAAACGGATCACCTCGCCCCCAATCACACTGGACTGGAGATCGATAAATCGCTGATAGTTGTAGTTAAAACTGATTTGTGGGTACCAATCTGCCAGTTTGCCCTTCACCGCCTGATTCACAATCTCCTGATTGATCTCAGCCTGCTGCACTCCCGGCTGGTGTTTCAGTGCATAGGCCACCACTTCCTCCAGCGTGGCTGATTCCATTTTGTTTTCATCCTGTGCACCACTAACTAGTGGATACACCATGCTCCCCACCAACCAAAAGGTCGCGCGGAGCCAGCTTAAATTAACTTTCATAAGTAGTCCTGAGTAGTTCTTTGTTAACCCTATTTGGATTGCGTTTGGGGCATTCGCTCTCCGAAAAGGGTCATGTAAATAGTTTGTTTGCGTTCATTCAAAAACTCGCGGTAAGTCGTATCTGTCATGCCATAAATGGTTTTCAGCACCGGCTTGGCGAGAATGGGATAATTACAAAGTGCGGCCAGGTTCACCATGAAGTCCTGGGGGGAGATAGGCACCATCCGCCCTGCAGCAATCTCTTCCTCCAGTTGTTCCTGAATCAAATCAGTAGATTTTATACTGTCGCGCGAACAAAAGGCCCTTACCTTATCAGGGTATCGGGCTGTTTCACTAATAATGAAGTTGTCCAGATACGGATAGGTTAGCCCATGATCAACCATCGTCTCTATGTAGTTGGCGATTTTCTCACGGAATGGAAGATCCGCTGTTAGAATCTTCCTCACCTTTTCCTTCTTCTCCACAAGGGCCTCATCCAAAAGGGTGTCCATCATTTGTTCCCGTGATCTGAAATAATAATGGATCAGGGCTCGGTTGACACCGGCCTCATCCGCGATTTCCTGAGTGGTGGCATTCAAATAACCCTTTTGGAAAAACAAAACCTTCGCTTTGTCTTTGATCAACTTTTCAGTTTGCACATCTGCACTTCCCATTCACTTTTTTGTTTAACAAATTTGTTAACGACAGTGAAAAGAAAACAGTTTCAAATTATTTGAAGATTATTGACAATATGATCAAAAGATTCACCCTCAATACAGAGAATTTGGCAGG
Organism: Marinoscillum sp. 108; assembly: GCF_902506655.1. NCBI lineage: Bacteria > Pseudomonadati > Bacteroidota > Cytophagia > Cytophagales > Reichenbachiellaceae > Marinoscillum > Marinoscillum sp. 108. The sequence continues at coordinate 3,014,679 of NZ_LR734808.1, read as the reverse complement.
TGAAACCACAAAACAAACGGTAAAAACGAAATTGGGGATTCTGCTAGAAATCCGATTTTTTATAAATCAGCACCACCGCATGGGCGGCCACACCTTCCTCCTTGCCTACAAAGCCCAGTTTTTCGGTAGTGGTAGCTTTGACCGAAACATCCTCTACCGGTAGCCCCATCACTTCCGCCAAACAGGCCTTCATCGGTTCTATATACGGACTGAGTTTGGGCTGCTGCAGACAGACAGTGGTATCCACATTCACAATCCCATAACCCGCCTCATCCAGCAGATCAACCACTTTTTTCAACAGTATTTTGCTATCAATCCCTTTGTACTGAGGGTCCTTGTCGGAAAAGTGAAACCCGATATCGCGCATGTTCGCAGCGCCCAGGAGGGCATCACAAATGACATGGATGAGCACATCGGCGTCCGAATGACCATAGGCGCCGTGGGTGTGTGGGACTTTAATCCCCCCAATCCAAAAATCTATGCCCTCTGCCATTGCATGTACGTCATACCCATAACCTATTCTGATATTTGGTTTCATTGTGCTCGTTTTTGATAATACATAGTCGTACAATTATCTGCTCTGAGGATGGTTCTGGCAGATTCCAATAGATCCTCAGCTTCAAGTGACTTGATCTGATCCAGCTCCTCATTGATCAGATTTGCATCGCCCAGGAAGGCAGCAAAGGCCAGACCCATGGCCCTGTTGAGCAAATCCACTTCTGCAAATACGGTGGTCGCCTCTGCCTGGTTCTTTACCTTCTGCAAGAGCTCAGAATCAATATGCTGTTTGACTGGTTCCAAATGCTCCTGAATCGCGAGATCCGCATCCTTCAGCGCTACTCCCGGCAACAATCTGCCGGTAATCACCAACAGCCCCGGATCATAACTCCCTGTCACATGAGCTGACAGACTGGAAAACAGCGGCTTTTTCTTTACCAGCTCATTGAAAAGAATGGCTGACTTACCCCTCCCGAGGATATCACTTAACAGGTCTGCGGCGTGATATGCCTTACCCAACCGACGGGGCATGTGATATGTTTTGTAAATGGCATCAGCCGGTACATTGTCCGCCACCTCCATAAATCGGGGAGCTGTCTGAGGGGGCTCTGCCTCAATCCTTCCATTGCTCATCGGTTTGCCGGGGATTTCCCCAAACCATTTTTGAGTCAATTCGAGTGCTTTTTCCTCCGATATATCTCCGGCTACCACCAGTACGGCATTGCCTGGATGATAATGAGCGTTAAAAAAGCTCTTGACATCCTCCATAGTCGCCTCCTCTATGTGACTAATCTCCTTCCCAATAGTGGGCCACTGATAGGGATGCTTCTGGTAGGCCAGGGGTCTTAGCTTTAGCCATACGTCACCATACGGCTGATTGAGGTAGCGCTGCTTAAACTCCTCGATCACCACCTTTCGCTGCACCTCCAGTACTTCGGGATCAAATGAAAGACTCAGCATCCGGTCAGATTCCAGCCAAAAAGCGGTTTCCACATTGGCGGAGGGGATGGTAATGTAGTAATTGGTAATGTCCGTGTTGGTAAAAGCATTGTTGTCACCGCCCACCGCTTGCAGCGGCTCATCAAAATTCTTCACGTTTTTCGAACCCCCGAACATCAGGTGCTCAAAAAGGTGAGCAAACCCCGTTTTATGAGGCAGCTCATTGCGGGAGCCTACTTTGTAAAGGATGTTGAGACAAACCACCGGGCTGCTATGATCTTCATGTACGATCAGTTGTAGTCCGTTGGGGAGGGTGTGTTCTTTGTATGCTACCATGTTGGGCACCAAAATTAAATAATCCTTGGTGGATTACTTGATAGGATAAATTTTACCTTTGGGCAAATTTTTTAGCCCCATGAAATTTGATCGCAAAACAAGGTCCGATAAACAACTCCTGGCCATCTACTCCGAACTGGTCACTCCCCGATTGATAGAAGAAAAAATGCTCATCCTGCTCCGTCAGGGGAAAATCAGCAAGTGGTTTTCCGGAATCGGACAGGAGGCCATCTCTGTGGGTGCGGCATTGGCTCTGGATAAAGATGAGTACATCCTGCCTATGCACCGAAACCTGGGCGTGTTTACTTCCAGAGGAGTAGAATTAACACAGCTTTTTGAGCAATTTCAAGGCAAAGCGCACGGATTCACCAAAGGACGCGACCGTTCCTTCCACTTTGGATCCAAAGCACATAACATCGTAGGGATGATTTCGCACCTGGGCCCTCAACTGGGAGTGGCTGACGGTATTGCGCTGTCCAGGCTATTGAGGAAAGAACCCAAAGCCACCATTGTCTTCACAGGGGATGGTGGATCTTCGGAAGGGGATTTTCATGAAGCGCTCAATGTCGCATCTGTCTGGAACCTCCCGGTCATTTTCATCATAGAGAATAATGGCTATGGACTCTCCACGCCCAGTTCCGAGCAGTTCAATTTCGACTCCTTTGTGGTGAAAGGCCCGGCCTATGGCATAGAGGCCCACAGTGTAGAGGGCAACAATATCCTGGAAGTACTCAATGAACTGGAACCGCTGGTGGAAAGCATCAGGAAAAACCCCAGACCCATTATTTTTGAAGCCAAGACCTTCCGAATGCGGGGACATGAAGAAGCTTCCGGCACCAAATATGTGCCTAAAGAACTCATGGAGCACTGGGCCAAAAAAGACCCCATTGAAAATTTTGAGCGCTACCTCCTGAAAGAAAAAGTGGTGACTAAAGACGAGCTGGAAAAGGTGAAAGCTAAAATACGAACTGAGGTAAACAACTCAGTAAAGAAAGCTTTTGCCCAGCCGGCTATAGAAAGTAATACACAGACAGAACTGGACGACCTTTTCGCTCCCTTTGAGCAGGAAATAGTGGCCGCTGGTTCACACACTTCCGAAAAAAGGTTGGTGGATGCCATCTCCGATGGATTGCGAGAGAGTATGGAAAAATATCCCGAACTGGTGATTATGGGTCAGGACGTGGCTGATTACGGTGGGGTATTCAAAATCACTGAAGGGTTTGTGGAGCAGTTTGGCAAGGCCCGTGTGCGAAACACTCCGCTTTGCGAATCCGCCATTGTAGGAACAGGGCTTGGACTGTCAATTGCCGGAATAAAGAGTGTGGTGGAAATGCAGTTTGCGGATTTTGTGACCTGTGGTTTTAACCAAATCATCAATAACCTGGCAAAGACCCACTATCGGTGGGGACAAAATGCGGATGTGGTAGTGCGCATGCCAACGGGTGCCGGAGTGGGCGCAGGCCCTTTTCATTCCCAGTCCAACGAAGCCTGGTTTGTCCATACGCCCGGCCTGAAAGTGGTGTACCCTTCCAATCCGGCAGATGCCAAAGGCCTGCTCAATGCCGCCATTGAAGATCCTAACCCCTATTTATACTTTGAACACAAATACCTGTACAGATCTCTGAGCGGAAATGTGCCGGACGGTTACTACACCACGGAGGTGGGCAAAGCCGCTTTGGCGCGTGAAGGAAATGAGCTCTCTATCATCACCTATGGCCTTGGCGTGCACTGGGCCCTGGAGGCCATCGATAAGCTAGGCATTTCGGCAGACGTCCTGGACCTACGTACCCTACTCCCATGGGACAAGGAGGCTGTGGCTGAAACAACCCGAAAAACCAACAGGGTGCTGGTCTTGCATGAGGATTGCCTGACTGGTGGTATTGGTGGAGAAATCTCCGCCTGGATAGGCGAGCACTGTTTTGAACACCTGGATGCTCCGGTGATGCGTGAAGCCAGCCTGGATACCCCGGTTCCCTTCGCCAAAGCACTTGAAGAAAATTTCCTGCCCAAATCAAGGTTGAAAACTAAAATACAGGCCCTAATGGCGTATTAATTAGTGATATACGGTTAATTGATTGGGATTGCGCGGGAAAATTCAAATCTTTGGTTAAGTACACGAACAGGTTTTGAAGCGACTAATCTTTATTTTTTCTTTTTCATTGTTTCTTTCTGCTTATCTGAGCAATGATGGTCGTGCGCAGCTCATCACCGACTCAGAAAACAGGCTTAAAACGCAAAAACAAAAGAACAAAGGCGAGGGGTTTTCTCTTTTCAAAAAGAAAAAGGGAGCTTCCAGTCATGGGGCCCAGAAACACGAACCAATCAGCAGCTCACCCAGATACTCTTCAGGGTCGCCTTTTGCTTCTTTTAACAAACGAAAATCAGTCACCCCGCGCAGCAGCAGCTCCAACCGCAGCAGGCTATTCAAAAGCTACGAACACAAGGCACCAAGGTATTCTTCCTCCGGAATCGCCGGAATCATGTCTGGCAAAAAATCGTCGACCCGGTATTCTCCCGGATCCCCTTTTACTAAGAAAGACAAGTTTGTTTCCCCAAGGTATTCGGCCGGAGAGCCCTTCAAACAACCCTTCTTATCTCAGATTTTTGATCAGCGCTATGGGCCGCGATACTCCGCTGGGTCACCATATACCAAAAAAGACAAAATGGCCAGTCCGAGGTACTCGGCGGGTGACCCATTCCGTAAGCAGTTTTCCCTTTCCGGACTTTTCAATAAAGATTCGGGCCCCAGATATTCAGCGGGATCACCTTATACCAAAAAAGACAAAATGGTCAGCCCGAGGTACTCCGCAGGGGGAGTCTTCACCACCAGGCAAAAGAGCGTGAGCCCCAGATACTCGGCGGGTGACCCTTTCCAAAAGCAATTCTCCCTTTCGGGACTTTTTAGTAAAGATTCAGGCCCCCGATACTCTGCAGGATCACCATTTACCAAAAAGGATAGAATGGTAAGCCCGAGATATTCCGCAGGGAATGTCTTCACCACACGAGAAAAAAGTGTGAGTCCGCGGTACTCCGCCGGATCGCCTTTCACCGCCAAAGACAAAAGCGTAAATCCGAGGTATTCGGCAGGATCACCTTTCACCAGGAAAGATAAGGGAGTAAATACCCGGTACTCAGAGGGTTCACCTTATGACGGTATGCGATGGGGCTGGATTTCTCCGGCTTATTCCACCAATAAGCACCGCTTTGATGTAAACGAAAAACTGAAAAAATCACGTGTGTACGACTATGCTGACACCGAGTATAAAGGGACTTACCGTAAAAAGTCGAAGTGGTACTATGATCTTGATAACCTTATCGTGTCCGGAGTAACCGGGGCATTTGAGAGCAGACAAAAAGCAGAACTGTACGATCCGCAGCAAAACAAAGAAGCGGCAGCATACACCGGAACCTACAAGAAAAAATGGATTACAGAAAATAATATGCATCCAAGTGCCAACTACACCAAGGCCAATCAGGACAGCGAAATGATTCGAAATAGTATGAGAAAATGGAATTTATTCTGGACCAGGGTAAACCGGAACAAACAACAGCCTAATGCTGTTACTGATACTACTTTGAAACCAAAGTTTGATCGCAAAGAAGCACAAATCTGGAATGACTGAAATGAATTGGAACCCTCTCACAAGTATTGATCAACTGGAAGAAATCAATACGCTTTCACAAACACAACCTGTTGTCATCTTTAAGCACAGCACCCGGTGCTCCATTAGCGCCGCCTCCCTCAGCCGCCTGGAGCGCAAATGGGACCTTCAAAAAGCCGGAGATGTAAAGACTTACTTTCTCGACCTCATTGCTTACCGGGAGGTTTCAAACAAAATCGCAGAGCTATACGGGGTAGACCATCAATCGCCGCAGGTGTTGATCATACAAAACGGAAAATCCATCTACGACAATTCGCATTTTGGCATTTCTTTTGATGAAATCGTGGAGAATATTAAACCCGTATCTGCATAGAATCAGGGGAATCTCTTTTTACATTTGTTATAGTGTCCTAGTATATCTTCATCCTTTATGAAAAAAGTCATTCTGATCATGGTGCTTATTTCTGCCAGCCTGTTGGCCGCAGCTCAGCCTGATCGCAATGAGTATGACACAGAGATCACCTGGGGGGTCAACAAAAACACACGCGGGGGGCTCATTGGGGGTATCGTCTTCAAACTGGCCAAACAAAAAAAAGAAGACCTTTTTGCGGTATACGGGATTGAGGTCATGAACGTCAAGCACCGCCAGGAGCAGCGTTACCTTTCACCCACCTCTGGTACTTCATTTGTTTGGGGCAAGCAAAACTTTCTCTACTCCATCAGAGGGCTCTATGGTCGGGAAGCGTTGCTATTTAAAAAGGCCCCGCAGCAGGGAGTGCAGATCAGCGGCATAGTGGCCGGTGGCCCTACCATTGGCGTCATAGCCCCTTATTACATCCTTTACAATGGCAACTATGTTCCATTTGACTCTGACGTTCACCGAAATTTCAATAGCATTCAGGGATCCGGAAAACTTTTTCAGGGGCTGGGTGAGTCCGAACTTACGATTGGACTCAATGCCAAAGCGGGACTTTCTTTTGAGTTTGGCACCTTTAAAAACAATGTAGCCGGTGTGGAAATGGGGGTAACGATGGAAGCCTTTCCAAAAGAAATCATCCTGATTCCTACGCAGAAAAACTCGGCACTTTTTTCCGCCTTGTATTTTACCATGTACTGGGGAACAAGGAGGTAAAATCCCTTGTTTGGAACTTTGACCCGCCCAAGCTTTCTTTGCATTACATTTTACAAGCATGATAGAACTACCCACAGTATCTCAGGATAAGGCTCAAAAAATAAAAAAACCCAACTGGCTCCGCGTAAAACTGCCTGTAGGGCGGGAGTATGCCAACGTGCGGAAAATCGTTGATGAGCACAAACTCCACACCATTTGTGAGAGTGGAAACTGCCCCAATATGGGCGAGTGCTGGGGAGCAGGTACGGCCACTTTCATGATTTTGGGAAATGTCTGTACTCGTAGTTGTACTTTCTGTGCCGTGGCCACAGGCCGACCACCGGAATATGACGAAGCAGAACCCCAGCGTGTGGCAGAAGCCATCAAAACCATGGGTGTGAAACATGCTGTAATTACCTCTGTAAACCGAGACGAACTGAAAGACAAAGGCGCCGAAATCTGGTATCAAACAGTAAAGCAAGTCAAAGAACTTAGCCCCTCTACCACCATAGAGACCCTCATACCGGATGTGAAAAGCAACTGGGATGCACTTTATAGGATGATCGAGCCGGGCCAGGAAGTAGTCTCTCACAATATGGAAACTGTGGAAAGACTCTACAGAAGGGTGCGTCCACAAGCCAAATATGCCAGAAGTCTGGAGCAAACCCGGCTAACCAAAGAAGCTGGCAAAAGAACCAAATCCGGCATCATGCTGGGCCTGGGTGAAACCATAGATGAAGTGCACAAAGCCATGGATGACCTGGCCGCCAATGGCCTGGACATTCTTACCCTGGGTCAATACCTGCAGCCGACTAAAATGCACATCGAAGTGGCTGAATTCATACACCCTGATCAATTCGAAGCCTATAAAGAAGAAGGCCTCAAAAGAGGACTGAAGTATGTGGAGTCTGGCCCGTTGGTTCGATCGTCCTATCATGCGGAGCGGCACGTAAATGTGCCCATCTAACGGCTCAGTTTTGTACATCACCGGACAGTTTAATGTTCGGTTTTTTTACAGCATTTAGATAAAACATTATCAGAGGGGGCTGAAGGCCCCCTTTTTCAATTGGCACTATATTGGCGCGTCAAAATGCGGCACCTTTTAATGCAGATTGAGCATGTTTAGAAATTACCTCATTACGGCACTCAGAAACCTTAAGCGAAACAAGGTTTACACCCTTCTCAATATGTTTGGACTGGCCCTCGGCATTGGCTGTGCGCTCGTCATCTACAAAGTCATTCAGTTCGAAACCAGCTTTGATAAACATCAGGAGAATTACGAATCCATGTACCGGGTGGTCAATCAGAATATCTATCCCGACCGGGTGGAAAAAGGCATGGGTACCCCCCATCCCCTGGGGCCAGCCCTGAAGGCTGACTTTCCTGAAATCAGTGATGTGGTGCGCACCAATTATCAGTATGGCAGCCAGCTCAACACCTACGATGAAAATGGAGAAATGCACAAATTTCTCATTGATGAGGGCATTGTGTTCACAGAACCTTCCTTTTTCGAACTCTTCACAGTAGAGTGGGTAGCTGGCGATCAGGCCAAGGCCCTGACCGCTCCCGGATCTGTGGTTATTTGCAGGTCTGAGGCTAGAAAACTATTTGGTCTGAAAGAGGGTGAGGAACATCTGGCCCTGGCCAAGCTGATCAACTATGGTAATGTGATGGACTTCAAAGTGGTAGGGATCATAGGAGATCCGCCTTCTACTACGTCACTGCCCTTTTCATACCTGTTTGACTATGAAAGCCAGGGCGGTGAAATCAACCCCTACTTTGGTGAGGGTATCCGATGGAACTCCACCAGCTCCAATACCAACACCTATTTTCTCCCTGGCGCGGGCTTTGACCGGGCGGCTTTTGATCAGAAAATGATCGCATTTGTAGAGAAGTATCGCGGTGAAGGGGAGTCGGAAGAAACGCGCTATGTTGCCCAGCCCTTTTCGGAAATACATTTTGACAAAGAATACGACTCATACGGAGGAACTTCCTCCATAGAGTTTCTCATTGCCTTAGGGCTCATTGGTGTTTTCTTGGTACTGACCGCCTGCATTAATTTTATTAACCTGGCCACGGCCCAGGCTGCCAACAGAGCAAAGGAGATTGGGATTAGAAAAGCCATTGGTAGCATGAGCAGCCAGCTGGTCTTTCAGTTTCTGGCAGAAATAGCCCTGATTACGGGTTTTGCCCTCATGTTGGCGTTGGCTGTTGCTGAGATTATGTTTAACCTCCTCCGAGAAATCATTGGCCAGGAGCTAACTGTAGGCCTCTTGCAGTCTCCCGACTCCCTGCTTTTCCTTTTAGTTCTTTTTGTAGTTGTCACTTTTCTGTCGGGGCTCTATCCATCCATGCTCCTTTCCAGAATGAACACTGTGGATGCCCTCAAGAAAAAAATCACGAATGGCCAGCATTCGGGGGGGCTCTCCCTCAGAAAAGGCCTGGTAACGCTTCAGTTTGCCATTTCGCAATTCCTGATTATCGGTACGCTCATTGTATCCTCACAAACGGATTTTTTCCTCAACAAAGACCTGGGTTTTCAAACCAAAACCATCCTCTCCTCTTATGTTCCTGAGCGCGATGCGGTGAAGCTGGAGCGTTTCAGACAAATGATGCTAAGCTCCCCCGCCATCGAATCAGTCACTTTTTCACTGAGTGAGCCCACAGGAAATTCCAATTCGAAAAGCAGCTTCAACTATGCCCCTTTGGAGTCTCCCAAGGCTTATCACGGCAATTTCAAAGCAGTAGACCCTTATTATATTTCATTGTTTGAAATAGAGCTTTTGGCGGGTAGGGATATTCGGGAAGGGGACAGCACCAATGTGGTCATCAACCAGAAGGTGGCAGATCTGATGGGCTTCAAGGACCGATATGATCAGGCCGTGGGGGAGACCCTGAGTACCGGCTGGAACGGCGATAAAAAAGTGGTCGGGGTGGTGAAAGACTTCCATGCTTACTCACTGGCAGAGGACCTGGACTACATTCTATTTATCCATGCCCCACGTTTGTTTTACACGCTTTCTTTTAAAACCACCTCCCCAGCTGCCATCACAGAGGCAAAAGCTCATTTTGAACAAACCTGGGAGCAGATTTTTCCAAAGTATGTAATGGAGTATGATTTTTATGACAAAACTCTGGCCCAAGAGTATGAAGATGTGATGAAAATCACTGCGTTGATGAAAGTATTTGCCGTGATCTCCATCCTCATAGGATGTCTGGGACTTTATGGCCTCATCTCCTTTATCGCCATGAATAAAACCAAGGAAATAGGCGTTCGGAAAGTTTTGGGAGCATCGATCTTCAGTATCCTCAGCATGTTTTCCAGAGAAGTGATCATCCTGATGACCATTGCTTTTTCCATCACCACGCCATTGGCGTTCTATTTTCTCAGTCAGTGGCTGGATACCTTTGCGTTTAGCATTAGCATTGGCCCGGAATTCTTTCTCCTCTCATTTGGGGTGACCATGCTCATCGCCATTGTGACCATCAGTCACAAAACCATTAGCACAGCACTCATCAACCCGGCCGAGACCCTTAAGGATGATTAATCGTGTAAAATTTCTGAAACGTTTCGCTTGATCTTGAGGGCGATCTCATTCAGTGGCAGGTCATTGATGTCTGTGCCAAAGGGATCTTCTATTTCTTCTGAGATAAGCTCTATGCTCACCAGAAAGTAGAAGGCCAGCATGACGATGAATACTGTCCAATAGCCAAAGTCCCACATAAAACTCACTGGCAATGTAATGGCATAAATGAACAGAAATTTCTTGATGAACATGCTGTAAGAATAAGGGATAGGGGTTGACTTGATTCGCTCACAGGCCCCTACAATATCTGTAAATCCTTTGAGTTCTTTATCCAGTATGAAGAGCTGCTCGGCGGTGATCGTCCCTTCCTTCATGCATTTCATCACCCGATCATAGAGCAGTCGGTTGACCATGTTGGGGCGGTGTTTACTCTTGATGATCCTGTTCTTGATTTCATCATTGATGGTGTCCATCTCCCCAATGAGAATACTGTCTCTCAGGTGCTCTTTGATGGCAAAAGCCGCATTAGGGATCATTCTCCTGAAATACTCCCGATCCTCAGTAGCTTCCTTAGGCAAAAATGCATCTACCTTAATCGCTATTTGACGACTGTCGTTCACCAGCTGTCCCCAGAGCTTACGCCCCTCCCACCATCGGTCATAGGCGGTGTTGGTACGGAGTACCAGAAAAAGGCCCAAAATCACCCCCAGAATGGAGTGAAAGGCAATAGTGCCGCCATAATGAAGATTGAACACATCGATGACCAGAAAGCACAGCAACAGGGTGAAAACGCCCACGAAAAGGAGCAGGGGAAATAATAACTTAATGACATATCGGCTGTAAACATCAAAGATGAGAGAGAACCAGGACCTTGGATTGTATTGAATCATTTACCTATTTGACTTGATGTTTATATCTGTTTTAGTGCTTACTAAGCCCCATTTCTGCTTTCAAAATCATAATTCGCTTGTATGATTTGGCAATTTGCTCCTCACTAATATCTCCATTTTTAACGAATTTCTTAATAATAGCGTGAATTTGCTCTGCTGTCACCAGGTCATAATCGGGGACATTATTGGCGAATAAGAGTATGTCCACACCTGCATTGATAGCCATTTTGATGGCTTCTTCCAGTCCGTACTGAGCACTGATGGCACGCATCTGCATGTCGTCTGAGATGACCACACCTTCATATTCCAAAAATCCCCTGAGCACATCCGATATCACTTTGTCAGACAGGGTGGCTGGAAGTTTTCGGTCGTCCAGGACCTCATTCACAATGTGGGCGGTCATCACCGCGCGTACTTTCCCGGAGTCCAATAAGGCTTTATAGGGCAATAATTCCTCAAACCGCCAGGTATCCGAGACATCCGCCAGACCGAGGTGTGAATCGTCTCGTGAGCTGCCATGGCCGGGGAAATGCTTAAGCACTGTAGCTATTCCAAAAAGATCATGTGCTTCCACCACCAGCTGTGCATGTCTGGCCACCAGTGCCGGATCCTGAGAATAAGACCGGCCAATTTTGCCAATAACCGGATTAGAGGGGTTAACATTCACATCAACAGATGGCGCGAAATTCATGTTGATACCCAATTGATACAAAATAGAAGCGGTTTGTCTGGCATAGAAACTTGTGGAATCCGGATGGTCAAGATTACCCAGGTACTGGGCCGTCACCGTCCTCGGAAAACCATATTTGGTTTTGAGCCTGTTTACCCTTCCTCCTTCCTCATCTATGCTCACCAACAAAGGTATCTCTGTCTGGGCCTGCGCATAGCTGAGGATTTCCTGTATATTCTCCTCCGTATTTATACTGTTCAGGTTTTTTTCAAAAAGAATCACTCCCCCCACTTTTCCTGTTCTGATCGCCTCAAAAACCGGTGCTCGCTTGTCCAGCTTGTTAAAATCGCCCAATCCCGTCAGAATCATCTGCCCGATCATCAGGTCCAGAGAGTCTGTAACAGGTAAATTCTCTTGCGCACTGAGGTTTTGGGATGCGCCAAAGAGGAGCATTCCGACAATCAACGCTTTTCTCATAAAGTAGCTTTGTTTAATTTTTCTATTCGCTGGCCGGCCAAAGATACATAGTAACCCTGAAGGTCAGCGGCCATACAGCTGTGTACAGGCAAAATCCCTACCAGATCCCCAATTCTGACCGAATTAATAAAATCAGACGACCCCCGAATGATCCCATGCTCCTGCGAAAGCCGATCCACGGTAGCCAGCGGCGTGGTTTCCCAACCCATGCCATCCGTAGAAACCACGGTACCAAATACCCTCCGATCACTCACTTGAATGAAATCCTTGGAAAAATGAACACCTCCTCCATACACGACCACCTCCCCCCGGTCTGGATGAATGGATACTACCGGGCAGGCCATACATACAGCTATGTCCTCCAATGCGCAGGATCCAAAATGATGCTGCATGACATCATAAAATGCGAAATTGCCCGGACGAAGCTCCTGCACTGCGGAGAAGTCATCCACGAGCGAGCAAGATGGAGTATCTCCATACGAATAAATCAAATCTTTCCTGCCGATGGCCCGGCTCACCTGGTCAAAAGCAGCCAATGATTGATGGTAGATCTTACTGGCTTCCTCCCGGGTCAATGGTTGATAGGTATGTCCCGCATGAGCCAGCAACCCTTTCAGTACATGGTGTGGTTGATTGCTTTTTGCCATGGCCTGGATCTCCGTAAAATTATCCGGCATCACCCCTGTCCGATGGGTACCCACATCCAGTTTGATGAAATACCCCACAGGAGCATCCACATGATTGTTCAGGTGCTCCAGAGCCTCTTTCGATACGATCAAAACATTCAGCCGAATTTCACTGGCCAGCTTTTGTATGGCTTCTGCCTCCAACGGGTTATAAGGGAAAGCAATGGTGAGGTCTTTCCACCCTGCATCCGCAAAATACCTGGCCATATCCACCGAAGAAACGGTAGCGCATGTGATCCCCTCCTCAGCAAACCAGCGGCCTATGGTGGCTGATTGATGTGTTTTAAAATGAGGGCGCAGGATCGCATCACTTTTACGGGCCTTTTCGGCCATTATCCGGATGTTCTTCCTGACTTTGGTCTCATCTATCAGGAGTGTTGGTTTGGTTATTTTCATCTATGGTACTAATTATTCGATTGATTATCTCCGTAAAGTACTGACCGGCATACGGGCCATACCAGCTCATGGTACGGGCTTCATATTTGGGAAGATCATACCATTCATCTTTGATTACATAGCCGGCATAGTCGCCGTTGAATGAGGTAATAACAAGCTGGTAACCCAGGGCCCTCGCTTTCTCATAAAGGGGCACCGCCAGCTCGCCAGAAAAATCACAAGGCATTCCGATAAGGAGCGTTTCACCCAAAACCATCACCGACACATAATGGGGGTAGTTGCCAAAGGCCCATTTGAACAAGTAAGGCCTCAAGGCCAGGTGTTTTGATATTTTGAAGGCCGGATCCGGTAAGGGTACGCTCAGTCGAAACGACGTGAGGGCAGACACCTGCCTGTGCCCCGCGCCAAGAAGGCTGAAGAGTACGGCCTGCTGCCTCAGTTCTTCAGCTATTTTTTCAACATTGCCTGCTGGGTGGGCTCCAGGCACATCCGGACCCATACTCCCCACGGCACTGGCGCCATATGCAGAGAAGGTGATGGCACTGTCAGCCTCCATCAGGAGGTTGAACCTGGCCGGAAAATCTCCAGACAGCTGGTTGAAATCCGAACCAAAGCAGGTGGCATGAGCGCTATAAAAGACGAGAAACCCTTTGGCCACCCCTTTGCGAAGCTGTATCACTTTCATCCAGGGATCCTCAATTCCTTTGTCTTTGGCCAGCCTGTTCTTCACCAGATCATCTACTGCCAGCTCACCCACCGCTATTTCACCAGGCTCAAGAGCATCACTCGCTTCCTGAATGGATTGGAGGATTTTGGAAGTGAGAAAATCCACCCGGGAGGCATCAAAATCTCCGGCAAATAAACGCCCCACCGTCCCGGGAGCCCACCCGCCCTGACCAGAATGGGTGTGTGATGCCGTGAAATAGATTTGATCAGATGACCAGCCCGCGGGTAGGCCTCTCCACACAGCTCTCGATAGTTCCGGATGAATAATGAGCAGATCAGCCGTGACCACTGCTACTTTTTGAGACCCCTTCTGAAAGACCACCGTACGGACAAAACTCGAATCATGAATTCCCGTCATTTCCTTGGGGTCGCGAGCTCCATATCCCGCTAGGGGGACTTTTTCTGTTGGGGTGATATTTACCCTGGACCAACCAATGTGCAAAGAATCCTGATTTGGCTGAAGGGCAAAAGCCTCGGCGAGAGAGTCCAGCCTGAGGTCCATTTCCCGATAAAAAGGCCTCTTCTCATAATGGTTTCTATCCACCACAGTCAGGGTGGCAATGGCCAAAGCGCCAATCAGCACGAGTAAAATTGCGAATAGTTTGAGGGTCATCCGGATCATGAACCAATATTAGCTTCAGGAAGTAATGGCCAATTTAAGGAATATCTTAGGACTAACTTATTTAGTTTCGCCTCTCCAAACGTTTTAACCAATTTCTCACCAACAATAAAAGCTATTGGAAAAGGTCACATTTGAGCTCTTTGGTCTCACGCTCCTGGAGCCGCTCAGCACGCTAATGAATTGGGTTCTGGCTTCCCTTTGCGGAATACTTTATACCCGCCTCAAGGGATCAGAAGAGCCCTTCAAAAAATACTGGTCGTGGTTTTTCCTGGCCTATTCGATTTCGCTTGTTTTCGGTGGGTTTTCTCACCTGCTCTTTGAATATGTGGACATGCCCGGTAAAATCCCAGGATGGTCAATCGCCATTTTGGGAGGGGTAGCGGCGGAGTATGCCATGACTTTGGATGTCTCTGATAGCAAAAAAAGGCAAATGCTCATCAACGTTATCCGTAGCAAGTTTTTCGCCACATTGATCCTGCTGATCCTGGACTTTTCATTCAAATGGGTAATGGTGCATACCGCCGGATTTTTTGTCTTTGTGGGAGTACTTTCCTATCAGCGCATGAAAGCCGGTGCAACGAACTATAAGTATTTTCTACAGGGAATGGCCTTTCTTTTTGTGATGGCAGGTGTGAAAGTGGCTGGCCTGGATATCCACCCATCGTGGTTTACGCGCGATGATATTGCCCACTTTTTGATGCTGGCGATGTACTGGCTGTTTTACAAAGGGGTGAAAAACTATCAGACGCAGAGTTAAAACAGTCCACGGGATCAATGCCATGGACTGTTTTCTGGTTGTTTACATAGCCATTGCTTCGTGGAGCTCAATGTCGCAACCACTCTGCAGGTGCGGGTGTCCCGCCAAAAGCAATTGAGCCGCCGCCAGGTCCTTTGCCTGAATCATGGAATAGCCCGTCACTTCCTTTTTTGAAGCCTCTGTTGATCCATTAGGCTTGATTTTCACTCCCCCTGAAAGGGGTGCCCCCAGGTCGAGCATTTTATCTCCCAGGGCTTCTTTCCAGGCCATCCAGGGTTTCATCGCTTCCCCTCTTTGCTCGGGTGTCGCCTGTGACATTGCAGCCATTGCTTCAGCCGATGCGTGATAGATTACTAAGAACTTTTTCATGTCATTCAAATTTTAAGGTTTCTATGATTTCTGACCTTAAGACGAATGAGGAAGTGAGGAATGGACAAGCTCCATAAAAAATAACCTGCTCTACCCGGCCCAACCCTCCCGGTCCAGGCTGCGGTACTGAATGGCTTCTGCCAGGTGCTCTATCTTGATGTCTTCGCTGGCTGCCAGGTCGGCAATGGTTCGGGACACTTTCAGAATCCGGTCATAGGCCCGGGCGGAGAGCCCGAGTTTCTCCATCGCCGTTTTCAGCAGCACTTTTCCGCCCTCATTGATTTTGCAAAGCTCCTTGGTGGTGCTGGAGCCCATCATGGCATTGTTGAAAACTTCTGGCGAGTCCTTAAATCTGTCTTTTTGAATCTCTCGAGCCCTGATCACCCGGGCCCTGATCTCCAGGCTGGATTCCGCTTTTCGGTCGGCGGTCATTTGATCAAAAGAAACCGGAGTGACCTCCACATGCAGGTCGATGCGATCCAGCAGGGGTCCGCTTACCTTATTGAGATAGCGCTGCACCACACCTGGTCCACACACACATTCTTTTTCCGGATGATTATAATACCCGCATGGGCATGGATTCATACTGGCCACCAGCATGAAGTTGGCCGGGTAGTCAATGGAAATCTTGGCTCTGGAAATGGTCACCCGTCGCTCTTCCAGCGGCTGACGCATCACCTCGAGTGCGGTTCTTTTAAATTCGGGAAGTTCATCGAGAAAAAGTACGCCATTATTGGCCAGAGAAATCTCCCCTGGCTGCGGAATACCTCCACCGCCTACCAGTGCCACATCAGAAATGGTGTGGTGAGGTGAGCGAAAGGGTCGATTGGCAATCAGCTTGCCATTGCCACCCAGCTTTCCGGCTACAGAATGAATCTTGGTGGTCTCCAGGGCTTCATGTAGCGACAAAGGCGGCAAAATGGAGGAGAGTCTTTTCGCCAGCATGGTCTTGCCTGCGCCGGGAGGCCCGATCATGATGACATTGTGTCCTCCGGCAGCCGCTATTTCCATGGCCCGCTTGATGTTTTCCTGACCTTGCACGTCTGCAAAGTCTGCATCCACCTGATCCAGGTCATAAAAGAAAACGTCGCGGGTGTCATGATGCAGTGGCTCTATTGGCGCGGTGCCATCCAGGTGCTCAATGGCTTCCTTGATGGTCTCAACACCTATTACCTCTATGTCGTCCACGATGGCCGCCTCAGAAGCATTTTCTTTGGGTAAAATAAATCCCTTGAATCCTTTTTTTCGAGCCTCAATGGCAATGGGAAGCGCCCCTTTGATGGGACGAAGCATACCATCCAGTGATAGCTCTCCCATGATCACGTACTTTTCCAGATCGGGGAAGGTGACCTGCTCCGAACCCTGTAAAATTCCCAGCGCAATAGGCAGATCATAAGCGGAACCCTCTTTTTTGATATCCGCAGGAGCCAGGTTCACCACCACCTTTTGACGGGGCATGCGATAGCCATGGTATTTGATGGAGGATTCTACACGTTGTTCACTCTCCTTCACGGCAGAGTCCGGGAGACCCACCATATAAAATCGGGTTCCCTGTCCAACGTTCACTTCTATAGTAATGGTGTAGGCATTGACGCCATATACGGCACTTCCATACGTCTTTGCGAGCATGGTTCTAATATACCGTATTCTCGATTAACTGTGCAAGAGGCACTTTCCTTTTTAATGATTCAAATCAGACATCATCATCATCGTCATCACCCAGGTCTATTTTGAATGACTCACTTTCTTCTTCGTCATCACCCGCTTCCTGTGATTGATCATACAGTTTAGCCTTGTATTTCAACACCTCTTCTTCGGCTTTTTTCACCCTGCTTTTCAGGTCTAGTATCTGCACATTTTCAGCAATCAGTTCCACAAGCATCAATACCCCCAGTAGGATAAATGCGCTCATCAGGTAGACCGGAAGTTTTCTAAGGGCAAAAGTCATATCAATCTTTTCCTTATAATTATCCATATGGGCCAGGATGTCCATACTGAAGTAAAGCACCAAAAAAATGGCGATCAAATAGACGGGGTAAAAAAACAACTTGAACTTTCTCATCTGGTTTCTTAGAGTGTACCTGAAAATTAGATAAATAATCCGTTACCCCCCACGGTCAATTCGTTGAAATGGGTCAAAAAGACTGCAGTTGGGTGAGTTGTTGGTATAGACCGGATGTCGCCCTCAACTGATCATGAGTTCCTCGTTCCGTGATCCGCCCTTTGTTAATAACGAGAATCTCGTCAGCATGTTGAATGGTGCTTAGTCTATGAGCAATCACCAGCGTGGTACGATCTTTCATCAACGTAAACAAAGCTTGCTGCACCTGCTCTTCAGATTGGGCATCCAATGATGAGGTGGCTTCATCCAAAATAAGTATCGGTGGGTCTTGCAGGATGGCCCGGGCTATGGTCAGCCGCTGTCTTTCTCCACCCGAGAGCTTATTGCCCATTTCTCCTATGATGGTCTCATACCCCTGTGGGAGTTTTTCAATAAATGCATCTGCGTTGGCAGCTTTCGCAGCTTTTTGGATTTGGGCGAAGGAGACTTCCTTCCGACCAAACGTGATGTTATTGGCAATGGTGTCATGGAAAAGAAGCGGCTGTTGTGAAACCAGCCCGATTAATCCTCTCCACTGGTTCAGTGCAAGTGATCTCAGGTCCACGCCATCTACTGTGATACTGCCATGAGTAGGGTCATAAAACCGGCACAAAAGATCCGCTATGGTGGATTTACCTCCGCCTGAAGGGCCCACCAATGCAACGATTTTGCCTTTTGGGATGGTCATGTTTAGCTGTGTAATGACTTCTTGCTCTTCATAAGCAAAACTCACGCCCTCAAAAACAATGTCACGATCGAGCGTGAGGATCGGGCGGGTGTCATTGGATTCTATAATCTCCGGACGACTATCCACCAGATCAAAGACACGGCTTGCTGAAATAATGCCTCTGTTGATCTCACTGAAAACAACCGAAATGGCTTTTGCAGGAACAAGCACTTGTGAGAAAATAACCAAAAACCCAATGAACTCTGCAGGGCTCAACTCCGGTACAGGTGAAAGCACCATCTTTCCCCCGATGATCAACACCACACTGAGCACTGCTACGCCCATCACCTCTGATATGGGAGAGGCCAGGTTAGCCTTCTTAGAGATATTGAAAGACTGGGCTGCATATGCTTTCACTTCTTTGACAAATCGTTGGCGGATGTATGACTGGACAGCAAGCGCCTTAATAATTCTAATTCCGGTGATGGTTTCGTCCAGCGTACTATTCATCTGACCCAAAGACTCCTGCGTTTGCCTGGCCCATTTGCGAATTCTACGGGCGACTACCGATACGGCCATTCCGGCCAGAGGCACCAGTGTGAGGGTATATAGGGTAAGTTCGGCTGAAATAGTAAAAAGTACTGCGAAATAGCCAATGATGAGGAAGGGCTCTTTGACCATGATTTTGAGTGCGCTGACCGCAGACTGCTCCACCTCCTGCACATCCGAACTAACCCTTGAAATAAGATCTCCTTTTTTTCGTGACGAGAAAAAGCCCACATCCGAATTGGTGATGGCCAAAAAGGCTGCATTTCTCAGGTTTTGAATCACCCTTACTCTCACCCTGGCCAGAATAAGTTGGGACAGGTACCGAAAAAGGTTGGCCAGCAATACCGAAGCCACCATGAGTAAACAAATGTAATAAAGAGCTGAAAACCTGCCACTGGTGGCTACAGTTTCATGGAGGTGATAATAGAATAGATTTTTGAGGTAACCAATGGTCCAGGAAAACGATGGCTGGACCACCATCTGGCCGCTCTCCACTTCGTTAAAAAGAACCTGCAATAAAGGAATGAGCGCGGTGAGGTTGATCACACTGAATACCGTAGCCAGTGAGATCAGCACCAGATATTGCGGTACCACCAGCCCCAACGGACGCGCATAACCCAGTATTCTCCAGAAAATACGCATTAGAAAAGGTAACTTCTAGACGGGAAATTCCACCTAAAGGTGGTGGCCACTATGGTAGTCTCCTGCTTATCCATATCTGAAGTCTCTCTGCGCCAGATAAGGTCCAGGTCCAACAGCATGTTGTGATAGATCTGGTACGAAACTTTGGCCTGCCCCATTAATAGTCTGGTATCTACGCCCTGGTACATCTGGTTGTCATAATCACCCGGTCTGCTGGCAGGGAGGTAAGTCTTCAGGACATCTCTTCCATAATTCAGGTTTCCCTGATCATCGCCATACCGCGCAGTGAGCAGGTCTCCCTGCACTTTAAGTTTTGGCAAAGGGCGAAAGTTCAGAGAGAATAACACCTCCTGAAAATTGGCGCCCAAGGGATGCGCCAGAGCCATGTTATAATGACTGTACGAAGTAAAGTTGGTCTCGTGACCATATACATACGGCCTCACACGGTTGAGCTCCACCTGCCCATTGAGGTCTTCTATCCCAAAAACATCAAAATACTTGGCCCCAAGTTGAAAACCCTGCTTGTTGCCCCACCAGCCACTTTTGCTGAAAGCTTCACCAAGGATGAGTTCGTCCACCACAAGCTGGCCATACAATGAGATGCACTGCCAAAGGTTCCATTTAAAATCCAGCCCCAATAGCACATTGTCTGAGCTACCATCCTGCTGTTCCAGAGCCCTGTAGAATATGAGCGGGTTTAGATAGTCTAATTTTAGTGTGCCGGATGAGTCCCCATAAATGACCGACTCGAAAAGTCCCACCGTGAGGTTGGGTGCGGCATTGATGCTCAGATGGTGGCTGGCCAGGTGTTTTTTCGAAAAAGAGCCAATCCCATCCAGCCCATAAGTACCGCCAGTGGTCTCCCCTATGAGCTGCGCAAAAATATTGGTGTATTGGACCTTCCACACTCGGGTGTTAATTCTCAGGTATGGATAGTTGTTGCCCACATCTGAGAGAATGAGCGATCTGCGACCATCCCCTATGAAGTGCTTTCCGTATCCAAACTGGGCGCTTATGTGCTTCGATACATTAAAGTCTATATAAGCCTGAGCCCTCAAAAAATCCACTCCTGTATTGTTATATGCCTTCCAAAACCCTTCATAGGGTACCGCCAGCGTAGAGTCAGTCACCTGCTGTACATAGTTTGGATACCGGGCCTGGTTTTCTGTGAGCAAAGTGTAAAAGCTTACTTTGTTGTCGACTCTCCCTCTGAGTTCCAGTCCACGATAGTTCTCAAAAATCGGCTTATCAAAGCGAGAATCGGTCTCTCTCCCCAATCCCAAGACTATCACGGGGTTTACATGCAGATCAAAATCCTCCTGACCAACCGAGAAGACATCCGCCGGGTATTGGAAAAAGCGACCAAAAAGGGGCTTTTCGTTTTCTTCAACACTGTCTTGATATGCTCTGGTCTCCCGCTCCAGATATGCTTTATCCCAAACATCCGCACGGGAACTCCCCGCGGCTCCTGCTTCAATGCTCTCCGCAAAATATCTCCTCGAAATGGGCTTTAATGTGGTGAAAACGCTCTTTTCAGCCTTCACATCCCACTCGTCCAATATGTGATAGGCAGGTGCATTTAAGGGGATATCGGTACTCTGGGCACCTAAGTAACTGATGCTCAGGGTTAGTAAAACAGAAATGGTATATCTCACGTGGTAAAAATATTAAAAAAGTAGCTTTTGATTCTCGTGGAATTTACTCTATCTTTGCAATCCTTTTTAAGAAAAGCATCAGAAAAGAATTATGAAAAAGGACATCCATCCAGAATACAAAGAAGTAGTCTTTTTAGATACCACTAGTGAATTCAAATTCATCACAAGGTCTACAATGACTAGTAACGAAACCATCAAATGGGAAGACGGAAACGAATACCCATTGGTGAAGATAGAGGTTAGTTCTGCTTCTCACCCGTTTTACACAGGTAAGAAAATCTTCTTGGATACTGCCGGTAGAGTTGAGAAATTCAATAAGAAGTACAAGAAAAGCAAGTAATTTCTTATAGACATAAGTAATTGAAGTCTTCGGGCATTTGTCCTGAAGACTTTTTTATTTTTGCCCCTATGAGCATACTTTTTGCTGAGCACCCGGAAGCCCATCAGCAGCTTCTTCCTCTTACCTATACCCGACCCATCGCTGATTTGCGCGTGGGAATCCTTACCATCGCTGAAAAATGGGCCAGAAGACTCGATGCTGCACCCTTTGGGTTTGAAACCCTCCCCTATCTTCAAGAGAAATTTACCACGCTGACCGCTGAGGAGAATACCCTCTGGATTGTTAACGGCCTTTTGCCCGATGACTCCCTCATACAAGCCGTCAAAACATTGAAACCTGGCCAGGTGCTCCGGCACGGAGAGCACCCCCTTGCAGCTCGGGGCAAACACAATCCCCTTTTACATACCGACTATCAGCCGGTTTCCTTTGAGGAATCTTATGACCAGATTTCCTATACCTGGCACATCTTTCAGCTCAATGGAGCAGAGATCAGAAAAGATTTTGAACTCATCACCAAAGGAAGAACGAGCCAGCCCATCACAGATGCGCATACCATGACTTACGGGTCAGATATCTTTCTGGAGGAAGGTGCCCAGGTCCGAGCGGCTATTCTCAATGCAGAAAATGGCCCTATTTACCTGGGTCGAAACAGTGAGGTACAGGAAGGGGCTATCATTCGGGGACCTTTTGGAATGGGGGAAGGCAGCATAGTGGCCATGGGCAGCAAACTGCGGGGGGATACCTCCGCCGGACCCCAGTGCAAAATGGGCGGTGAAATTTCCAACAGCGTCTTCTGGGGCCGAAGCAATAAAGGGCATGACGGCTTTCTTGGCAACTCCGTGCTGGGTGAGTGGTGTAATCTGGGAGCTGCCACCAACAACTCCAACCTCAAAAATAACTATGATCCTGTGCGCATGTGGGACTTTGCCTCCGGGCGGTTCGTTCACACTGACCTCCAGTTTTGTGGGTTGATCATGGGTGACCACAGTAAAACGGCCATTGGCACCCTATTCAACACCGGCACTACAGTAGGTGTAGCGGCCAACATTTTTGGTGAGGGGTTCCCGCGTAACATCATCCCTTCTTTCTCCTGGGGCGGAGCAAAAGGTTTTGTGACCCACCAGCCACGCAAAGCTTTCATCACTGCGCAAGTGGTAATGAAAAGAAGAAATTTAGAACTAACCGAACAGGATAAAAACATCCTAAATCATATCTTTGAGGCCTCTGCTCAGTATCGGGTTTGGGAAAAAAATTAATTGCATATGCGGTTTGCGGATATCCCGGGTTTGGAAAGTTTGAAAGAGTCACTCGTGGCCTCCTACAAAAACAATCACATTGCGCACGCCCAGCTTTTCAATGGTCCGGTGGGCGGCGGTGGCCTCTCCATGGCATTGGCCTTTGCTTCCTACCTCCTATGTGAAAATAAGCAGGAGCAGGATGCCTGTGGGGCATGTCCCAACTGCCACAAAATGGAGCGGCTGATTCACCCGGATGTTCATTATATCTACCCCAAACCTTCGGCATCCAAGGCCACAGAATATGACAAACTGCAAAGCGACACCCTGAAAAAATGGCGAACCTTTGCACACGAGCAACCCTACGGGGACATTGAGGACTGGGTCACCTATAATGGGTATGAGAATAAAAACGTCCTCATTTCTAAAGAAGACAGCCGCAATATCATCAAGACAGTGAGCATGAAGTCTTTTGAGGGGGACTTTAAGATCCTGATCATCTGGTATCCGGAATACATGCACCCGGCAGCTGCCAATGGCATCCTGAAGGTACTGGAAGAGCCTCCCACCCAAACGATCTATCTACTGGTGAGCTACGCTTACGATACATTGCTCGCCACCATCAAATCCCGAACGCAGATTTTTAATGTAGCCCCTTTTCAGGAGTCAGTCATTGCTGAGCACCTCATCAGCCAGCGTGGAGCAGACCCGCAGGTGGCCGAGAAGATCGCCCGCCTGGCATCCGGCAGTATGGGCAAGGCTTTCTATGAGCTGGAGCACGCCGGCTCCATCGCCTACGAATCATTCAGAAACTGGATGCAAATCTGTCTGAAAGGAGACTACACAGCCATGGTCCAAAATACGGAATCGTTTCTGCAAAGCTCCAAGCCTCAGCAGCGAAATCAGCTGGAGTTTGCCATCGCGCTGATCAGAGATGCCATCCTATCCAAAGCCGACAATGACCAGCTCCTCCAGCGCGAGGGAGCCGAAGGGGAGTTCATTAAAAAATTTGGAGGCTTTGCCACGCTAGAAGTTTTAGAAAACATCTATATAAACATTAGCAACAGCCTCAACCATTTGCAGAGAAACGCAAGTCCGCGCATTACGTATATGAACCTTTCATTGCAATGCAGTAAACTGCTTAGGTCCTAGTGAAAACAAAAAAAACCATTGGAAGAGCGGATATAGTGGATTTTCCTGATCTTGGAATTGAAGGGGTAAAAGCCAAAATTGATACCGGAGCATTTACTTCCTCTATTCATTGTAAAAAAATTTCGGTGAAAGAGGGTGTGCTTAGTTTTCATGTATCCATTGATCAGGATGGCACCACCATCAGCAAGCGGTTCGAAACCACAGACTATACACAAAAGAAGATCAGAAGCTCCAACGGAGTAGCTCAGCTGAGATATGTAATCAAAACAAAAATTGTTCTTTTCGGCAAGGCCTATCCTGCGCAGTTTTCACTCACCGACAGGAGCCGCATGAAAAACCCCGTACTACTCGGAAGAAAGCTTTTGAAAGGTCGCTTTCTCGTAGATGTATCCGAAAAAAACCTTTCCTTTGACTTAAAGAAAACTCAAAAATGAAATTAGCGATACTTTCCAGAAAATCGGATCTGTATTCCACCCGCAGACTGAAGGAAGCTGGAGAAGAAAGAGGTCACGAAGTACACGTCATCGACCATTTGCAGTGTGACATCATGATCGAGCAAAATGCACTGGCCATGTATTATCAGGGGCAGAAGCTCACCGATTATGATGCCGTCATCCCCCGAATTGGAGCGTCAGTCACCTTTTACGGAACCGCCGTGCTCCGTCAGTTCGAAATGATGGATGTCTTCAGTGCGAACCGGTCGATAG
The DNA here is from genome assembly GCF_902506655.1 of Marinoscillum sp. 108. Taxonomy (NCBI): domain Bacteria; kingdom Pseudomonadati; phylum Bacteroidota; class Cytophagia; order Cytophagales; family Reichenbachiellaceae; genus Marinoscillum; species Marinoscillum sp. 108. Next base: position 2,990,025 of record NZ_LR734808.1, on the reverse strand, counting down.
CGATCACGCGCTCTAGAGACAAACTCCGGAGCCTGCAAATGCTCGCTGCGGCGGGGTTAGATCTGCCAAAGACCGCCTTTACCAACTACTCCAAAGAAGAGAAACAAATCATCCAAAACCTGGGAGGAGCGCCTCTCATCGTCAAGTTGCTGGAAGGCACGCAGGGTCTTGGTGTGGTACTGGCCGAAACCATCAAAGCCGCCAAGTCAGTGATTGAGGCCTTTCATGGTCTCAAAGCTCGTATTATCGTTCAGGAATTTATCAAAGAAGCCAAAGCTTCGGATATCCGGGCATTTATCGTAGATGGGGAGGTTGTAGGGGCCATGAAGCGCACCGGCAAAGAAGGAGAATTCAGGTCCAACCTCCACAGAGGTGGGTCAGCCGAGCTCATCCGACTGAAAAGGTCTGAAAAAGCCGCCGCCATCAAAGCTGCGGCTGCTATGGGGCTTCACATAGCCGGAGTAGATATGCTCCAGTCTGATAGAGGACCGCTTATTCTGGAAGTGAATAGCTCTCCCGGTCTGGAAGGAATTGAAACCGCCACAGAAAAGGACATTGCCGGCAAAATCATAGAGTTTGTGGAGCGCAACTATCAAAACAAACGCGGAAGAAAGAAAAACGCCTAGTGGAAATCATCAGGATAGGAACCCGAAAAAGTAAGCTTGCCCTCTGGCAGGCAGAATATGTGGCCCGACAACTACAGCAGGCCGGGCACCCCACAGAGCTGGTACTTCGAGAAACCAAAGGTGACAAAGTACTGGATGTCTCCATTGCCAAAATAGGGAGCAAGGGTGTTTTTACAGAAGAGCTGGAAGAGCAGCTCGCATCAGGAGAAGTGGACATAGCTGTACACAGTGCGAAGGACATGCAGTCCCGATTGCCGGCAGGATTTGAGATCATCGCGTTCAGTGAGCGCGAAAAGATCAACGACGTGATTGTCTCCGAAAAACCCATTGACCTAAAGAACGAGCAACTCATTTTGGGTACCTCCTCCACCCGCAGGGTAGCCCTTTTCAGGCATTTTTATCCAAATGTGCAAACTGTGGATGTCCGGGGAAATCTCCAGACCCGACTGGAAAAAATGAGAGCAGGGCTCTGTGATGGACTTGTGCTGGCCTATGCCGGAGTGCACAGAATGGGTTACGACCCTATGATCAGGCATGAACTGTCTCAGGATGAATTTATACCGGCAGTGGGTCAGGGCAGCATTGCCATAGAGGCCCATTCATCTCTTTCGGCGGAGAAAAAGGAAGCCATCCGATCTGTCCTCAACCATCAGCCAACTGAAAGCCGGTTGTTGGCAGAACGAGCTTATCTGGCACGACTGGAGGGCGGGTGTAGCATCCCCGTATTTGCTCTGGCCAACTGGGCAGGTGACGAACTGGTCATCTCAGGGGGCATTGTAAGTCTGGATGGCGGTCAGAGAATTGTGAAAACCCTCCGCGGGGCCAACCCCATGACTCTGGGCAATCAGCTCGCCGAAGAAATCCTAAAAGCCGGAGGAGATAAAATTCTCGCGGAAATACGTAAACAACTTTGATTTTTTATCTTTGAAACTGATCTAAACTCCCGATTATGAAAAAATTACTTCTGGCGTTCGTTGTTCTGGCCATAGCACTTTCTGCCTGTGACAAAAACAAAGATTACCTGATTACCATTCATACAGAATATGGCGATATGAAGGCCATTCTCTACGACGAGACACCCTTGCACAAGAAAAACTTTATTGAACTCGCCAAAGCCGGAAGGTATGACAGCACCATTTGGCACCGGGTCATCGAAGGTTTTATGATTCAGGGAGGAGACGTACAAACCAAAGAGGGCATCAGAGAAACCGAAGACCAGCGGATTCCTGCTGAAATAGTGAAAGGCTTCCAACATACCAAAGGGGCCATAGCAGCGGCTCGCCAAGGAGACCAGGTGAACCCAAAGAAAATGTCCTCCAGCTCGCAGTTTTACATCGTGGATGGTCGTAAATACTCTGAGGCGGAGCTCACCACCGATCAGATGAAACTCAACCAGGGTGTGAGCCAAATGCTTCGCGACGATCAATATGATAGCCTCCGACAGCTATTTACAGAGCTGCAGCTAAAAGGTGATTTCGAAGGAATGAATCAACTTGCGCTGGACTGCAAAGACTATGTGTCCAAAGAATTGGGGATCAGTATGGACAGAGATGTAGACCCTGAAACAGTCGCCACCTATACGGTCACAGATGGTGCACCACACCTGGACAACGAATACACCATTTTCGGTCGGGTGGTAGAAGGCCTGGAAGTAATAGACAAAATAGCCGCAGTGAAAACCGCCCGTGGCGACAAACCCGAAAAAGACACCTATCTGACCATAGAACTGGAGATGGTGCCCAAAAAAGAGATCACCAAAAAATACGGGTACGAATACCCGAAAGAAAAATAACATGCGCGTGCTCATCACCGGTGCCAATGGACTCCTGGGCCAGAAACTCGTGAGTCTATTATCCGGCATGCATGAAATCACCACGATAGCTACCGGGCGGGGACCAAATAGAAACCCCGCCGGTAGCTATTCTTATTTATCAGCAGACCTCACCCACCCAGAGGAAGTCAATCAACTCATCAGAGACTCCCGGCCAGATGTCCTCATTCATTGTGGAGCCATGACCCAGGTGGATGAATGTGAGCTCCACCCAGACCAGTGCTGGCAAGCCAACGTGAACGCCACAGAATACCTGCTGGCCGCTGCCAAAACTGTCAACGCCTATTTCCTATACGTTTCTACGGATTTCGTCTTTGATGGTGAAAATGGCCCTTACGAGGAAAATGACCTTCCCAACCCCATCAGCCACTATGGCCGTAGTAAGCTGGAAGCTGAATCGCTGGTTTTGAACAGTGGTTTGAAGGCTTCAATCGTGCGGACGGTTCTGGTCTATGGTGTGGCACATGACCCGAGCAGGTCCAATATTGTGTTGTGGGTCAAAAACAGCCTTGAACAGCATAAACCCATCCAGGTTGTGAATGACCAGTGGCGCACGCCCACGCTGGCCGAGGATTTGGCTTTCGGTTGCTGGTTAGTAGCCAAAAACCGACATCAGGGAATCTTTCACCTTTCCGGAGAAGAGATGGTCTCTCCCTATTCTCTGGCCATCATGGTGGCTGATTGCTTTCAGCTGGACCGATCGCTGATCAGTGCAGTGGATGCCTCTACTTTTACCCAGCCCGGCAAGCGCCCACCCAGAACAGGCTTTATCATTGAAAAGGCAAAAGGCATGGGCTTTCGTCCCAAATCAATTGCTGAAGGTCTGGCCATTGTCGAAAGTCAGCTTTCCTGACTGCTGATAATACTCACTTTTCGATTCAAAATTCTTACCTTTTGTCCAGTTTAAGCAACGCCACTCGTCTAAACCGAAAACGCTCATGAAAAACCTACTCTTTTCTTCCCTTTTCTTTCTCTCCTTTCTGGCCTATGGCCAAAGCACTCCGAATTTCTCCTGGCTCACCGGTACCTGGACGGGCCCGGGATTTGGTGGCACCTTCGAAGAAGTATGGTCAGACCCAGCCGAGGATGGAACCATAATGGGTATGTTTCGCCATTTTGGGGAGGACGGCACAGTCAGCTTTTATGAGTTTTGGGTACTGGATAGCACCGGCATGAAACTCCGACATTTCAATGAAGATTTTACCGGGTGGGAGACCCGTGAAGAATATGTTTCTTTCGAAAAGGTGGAATTCTCCCCTGGTAAAGTGATCTTGAAGGGGCTGACTTACGAACAAACCGGGCCCGATAAAATGGTCATTTCTCTGAAACTCACGCATGAGGGCGTGACCAGAACGGAAGTTTTCAATATGACGAGAAATCAATAAGATCCGGCGCGGGTAGCGGCGATTGCTGAGAAAGTGCGCAAAGACCGTGAAGGTATTGCGAACTTTCTTAAATTTGATAGACGCCATAATCAATCGCCAGTGAAATATTTGAAATTCAGCAATGGAGATGAAATGCCCATGATCGGGCTTGGAACTGCCGGTATCCCTGCCGATCAGGCTTACGATGTAATTCGGAAAGCCATCCAAATCGGGTATCGACATTTTGATTGCGCTCCTATCTATAAAAATCAGGCTGAAATAGGTCAGGCACTCCATGATGCCATGGCAGATGGAGAAGTGACCCGCGAAGAGCTCTGGGTTACCTCCAAACTCTGGAATTCGGACCATCGGTACAACGACGTGGAGCCCGCCTGTGAAAAAACACTGGCAGAATTACAACTGGACTATCTGGACCTATACCTGATCCACTGGCCGGTGGCCAGCGAAAGAGGGGTGGAGTACCCACAAGCCGAGGAAGATTATCTGGCTGAAGAAGAAGCCCCCCTGGAAGATACCTGGACAGGGATGGAAGACTGCCAGGATTCTGAGCTCGCCAAACACATCGGCGTAAGTAATTTCAACATTGAAAAACTCAAGCTGGTACTGGAGGACTGTATGATGCCTCCGGAGGTTAATCAATGCGAACTGCACCCGTACCTCCCCCAGCAGACACTTTATGACTATTGCAGGAGTAATAAAATCCATATGGTGGCCTATGCCCCGCTGGGTTCTCCGGGCAGGCCTGAAAATCAGACCCTGGACAATGAGCCCTTTCTCCTTACTGAGCCTGCCATTACAGAAATTGCGCAAAAACAGGGCTGCACGGAAGCACAAGCACTCCTCGCTTATGGCATTAAGCGCAAGACAGCCGTAATCCCGCGATCCACCAACCCAGACAGACTCAAAGAAAACCTTGAGTCCATCAATTTCTCTGTGGACCGGGAAGACCTTCGATCACTCATCGTACTCACCAAATACCGGTATTTCAAAGGGGAAGAATATACCATCCACGGCTCGCCATACAAGCTCACGGACATCTGGGAATACTAACAAGCGATGACTGTTAACCCCCATGCATAATACGGTAAAGATTCCAACTGAAGAAAAAGCATTCAGGGACCTCTTTGAGGAATATTATGCCCCCTTGGTGCTATTCGCCTTCAATTATGTAAAAGATCAGGATGAAGCCGAAGAAATGGTGCAAGAAGTAATGACCAATGTGTGGATCAAAGCCGAAACCATAACAATCACCAGTTCTGTGAAGTCCTACCTGTATGGCTGTGTCCGAAATGCCTGCCTGAATCATCTCAAACATCAAAAAATAGTTAACCAGTATCAAACTCATCAACTGGCGACTGCACCGGCATCCTTCGATGAGACCCCGCTCGAGCTGGAAGAATTGCAGGAGAAGCTCAGGACAGCACTGGACAAAATCCCAGCCAGGTGTCGTGAGGTCTTCGAGCTCAACCGGTTTGAGGGCCTCCGGTATAAAGAAATCGCAGCTCAACTGAACCTCTCCCTCAAGACGGTGGAGAATCAAATGGGAAAAGCTCTCAAAATCCTACGCGAAGAGCTGGGCGATTATCTGTATTTGATCATTTGGAGTAGCAGTGGCATGGGGGTAATTTTTGAATTAATTGTCAGATAAGCAGACATGGAGAAAAAACAACCATATCATCCCGATCACGAAGCGCTGGCCCGGTACTTCTCTGAGGAAATCAGTGCCGAAGAGCGGCGGACCATTGAGGAATGGCGTGACTCCTCTCCTGAACATTTAGACTCCTTTGTGACCTACCAAACCATTTGGGCAGATCTGGGAACACTCTCAGGCGCCAGGGATCTTACCATCGATACCAGCATGGCCTGGCAGAAAGTGAAAGCCAAAAAAGTGGAACACGACAACCATAACAATGTTACCATACAATGGTGGTGGAAGGTGGCCGCTGCACTGGTCCTCATCTCGAGTATGGCATTTCTCTACCAGAGCCTCTTCTCGCAAACCGAAGAAATCACTTACTCTGCCAAACAGATAGAGACCCTTCGACTTCCTGACGGATCGGACATTACCCTAAATGCCAACGCCACACTCACCTATCCTGAGCACATGGATAAGTCACGAGTATTGACTCTGGAGGGAGAGGCGTTTTTTGAGGTAACTCATAACCCCAAAAACCCATTTGTGATTACCACCGGTGGTGCCACGATCACGGTATTGGGTACCTCTTTCAATGTAAAATCGATGAGTGATCGGGTAGAAGTGCAGGTAGAGACCGGTCGGGTATCCTTAGCGAGTCCGGGACAGGAGGCCCTCCTCATAGCTGGAATGAAAGGTGTTTACCTGACCAAGGATCAACAAATCTCCAGTGACACCTCTGATCCAACCGGGCAGGGGCTCTTTTGGAAAACCAGGAAACTCACGTTTGAGGGAGAAGCACTCGAAAGTGTGATTCAAACCTTGAAGACGGCTTATGGCATCACCATCACCCTGGAAAATGACTACCTCAACACATGTCGGCTAAATGCCGTTTTTGAAGAGGAAGACCTCCATACCGTCTTACAGGTCATCTCGTTGAGCCTGAATCTGGAGGTGATCGAAACAGAAGATGGATACTTAATCAAAGGAGCCGGGTGCGACATGTAATTTTTCTGCTTGCCTTCATGCTGGTGTTTTCAGCCAGTGGTCAGTCAAACGATGCTGTGTCATTGAATTTGGAAAATGCCTCCTATCAAAGTGTTTTCCAGACATTGACCACCCTTACCGGGAAAAAATTTGCCTACAACAGCGACTTGATCCCAGACAAGCCAGTGAACGTGAAAGCAGAGCAGGAACCTTTGGCCCTGGTTTTAAAAAAAATCCTGGGCAGTGAACTCTCTTATGTGGAGCGGGGCCACTATATCATCATCGTTTCGGCAGAAAAGCCTAAAAAACAGGTTTCCGTTACTACTCAGGGAGAAATTCTGGACGCCGATACACATGAGGAGCTCGCAGAAGTAAGTGTCTATGAAGTGAACCGCCTCACTTCAGCCATGACTGACCATTTTGGCAAGTACACGCTGACAGCCACTGTACCCGACGAAGTGGCATTCATCGCCATCAGCAAAGCCAATTATCAGGACACCGTGATCCAGGTGAGTGCAAAAGATCGTTTCTTCACCGTATTGCTCAAGCCCATAAAAGAAATCCAGCAGCAGAACCCAACTGACACCTTGAAATTGGTACAGTTCTTTGCGCGCAATAAAGTAAGAAAACACGCCAATAACGTAAGCCTGACAGAACGCAGACTAGCACAGGTGTCTCTGACCCCAGGGCTGAGTACCAATGGTTTTATCTCAGGCAAAATCTCAAATGTGGTTTCGTTCAATATCATTGCCGGATATGCGCACTCGCTGCACGGAGTGGAGCTGGGTGGGTTTATCAACATGGAGCGTATGGAAGGTTCCGGTCTCCAGATGGCGGGAGCTATCAACATTGTGGGGAGCCACTTCCACGGCAATCAATGGGCTGGGGCTTCCAACATCACCTTGCAAGACATGGCGGGGTTCCAGGCTGCGGGGTTCTCCAACCATACGAAGAAGGTCGTCGGCTTTCAGATGGCGGGAGTTCTCAATACAGCATCTGAAACTCGTGGGTTACAGATGTCCGGCTTTGCCAACCATACATCGGGCACTTTAAAGGGCATCCAATTAGCTGGTTTTATCAACCGCACCGGCACTTTGAAAGGCATGCAAATCGGGATTGTCAACCTGGTCAAAGAAGTGGAAAGTGGGTTTTCTATCGGGCTGATCAACCTTTTTAAGGACGAACTCCATCAGCTGGAAGCGAGTGCAAACGACATTACGCCGTATAATCTCTCTTTCAAATCAGGGCTTCATCATTTCTACAGCATCATTTCTGCGGGCATAGACCCTCACGCCGGGCAGCTATGGAGCTATGGGTTGGGTTTTGGCACTCAGCGGGCACTCAATCAAGTGCTGCTAGCCTCCACAGAATTGTCCATAAATACACTACAGCCGCTAAACAGTGCCTTTATGGATGGGTTCAACAGTGACCTCCGTTGGGCTCTACGCATCGGAGGCCAGCTCACTAAGAAGATCTCAATCCACGGAGGGCCAGTCCTGCATTACTATTTCTTTGGCAGGCATGGCCAAAACCCGGAGTTCTCCGATCGATTTGGGACCAATACCCTCTATCAAAAAACGGATGGAAATGCCCTTACCAAGGCTTGGGTAGGCTATGAAGCTGCCATTCGGTTTTAATTTTTACACCACGTGGGGGTAAAATCCACTTTGGTTTTCATCAGTGTGTAATCGTCAAAAAACGCACTTATGAAAACTAAATTTTTAATGCTCACTATCCTTTTTCTCATTGTCTCCAATGCCTATAGCCAAACACAGGTGATCCGGGGTAAACTGATTGACACAGATTCCAAGAGCCCGCTGATCGGGGCCACCATCAGAGTACTGGGAAGTGATCCTGTTTTGGGAAATGTAACCGACATCAATGGAGAGTTCAGAATAGACCGGGTGCCGCTCGGAAGAGTAAACCTGATGGTGACCTACATTGGCTACGAAGACCGGGTGATCCCAAACGTGCTGGTAACGGCAGCCAAGGAAGTCATTGTCAATGTATCAATGATCGAGTCGGTGGAAAAGCTGGCAGAAGTAGTGGTCACTGCAGACCGCAACAAGGGAGAAGTCCGCAATGAAATGGCACTGGTAAGCGCACGTTCCTTTTCTGTAGAAGAAACGCAGCGGTATGCAGGGGCCTTTAGTGATCCTGCCCGCATGGTCTCCACCTTCGCTGGTGTGGCCGGTGACGCAGAGGGAGACAATAACATTGTGGTGAGAGGAAACTCCCCAAAAGGGCTACTGTGGAAACTGGAAGGGGTAGAAATCCCAAACCCCAATCATTTTGCAAGCGAAGGCTCTACTGGGGGGCCAGTAAATGCTCTGAATAGCAATATGCTGGACAATTCGGACTTTTACTCCGGAGCATTTGCGCCTGAATATGGCAACGCCCTATCTGGCATAATGGACATTCGCTTCAAAAAGGGTAATAACCAAACAAGAGAATACACGGCAGGAGCCAGCACGCTCGGCCTGGAATTCACAGCTGAGGGCCCCTTCAAAAAAGGCTACAATGGTTCGTACATCGCCAATTATCGATATAGCTCCCTCCAGCTACTTTCAGACCTGGGTATTCTCGATTTTGGGGGAATCCCAAAATACCAGGATGCCTCCTTCAATGTGAACCTGCCCATCAACCGGAAACATACACTGGCGCTATTTGGGCTGGGTGGTAAAAGTAAAATTCAAAGCGAAGAAGAACTGGACAATGGTGATCCGGCATACAAAGGAGAATTCAATTCTGACCTGGGCATTTTGGGTCTCTCCCATGTCTATTTCATATCTGATAAAGCCTACCTGAAAAATATAGCTACCCTCTCCGCTACTAGTCTCTACTCCGTGGATGACCTGGTGGATGATAACAAGGAGTTTTACAATGCTTACAACTCGGATATCTCTAAAACCACTCTAAGAACGGTATCAACCTTCAATTACAAAATCAGTGCTCAGCATAAGGTAGAAACAGGAGTAATATTTAGTGATCTGAGCTATGACGCCACGGCCAATGAATATAACTATGATCATCAGACCCTTGAAAATGTGCTCTCTGACCAGGGAGGGTCGCAAACCATTCAGGCCTTTACCAGCTGGAAATACAGAGTGAATGAAGACTGGACCATCACCTCGGGCATTCATTATCTTTATTTTGACCTCAGCAATGCCCACTCTGTAGAACCACGGGCAGCACTCAAATGGCAAATGACTCCTCGCCAATCATTAAATGCGGGCTACGGTCTTCACAGCAAGGTGGAGAGCATTTCCACCTATCTGGCCAAAACCTCCAATGACCAGGGACAACTGATACAGCCTAATAAAAACCTGACACCCTCCAAAGCACACCATTGGGTGCTGGGCTATGACCTCACCCTCAGCCCGCAAGCGCACCTCAAAGCGGAAGTCTATTATCAGCATCTGTTTGACATTCCAATCGAAAATCTCCCTGCCAGCACTTTTTCATTGCTAAATGCGTCCGACTCCTATATCAACCGCCCGTTGGTCAACGATGGGACAGGAAGGAATTATGGTCTGGAACTCACCTATGAGCGATTCTTTCACCAGGGCCTCTACTACATGGGTACCTTGTCACTGTTCCAGTCGCTCTACACTGCCATGGATGGTGCAGAGCGGTCTACCGCCTACAATGGCAACTACATGGCCAATTTTATTGGAGGAAAAGAGTTCAACATCGGTGGGCCGGAAAAGAACAAAGTATTTTTTGTGAATGCAAAAGTGGCCTTACTGGGAGGTGGCAGATATACTCCTTTGGATCTGGAGCGCTCCCGCGAACAAGGGCATGCGGTGTATCACGAAGACAAACCCTTCTCACAAAAAGGAGATGATGTGTTTTTTGTGAATCTGACCGTGGGAACGAGAAAAAACAAGAAAAACACCACCCGTGAATTCAAAATAGATGTGCAAAACGTGACCAACAACCAGGCGGTGATCAGGGAATACTACCTGGAGCCCACCGGAGAGATAGAACGAGGCACGCAGCTATCACTGATTCCCAACATTGTCTATTCGATCAAGTTCTAACAAAAAAGGGGCTGTGTTGCACAGCCCCTTTAAGTTTCTCCTGGTTTCAGGGATTACCTGCCCCCATCTCCTTTTTTCTTCTTACCAAAAATATCCTTCACTGCATCTTTGGCTTTATCTTTTACCTCCTCCTTGGTCTCTTCGACTTCTTTCTTTACCTCCTCTTTGGCCGCATCCACTTTTTCCTTTACTTCGGTGGTTACCGAATCCTTTTTGGCCTCAAGCTCCTGCTTGATTTCTTCTTTCTTAGCGTCCACCTTTTCTTTGGCCTGCGCCTGCAATGCCGCCTTCACACTGGAGCTGCCTCCACTGGTTCCTGGCTGTGCGCTGAGCAGGTTCACCTTAGGGTCATCATAAGTCCCCTTAATTCCCAGGTTCAGGGTGATGTCTTTTCCAATGGCATTATCCAAGCCGGCGAAAGAAGAAATCGCACTATTAAGCGCCTGACCTACCTGCCCCGAAGGCACATCCATGGACATCAGGTAATCCAGACTTCCGTCCACACCTGTACTACCTCCAACAGTCGCCTTTCTGCCACCAATGGTCAGGTCAAATGGTTCAACATATAAGCGCCCATTTTTTATTTCTGTTGCCAGCAAAACATCTTTCAGTGACACTTCTCCGTCCTGCTGATTCAGCTTGCTCACATTGGACACGGCAGACAATAGCTTCACATCTTTCAGCGTGGCCTGAGCTATTTCCATGAGCCCAGCTCCTTGCATCTCTTCATAAATTGGCATCATATCAGCGCCCAGGCTTCCCCCAATTTTGAAGTCTGTTGAAAACTTACCCGTCATTTTTTCAGCGACCGGAGCCAGTTTCTGCACCGTCACAAACGACTCGAAAGCAGAAGCAATGGACAAGTCTTTGATTTTGAAGTCAAAATCATACAGTGGTTTGTCAAGCGCCATTGCAGATTCGTATGCACCATTCAACTCAAAATAACCATCCAGGAGGTTGAATCCGGCTTTTTCCAGTCGAAGCGCACCGTCTCGTATAATCACCTTTCCACCAAAATCCTTTAGTTCCAGGTTGTCATACTTAATCAGGTCAATTTTTGAAGTCAGCACAAAATCAATATTTTCAGGAATACGCACCATTTCCATAGCCGCCGTATCCACAGTCTCTTCGGTGGTGGTCTCTTCGGTCATCCACTCGTTGGCATCCACCAGCGCTGAGCTAAAGTTCAGTTTGCCATAAAGTTTGGCACTATCGGCAAGGGCATATTGCAAATAGTTGGTAATCTCACCATCCATATTGAGGTCTGTTTTTCCGGCGTTCCCTTTGAAATTGGTCAGGGCAATACGAGCGGGATCAAAGGTCATTCGGGTATTGGCAATGCCAAAGCCCTGTGGCAAATCAGGACTTTCAAAATAAAAGTTATCCATTCCCAAACTGCCCGAAGTAGGCAAGGAAGCATACCGTCCGGCATCCAGATCAGACATCCGTCCCTTGGTACTCAGGTCTGCACTCACGAGTCCTTTCAGGGTCATATCCTCCAGCTTCACTACTTTGGTTAATTTCTCCAGATCCAGGTTGCCTTTCATGTTAAAATCCCAGAAATAATCCTCCAGGTCCTTAAAATACAGATAGGCTGAAACTTCCTCTCCATCCAGCTTCATGTGAAACTTGTCCATGACAAAACTGGTCTCCCGCAAATCCGCTGACGGATAATCAAATTTGGCACTGACCACAATCTCCTCCATTGGGATGGGATACTCCGCATAAGATATTTTACCCTCTGCGATTGCAAAACTGGCAGTAACCTTGGGCATTGACTCCTCATTGTAGACACCCGTAACCGCTCCATTAAAGTTAACAGAGCCGGTTGCAGTTACTCCATCCATATACTCCTGATAAACCCCCGGGATCAGGGATAAGACGCTCAGCAGATTGATGTCCTTCCCTCCATAGGTGATATCCATCTCAATGTCATCACCAGGCATACTCACATAGCCATCAAAACCAAACCCAAAGTCATTCAGACTGGCTTTATTTTCCTTGAAGGTAAACTTCATGTTAGCCAGATCCATCGCCATCACGATATCCGCCACCAATTGTTTGTTGCTAATGTACTCTACCCCATCATAAGTGAGTGAAAATGATTCAACAGTTGTGGAGGTAGACATGTCAAAAACATCCTGAGAAAAATCACCCGAACCACTGTGCTTTAAGCCGCCAATACTGGCCACCATAGGAAGTGTGGCATCATCATAAATCAACTCGGCGTTGGTAATCTCCCAGCCCTGAATCTGAATACTGATGGGTTCAGATGCTATCGACTCCTCCTCGGTGGTCTCATCGGATGGCTTGGCTATGTCATAGTTGGCCGTGCCATCTTCCAGCACAATCACCTTGATGTTAGGATCCACCAGTGACACATTCACAATTTTGATTTGATCCCCACTAATCACGGACATGATGTCCAGGGTAATCCCAAACTCCCCTACAGATACCAGCGTATCCTGCTCGAACGGGGCTAATCCTACGATTCCGAAGTTTCCGACAGTAACGGAAAGGTCCGGAAAACTCTTGAAAAGGGAGAGGCTGAAAGCCTCGGTATCATAAAATATTTTAGCATTTAAGCTATTGTCTAGCTCCTTGTCAATGGCCGCCCGAATGTCATCCTTAAAAATGATGGGAACGGCGATAGCCGTAATCAAAACAAGGCCGATAAGCACGGCAAGAATGATGAGAACTTTTTTCATAATCCGAAAATTTAAATATCACTACCAAATTACGGATTAAACCAATAGATGCCATAGCTGTTCAGAGAATTAACTAATCCTTCACCTGAAGCTGTGAATCGGTATTGGAAAGGCTTACTTCTCGAGCGTAAGGAAAATGTCCTCCATCAACTGAAGGCGGATGAGATCCGTCGTTTTTTCCTTGATCTGATAGACCATGCCGGGGGTGTCTTCATCATTGATCAGAATAAGGGAATCATTACTCACTCTCCATCTCAAAGAATGATCGAGGGTGTCTTTGCTAAAAACGCAACCCTCAAACCCATAGGCCTTGATATTGACCATCTCCGGTCCAAAAATGACCATGCCAGGCATGGTGTAATCCGAAATACCCTCTATCCCTTCGAAAGATGCCGGGTCTGTTTCCCAGGTAGCTGTCCATTCTCCCTCCCATCCAGAAGGTTTTTCACCTCCACCGGAACAAGCTACCAAAAATCCTAAAAGTGTAATTGCCAAAACTCTTTTCATAACGCGCTAAAATAATGCTAAAAATACTTAAGCATCAATTCTATGAGTTTCTTTTTGAAAGAAGTATAGGGTGGGTACACGGTACGTGCCACTGTAAAGCCTACTCTTTGCTTCAATACAGCCTTGCCATGGCTGAAAGCTAAAAATCCGGCCTTGCCATGAGATTTGCCCAGTCCGCTGTTGTTCACCCCACCCATAGGAAGATGCGGATGCCCAAATTGCAACACACTGTCATTGATCACCACCGACCCTGAGCTGGTCTGCTTCAAAACCTTCTCCTTATTGGCCCGGCTCCCACTGTAATGGTAAAGGGCAAGAGGCTTAGGCCGATCGTTGATGTACCGGATCACTTCATCCAGGTCATCATAGGCCATCACGGGTAGTATGGGGCCAAAAATCTCCTCTTGCATCAGGTGCATCTGGTCTGTGACCTGAGTCACTATCGTTGGCTGAATGTACAGGCCACCGGCATCCACATTTCCACCAAACTCAAGGAGGGCACCTTGCTCCAAAGCATCTTTTAAAGCACCGGATAATCGTTCGTGATGTCGTGTATTAATAATGGAAGCATAGTTCTGCTTATCCCGATAGCGCTTTTCCGCCTCTGATCGTAACCCCGCCAACAAGGCCTCCAGTCGGGACCTGTGAACAAAAACATAATCCGGAGCCACGCAGGTCTGGCCAGCATTGGTCCATTTACCCCAGGTGATTTTTCTTGCAGCATCAGCAATGTCAGCGGTTTCATCTACGATGGTTGGTGACTTCCCTCCCAGCTCCAGTGTCACCGAGGTTAGATTTTTTGCCGCGGCAGTCATTACCACCTTTCCTACAGCGGGGCTTCCTGTAAAGAAAATGTGGTCATAGGGAAGGCTTAGTAGCTCAGAAGCCACCGCAGCATCCCCCTCCAGCGTGGCCACCTGATCACTGGGAAAAAGCGATTCGATCATCTCCCTGATTACCCGGTTAGTTGCCGGAGTAAACTCTGACGGCTTGAGCACTACGGTATTACCAGCCGCAATGGACGAAACAACAGGGCCGATGGCCAATAGAATCGGGTAGTTCCAGGGTGAAATGATCAATGAGGTTCCTTTAGGCTCATACTGAACGTAAGCTGAAGTCCCCAGAAAAGAAAGACTTCCATTTATGGGCTCAGGAGACATCCATTTCCGGAGGTTACTTATGGCGTGACGACACTCTGACAGGACCGGGTATACCTCGGTAATGTCCACTTCGGAGGCGGGTTTCGCAAGGTCCTTAAACACTGCATGGTGTATTTGATCACGGTGCTCAAGTATCCATTTTTCCAACTGGTGGAGTTTCCTACGTCGATCTTTCCAATGTCCTGCTCGGTTGAGCAGAGCCGCTTTCTTTTGACTTTCAAAAAGGGCTGTTGCATTCAGGTCACCTGTATTGGGGTTCATGGGCTGTGTCGTTTATTAATAATTTGTTAACCTGTTATCATTTTGTTAACTTTCACGTAACATTAAGGTAAACCTAGGCTAACAACTCCAACCACAGGTGCGACATCATAAGGTTACGAATGAAAAGTTTTATCGGCATATTGTTCATCTTATTTCTGGCATCGGGCATGGCCCATGGTCAGGAAGCGCCGCTGTTTCATTCCTCTTTTGAAGAACAAGCATTCGCCTCAGGTGATCCCATCCAGATTCTGCTTGCCTCCGACGATCAGGTTGATCACAATAAATATAGCGCTTATAGGGATGAAATAGAGCAGCTGGTGCTCAAGCTGAAGAATAAACATCGGGGTGACAAAAGTATCGCCCTGATAGAAAAGGCCTTCTACTACACACACCGAAAAAGTTTAGACTGGTACGAAAACTATGTGACTTTGAGTGACCTGCTCCAGGATGGAAAATACGATTGTCTCACTGGCACGGCTCTTTATGCCATTATTTTATCCGAATTGGGCGTAGACTACTCCATTTATGAGTTTGACTTCCACGTTTTTCTGGTTGCGAGTGTCAATGGGGACAGTGTGCTATTGGAATCCACCGACCCTTACTATGGTTTTGTGAACCGCTCTGACGAAATATCCGAACACATCAACCAGTACCTTACCGGAGAGGTGTCTCCACAAAACTCAAACGTGCCGGTGGGAAGCAATGGCCATCAATATTCCAGTCATATCAATAACAGAATTACCTTGAATGAACTTGCCGGCCTACAATATTTCAACCTGGCCATCAATGCATTCAACCAGGGTGAGGTTGAGTTGGCTTCCAGCCTCCTGAATAAAGCAAATCTCCTCTACCCAAGTCAAAGGATAAAGGAGATTCAAAAAGTCTTTGCAAATCGTTAAGGCTTATTCTGCAATCTTAAATTCCACCCTTCTGTTCTTTTGCCTTCCCGCGCTCGTGTCATTAGTATCTATAGGTTGTGCTTCACCATATCCCATTGTCACGATTCGATCAGCCGTGATCCCATTTTGTCTGAGGTAGTTTGTAACCGCCTGCGCCCTTCGCTGTGACAATCTCTGGTTATAGTCTGCGTCTCCTCTGGAGTCAGTATGCCCAGATACCTCCACCTTCTTGATCTCACCGCTCTGCATATATTCCAGCAATCTGCTTAGCTCCGGATAAGATGAAGTTTTAAGTACAGCCTGGTCAAAGTCGAAGAAAATGTTCTTAAGCACGATGCTCGCTCCCTTTTTAATCTGCGACAGATAGATATCCACCACGATGGAGTCATTGGAGGCCAGTTTATTCAGATCAAAGTTTTCATTAGTAGAGATATAACCCGGATGCTTGGCCAACAGGCCATAGCGGGCTCCACCACGCACAGTCATCTCAAAAATTCCATTTTCATCAGACCTCACCTGACCAATATCAACACCATCTGGTAAGCGCTCCAACACCATGTGCACGCCCGGCATCAGCATGTTCGTGCCTTGCTCCATCACACGTCCTTTGATGGTGGCAAAATAAGCATCTGGCTTGTCTGTGGTGAGGTGTCCCACGGTTTCCATAAGAGGACTGCCTTTATCCAAAAAAATATCATCGGCCTTAAACCTGAAGATATCCGTATCATCATCTATGGTTCCTCTTGAGAAATAGATGTGCTTTCCAGAAGAAGGAATACTAAAATACTGATCATCTCCTTTGGAGTTGACACTGGATCCAAGATTTTCCGGGTCAGACCAGCGTTCCCAGGTCTTATCCAAGCGAATGGTTACATAGATATCAGACCCTCCATATCCGCTCAGTCCTGAAGTAGAATAATAGAGCGTCTTCTCATCAATGCCCAAAAATGGTGAAAAATCATCCGCTGCTGTATTGATCTCATCTCCAAGGTTCTTGGGTTCCGACCAGGTGCCGCCCTGATCGAAAGAAACGTATAGATCACGTCCACCATAAGAATCATCTCTTTCTGCCGCTATGACCATCGCCTTACCCGAAGCAGAGAGAAAATAGTCCACCTTTGGCGAATAGTTGTAATCATTGGTGACCTCCACTGCAACTGGGTCGTCGAATTTGTCTCCCTTTCGCCTGGACACGGACACTCCCGTGTACATCCGGCCCTTTTTTCCGTATCTGTTGCCCAATACCAGCACCTCTTCTCCATCCACCATGGTAATAGAGGAAATAAAATTTGGCCCTTCCGTATTCAGCGGTGGCCCAATATTCTTTGCTGGTAACCATTCGCCCGTTTTCGGGTCAAGATCCGAAACCCAGATATCCTCCACATCATCCACTCCGCCTACATTGTCGGGGTGGTACCTTCTACTAAAATAAAGGTGCTTCCCATCTGGGGAAATGATAGGGCTGTGCTCGATGTACGGACTATTTACGTTTGTCGAGAGTTTATCTGCCTCTTTATTCTGGGCCATGCCCGGGACCAAATTAATAAGTACCGAAATCGGCAAATTGGACGCTGAGATACCTATCGCATCGATGGCATTGTAGCCTGGTACCGCTTCTCCATCTATAAATACCTTGATGGCATAGATTTCGTAGGGGGTATCGTCAAAGAAAAGGTTCAGCAACCGGCTGTCTATAGGAATAGCACGGGGAGTAAGTTCAAACAGCGTGTACTCATTGTATTCATTGTCATAAGCGTAGACCCTCGTCACTGCACCCGGATTTTCTGATTCAGCAATGGCCACCTGCTTGGCTCTGATGGGCTTGTCGAATGAAACCATGATGAATTCCTCCCCATTCTCAGACTTTGGTCTCCAGGCGTTAGGGTTGTCCCCACCTGATGGCATCACATTCGGCTTGTGTAGCGCCTGAATAGCAGAATATTCCAATGGCGAATACTCACTTGAGACATCCACCACTTGCGATCCCCAAACCACAGTTTCCTGCGCGAAGGTTGAAAGTGTAACAAAATAGGCAAAAAGGTAAACGGCGACTGATTTTTTCATAAGGCTTGGTATTATCTACTGATGACACGAACTTCTACCCGGCGATTCTTGGTTTTCGCTTCATCGGTCCTTTCAGTATAAAGTGGTTGGCTACCACCAAAGGCTTTGGTTAAAACCCTGTTCTTTTTTACACCCTTGCTCACAAGGTATTCTTTTACAGCCACAACCCTGGCTTCCGAGAGTGACATATTGGCCTCTGGGTTTCCTGCAAAATCGGTATGCCCTTCCAGCTGGATAATGAGGGAAGGTCTACTATCGAGGTACTCTACCAGGTTGTCCAGTTCTTCAAAAGAACTCTCGGTGATCACGTCACTCCCCCTGGCAAAGATCAGGTTATTCAGGGTGATCAGCTCAGGCTCTTCTTCTGGCTCTAGATAAAAATCGAAATTCATAGACCCGTCGCCATTTGCGTTGGTGACTGTTAATTCACGGGTCAGTTCTAAAAACCCATTGAGCGTAATTCGAAAATTATACTTGTCTCCATTGATCAAATAGAATTCATAGTTGCCCTGAGGACCACTCTTTGCAGTACCCATATCATCATAGTACGGCAGCTTTTCATAGTAAATGGATGCTGAGATGCCTGAGGAATCCTTTTGGCTGAGTACTTTCCCATTAAACCTTACATATTTATCTATGGCCTGACCTTGGGATATGAGTGCGGCAGTGATCAAAATCAGACTCAGTAAAGTTCTGTACATGATTTTAGGTTTGGTTTTGAACCAAATTAACGGAAATAAATCTAAATATTAAAATCCTGTACCTGTATTGCTTACTTCTGAGAAAGCGGTATCTGAGCAAGCATTGGCTTTGCAGAGTCTTCCTTGATCTTCATTAATTTGTTGATCATCACATTTTTTACGTGCAGGAAGTCCTTCAATTTTTTAGGGTCAATAGGCTCTGAGGGTGGTAAATCTACTTTCAAGGCATCTACCTGAATCCCATTTTTCCAGAACCTGAAACACAAGTGAGGCCCATTGGCTAGCCCAGTACTACCCACATATCCGATGGTTTGACCCTGTTTTACAGTCACTCCGGGCCGTATCCCTTTGGCTATTTTGGACATGTGCAGGTACTGTGTAGTATAGTTACTGTTATGCTTCACTTTGACATAGTTTCCGTTGTACTGACCGTACTTGGCCTCCAAAATCACCCCATCTCCAACACTTCGAATTTCTGTCCCCACAGGTGCAGCATAATCTGTTCCCAGATGTGCCTTGTAGCGCTTCTGCACAGGGTGGTACCTGCGTGGGCTGTATCGTGAGCTGATCCTGGAGTAATTGAGTGGCGCTCTTAGAAAAGTCTTTCTGAGGCTGTTACCGTCTTCATCAAAATAGTCCTCCTGTCCTTCTTGATTATAGTATACCGCGAAGTACTCTTTATCAAAATGCTTAAAGTAAGCACCCAATATTCTATCAACGCTCACCACTTCACCATCTACACTTCTCTGGTCATAAATGACCCTGAACTCATCTCCCTTCTGGATTCGGAAAAAATCCACCTGCCAGGCAAAAATATCTACCAGCTTATTCACCAAAAGAGGAGAAGCACCTTCAGCCAACACGGCTTCATAAACACTCGATTCGATTTTTGCCGTGAGTACGCGCTCCTCGCGGACCACGGGCTTGGCCACACTCTGCACATAGATGGAGTCTGAGAGATTAAAAATGACGTACTGGGTCGGATCCGGCTCAAAGATGAACTGACGTGCTGTTTTCAGCTCATCCCGCTCATGAATAATGGTAAATGGATATCCGGCTTTGAGCTTTCGCACATCAAAAACTCCTTTTGAGGCATTTGCCAGGGCGTAGATATCTTCCCTGGATATATTAAAGCTGGAAAGAATTTCAGAAATGTTCTGGCTCCATTTTACTTTCCCTTCAAACACATCAAAAGAGTCGATGGCGATCCCGTATAGGAGGGTTGGCTCTGGCAGGATTTCCTGAAATAAAGAATCGGGCTCCTCTATGGAAATAGTTTCAATCTCAAGGCCTTCATTTGTACTTCCGTAGAAGTAAACCAACATGACGGCCAACACCACACCAATTCCAAATACAATTTTCTTCGACATATCCGCTCAAACGCTCAGTTTCACATTGCAGTCTTTCCCTGCTCCAAAAACAATACAAAGTTATCAACATTTAAATCATAAGCCTTGGGTTCCGTAAGAATCGTCCCGTCAGGCGAAAGAATGAGATAATAGGGCTGGGCATTGTTGCCATACCTGGTGATCTGAAAATCCGCATTCTGCTTACCAATGGTTTTCTTGATCTTGCCATCATACTCAGACGTATACCACTGGTCTTCTGAAAGCTCTGTCTTGTCATCTACATAAAGGGCCAACAAGACAAAATCCTCTCTGAGTCGATTCAGCACCGCCGGTTCTGACCAGACCCGTGCCTCCATTTCACGGCAGTTCACGCACCCATGACCAGTGAAGTCTACGAATACGGGTTTATTCACTTTCTGCGCACAGGCCAGTGCCTGATCGTAATCAAAATACCCTCTGAGACCATGAGGCCAATGTAGAAAATCAGCGTATAGTGGTTCCTCGCACCCTTTTGGGGTATCCAGGGGCAAACCAGAATCCCTGATCTCGCTAACCAAATCAAAATCGTGCGTGGACACCGGAGGCAGATAACCTGCAAGCGCTTTCAGGGGTGCGCCAAACATGCCCGGGATAAGATAGGCCACAAACGCAAAAGTGGCCATGCTCAGCATGAGTCTGGACACTGATACGGTCTTTAACTCACTGTCTCCTGGGAGCTTTATTTTTCCTAACAGATAAAACGCCAGCATCGTGAAGATGACAATCCAGATGGCCAGGTAGATCTCTCTGTCCAAAATCCCCCAGTGGTACGCCTGGTCGGCAATGCTCAAAAACTTAAAGGCCAATGCCAGCTCCAGAAATCCCAGCACCACCTTTACAGAATTCAGCCAGCCACCCGACTTGGGGAGCGACTTCAGCCAATTGGGGAAAAGGGCAAATAGTGAAAAAGGAATCGCAAAGGCGGCGGAAAAGGCAAACATCCCAAGTATTGGCTTGAGCGAAAGGCCTCCGGCCGACTCCACCAAAATGCTCCCTACAATAGGGCCCGTACAGGAGAAGGAAACCAAAACGAGCGTGAGTGCCATAAAGAATATGCCTATTAACCCTCCTTTGTCTCCCAGTTGATCCACGTTATTCACCCACCGGTGTGGCAGGGTGATTTCGAACAATCCAAAAAAGGAAAGCGCAAAAACCACAAACACGATAAAAAACAACACATTGGGTAGCCAACCTGTGGCCAGGTCGTTGGCGGTTTCCGGTCCCATAAAGGGAGACAGCACCGCCCCAATGAGGGAATAAATCAAAATAATGCAGAATCCATAAAAGAAGCTATTGATGAGACGCCCCTTTTTGTGATTGTCCTTGCCGGTGAAGTACGTGACCGTCATGGGAATCATGGGAAAGACGCAGGGTGTGAGCAATGCCGCCAACCCGGCCAAAAAGGCCACCAGCATAAACGAAAGCAGCGAATAGGGATCCGTAGAGTCACGCTTCTGGAGCAACCCCGTAGATTCTTTCGCTCCTGCTGTCCCCGCTTTCCTTCCTCGGAATTCAAACTCACCATCGCCGGGAATACATTTGCCAGTAGCATCGGTACACACCTGAAACTCATAGGTACCCTTGATCACATAATCGGGATCAAGGATTTTGACCTTTTGCGTGAAGCGCGCTTTCTCATAAAAGATGCTCACTTCGCCCTCCCAAAGAGAGTCATATTTACGCTTCGGATTGATAGGGAGTGTTTCCCCCACCAACTCATAGCCGACATGAGGTTCAAAAACAAACTCCGCCAACATCGGCCCCAGATCAGGGTCGAAATCATTAGAATAGAGGTACCATTTTTCATCAATTTTCACATCGAAAGAAATGATCACTTCCTCTCCTGCATTGGGTGTTGATGGTGAAACTGAGACCTTCCAGGTAGCTGGGTGGAGCACCTGTGCCTGAGAAAAACTCCCCCAGAGCACAGCTGTCAAAAACAATATTTTCCTCATTGAGTAGTCATTTTACAAACCGCTTGGGCCTGTCCTATTTTTCTAGTTCACTGAAAAACCGATAAAAATGCGAAATCGTTTCTATGCCCTTGTAAAAATTGAACAAGCCATAGCTTTCGTTGGGTGAATGGATGGCATCTGAATCCAGTCCAAAACCCATTAATATAGGATCGAGTGCCAGTTCTTTTTGAAATAACGCCACAATCGGGATGCTTCCGCCTTCCCGCGTTGGGATTGGCTTTTTACCCCATGCCTCCTCAAAGGCCCTGCTGGCCGCCTGATAGGCTGGAGAGGTAGTAGAAATGACGGCTGGTTCTCCACCGTGGTGTGGTGTCACTTTCACCTTCACGGATTTTGGTGCAATGGATTCAAAGTGTTTGGTGAAAATTTCGGTGATCTCATCACTGTCCTGATGCGGTACCAGCCTCATAGAAATCTTGGCATTGGCCTTGGATGGCAATACTGTCTTTGCGCCTTCACCTATGTATCCTCCCCAAATGCCGTTCACATCCAAAGTAGGTCTGATTCCGGTTCTTTCTATGGTAGAATAGCCCTTTTCTCCTTTCACATCATTGATCTTCAGGTCTTTCTTATAGGCCTCCAGGTCGAAGGGCGCTTTGGCCATTTCGGATCTTTGTTCGGTGCTCAGGTCTTCCACCTTATCATAAAAACCAGGAATGGTGATGTGTCCCTCCTTATCCTGCAAGCTGGCGATCATATCACACAGCACATTGATCGGGTTGGCGACTGCTCCGCCATATACACCGGAGTGCAAATCTCTGTTGGGGCCTGTCACTTCCACTTCCAGATAGCTGAGTCCACGCAGGCCTACGGTAATGGACGGAGTATCATTGCTAATAATAGAGGTGTCGGAGATCAAAATCACATCTGCAGCCAGCTTCTTTTTATTCTCTTTGACGAAAGTCTCCAGATGCGACGAGCCCACTTCCTCCTCTCCTTCTATCATAAACTTGGCATTGCAGGGCAAGGACCCGGACTTCACCAAAGATTCAAACGCCTTCACATGCATGTACATCTGGCCTTTGTCATCACAAGCGCCACGTGCATAAATGCGCTCATTTTTGATCACCGGCTCAAAAGGGGGGGAATCCCAAAGCTCATAGGGGTCTGCGGGCTGCACGTCGTAGTGGCCATATACCAATACCGTGGGTAGCTTTGGATCAATGATTTTTTCGGCGTACACAATGGGGTGGCCCGGGGTTTCCACCAGCTCCACTGTATCTGCGCCAGCTTCTTCAAATTTTGCTTTGATAAATTCCGCGGCCTTTCGTACATCGCCCTTAAACTTGGAGTCTGCACTCACAGAGGGGATCCTGAGGAGGTCGAGCAGTTCTTCTAGGTATCTTTCTTTATTAGATTGAAAATGTTGGATTGCGTCCATTAGGGTTATCTATTTTGTTGATTATTTGAGCTGCAAATATAGGCCTTGTATCAAAAGCCAAAACCATCGTCATCAGACTCTTCTATGGTATCAAAGGTTTCATCGTCCAGATTTACTTCGTCTGGAGATACCAGGTCATAAGGATCGGTGATACCGAAGTATTTTTCACGGAAATCATTAATGAATGATAGGGTCTCATTTTCATCTCCCAGCACCAGCACCAACTCTCCAGGTTTTGATTTTCCATAGTTCGATTTGGCAGTTACCTCATCATTAAACTTACTGTTGGAAGAGTACATCAGCAGGTTGTTGGAAGCGTAGCTGATAAAATACCAGGTACCAGGTGCCGCCTGAATGAAAATGTTCATCGCATCATTGTTAGAATCATCCTTTTTGATCTCAATAAACCCATCCAGTTTGGCGTTCACGTCATTGTCGTAAATATTGGAGATGGCCAACTTGGTGGTATTATAAAAGGACTTGTGCGCCTGAGACCATTTCATTTTCACTCCTGAAATGACCAATGATTTTTCAAGGTTTTCTGCGGAGGTATACAAGGGTTTGTAGTCCTTCAAACTGGCTTTTTCATAAGCCTTCGCCACTTTGTCAGAAGTAAAATTGGCGAGCTTGTAAAGCAACTCCAGGGAAATATCATTGGCCAGCGGAGGACCCAGCCTTTCTATGATGTCCAGAAGGTCTTCAGACATCAGTTCCATAAAAGTCTGGGAATTTTGTAGCGTAATCGCCAGAAATGCATCAATGTTATACTCGTTGGAGGTTGCATTCCCATTTCCCAAAACACTGGCTTCAATCGTCACTTTTTGAGCATATGGACTAAAGAAACTTACCGGTCCTTCAAAAATGATGTTCTTGGTCTTGTCATCATAAATCAGCGTGTGACCATCATAACTTTCTCCCAGGGTCTTGGAGGGTTTCTCAATGCGATAGCTCAACGATGCGGTATCGTAGGTAAGGATTCCCTTCGCCTTGAAGAAGTCTTCATCCGAGTCGTTCTTCTTATCAGCTAAAAAAGTAGAGTACAAACTACCCCTGAGGTCATACTGAAGGCCGGCAACAACCGGGTCTTCATTGTCGTACAGTGCTGTTTCTACGTCTATGGCTATTTCCGGATTGTTATCCTTGCGCTCAAACAGGATCCAATAGTCATACGCTGGATCAGAAAGCATCAGCTTCACTGCGCCATTGAGTTCGAGGGCTTTTTTGTAAGCAAACATCTTTGCAGCCCCCTTATAATAGAAACCCGGGGCAATGATCAGGTTCTCCTTTGCAAGCACTTCTCCGCCAGATGTTGTCATCAGTTTTGGTTTGCCATCCACAAAAACCTCACTCAGCACAAACTGATCAAACTTGATGGCGAAAGTGTCTGCTCCTGACACCAGGCGGTACATGGCTGACCCTATAAATTTATTTCTCGAGATAATCTTTACCTCTCCATTATAGAGATAGTGATACGCATTCAGGGTGTCAATAATCAACTCCGCATTATTGAAGGATTGCAGCTCAAAATTTTCGAGAATCGTTGTTTCATTATTCTCAGGAATGATTTTGGCATCAGCCACGATGATATATGGGATTCCTTTCACGTTCAGCTCCCTGCTGTTGAAATCATAGGTAGCCTGCTCGGCATTGAATGCCAGTGAATCCAGATCCTTTCTGGTTGTATAGAAGTAAGAGCTTGCTATGGGCACATTCTTAGGCTTGGTCATCGTCACGGTAGAATCATCCAGGTTCCAAACGGCATTGGTAATGGAGGTTCTCATTTGGGCATAAGGAAAAGAGAGTGCTGCCACCCCGGCCTTTTCCGGTTGAATAAGGGCAGTGCCGTTTTTCAGATCAAAGTTGAGGCGGATGTCATCTCCCGCCATGGCGGGCTTGTCTGGGTTGTTGGTCAGAATGGCAAACTTGGCATGTCTGGCACTATAGGAAAATTCCTTGAAGGTGAGTTCCTGAGACACGGCTCTGGATCCCCGGGTCAGCATAGTACCCACACCATATACACCCCTTGAAGTGATGTTTACCGCTCCATCCAGTTCTGCTGTTGCATTGTAAAACTTGAAGGGCTTACGGATATTTCTCAGAAACATACTGTCAATACGGGGCTCCCAGTGCATGCGGTAGGGACCTAGTACAGCTTCAGGATAGCTGGAGCCGTTGGCCTCTCCCGGACGGATAACCCCTCCTGTGCCATATGCCGCCACAGAATCGGGATAATAGACAAAGTCCTTGGAATAAATGGTGGAGGTAATGAAATCAATCTTTCCCTTCCCTCGCATCCCCTGATTACTCAGCCGGATATTCTCATAGGTACGCGCTGTGGTCCCATAAAGGGTATATCCCTCTGGTGGGATTTGATGGATAAAGCCTAAGGATTGATCCGGTTGCAGGCTCAGTGTCTCTTCAAAGTTGGGAAAAATCCCACCTGAATTGAATGTTCCATCAAATCGAATGGCCTCCTGGCTACTGAGGCTATCAGAATCAAATGGTGGGATAATAAACTTCACCGACTTGTCATAAGCTCCATTGAGCACCTCGGGCCCATCAAAATATACGATGGCATCTGACTCTGACACAAAATCAGGAAAGGCCGCTGAGGATTTCAATCCTGATTTATTTCTCGGATCATCCAGGTACAGCGTGCCAGAGGTCTCGTTGAGGTGGTTTTGTAAAGACACCTTCTCCTGGCCTGCCTGCTTCAGTGAGTCCGGCAGCTCTACCTGAATCCGAATGGAATCCACCTGCTGGAGGTTGATCAAAAACTGATCATAGTCAAAGAGATAATGTTTTCCTTTGTATTGAAAATCCCCGGCGTTCACCATGCCGTCCATTTCGATATTGCGCCCCTTCAAGAGGGTCATTACCTGATCCTTTGGTTCGGCATATACCTTAAAATCTGAGGTGTAGTAAAAACGACTGACTCCCGTTACTTTCATATCCCCAGAGTCCAGTCTCCAGGTAGCATTGGGTAAGTTCGGCGATAGAGATGGGATCAGCAGGTTATCGTAGTCCACCTTCTGACCTGAGGCATCGTGGTAATGAAAAGCCTTATCGTTCAATTGCACCAGACCTGTCTCAGGATTGTACTTAGCAAAACCAAATTGCTTCAGAAGCTTCATCGCTCCCCTTACCTGCTTGAGGGGCACATTGAAATGATTGGCGATCTCCCGATCCGCAAATTCACGGGTATTAAATTTATTGGCATAAAATACGCTGGTAATCACCGGGTGAAACTGAAAACCAGCACTCAGTCGACTGAAACGCTCCTGACTGAAAAAGTCCCTGGACTCTATGGTGACGGGAATCAGATCTTTCCCATTGAGAATAGAAAAGTTGATGGAATCGGTTTTCATATCCCAATTGATGATCTGAGCATTCACATTCACCTGAAAATAGCTGCTCACGAAAGGAGTAACGTTGTATTCCTTGGTTCGGAGCAAAGCCAGTTTCCTTGTTTTGGTATCGTAGAAAACCTCTACAGAAGGGTGAATAAGGGAATCGCTTCCGTGCTTGATGGTGAGTCTGGCACTGGCAGAAGTGATCACACTGTCGGCTCTAAATTCGAACCGCTCACTGCGGAGTATAGCCTGATTACCCTTGCCATCCAATAGGGTCAGTTTCCCGAGTCTTCTGGAAACGGAAGCTCCGGACAATCTGTTTCCGCTGATTTCGATGCCTCCTCTGTACCTGACATTTGTCATGGGCAGGATCAGGTCAATATTGGATTCATTCGAGGTGAACTTTGGGAAATTACTGAGCTGGTTGGGCTTTCGGGTTTGGCTTTTGAATTCATAAGCCCCACTTACACTACCCTGAAACAGTTTTGGGAACGTTAGTGTGGCGTTGGGCGACCAGAAATCAGCCCGATCGGCACGGATGTAAAATTTACCTAGGTTTACCACGGCTCCCTTGAAATTTTTATTGTCTGCTGGCCAGTTAATCACTGCATTCTCTCCAGCGTATACGCGATTCTTCAATAAAAACGTGCCGTCTGTTTCTTTAATCCTCATAGAATCATAAGGTGTAACGATGAGCATACTATTGTTTTCCAGTTGAATGGCAGGACCTTCCAGAGCAGGATGTCTGTATTTCGCCTGAAGCCCTGCCACATAATCCTGAGCAATGGTTTCCACAAATTGCCGGTCTGCCTTTTCTTCAAATACCTCTCCCGAGTCGTCATAGCCCCAGACATTTTCGCTATCCACCCAGTTGTCATCATAAGAGGACTTCCCATCATCTGCCCAGGGGTCAGCATCATCCGCCCAGGGGTCATCCTTTTGGTCACCCCACGGATCAGCATCATCTGCCCAGGGATCATTCTGTCCGGAATTCCAGTCATCATTCTGTGGTCCACTCCACAGACTTCCTTTATTGTCCGGAGGGTTTAGGGGTTCCTTTTCCTCTATCGGCTCTTCGATCTGCTCCACCGGCTCTATGTATTCGTCCAATAACTTGAACTGGAACGTGCCATTGTCCGTGAGTGCTAAAACATTTTTGGATTTGCCGATAATTCTCCTTGCCATAAACATGTTCAGGCCCAGAAGAAAGTTGCGATATTCCTCCCTGTTCATGGTCTTCACCATCTGGTCATTGATCTTGAGAACCTGAGCAATGTCGCTGGAAGGAAGGTTGGCCTGAGCATTGGCGAACGCCAGGTAACTAAAATAGTACCAGAAAAAAGGATCAAATCCATAGCCCTTTTTGTCCATTTGAAGGGCAATGGAGTGGATCATGTCCTGATTGGCAGAAGTGAAGGCGCCAGTCCAGGCGTTGTTAAAATCGAACGCCACCTTTCGGGCTGGCTCTGTATCCAAAGCCCTTAATCGGGTCATTACCTGATTAAAAAATGTGGCCTTATCATCCGAAAACGATCGCTGTGCCTGAACCTCCGACAGGAGGGCCATTCCAATTAAAACAAACAGGCCTAGGCGCTTCATGATGATAAATTTAGAGAAATGCTTAGAGAATTATTCTTTTTTCAATGCCAACATGGCCCATCTGTTTCGCTCCGTCTGCTCCTGATGCACCAATCCAAATTTTCCGGCCTCCGCCATCAGGTCAGCAATGTCTTCTGTGTAAAAACCACTCAACACCAAAGTGCCCTTGCTTTTCAAGCGCCGACTATATGCCCCAATCTGATCGAGAAGTACATTTTTGTTAATGTTTGCCAGAATGATGTCAAAAGGGTCTTTCTCCTGAACCGTTTCTATTCCCCCCAGTGAGAGCTTCACATGATCGCATCCATTTAACGAGAAATTCTCCTCACTATTTTCAATGCACCACTCATCTATGTCCACCGCGGTAATGTCTGTGGCACCACGTTTATGGGCCATGATGGCCAGAGCTCCCGTACCACAGCCCACATCCAATACCTTTTTTCCCTTGTGATCCAGCTGCAGCTGGTGTTTCAGTACCTGATAAGTCGTGGCATGATGGCCCGTGCCGAAAGACATTTTGGGTGTGATGATTATCTCATATGGAAAGTCCGGTCGTGGCTCATGAAATGTGGCGCGAACGATGCACTGATCTTCAACGATGACGGGATCATAATTTTTTTCCCACTCCTCATTCCAGTTTACCTTCTCCACACGCTCCACCCTGCATTCCACCTCATACCTCGCTAGTACAGCAAAAACAGGCTCCTCCTCCCAGTCGGCCTCCTCGCAGGAAATCAATAACCCGGTCTCGGTCTCTTCGAAAGCATCAAAAGGAAAAAGAGAGAGCTCTGCAATCAGAAGCTCTCTCTTTTCTTCACTACATGTGATATTGAGTGTAATAAAACTCATTAAAATGATTTAATAATGTCAGTAAAATCTCGCGACTTCAAACTGGCCCCGCCTACAAGTCCTCCATCCACATCTGGCTGAGAGAATAGTTCTTTGGCATTGTCCGGCTTCACACTTCCACCATAGAGAATGGAAATACCATCCGCAGTTTCCTGGTCATACTTTTCAGCAATAAGTCCTCGGATGAACTGGTGCATTTCCTGCGCCTGATCGGATGATGCCGTAACTCCAGTGCCAATGGCCCACACAGGCTCATAAGCGATCACCACTTTCCGGATGTCTGCTTTAGACAGGTCAAATAAACCCTCTTCTATTTGCGCTTTGTTGAGGTCAAAATGCTGATTGGCCTCTCTGGTTTCGAGCTTCTCTCCACAGCAATAAATGGGCTTCAGACCCTGCGCCAAAACCGCTTTGGTTTTTGCGGCCAACAGAGCATTGTCTTCTCCAAAGATCTCTCTGCGCTCGCTATGACCTACCACAACATATTCCACTCCCACTGACTGAAGCATTTCGGTAGAGATTTCGCCTGTAAAAGCGCCCCCTTTTTGATCGCTACAGTTCTGTGCTCCCAGGTGCACGCTGGTCGATGACCCAATCAGTTGCTTCACCACCGTGAGGTGGGTAAATGGCGGGATCAAAATCACCTCCGCATCATTCTGAACCTCATCATTGACCATGTTGATGACTTCTGAGGCCAGTTTCTTTCCACTGGCAAGGTCCAAATTCATTTTCCAGTTTCCCGCTGCAATGTTCTTTCTCATTTCAGTTTTAATCTTTTGTTTTTAAATGCTTAAAAAAGTCATCTCTGGGCTGGGGTGCATTTAAGATGTTAGTTTCTCTTTCAGATACCTCGCGGTATGATTTTCGGCTAATTTAACCATATCCTCCGGCAAACCAGCAAAACAGAGGTTTCCTCCGTTTTCACCACCTTCCGGCCCCAGATCTATAATCCAATCAGCATTCTTCACAATTTCCATATTGTGCTCTATGATCAAAACAGAGTTACCATCATTGACCAGGGCATTCAGGGCATCGAGTAGCTTCTTGATATCATGAAAATGCAGACCAGTAGTAGGCTCATCGAAGATGAACATCACATGGTCTTTTTTGATGTTCCCTCCTTTGCCCAGAAAGGAGGCCAGTTTTACCCGCTGAGCTTCCCCGCCGCTGAGGGAGCTGGAGGACTGTCCAAGTTTCACATAACCCAGCCCCACATCAAAAAGGGGCTTGATTTTATTAACAATCCCTGCTTTGTCATCAAAAAATTCAATGGCCTCCTCCACGGTCAGGTCGAGTATTTCTGAGATGTCTTTCTCCTTGTACTTTACTTCGAGGATCTCTTTTTTGAATCGCTTTCCTTTACAGTTTTCACATTCCAGGTTGAGGTCCGCCATAAACTGCATTTCTATTTTCACGGTGCCTTCTCCCTCACAGACCTCACATCGGCCACCATCCACATTAAAGGAAAAGTGCGCCGGCTTGAAGCCATTGTTTTTGGACTGTGGCAGTTCGCTAAACAGCTGACGGATGGCGTCATATGCCTTCACATAAGTGACAGGATTGGATCGGGAGCTCTTCCCTATCGGGTTTTGATCTACAAATTCTATCTGATCTATACGCTTGTAGTCACCCGAGATTTTATCATGCTTGCCTGTTGCTTCGCCGGTCACACCGAGCATTTTGCCAATCGCAGGGTATAAAATTTTCTTAACCAGGGTAGACTTTCCTGAACCACTCACCCCGGTGACCACCGTCATCACTCCGAGCGGAATTTCCACATTTATATTGCGGAGGTTGTTTTCTCGAGCTTTCTCTATGGTCAGTGACTGATTCCATTTTCTCCTTCTGGTCGGCAGCTCTATTTTCTCATCACCTCGCAGATACTTGGCTGTGTACGAATCAGTCTCCCCATTCATCTGATCTATCCGACCCTGATAGACCAGCTCGCCTCCATGTACACCGGCCGCAGGGCCGATATCGATGATTTGGTCTGCCGCCTCCATCACCTTCTCCTCATGCTCCACCACTATGACAGAGTTGCCCAGTTTTTTGAGAGAAAGTAAGACCTCTATAAGTCTGTCTGTATCTCTCGGGTGAAGCCCAATGCTTGGTTCATCCAAAATGTACATGGAGCCAACAAGCGCACTACCCAGTGAAGTAGCCAGTTTGATCCGCTGAAACTCGCCACCCGATAATGTATTGGTAAGTCTGTTGAGCGAGAGGTAACCCAGCCCCACTTTCTCCAGGTAGGAAAGGCGGTTGGTAATCTCACTCAGGATTCTTTTGGCCACCGCTTGTTGATGATCCGTCAGTTGAAGGTTTTGAAAAAAGCCAGACAGTTGGTCTACTGGCTTCAGCACCAGGTCTGTGAGGGAAGCACCATTGATTTTCACATAGCCTGCATCTTTGCGCAGGCGTGTACCCCTGCAATCCGGACACACGGTTCTTCCACGGTATCGGGAAAGCATGACACGATACTGAATTTTATGGGTTTTGGATTCCAGGTGTTTGAAAAACTCATTGAGCCCGTCGAAATATTCATTGCCCGTCCATAGTAACTCATATTCGGCCTCCGTCAGCTCATTGACTGCCCTGTGAATAGGAAAATCAAAACGAATGCCGTTCTTCACCAGGGGCTCGTTCCATTTTTGCATGGTCTCTCCACGCCAGGGAGCGATGGCTCCTTCATAAACAGAAAGGTTCGGATCCGGAATCACCATCTCCGGATCGATACCCAGAATTTTCCCAAACCCTTCGCACCTTCGGCACGCTCCATACGGGTTGTTAAAGGAAAAAAGATTGATCGTGGGCTCTTCAAACCGAATGCCGTCCAGCTCGAAAATATCAGAAAACTCCCTGGTTTCTTTCCCTACAATGTTCACTTTGCAGCGTCCCTCTCCCTCAAAAAAAGCAGTTTGTACAGAATCAGCCAGTCTAAACTGGTTTTCCTCGTCATTCTTCACCACCGCCCGGTCTATCAAGATCTCAAAAGCATGTTTCTTAGTGACCTTGGTCTGGAGTAGGTCCTCAATGAAGGCCGTTTCGTCATCCAGCAAAATCCTGGTGTAGCCTTTGCTGAGCAAAATTTTCAGCTCCTCCTCTACCGTGCGGCCTTTCTTAATATTCATCGGAGCAGAAATGATCAGTTTTTCACCCTCCTCATGGCGGAGCATAAAATCCACCACATCTGTGACACTATCTTTTCTTACTGCCTTACCGCTTACCGGAGAGTAGGTGATCCCGATCCGGGCGAATAGCAGCTTCATGTAGTCATAAATCTCCGTGGTAGTACCCACTGTAGACCTTGGGTTCCGGCTGGACACTTTCTGTTCGATAGCTATGGCCGGAGCCACACCTTTTATGTAATCCACCTCGGGTTTCTCCATACGACCCAGAAACTGGCGGGCATAGGAGCTGAGGCTTTCCACATACTTTCGCTGACCCTCGGCAAAAAGCGTGTCGAAAGCCAGGGAAGATTTGCCTGATCCGGACAGACCGGTAATAACCACCAACTGATCTCTGGGGATGGCCACATCCAGATTTTTAAGGTTGTTTACCCGGGCGCCTTTGATAATGATAAATTTCTTGGGATCGTACTGATCTATAGATTTGGCCATGCTCAATGCTTCGTGTTCGCAGATACAACTAATGTATTTGCGCTTTGATTATAAAAGAATGCAAAATTAGAAATTCGAATGGAGATTTGTTTGTAAAATAATATTCATATAGTTTTGATTGTACACGAGTAAAAAATTTAACCTACACATCAAACCCTGACAATATGTAATAGACCTCTACGTTAACTAAACAGGTGACTTAATGCACAAGACTAAATTGACCGACGGCCAATTGCTGTCTCAGTACAAAAACGGTAACGAAGAGGCGTTTGCAGTTTTACTCGAACGACACAAGGACAGGGTGTTTACCACTATTTATTTGATTGTAAAAGATCGCTATCAGGCAGAAGACCTGATGCAGGATGCTTTTATCAAAGCGATCAAGACGATCAAAGCTGGCAAATACAACGAGGAGGGGAAGTTTCTTCCGTGGATGTTGCGCATTGCTCACAATCTCGCGATTGATCATTTCAGAAAAGCTAAGCGCAATCCTGAAATCGTGATGGAGGATGGTAGCAATGTGTTCAATACGCTGGATTTTTCTGAGGCATCAATCGAGGACGAACATATTAAACGAGATACTTACAATCTGCTAAAGCAGTATATACAGGAGCTCCCTGACGCTCAGAAGGAGGTATTGGTGATGAGGCATTATATGCAAATGAGTTTTCAGGAAATCGCCGATACCACCGGCGTGAGCATCAATACCGCTCTAGGCAGAATGAGGTATGCTTTAATCAATTTGAGGAAAAAGCTACAACATACAAATATTGCCTATGATCAAAACTTTTACAGAAAATGACCTGGTAAGGTTTCTTTATGACGAACTCAATGAAAACGAACGAGAGGTGCTAGAAAAAGCACTTTTGACTGACAGCCACTTGCGCTCCGAACTGGACAAGTTGCAGGCAGTAAAGAAAGATCTTGGTAAGGTGTCTTTCTCTCCTTCGAAAAGCTCCGTTGATAAAATCCTTAATTTCTCTAAGGGATATCACAAACAGTCTGTATAGTTTTAGGTTCGGTTTTTGACTTGCCCGAACTTTAAAATCAAACATGACCAAAAAGGAGCGCTTCGAAGCGTTTGTATCATACTTCAAGGAAGCATTTCCCGAGCCTCAAACAGAGCTCAACTACAACAGCCCTTTCGAATTGGTGGTGGCTGTAGTACTGAGTGCGCAGTGCACGGACGTGCGAATCAATAAAGTAACTCCCGCCCTATTCAAAGCATTTC
Organism: Marinoscillum sp. 108; assembly: GCF_902506655.1. Classification (NCBI taxonomy): domain Bacteria; kingdom Pseudomonadati; phylum Bacteroidota; class Cytophagia; order Cytophagales; family Reichenbachiellaceae; genus Marinoscillum; species Marinoscillum sp. 108. Next base: position 2,955,826 of record NZ_LR734808.1, on the reverse strand, counting down.
CCACGCCGGAGCACATGGCCGCTGGCACTTTTGACGAAATCTTTGAGCTCATCAGAAGTGTGTCTTATCCAAATAACAAAAGCAAGCACCTCATGGGGCTGAGTAAGATGATCATGGAGGACTTTGGGGGAGAAGTGCCACACAGACACGAAGACCTTCAAAAACTGCCCGGCGTTGGGCGGAAAACGGCCAATGTCGTGGTGTCGGTGCTTTATAACCAGCCAGCCATGGCCGTAGACACCCATGTGTTTCGTGTTTCGAAACGTTTGGGACTGGTTACTCAAACGGCAAAGACTCCACTGGAAGTAGAGAAGCAGCTGGTCAGGCATATACCCAACGAATATGTACATAAAGCCCACCATTGGTTGATTCTACACGGACGATATGTCTGCCTGGCACGTAAGCCCAAGTGCGAGGAATGCAAAATCACTCACTTTTGTAAGTACTGGGAGAAGAAATCCAACCCAACATAGTTTGACCATAACGGATCGCTGAAAGAAGAAAATAGCCGCTTCAGGCATCATTTGCCCAGACTCGTCGAAGAATTGGCTGGTTTCTCCGAATAATACTATTGTATAACAGATCCATTATATACTGTTGTCTAACCAAACAGCAAAAGTCTATGACAGCATTAGACACATTGATACAAGAAGCGAAGCACTTACCCCTAGACCAAAAGAGCTCGCTCATCAAATATCTCTCACATGCGCTGATCGAAGAGCAAATTTTAGATTTGCAGAAAAGACGCGGAATGGAGCAAATCCGAACAGCGCTGAGACGAGGATATTCTTTCTAATTTCAAGATTTCTTATAAGTGGTTCATTAAGTATTCCCGACAGATTCTCGTCGGGAATACTTTTTTAAGGGCCTTACCAAAAGCTCTTTGCGGAATCACCGTATCCGAACGAAGCCTGCAGGCTCCCGCTTGTAGCTAACCCCTTCTATTCTTAGCATTTCCTTTTGCAGATCCACAATATCTGTTTGGAGGGTGTGGAGGGTAAACCCATGTTTTCTGGCGAGATCAAGGTACTGGGTATTTATGCCTTTCTCCGTATGGCACAATATGATTTTCAGCTGGCCAGTGTGTCTGGCGAGCAACTGCGAATCTCTGGGAAAAGAATAATTGTCCGCAATCATGACCACCTCACCGCCGGGTTTGGCTACTTTTTCCCCGTACACCAGCGCTTCAAAATTATTTTCAGGAAGATCACCTCCTCCTCCCGCCCGCATGGCCTCAAACATTTTCTCTTTCGCCACACTAAAATCATTCGTTTTGACGTGGTAAAGCCCACCGGTTTTCCCTATCACTTTCTGATTGGTCGGCAAATCATTACCATCATTGAAAAAAACAAAGTCCGTCTCCTTTTGGAGTGATGAAAGCTTGATCCACTTCAGCAAGTCAGCCGTGTAAGGATACATGCTACCGGTCACATCCACGATCACCAGATCTGGACTCCAGTGATTTCTGAACAGCGCCTTTGAAACGACTTTCTGATCCACTTTAGGAAAGATATCCACATAGCTGGTGTCGGTTTCATAAGCCACACACTGAGCATACTGCTGTAGCATTTTATATTTCTCCATCAGGTTTTTTGAAATTTCAAAACTGGTAATGTTGACACTTTCCTTTTTGATGGGAAAGCTCACATAGCCTTTAGCACGCACATTATACTGTCTTCGCCCGATCACCAACCCCCGCTTCCATTTCAAAATGTATTTGAGGGCGAATGCCAGCCGCTCCTTACAAGGAAACAAGTTTCCACTCACGGTTACCTCCTGCGGACGCCCATTATAGTCCAGCTCTACCTCAAAAAAGACCCTCCCTTTGTAGGTCTCCGCACAGTCATAGATTTTCTCCAGCTGCTCCCCGAGGTATTCCGGAGAGTAGGCCGACTCTGGATATTCACAATCGATCCGCCGATAGTCTATTTTCAGCAGTTTTCGGAGCTCGCCTATGCGCTGATCCAAAGCCATCAGGTCTGACCTGACACTATCAATCTCTGCCAGAGAGGTCTCTTTGGTGAAATAATCTTCATAGTAGATCACAAAGCCATGAAAAAAATCGAGACATGAAGCAGAAGAAGCACATCCGGTCTGGCCGATGATGTTCCATTCAAAAAACTTATTGACCACTATCTGTGGATTGATCTCGATGAGTTTATCCAGCCGGGCAAGGTCAAGTTGTTTTTGATCAAACTCACTCGACTCGCGAAAAGTGGTATACACCAAGTCTATCTTCAATATTCGACGATCTGTGAAAGGTAGCTTCCTGATATCATCTTTTGAAAAACTGGAGGGCAACACCAAATACTCATACCTGCCATCAAATGAATACTGTGGCTCGGTGGTGTGCCGGGCTGTTTCATAGACGTCCCGGGCTTCCGGGCTCTGTGAATAGAGCCCATGCACAAGGGCCGCCAAAAGAAAAGTGGTGAGATACCTCAAAATCGGGATAATTCTATGAATACGTCGAAAATCATTAACGAAATTATTAAACCTAAAATTCTATTTTCATCTTTATGTAAGAAATGAAGATTCTGTACATCCATCAGTATTTCAAAACACCCGCCGAAGGTGGATGTGTACGGTCCTACCATTTGGCAAAGGGTTTGGTGGATCAGGGTCATGAAGTGACTATGGTCACTACTCATAATATTTGGTCAGGACTTCATCAGATAGACGGACTCCAGGTTCACTATCTACAAGTACCTTACGCCAATCGGTTTGGCTTCATGCGGCGCATTTGGTCTTATCTCAGCTATGTGGTACTGGCCAAAAGAAAAATCGCCAGGCTGAAAACCAAATTTGATCTGGCCTATGTAATGACCACTCCACTTACCACCGGGCTAATTGCCCTTCATCTGAAAGAACGATATAACCTCCCTTACTATTTTGAAGTGGGTGATCTATGGCCAGAAGCTCCTATTAAAATGGGAGCCATCAGAAACGGGTTGTTGAAAAACCTGCTTTATCGGTTTGAAAAAAAGTGTTACTTCGAAGCACAAAAGGTCATTGCCCTCTCCCCGGCGATTAGAAATTATATAGAAGCCAATTCGCCGGAAACCAAGGTACATGTGGTTCCCAACTTTGCAGATGTCTCTTTTTTTGAAGCAAATCACAAAATTCAGCGATTCACTGCTGAAAACCCCCTTAAGGTTGGTTACATAGGCACGTTTGGAGCGGCCAACCACCTGGACTACCTGTTAGATGCCGCCAGGGTGTGCCAGGAGCAAAAACTGCCCGTGGTATTTAACCTGATGGGAGATGGTGCTCATCTGAAAAGAATAAAAAGACTGAGTAGGCAATTGGACAACCTGACGCTGCATCCTTTTGGCTCTGCCGATTCGGTAAAACATCTTCTGGAAAGCCAGGATGCAGTATATGTCTCTTTCAAAAACCTGGAGATTCTCAACACGGGAAGCCCCAACAAGTTCTTCGATGGTCTTGCTGCAGGTAAGCTCATCATGATCAATTTTGGGGGCTGGATCAGACAGATCGTTGAAGAACAAAAATGCGGTTTCTACCACGACCCTCTGGATCCAACAGAGCTGGCAAGAAAACTCTCCGTTTTTCTCAAAGAACCGGAGATGCTTTATCAGTATCAAAAGAATGCCCGTGCCCTTGCAGAGAAGTACTATAGCAAGGAGCTGCAGGTTCAAAAACTGGGTAAAATTCTAACCAACCAAAAACATCTGAGTGTCAGCGACTCTGAGGTTTATATCCTGACAGCCTGAAGATTTTTTCATTATCCGTGTCCGCCAGCAATTCTTCTATGCTCACCTCATTGTTTTTCATGTAGCTCTCCACTATTCTCCAGCCTACCCAGGCGCCTATCCTCCCGGGACACTCCTGGCTGATTTCGTAAACATTGGGTCGCTCTCCGAGAAAGCGTCTTTTGGTGATGTGGTTAGTCTCATAGAGCACTTCGTTCTCCAATAGGTTGGCCCAAATCACCGCCTCATTTTCATCTATCACTTCCATATCTCTGGAGGTATACCCCAACCAGACAGAGTCCTGGGTACACGGCACCAATCTGCTGGCCAGATAATAGGTCTTTCCGAAATCCACCATTTCTGAAAGGAGGCTTGAGCTCTTCCCCTTGTACACCTGATTACCGGCCAGAAATTTCACAACAATGCTGGAAAGATGTTCTTTATTATACCTCTTAAGTACATAGCCGGGTATTTCCAGCGGTTTATAAGTGGCCTTGGGCCCTATGAAAAAATCCAGTCCGATGAGGATAAGTGAGTCAGAAATGAACAGGTCCTTATAAAGGCCTGAAACAGTTGTCTGAATTTTGGGCACGCGTGTTTCAGGAAACAGTGTGGTCATTTTTCCAATGGCCATTTCCAGATCTTCCCTGATCGGGTCGAAATCTGAATATTCGGAGACCGCTTCATTGTACAGGGTATCAATGGATGGATTTTGTATCAACCTGAAAATCTTTGCAGCCAGAATAGAATCTGTAGGATACTGATCTGAATCAAGAAAGAGACGAGAGAATTCGCGATATTCTTCCAGCAAATTCTCTATGCCCTCTGGAGAGTCTTGACTAAAAAATGCGGCCTCCAACCGCTCTACCTCTATACTGACCGGAGTGGATGCAATGGCATTTTCGTTTTTGCACTCGGGTCCGCAGGCGAAAAATAAAAGAAAAGGAATCGTTATGATAACTGTGCGCATACACCTTAATTTTAAGCTGTTAAATTTAGACATTTAAGTACTCCGCATGAGAAAGATTACTCTAATAGTTATACTCCTTACCCTCACTTCTATGAGCACTTTCGCTCAGTCAAAATTAGGCCTGAAGTTTTCTCCTTCAGTATCTTCTAATAGAATTTCTTTGATCGATAGCCTTTACGATGTAGAGCCAGATGGCTCGGTCTTTAAGTTTTCCATGGGGTTGATTTATGATCATGAACTTACGGAGACCTACTACTTCAGTACGGGGCTGATTTTCGTGCCCAAGCAAGTCGCTTTTATGGTGACTGAGGAGCCCGACCAGCCCACTGCCAACTACACTAAAAAGTCGCCATATGAATCCTACCGGCTAAACTACCTTCAAATACCGGTGAGTCTTAAGCTTTTCACCAATGAAGTACAGCCAGATACACGCGTTTTCTTTCAGGTGGGGATGGCTCCAGAAATTAAGGTATTCAGTGAGCCCACAGAGGAAGACTATGATTTGATAGAAGAATTCAAAGGATTTGATGCCACGATACTTTTTGGCGGAGGAGTGGAATACCGGGCCGGTATAAACACAACCCTCTTTGCCAGTGTGACCTACCAAAGAGGGTTGAATAATGTGATCAAAACAGAAACCTGGGGATTTCAGGAGGAATTATACATCCGCAATACCCTGGTCTCGTTTGATTTAGGAATTAAATTTTAAGTCTCTATCGCTTCGCCCCTGTTGTTCAGCACGCTGAACTCGGTGAGGGCCAGTGAAGAATCCTCAATGAGATGTACCCACTTTAGGTATCTCAGAAACCACTTCACTCTTCTGGAGAAAACTCCCCTGGTGAAGTAGGCATGAATGTATGGGTGCAAAGTCACGGTGATCTTCTTCTCGTTCTGAGCCGTAAGGATGTGATCCAGTGTTTTCTCTATCTGATCGGCAATGGAGATCGCTGCAGTGATCTGACCTGTTCCATTGCACGTAGGGCAAACTTCCCTGGTCGCAATGTTGAGCTCAGGTCTCACACGTTGTCTGGTGATCTGCAATAAACCAAACTTGGACAACGGAAGCACTGTGTGCTTAGAGCGGTCGTCTTTCATCACTTCCTTGATCCGATCATAGACCTTCTTTCTATTCTCAGACTTCCGCATATCGATGAAATCCACCACGATGATACCCCCCATGTCTCGCAGCCTGAGCTGACGAGCCACTTCTGAAGCCGCCTCGAGATTGACTTTTAGCGCTGTGGTTTCCTGATTGTCCTCCTGATTGGACTTATTTCCACTGTTCACATCAATGACGTGGAGTGCCTCAGTATGCTCTATGATCAGGTAGCCGCCATTGGCAATGCTAACAGATTTGCCGAAAGAGGTTTTGAGTTGTTTCTCAATGTTGAAAGACTCAAAAACCTTTACACGGTTTTGATAAAGCTTTAGGATTTTCTCTTTGTCCGGAGCAATCTTATTGACATAGCTCCTTACTTCTTCGTAAAGCTCTTTGTCATCTACCACAATGCTATCAAAGGATTCGTTGAGAACATCTCGCAAAATTGAATTTGCGCGATTCATCTCACCGATCACCTTATCTCTAGTGTTGGCTGTTTTGAGATTTTTTACTCCGTCGATCCAGATTTGAAGAAGGTTTTTGAGGTCTTTGTCAAGCTCCTTTACGTCTTTCCCTTCCGCTACTGTTCTGATGATAACGCCAAAGTTCTCTGGTTTTATTGAGCTTATTAGTCTGCTCAACCTTTTCCTTTCGTTGGCGTCTCCTATACGTTTAGATACATTTACCGCATTTGAAAACGGTACTAATACCAGGTATCTCCCGGCTAATGACAACTCGCAAGAAAGTCGAGGCCCTTTTGTGGATATAGGTTCTTTTACGACCTGAACCAATATTTTTTGGTTCTTGGTCAAAACCTGGCTGATTTTACCAAGCTTATTGATGTCCGGCTCATGTTTGAACCCACTCAATTTGGCACTCATGCTATTTTTAGAGAGTGCGAGCTTGGTAAATTTATTGAGAGACTGAACCTGCGGGCCCAAATCAAGGTAATGTAAAAAAGCATCCTTTTCGTACCCAATGTCGATAAATGCGGCATTGAGTCCCTGAACGACCTTTTTTACAGTACCCAGATAAATATCTCCAACGTTGAACCTATTTCCATCAGACTCCTGATGGAATTCAACCAGTTGTTTGTTCTTAAGAAGGGCAATTCGACATCCATTTTGAGTTGAGTTGATGATTAGTTCATTACTCACTATATACTCAATTTAGATGTGTACTAATTACTTCTTCTTATGTCTGTTTTTTCTAAGTCTCTTCTTCCTTTTGTGAGTAGCGATCTTATGTCTTTTTCTTTTCTTACCGCAAGGCATAATCTTTAATTTTTTAGTTACTTAAATATTCTAAAGTTCTTCTATATAAGAAGATGCGGTGGCTTTTAAGGCCGGATCTGCATCAGCTTTATTCAATAGTTTTCCGAAAACGGCTTTCGCTGCTTCCGTGTCTCCGGACTCTGACAGTACCACACCGTAATAAAACAGCGATTCATCATCTGTAGAATCCATTTCCAGGAGCTTTTCAAATCGCTCCTTCGCCCGATCAAACTGGCCAGACCTGATCGCAAGTAAACCAAGGTTAAGAATGGTTTCCCGGTTATCAGGTTCTTGTTCCAGCACTTCCCTGAGCAGTTGCACTCCCGCCATAGGCGTTTCTGTGACCATCAGCGTCATTGCCAGTTTGTTTTTCAAAGTACTGTTTTGCGGGTCTGCTACCAGCAATTCTTCAAATATCTCCTGAGCCTTCTGAGCTAAACCTACTGCCTTATCGGGTTCGGTACTCATCTGAAACGCCTGATAGTAAATCATGGCGGCTTTCAATCTGGAAGTACCAGCCGTATCCAATGAGAGGATGAGTGCAGCATAACTATCCGCACTATCCACCATCTGGTACTTCAGGTACAGCCTGGCCAAAGAGTCCGCAAAGTTAATACTTTTTTTTATTTCTGAAACAGCGTTAAGTTGCTGTCTGAGAGACATAAGCAGGCTTTGATCTTCAGTGGAGATCGAAAAGTCATGAGGCTTCACTTCCACCCCGGTCTCATTTTCCACCACCACTCTTGGAAGTTGATAAATCAGAACAACAGCCAATACCCCCGCCGCAATCAAAAATATTTGCTGTCGGTTCATTTAGTCTTATTTCAACTTTTTGCTGCTCTTGATCTTCTCCGTGAAAATCTTGGAAGGCTTGAAGCTGGGCACATGATGCTCATCGATGACGATGGCTGTGTTTTTGGAAATATTTCTGGCGATCTTCTTCGCCCTTTTCTTATTCACAAAGCTCCCAAAGCCTCTTACGTATATATTTTCCCCTTCTGCCATAGAGTTTTTCACCACGGTGAAAAATGCTTCTACTGTTACCTGAACATCAGCTTTATCAATTCCTGTTTTGTCAGATATTTCGTTTATAACATCGGCTTTAGTCACTATAATTGTCGTTTAATTGATGTTTCGATCATTTTTGAGCGGTCAAATTTAATTTTGGTCCCCGTAAATAAAAAACTAAAATCCATATTTAAACCAAATACTTTATCAACACTCCTCACAGTTTTACCAAATCGCTAATTAGTTGGTACTCAATAGTTAAGCGAGACCTCCCCTGGAGGAGGAGCAATGATCCGTATAAAATTTGGCTATCCGAAATTATCCTTCAACAAACTCGCATAGACCAGGGGCTTCCATACTACAATCGTTTCGTTTCTTTGTTTCCAACAGTGGGTGATCTGGCAGAGGCGCCCAGCCAAACTGTCATGAAAACTTGGGAAGGTCTGGGCTACTACTCCCGCGCTCGTAATCTTCACTCCACCGCTCAAGTGATCCATGAGGAGCTCGGCGGGATCTTCCCCTCCACTTATGGCGAACTGGTGAAGCTGAAGGGAGTGGGGCCATACACCGCGGCGGCCATTGCTTCCATGGCATTTGGCGAAGCTACCCCGGTCATCGATGGAAATGTCTTCCGCTTTGTTTCCAGATACTTCGGAGTGGAAGCAGACATTGCCGATCAAAAAAACCGTAAGTTTTTCATGGAGATCCTCGAGGATCTGATTCCCCAATCTGATCCTGGCACCTTCAACCAGGCCATGATGGAGTACGGAGCTACCGTGTGCAAGCCGAGCCCTGACTGTGCCAATTGTCTTTTTAGGCTTTCGTGCTATGCACACAAGCACCAAAAGCAGCAAGTGCTCCCTGTCAAAACCAAAAAAGTAAAATCCAAAGAAGTGTTTTTCTCTTATCTGATCTTCGAACATGAAGGGACTACACTCATGAGACAGCGAACAGAAAGCATTTGGACCGGCCTTTTTGAGTTTCATAACATCACCCACGAGCAAGGCCTGCAAGAGGAGCAAATCACACACTTCCTCTCTCAGTACCCCCATCTCATCCTTCACCAAAAGTTTGAGCCTGTCCAGCATATTCTTACACACAGAAAGCTGTGGGTCACTTTTTACCACATTGAGGTAACGATGAAAGACACATTCCGTATGCTCAGTAAAGATTTGGGTTTAAATCTGTATAGCTGGGAAGAAGTGTTAACTTTGCCCCGACCAAAAGTGATCGTCAACCACTTGCAACAAGCGGTTTTTTAAGTTATTTTTATTTTATGGCTGGAGTAAATAAAGTAATTCTTGTAGGAAATCTGGGCAAAGACCCTGAGGTACGACATTTGGAAAGTGGCGCTGTAGTGGCGAGCTTTTCCATAGCTACTTCTGAAACCTACAAGGATCGAACTACAGGAGAAAGACGCGAACAAACCGAATGGCACAACATTGTGCTTTGGAGAGGCTTGGCCGAAGTAGCCGAAAAATACCTGAAAAAAGGTGATCAGGTCTACGTAGAAGGCAAGTTAAGAACCCGATCATGGGAAAAAGACGGGGTGACTCGTTACACCACAGAAGTAGTGGGTGATAATATGACGATGCTGGGTAGCAGATCTGGTGGATCTCCTGGAGGAGCGGGTAACACCTCTCAACCGTATGAGGAGCCGTCATCAGCGCCTGCCCAAAGCTCCGGCAGCAGCCCCATGGAAGAGGGTGTTACAGATGACCTCCCCTTCTAATGTTTAACTTAAAGACCTCTCCTTGGAGACTGCATTAGACGACCCTTATCCCTCGGCACTTTTTCTGGCAATCACACAGCTCCCTGTTTCCTTCTTTTTGATCAATGGAATCGGGATATTGCTGCTCCTTTTGCTTTCTGGGCTGATCTCCGGATCTGAGGTGGCATTTTTTTCACTGAGCCACGATCAAATCCAGGATGCCAAGACTTCAGGCAATAAGAACGATAAGTACATTTCCAGCCTGGTGCTGGATCCCAAGCGCCTACTTGCCACCATACTTATCCTGAATAACCTGGCCAACATTTTTATAGTCACCATTTCTACCTTTGCGACCTGGAAGGTAGTGGGTAGCAAAGATGCCGGTGGTATCGTCATCGTGGTACTTACTGTGAGCATCACCGTGATGATCATCTTTTTTGGGGAGATTGTGCCCAAAGTATATGCCAATCACAATAACCTCAGCTTTGCGAGAATGACCGCCCCCATGCTGACATTCGCTGATAAAATACTACGCCCCATCTCCTGGTTTTTGATGGCTTTGAGCAACATTATTGAAAGCCGAATTCAAAAAAAGGGCTATAACCTATCAGTCGACCAAATCAACCAGGCACTGGAAATCACGGCAGATAAAGAAGTAAGTGATGAGGAGAAGGGAATTCTAAAAGGTATCGTAAACTTTAGCACCCTTTCTGTGCGGCAAATCATGAAATCCAGAATTGACATCACGGCGCTGGATGTGGACACAGACTTCCATGACCTCATGGACAAGGTGAATAAAACAGGGTATTCGCGGATTCCCGTCTATGCGGAAACCGTGGATAAGATTGAGGGAATTCTTTACATCAAAGACCTCCTTCCTCATTTAGATAAAAAAGAAGAATTCAAATGGCAAACGCTCCTGAGGCCAGGCTTCTTTGTGCCCGAGAGCAAAAAAATAGATGACCTTTTCCGGGACTTCCAGGAGAAACAGGTCCATATGGCCATCATCGTAGATGAGTATGGCGGGACCTCCGGGCTCATCACCTTGGAAGATGTGATCGAGGAGATCGTGGGCGAGATCAATGACGAGTTTGATGAGGAAAACGAAATTGCCTACAATAAACTTGATGCCAACACGTACATTTTTGAAGGTAAAACGTCACTAAACGACTTTTGTAAGATTACGGGAGTGGACTCTGACGTGTTTGAGAAAGTGAAACGCGAAAGCGAATCACTCGGAGGGCTTCTCCTCGAGCTCAATACCAAGCTGCCACCCGCCGGGGAAAAAATTACGTTTCAGCAGTTTCTGTTTACTGTAGTAGCGGTGGATCAGAGGCGAATCAAGCGGGTGCGGGTATACATCAATCCCGAGCATTCCGATCAGATGAAAGATTTTGAGGACTGAGTATGACGATTAGAATTTCTATTTTATTTCTGATTTCTATTTTGGTACTGTCCTGTGGGCAAAACCCTTACCTACCCAAACCCAAGGGGTATAACCGCATCGACCTGCCTGCGCATGAGTACACAGCGCTTGCAGATAGTTTTCCTTATCAGTTTGAGTATTCGAAACACGCCAGAATCCTGAAGGACAGCTCGTGGATTACTGAACGCTATTGGATCGACATCTTCTATCCTGCCATGGATGCCAATATCCAGCTCACCTACAAGCCCATTAAAAATAAGGCTGAGCTAATGCAGGAGTATTTTAGCGATTCGTATAAGCTCACTTCTCAGCACAATGTAAAGGCCTACGCCATTGACGAAAAAGTGCTCGAACTCCCCAATGGAGACTTTGCCTCCTTTACCGAACTAGAGGGAGAAGTGCCCACGCAGTTGCAGTTTCACGTTTCTGACAGTACCGCACACTTCTTGCGGGGAGCGCTCTATTTCAAAACGGCCACCAAGAACGATTCTCTGGCTCCTGTCATTCGATATTTGAAGGAAGATGCCCTCCACCTGCTGGAGACGCTGGAGTGGAATGACTAATCCGTACCATTTCTTAACCCTTCTTTTATAAATTAGCGGAAACCTCTGCCATGACTTCTTTTTTTGAGCGAAGTATTGAATTTCTAAAAGGCGTGGGCCCCCAAAAGGCCGAGCTGCTCAAAAAAGAACTCGAAATTTTCACCTTTGCTGACCTGCTGCAGTACTATCCGTTTCGGTACGAAGACCGCACCCGGTTTTACAAAATCAATCAGGTCCGGGAAGATCGGGCCTACATTCAGATCATTGGTAAGTTCGTGTCTTTTCAAACGGTCGGTGTGGGCAGTAAGCAACGACTCGTAGGCCAGTTTGCTGACGAAACTGGTGTCATTGAGCTGGTTTGGTTTCAGGGGGTGAAATGGGTAAAATCCCGTGTGGCAGTGGGTGTGCCGTATATCGTTTTCGGAAAACCCTCTCGATTCGGGAGCAAATACAATATCGCTCACCCCGAAGTGGAACCTCTGACTGAAAAAAGCAAGCAGGGGAGCTACCTTCATCCTGTGTACACCACCACAGAAAAACTCAAACGCCGGTTCATAGACAGTAAAGCCATCAGCAAAATGATGAAAATGCTGCTCATAGAAGCCGTGAATCACATCAACGAAACGCTGCCTCCGGCGATCACCCAACAGTATCGGCTGATGGATAAAAAATCGGCGCTCGTACAAATACATTTTCCCAGAAATACCCAGGAGCTTCAGAAAGCCCTATACCGGCTGAAGTTTGAGGAACTCTTTTATATCCAGTTGCGACTCCTCAAGCTCAAGATCACCCGAATTGAAAGCTTTCCGGGCATCCGGTTTGACAACAGCGAATTACTCAACGAGTATTATAATAAGCACCTTCCTTTTGAGCTCACCGGCGCCCAGAAGAAAGTGGTGAAAGAAATCTATCAGGATTTCCGCTCTGGAAAACAAATGAACCGACTGGTGCAAGGTGATGTGGGTAGCGGAAAAACCATGGTGGCATTTCTGAGTATTTTGATTGCGATCAGTAATGGCACACAGACGGCTTTCATGGCGCCCACGGAAATCCTGGCAGAGCAGCATTACAACGGGCTGAAGGAATATGCTGACCTCTTGGGCATTCACATTGGACGCCTGACTGGCTCCAGCAAAAAATCCGAGCGCCGGGTCATAGATGAAATGCTCCAATCCGGGGATCTGCCCATTGTCGTAGGAACTCACGCCTTGCTGGAAGATAAAGTGAAGTTTAAAAACCTCGGGCTGGCAGTGATCGATGAGCAGCATCGCTTTGGGGTGGCGCAGCGTGCTCAACTCTGGAAAAAGGGTCAAAACGCTTACCCTCATGTGCTGGTAATGACTGCCACACCCATCCCTCGTACATTGGCCATGACGCTCTATGGCGATCTGGATATTTCGGTCATCGATGAGCTTCCTGCAGGAAGAAAACCCATCCAGACACACCACATGCGGGATAGTCACCGACTGAAGATGTTCAGTTTCATGGAAAAAGAAATCCAAAAGGGCCGTCAGGTGTATGTGGTATATCCCCTGATAGAGGAGTCCGCCACCCTGGATTATAAAGACCTGATGGACGGATATGAAAGCGTAAGCCGTCGGTTTCCGGACTACCCCATTTCTATCGTGCATGGCAAAATGAAGTCTGACGACAAGGAGTGGGAAATGCAACGCTTCGTAAAAGGAGAAACCAAAATAATGGTGGCCACCACTGTGATCGAAGTAGGTGTAAATGTCCCGAATGCCTCGGTGATGGTGATTGAAAATGCGGAGCGCTTTGGTCTTTCTCAACTTCATCAGCTAAGGGGTCGGGTAGGTCGGGGGGCAGATCAATCCTACTGTATCCTGATGACCGGCAATAAGCTCACCTCTGAAGCCAAGCTGCGTGTACAAACAATGGTAGACACCACCGATGGTTTTAAAATAGCGGAGGTAGATTTGAAAATCCGTGGGCCCGGTGACCTGATGGGCACACAGCAAAGCGGACTCATGGACCTGATGATTGCAGATTTGGGGAAGGACACGGAGATCTTGAAACTAGCCAGGTCCGTGGCCACGGAAGTTCTCAATGCCGACCCGGACCTGAAAGATCCAAAAAACGCGCTGATCAGAAAACAGGTGGCAGCACAGAGAAAAAGCACAGTAAACTGGAGCAGGATTAGTTAAGATCCTGCTGTTGCGTGGTTTACTCAGGAAATCTGTAACTTCCCTATGAAGCCATGAAAGCAAAATACATTCAGTTACTCAAAAGTCAGGTTGAAAAATTGGACGTTTCCGATTTTGATTTGGAAGCGTGGAAAAGTTCTGCAGTATCTGCCTTAGAGCGTGTCTTTGGGAAAGCTGACTCCCGAATCACTCATATCCATGGCCTGAAAATTGACTATAGCAGCTGGGCGCTGCGCGACTCCAATTCTCAGTATAAGCCTGTAGAATCTTGTAAGCGCAAAGGCAGGGAAATTTTTAACTCGGCTATTGAAGAGCTTGAGCTATTCGGGATGGCCACGGGTAAGGAATCTATACTGGAAGCATACTTTGGTCCGGAGGACCTTAAAATCCTCCTCTCTGAGTCCGCTGAAAAAAAGGATGTCATCAAAAAACTCAAAAAGGAGGAGCTATTACAACTAACACTCAAGCTCATTGAGGGCTCCCCTTGAGGTAGCCGAAACATCAGTGCCCCCTCAGTGGGACCTCACTTCTTAAAAATCTCAATATCCCGCTCATAACCGCTGGCGGTTTCGTCCAGAGGTAAATGGATCGAGAGTTCTCCTGCCTGATACTCGGCCATGATTCCGTCAAAGTCTACCTGACTGGTCAGCTTAATGGCTGAAAGTAAATAGGGTAATTCGATATCTGCTGTTGTTTCCTCCGAAATGATATGAAACAAAAACATCTCATAATCGCGAACCTCAATTTTTAGGTGTTCCGCACTTACTCCCGGCACCCTCACTTTCACGATCCATTCGGTTTCCTTCTTATCAATATTGATTACAGGCTCTGTCATTCCACCATTGATGGTATTGACAATCTCCGCCGTATGCGCCAGGTTTTTGATTAACATTCTGTCTTCTACTCGCATAATCTGTCTCCGTTTTGCCCTGGTTTTAGCAATAGCCATACCAAGTGTGTTTCATTCTAATAACTATGTCAGTTTGACTATGTTGTGTATGGAGTGGTCATTTTGTCATCTCTCATGTCAGGGTTCCCTTGAATTTCATCCCCTTTGATTATTTTCCTACTCAAAAAAAGCACTCCTTTGTCTAAACAATTGGCAAAAATGAATTCTCAAAAGCGTCCACTTTTCGGATTGTTCCTGATACTAATCGGGCTGGTTTTATTGCTGAGCAACCTCGGTGTAATCAGTGGCCTCCCTGGTTACATTTTCTCCTGGATCAATATCTTCCTCCTTCTGGCCATTGCCAACCTCTTCTCCGGAAATTATCGTAGCGTACTGCTATTTGCTGCCCTTTGGGGCTTCTTTATACTCCGGCAGTATACAGATATTCAGCTGAGAGACTACTGGCCATTGATCCTGGTGGTTATTGGCCTCTCTATGCTCATGCGCAAACGCCTCCGGTCTCAGGTTACCTCCACTACGGACGATTCCTTTGATGAAATCAACATTTTTGGCGGAAGCACAAAAAAATATACCAGTACTTCCCTGAAAGGGGGGAAAATCACCAACATTTTTGGTGGATCAGAAATCGATCTGCGGGATTGCCAACCTGAAAAAGTGGTGGTCATCGAAGTTTTAACTCTTTTTGGTGGCTGTGAGCTGATCGTGCCCAAAGAGTGGAACATTTCGGTAGATACCACAGCCATCTTTGGTGGATTTGACGACAAACGCGAAGCCTCATCCCACAAAGATCCTGCGGTGGTCTATATCAAAGGAATTACCATTTTTGGTGGCGGTTCTCTGAAAAGCACCAAGTAAATTACTCTGTCACTTCTACCCCTTTCCAGAAAGCTATGTAGCCTTTGATATGCTTTGCCAGCTCACTGGTTTCCGGGTAGTACCAGGCGGCATCCATATTAGTCTTTCCATCTACCTCCAAAGTGTAATAACTGGCAGTGCCCTTCCAGGGGCATACCGTATGAGTGGTGCTTGGCTTGAAATACGCCGACTTAATATCTGATGGTGGGAAATAGTGATTATTCTCGACTACCACTGTTTCGTTGCTCTCAGCAATGAGCTGTCCGTTCCAAAATGCTTTCATCTTCCGTTTTCTTTCCTCACTTAACTCCAGACCTTAAAGTAAGGTTTGCCTGACAACCCGAGATGTCGCCTCATTGACCATTGGGCATTTGGAATAAATCGTCATTGGCACCCATTCCTACGTAGATCTCATCAAATACCAACTCCCTTTCAAAGTCATCTCCTTTGAAATAAACTGCCGTGGGAACAAGGAGTCCGTTGTATTGCTTATACTTCTCTATGGTTTTCAACACACTTATGGGCGTGCCATCAAACTTCGATTCTATTTTCTCATAGTAGAGTCTGAAGTCTTTCTGATCGATATAAAATGTCCGTCGAAAAGAGGCCTCCTCCATGAGATAAGTATAATAAAGTATACCCTCCATATCCGAAAGCCCCAAAAAGGTTAGGTGATCCTTGACCGGATAAAGGGGGCTACCCCTCGAAAAACTGTTTTTTATGACGATCTCTTCCGCAGTACTCATCAGCTGAACTTCGTAGCGTGGCTTCCATGGTGCAATGATCCAGGATAGCTGGCCGTCAGTAGCCTCGGCAAAACGTTTGTTTTGATAAGTCCCCTCTAATCGGATTTTTCCAGGGTATTTATAAGTGAGTTTCATCGGATAGGAGTGATAATCCGCATCCACCCATTTGCCATCCACAATTACACTATTCATTTCCTTCCACAAGTCCTGACCGTGTGCCTTGAAATGCTTTCGCAAAATGTCCTTACCCTCCTGAGCCATTAAAGCCTGAGAAGTAAGTACCAGAATAACGATGAAAAACTGTCTGACCATTTTATTGATTCCTGATTAAAACAAAGGGCAGTCAATCTATGACTACCCTTATGAACGAAATGTTTTAGTAATTATTTAGAGTGACAGTGGTTCGGGGCTCTCAAAGGCACCCTTTGGCACTGACTTCAAAACTTTAATATTCGTGAGGTCTCTGTCTCCACGCTCGCCCGAAAGTAACAGCCCGTTATAATCTTGATAGTCTGTCCACGGCAACACAAAGTTGGGTTCTTCCTGGGTCGCCTCTTTATAATAGGCCCACTGCTCGATCAGTCGGGTGTCAAAGTCTACCCATACGTCATAGGCATTGTCCGGAGTAACTCCCACGTTCTTGAATGTGAGCCTCAACACATCTGCCCGATTGCCCTGTCGAGTAGTGTCTTCACCCACATAGGTGAGGGTCACACCGGAATCCTTCAATTTGAAAGGCATCACCAACCAATAGGAATCATTGATCCACATTTTTCGTCCCTGCTCCAGGTACTTGCTGACAGAGTCTTCCTGAGTATATTTCACCTGATCCTTCCATACGTTTCCGGTCATATCATTCATGTCCAGCGCAATCACCATTTTGCTGGAGGGGATATCAATACGTACTTTGTTATTGGCCTTGTCCCAAAGCAAAGTTCTCACTCCCAGGAAATTCCAGAAAATCACGTTGGTCTGATCCCACTTCTCCCGACCACCCATGGCGTTCATAATCTGATCAGCCATGACAATGGCATGAGGGGTAGACCCTTCAATGTCGAAACCCTCCGACGGAGGGTTATTATACACTACAATCTCTGTCGGCTCGCCACCAGCGTCATCGGCAAATCCTGTCTTATCCGCAGGTTTGCAGGATGCCATCATGGCCAATCCAATGATGGTGGCATGAAAAAGCCAACGTGATGGTTTTTTTTCTGAATTTCTCAACTCGTTCTGGTGCATGGGTTCAAATGAATGATTTATTGATGGTTTCCACATCTTTTGTTTCTTTAAATGGGTCATACTTCAAGCTAACAACTTTTTTGCCTTTAATAAAGCACAATGAGTCCTCTGTTTAGTTCTTCCTCCAAATTTCGGCTAGAATTACTCCATTCCGTCGGTTCCATCCTCAAAGTTCTGTTGCCTGAATCAAGTATTTGCCACGTTAATGGTAGTCTGTGATTGATCATCGAGAAGTGCGCCTATTCAATTATTGGTTTTTTGGGGGGTATCCTACGGTTCAAACTTCCGGCCATGGAAGTATCCAAAATGTCTTCAGGATGCTGGTTATAAATAATTTGATTCGATAATCAGCACAAGAGAGATGCCAGCCACCGCTGCACTAATGACCATTTTCCAATCTCTCCTGCTCACCCCGGCCATACTCACCAGCACAAAGCCGATAACAAGCAGCGAGGCTACGATAATCAATTGACCAACCTCCAAACCAATATTAAATGCAAAAAGTTGGGTGATGATGCTTTCATCCTTTCCCAACAGGGTTTTGAGATAGTTGGAAAAACCCAGGCCATGCACCAGCCCAAAGAAGCCCGCAAAAAAGTAATTTCGAATGCTTACATGTGTATTCTCTGTGCGAGAAAAAAGGTTGAACACTGCCGTAATGAAAATGGTGACCGGAATCAGAAATTCTATAAGATCCGGATCTACCTCCACGATGGAAAATGTGGCTAGCGCAAGTGTAATGGAGTGACCGAGCGTAAAGGATGTCACCAGAGTGAGCACACTCTTCCAATCCTCTGCCTGATAAAGCGCGCATAGGGCAATGACAAAAATGATGTGATCATATCCATTTTTATCTAAAATGTGCTGCAACCCTAAATCGTAATAAATCTGAAATTCTGACATATGAAATGCGAAAATATCGAACACGGCAGATTTCAACTGGTAACTGGTGGAAAATTTGATGAAAAGTCACAGTCCGCCACTTATTGAGTTAATTTGATGATTAGTATTCTGCTTTTAATTGACCGAACGCAAAAATGTATCTCATCCTTTGGCTCTTGCTCCACCCCTATCACGTCAGCGTTTGTGAAATAGTCATCGGTACGGAAGCACCGACCTTACAAATCACACATCGAATGTTCACGGAAGATTTGGAGCTCGCTTTAAGAAGGCATACGGAAGATCCATCCCTCCACGTGATCGAGGACTCATCGGTGGTGATGAGCGCATTGAAATCCTATTTTCAAAAGAATTTTTCTCTCTGGGTGAATGATGAGAACAAAGACTTTGTGTTTCTTCGATTCGAAATAGAAGATGATCTGACCTGGTGCTTTCTGGAGGTGACCGATGTACGTGACCTTAAGCTACTGCATGTGCAGAATAGTCTCCTTCTTGACCTGTTTGATGATCAAAAAAACCTCCTGCATGTCAAATCTGGTATGCTTAAAAAAAGCTACTTACTGGATAAGGAGACTGTTTCCGCTCAATTTGTTCTGGAGTAATCCTGTATTCTTATTTCTTCACCTAAAAAACTACCTCCTCCAATACCGCCCAGTCTTTGCCTGTATGTTTGAGCAAACAAACAGTACCACATTCCCAATTGGCTTCATAGGATCTTTGTCGATATTCTGGCCATGCCTCCTGAAAGGTTGCTTTTTTCAAATCCCTGAATGCAATGGTCATATGTGGGTGAAACGGCAGGTTTTTATAATCGGCGTTTTGAAGTTTCAGGTTCAACCGCATTTGCTTGACCACATTCTTTTTAAGGTTTTCAAGGGGAGCTGTTTTTTCAACATTGACATAAATCACTCGAGGTTCAAAACACCCAAATCCATCGTGCTTGATCCGAATAGAGGGAGTACCAGTCACAGCCTCCTGCAAACAATGAATGATTTGGTCTTCTCGATCCACCCTAAAGGTGAACGGCATGTGCAGAGTGATATGAGCCGGAGACTTCAATGCTGCTTTTGATCCATATTTGCTCTTCACCTCTTCCTTCATTTGCCACACCTCCGATTTGATGGGTTCCGGAGGAATCAATGCTACAAAGTAAAGGCGCTGGATTTTGGTCGTTGGTTCTCCCATTCATCAAAGGTTAGCAAGTCTCGTTAAACAAAAGTGCTTTATCTTCATCAATTGATAAAACCCTGCTCATTGATCAACAAAATTATCATTTCTGGTTTCTTTGTCCTTTTTCTGCTTGTATTCGCTTGCCGGCCCGAACCTGTGCGATCTCAAGCTGGGCAGTGGCACCTGGCCAATCTGACGAATTATACTTCATATCCAGAGCCAGGAAGTCCCGAGTGCCTTGAATACAATGGATGCCAATGGGCCGGGTATTTCGCTTTTGTAGATGGTCAACAGCCGGAAGATTGGGTGAAAAGCCACAATATCATCGCTATCCATTCCAAAGACGCTGAACGATACCGCTTGAAGACTTTTCTGCTGAGACAAGGAAAGCTGGAAATAGAAGCTACCGTGTACGATATGTGTGCAGACTCTGACTGCAACGGCTGCTGTACACAGAACAGCAGCCAAACCGGGTTTCTGATTGATATTGAAAAACACACCATGGAGCGGTTTGGTTCGGGAGCTGGTATCGTGGAGTGGCAGTGTCTCGATTGCGAATAAGAAAAGAAGGTGACGGGTCTGACCACTCAACAATTGAATTCTCCGAAAATGTAACTCTTTGAGAAGCGGGCAGCCAGAGCTGCCCTTTTTCCCAAAATCAACATTAAATTATGAACAATTTTTAGCGTACCATGTCCGGAGCAATCAGCAGATCGAATATCTGTTGACCATCGGAAACATGCACAAAAGCATACTAATTCTACTTTATGAGAACATTGTACTTCACCCTCGCAGCCATGGCTGTTTTTGCGTGCTCGCCAAAGTCTACCCCTTCTACGAGCAGCAGCAGCTACGAAACCACTTTAGCTACCTATAAAAAGTACGAAGGCTTTTTCGATTTTTACTGGGACGCCGACAAGGGAAAGGTCTTTTTAGAAGTGGAAAACCTGGGAGAGGAGTTTCTCTATGTCAACTATCTGGCGGCGGGGCTGGGTTCCAATGACATTGGGCTGGACCGAGGACAGGTAGGTGATAACCGAATCGTGAAGTTTGAGCGAAGTGGACCCAAAATATTACTCATCCAACCCAACTACGGCTATAGGGCCGTCAGCGAAAATAAGGAAGAAGTCCGCTCGGTCAATGAGGCCTTTGCACAGAGTGTCCTCTGGGGTTTCAAAGTGGAAAAAGAACAAAACGGGAAAGTATTGATTGACATCACGGACTTTCTCCTCGCAGATGCTCATGGTGTGAGCGAAACGCTTAAAAAGTCCAAAGAGGGCACTTACACCCTGGACGCCAGCAGGTCCGCACTTTATTTGGAAATGACCAAAAACTTCAAAGACAATTCGGAGTTCGAATCCACGATCACATTCAAGGGTACCCCAACAGGGAGCAACATCAGATCAGTAGCCCCAACTGCGGAATCCATCACCGTGAGAATGCATCACTCCTTTGTGCGCTTACCAGATGATGAGTATGTCCCTCGAAAATTTGACCCCAGAAGTGGTTACTATTCGTCCTCTTATCAGGATTATGCCACACCCATAGAGGAGCCATTGGTCAAACAGCTGATCTTCCGTCATCGGTTGGAAAAGAAAAACCCGGAAGCCGAAATGAGTGAAGCGGTGGAGCCTATCATTTATTATGTGGATAAGGGAGCCCCTGAACCCGTAAAGTCCGCTTTGATAGAAGGTGCCAGCTGGTGGAATCAGGCCTTTGAAAAAGCCGGATTCATTAACGCTTTTCAGGTTTATGTACTTCCTGACAGCATAGATCCTCTGGACATCAATTACAATGTGATTCAATGGGTACACAGATCTACCCGAGGCTGGTCCTATGGCTCATGGATCGCCGACCCCCGAACCGGAGAAATTCTGAAAGGGCATGTTTCATTGGGTTCATTGCGAATTCGTCAGGATTTTCTGATTGCCACTGGTCTGCTACAGCCGTACGAAGAAGGCAAGGAGCCCAGTGATGAAATGCTGGAGATGGCGCTAGCCCGACTCAGACAGCTGGCGGCTCACGAAGTGGGCCACACCCTGGGGCTTTATCACAATTTTGCGGCAAGCGCAGATGGTCGGGCTTCAGTCATGGATTACCCACACCCGAATATTCTATTGGGGGAAAATGGTGAGATAGATCTTTCTGATGCGTATGATACGGGCATTGGGGAGTGGGATGAATTTGCCATACGGTATGGATACTCTGTGTTCAAAGAAAATGAGGATTCCTATTTGCAAGACATCATTGATGAGTGGATCTCTGATGGCTATCACTTCATCATGGATTCGGATGCTCGTCCGAAAGGCGGTGCTCACGCCACGGCACACCTCTGGGACAATGGTGAAAATGCAGCCACTGAATTGGTGCGCCTCTCAGCAATAAGAGCAAAAGTACTTTCTACATTTTCGGAGAAAGCCATCAAAACCGGTCAGCCAATTTCTTCTCTGGAAGAGGTGTTGGTTCCGATGTACTTCCTACACAGGTATCAGATAGAAGCTGCCGCCAAGCTCGTTGGGGGTCAGCATTATACCTATAAAGCCAAAGGCGACGGCCTGCCACTGCCACAGAAGGTGGATGCTACCACTCAACAAGCTGCCATAGACGCTCTCGTCGGCACCCTTTCTCCTACTTTTCTGGGACTGCCGCCACATTTACTCGACCTATTAAGCCCCAAAGTCCCCGGGTATGGCAGAACCCGTGAAAGTTTCAAATCGAACACGGGCGTCACTTTCGATCCAGTAGCAGCAGCGGAGATGTCTGCAGAAATGACCCTGCAAATGCTCTTTCAACCTGAGCGCATTGAACGAATCACTCAGCAAAATCTTCAAAAAAGCACCTTTCCGGGCTGGAAAGAACTCATGAGCAGAGTCAATGATCAGACATGGAATGCCAATTACCCTGACGGGTTGGCCAAAGAAATCAAAATGGTAGTGGAAAAACGCGTGTTATACCACCTGATGAATCTGTCTGTTAGTTCCGCCACAGAGATGACCAAAGCCCTTGCCAACTTTGAACTCGAAAGACTCGTGAAAACGATATCCACCAAAATGAAGGCCACCAGTGATCCACTCATCAGTGCACACTATGCACACAGCATCCGCCTCTATCAGCAGTTTCTGGAAGAGCCAGGTGATTTCAAATTACCATCCACCTTGTCACCACCCGATGGTAGCCCTATAGGGATGGATTGTATGATGGAGTAACTTGATGATTGATCATCGAGTTCACCTAAAGTCCTATTAAATTGTTCTGAAGTGGTTTTATCCGCCCTGATGCTCCGGTTTCAGTAAATCATTTACTGATTTCACGGGGTTAAAGGTAATGGCCGGTACTTCCACAAAGACGGTATTCCAATCTGCCATGGAGCCGTTCCAAAGACCAGGGAGTTCCTGTGCTTTCAAGTCTTTCCCATCTTTGGATTTTTCGGTAATAAACCCGGTGTTCATGTCCCGGTGATCCAGCAGGTTATATTTTCGGCCTGTTTTGTCTTTCACACCACACACCACATCCACTGGGTTGAAATGGGTGGATTGGTTAAATATTTCTTTTTGTTTCTCATTGGTGAGATCGATCTGTGCGGTTTCTACCACCTGCAACGATACTGATCCATCTTCACCGGATACCCAGAAGGGACCGCCTCCGGTATCCCCTTCACTTTTCACCATACCACAGATGCGGAGGGGGCGGTCCAGTTTTTGAGCTAAAAAGTCACACTTTTGAGCGTCAGTCAGATTTCCAAAACTTTGACCTGGCCTATAGCCCAGGTGATTCTGCAATAAGCTCAATGCTTCCTCTATGCCTTCACCTTTGTCAAGGGTCTCCAGTGCAAGTTTGATTCGTTGCTGATAATCCAATAAGATCCCGGCAATTACTTTTTTATAGCGAATGGTTTCAGTTTTGATCTTGTCAGGAACCACATTGTCAATGTTTTTCAGAAAGATGACATCCGCATCAATGTCGTTCAGGTTTTCGAGCAACGCTCCGTGACCCGCCGGTCTGAATAGCAAGGAACCATCACTCTCGCGAAATGGCTCATTGGCCATGTCTACCGCTATGGTGTCAGTAGAGGGTTTTTGTATACTATAACTCACTTCAATCTTCACTCCAAAAAGTGATTCATAGCGCGTCTGGATTTCGGAAACATGCGCCGTGAACTTCTCCATATGGTCCGGCGAAACAGTAAAGTGAATTTTTACATTCCCATTCTTATCCTGAGCATATTGGGCACCTTCCACCATATGCTCTTCCACTGGAGTTCTTGGGCCCTCCGGGTACTGGTGAAATTTTAGTAGGCCTTTGGGAAGTCCTCCATAATTCATCCCGGGCTCATTGAGCAGTACGTCCAGGATTTGGGTGTATTCTCTTTTTAGTTGTGCCTCTTCCAGGCTCGTGCCCGTGGCTTTTTTATAAGCGGCTCTTAAGTCTTCATAAAAAGCAAACTGATCTAGCTTCTTGAAAAATGTGAAAACGGAACCCGAACCCTGGTCCGCAACCATCTTTTCATACTCAGCATCTGTGCCTTTATAGTCCGTCAGAAACGCAAATAGCGACTTGAACATTCGAGAGGCAGCACCGGAGGCGGGCACGAATTTGACAATTTCCAAACCCTCAAGGTTGTTCTCATAAAATGTAATCATGCTTTCCGCTTCCTCTGCAGTGAGCTGTTTCAGCCCATTTCCCTTCTGAATATTCTCGGATAAGTCTGAGGGAGGAAAACCAGATTTAAATTTTTCTATCTGAGCATTGATCCCCTCCTGGGTCAACTGATGATCTGAAATTTGCTTGAGGTCTGATGCGCTAAACATGAATCTTGTTTTTTATGATTAGTGGTGTGGTTACTCCTCCAGAATCCAAGAGGCTACCATTTATAAACTTGTCCTTTTCTCTTTCAATATTAGTGATTAATTTGAAGTGTAAAAACAATTCTATGAATTCAGATTTGACCAATATTTCTCCCACATTTTACGGGATCAGCATGGTGCCAAAAAACAAATGGCGGGAATACGGCTTTGCTTTACTAACCATTGCGGGTTCCGATGGAATTGTTTCTGACCCAGAACTGGAGTGGCTTACCTTGGATATGGCCAAGGAGGTAGGGGTAGATGAGGAAATTGTTGCGGACTGGGAAGAGTTCGATTTTGAAGCTGCAGAACTCGATGAAATCTTTTCTTCTTTCAATTCTTCTGCATTGGCAGGATTCAGTAAACTTCTGATTTATGATGCCATTCGTATGAGCTCAGCAGATGGAGACTATGCTCTGGAGGAAAAAGAACAGGTTTATGATGCGGCCAGAATTCTAAGGGTTCCTCAGGAAGTAGTCATCGCCATAGAGGCGCTGGTGGATTTAGAACAAGCCGCCAACAAACTCCGCCTTACGATCCTTTAGCCATAGATCTCGTTCAAAATGCCAGCAAGCCTAATGCCCGCTTGCAAAAGTCTTTTGTTCAATAATTCCAGGTTTTCATAGTCATACTGATAGCTGATCTTTTTGCTTTCAGGAAGATCATAGATCTGTGGCCGGTAGCTCACGGACTCTGCTGCCCAATCCAATATTCCCGCAGACTGCCATGCGCTGATTTCTTCTGCGGAAGCGTGATCCAACCATTCTACATATTCGGTATAGCTATAGTCCTGTCCGTCTATAATGCCACTATCCCATACTCTGTGGAGATTGGAGGATGACCAGAAATACTCCAGCTTTACGTCATTGCCTCCTTTGTCTTCCCCATTGCCCACGTGAAGTGGCTGATGAATGTCTCCGATCAGATGAACCAGACATTTCAAAGCAAACGCCTCATCCTCATCTGTGAATTGCTTGGCTTTCAACTCAGCAATGAGGCGATTCAAGGTTTGAATAATATCTCCTTCCTCAGGAGTGCCGGCCTCATCATAAGTCATTCCGTCAGGAATAGTGGCATAGTGCCACGGAGACATGTGATCATACGCATCGTTTGATTTGATAAAATCCATGTGGTTGCTCACCTCCGCCAAAGTCTCAGTCTTCAGGATTTTCTCTATGTTCTTCCTGGCTTTTTTGGAGAGGTGCTTTTCTGCAATGAGACCAACTATTCTGTGTCCCGTTTTGCCCCACGGAAGTGCTTGAAAAGAAAATGAAATGAGTAGGAGTAGGAGTATGGTCTTTTTCATGACTCGAATATAATTGATCTCGGTGTTTTGCAGGAAGGTGCGGGATGAAGGAATTGTAAAAAAAAGGCGCCGTGCATCTCTACACCAGCGCCTTTTACCAACCTAACCTAAAAAAGGATTACTCTATGAACGAGTAATTCCGCAATTATTGTACGCAACTAGAACATGTATACTCTCTTAAAAACAAAATGTTTCAATTTTTTCTGGAAATAATGTAATTTATTCAGTGAATACGAATCATTCCGGTTCCTTCGTTGTAAAAAACACTTCATCCTCTTTTTGGTTTCTGCCTCTTGGAGATGGTTGGAGATTATTCAACTATTTTTGCGGTCTAATAAAGCATTGTGGAAGCCAAGGAGATTTTAAATTTTTATACCCGTAGTGAACTGATCAAGAGTATCTCTGAAGCGGTCAGTACTCAAAAAACGATTCGACTAAAAGGAATGGCCGGAAGCTACGATGCCCTCGTTGGTGCAGCTACTTCGTCCATCAATCAGAAAACCAATATTTACATCCTCCATGATAAAGAGGAAGCCGCCTATTTCATCAACGATCTGAGAAATTTTATTGCAGAGGATCACCTACTCCTATTTCCCAGTTCCTATAAAAAGCCCTATCAGTTTGAAGAAACGGAGAATGCGAACATTCTCCAAAGGGCCGAAGTACTGAATCGAATTAATTCCAATAAAAATAAAGGACTACAGATAGTCACCTATCCTGATGCCCTTTATGAAAAGGTGATCAATAAGCGATCACTTTTAGAAAATACCTTCAAAGCATCCGTTGGAGAAAAAGTAGATGTGGAATTTCTGACGGAACTCCTTTCGAGCTACGATTTTGAACGAAGCGACTTTGTATATGAAGCTGGTCAATTCTCTGTTCGTGGGGGTATTATTGATGTCTTTTCCTTTGCCCACGACTACCCCTATCGCCTGGAGCTTTTCGGAGATGAAATAGAAAGTATCCGGGAGTTTGACCCGGAAAGCCAGCTATCGACCCACAGCCTGAAGGAGGTCACGCTGATCCCCAACGTACAAACCAAATTGCTAAAAGAAGAGCGACAACCATTTTTCGACTTCATTCCAAAGGATTCAATCATCTGGATGAAGGACTACCGGGAAACCCTTGATCTGGTGGAAAAGGGATTCAACAAAGCCGTCGAATCATTTCAGGGAATCATGAAATCCGGAGGTTATACCCAGGTGGTTTTCAGCCCGGAGGATCTCTTTGATTCGGAAAAGACTTTCAGCAAACTGTTGGACAATTATAATCGGGTAGAATTCGGCCATCGTTTCTACCTGAAACCCGATAGGGAATTTGACCTTGGAATAAAGCCACAGCCCCACTTTCACAAAAACTTTAACCTGCTGGCCGAGGATCTTTTTTCTTTTCAGCTCAAAAATTATGAAAAGGTCATCACTGCAGAATCACCCAAGCAACTAGAACGGCTGGAAACCATTTTTCTTGAAATTAACAGTGACCTGACGTTTAATGGTGTGGGGGCCTCATTGAAAGAGGGCTTTATTGATGATCACCATGAGTTTGTCTGCTATACAGATCATCAAATCTTTGATCGTTTCCATCAGTATCGGGCGAAGGAAAAGTTTTCTAAAAGCAAATCCCTTACACTCAGAGAGTTGAAGACTCTTCAGGCCGGAGACTATGTGGTCCACATCGACTATGGGGTCGGCCGGTTTGCGGGCCTGGATACTGTGGATGTAGGTGGAAATAAGCAGGAAGTCTTACGACTGGTCTACAGAGATGATGACTTGCTTTATGTGAGTATTCACTCTCTTCACAAAATCTCCAAATACTCCAGCAAAGACAGTACGGCCCCTTCCATTAACAAACTGGGCACTCAGGACTGGGAAAACAAGAAAAAGAAAGTCAAAAAGAAGGTCAAGGATATCGCCAAGGACCTCATTGAACTTTATGCCAAACGAAAAGCCGCTCCCGGGTTTGCTTATCCTGGCGATGATTACCTACAAGCAGAATTAGAATCCTCGTTTTTATACCAGGACACCCCTGATCAGGCCCTTTCCACGGCAGATGTGAAAAAAGACATGGAGCAAAACCACCCCATGGACCGTCTGGTTTGTGGGGACGTTGGGTTCGGAAAAACGGAGATTGCTGTTCGGGCCGCCTTCAAGGCTGTCAATTCCGGAAAACAAGTGGCCGTGCTGGTGCCAACCACCATCCTTGCCATGCAGCACTATCATACCTTTTCCGGTCGGTTGGAAGATTTCCCTGTGACGGTGGATTATATCAATCGATTCAAGAGTACCAAAGAAATCAATGACATCAAGAAAAAACTGAAAGCAGGTCAAATTGATATTCTGATTGGAACCCATCGGATCGTGAATAAAGACATGGACTTCAAAGATCTGGGGCTTATGATTATTGACGAAGAGCAGAAGTTTGGGGTGAAAGTGAAGGAGCGACTAAAAGAGATGCGCGTGAATGTGGATGCACTTACCCTGACAGCCACACCTATTCCCAGAACCCTTCACTTTTCACTGATGGGTGCGCGAGATCTTTCCATTATCTCCACTCCCCCACCCAACAGACGACCTGTTACTACTGAAATCCATGAATTTGATGAAGAAATCATTCGTGATGCGGTGAGTCACGAGCTGCGCAGGGGCGGGCAGGTGTTTCTGGTACACAACCGGGTAAGTGACATTGAACACATTGGCAACATCGTATATCGCCTGGTACCTGAAGCCCGCATTGGGATCGCCCATGGCCAAATGGACGGTAAGCAGCTCGAAAAGGTCATGCTTAAATTCATCAATGCAGAGTATGATGTGCTGGTTTCCACCAATATCATCGAATCGGGATTGGATATCCCCAATGCGAATACCATTATCATCAACCGTGCCCACATGTTCGGCTTATCGGATCTTCATCAGATGCGTGGGCGGGTGGGCCGCTCTAATACGAAAGCTTATTGTTTTTTGCTCACCCCTCCTACCTCCACGCTTTCATCCGATGCGAGAAAGCGCCTGACCACTTTGGAAGAATTTTCAGAATTAGGAGATGGCTTCAAAGTGGCCATGCGGGATCTGGATATCCGAGGGGCAGGAAACCTTCTTGGCAGTGAGCAAAGTGGATTTATCAATGACATGGGGTTTGAGGTTTATCACAAAATACTTGATGAAGCCGTGGCGGAACTGAAGGAAACAGACTTCAAGAGCCTTTTTGAAAATGAACCCGACAGAAAGAAACTACAAGCGATCAAAGAGGACTGCATCATTGAAACCGATTTGGAAATCTTGATTCCAGACCAGTACGTTTCCAACATATCAGAAAGGTTGAATCTCTATTCCAGAGTGGACAGTATTCGGAGCGAAGAGGAGCTTACAGAATTCGTGACCAGCCTGAAAGACAGGTTTGGCCCACTCCCGGAGCAAGTCAAAAACCTCATTACCTCCATTGAGGTACGCTGGAACGCCATTGGTCTCGGTTTTGAGAAAGTCACCGTAAAGAATGAAACCATGAAGTGTGTGGTTTCTGAAAACAAGGACGAATCCTACTTCCAATCAGACCTTTTTGGCCATGTGCTGAGCTTCATCCAGTCCCAACCGCGCAGGTGCAGCATGAAGGATCATAAGAAAAAACTCATCATCAGCATCAAGGATGTGACGGACATAAACGAGGCACTTCAGGTCCTTAATCACATGAAATCTCCTGTGATCGCCTAAATAATGCTGTGTTTTATACAATAAATCCTTAATTTTCCTATTAAATGACTACTATAGGTGTGAAAGATTGTCAATAAAGGGTATTTTTGAAATATTTGTATTTATTACTATTTTGAAGCGTTTCAATTAAAGTAAACAGGTTATGAAAAAGTTTGTGAGTGTTGTTGCTGGCTCAGGTTCTGTGTTAGCAATGGCTATAGTCCTGAGCTCCTGTGGTTCAGGAACCCCCACGAGTACCAATCCCGGGGCTATTAGTAAGACTACAGGATTGGAGTTTAACGAAGAAGGGGGATTTCAGGTCAATGATTTCAGTGGACAGCCAGAAGGACCAAACCTTATTTTTATAGAAGGTGGTAGAACTGTCCTCGGAACCTTCGAGGAAGATGTTCTCAATACCAATGATCATGTGGAAAGAGCCGTTACGGTTGCTTCATTCTATATGGATGAAACTGAGGTGGCGAACATCAACTGGTTGGAGTACGAATTTTACATCAAGCAGGACTCTGACGAGTACTATTGGAAAAACAACCTTCCAGACACTACTGTCTGGGCAAAGGATCTTGCTTACAATGATCCTTATGTGGATCACTATTACAGATACCCAGGTTTCAGGTATTTCCCCGTAGTGGGCGTAAACTGGAGACAGGCTGTGAACTACTGCAAATGGAGAACAACTGTGGTGAACGTATCACTTGCCGAAAGAGCCGGACTCTATGATGATCTTGGTGGAGGTGGCGGAGACGCTGCATTCGCAGGAGCTGAAGGTGAGCCTGCTGCTGCCGGAGCTTTCCCGAGAATTCCTCTGGAATCAGGTGTGGTACTTCCAAACTATCGCCTCCCTACTGAAGCAGAATGGGAATATGCTGCCCAAGCACTCATCGGTACCCAGTGGTTGGATGAAAACCAGACACACAGAAGACTTTATCCTTGGGATGGTCATGCGCTTAGAAATCCATACGGAAAAAGCATGGGTTACTTTCTGGCCAACTTTAAAAGAGGAAAAGGTGATTATGCAGGTATAGCCGGAAAGCTAAACGACGGAGCAATGATTCCTACCTATGTATATGATTATCCTCCAAATGATTTTGGTCTTTACAACATGGCAGGAAACGTAAACGAATGGGTACAGGATGTTTACAGACCGCTATCTTACCAGGACATGGAAGACATGAACCCTGTGAGAAGAGACGGAACATTGGATGCTGAGTCTGGTTATGATGGGGCTTACAATTTCATAGGAAACGAAACCACTTACACTGAGGAAGAGTGGTTAAGCAAAACCGGATTGCAGAAATCATACAATTCTGACAACCCTCCAATGAAGAGACTAAGAGTATATAAAGGTGGATCCTGGGCTGATGTGGCCTACTGGATGTCACCAGGAACACGTCGCTTCTTGTTTGAGGATTCAGCTACCTCTACCATTGGGTTTAGGTGTGCGATGATTCGGGCAGGAACGAATTACTAAGATTATAACCTGTTTTTAATATATAAAGCCGGCCAAATTTGGTCGGCTTTTTTATTTCCCAGCGGCTATGGTAGCGATATAGATCCCAGCTGCTCCGCCTTCCGACAAGGCTACAACCAATTCCCCCAGTGTAGCCCCTGTGGTGAGTACATCATCCACTACCAGCAGATTCTTGCCTTGTAATTCTGCTGAATTCGTCACTCGGTATATTTCATTCACATTTTGCCATCGCTCCACTTTGGATTTGCGCGTCTGACTCATCGTGCTTTTCTTTCGCTCCACCAGGTCCGTTCTTACCGGGATTTCCATACTGCTGGATAAACCTTCCGCAAAGCAATCTGCCTGATTATATCCTCGTTTTCTCAGCTTTGATTTATGTATGGGTACTGGAATGATCATGTCCACTGGCCAATTCGACTTGATCAAATCATATCCATACCACTCTCCCAACATGATGCCCACCTCCTGCTGTCCTCTGTATTTCAGTTCGTGCACAAGTTTCTGTGCCACACCTCCTTTATTGAAATGCAAATAGGCCACCACACCCAATACCTTGGGCTCATAAACAAACTTTGATTTCAAGGGGTTAGCATTTTGCAAGTGATAATCCGTTTTAGGAAGAGAAAGTCTGCATTTGATACAAATGTGTTCTTCCTGATAAACTAATATTGTACTACAGTTAATACATATTCTTGGAAAAATTAGACTTACAAAGTCCTGGAGGTATTCTTTTATAATCCCAACAACATTCATATCACAATATAAGATTTTCGTACAATGGTTTACCAAAAAGATCTGGAGGTTGAAAAAAAATGGAATGCACTCCTCAATACGCTGGAGAAAAATATGGGCAAGCGACCCAAGGATCTCAATGCAGTTTTGTTTTTGATCGGGGTGCAGGAACTAGGTATGGGGGCCAAGACCTATGAAAAAGAGGAAAAGCAAGACCTAATGCACATTGCCATTTGTAAATTGTTATCGTTTTCCGGGTTTTACGAACTAGAGGGGATAGATGCCCAAGGCTGGCCACATTGGAATTTACTCAAGCCTTTACCTCATTTCGACCTGCTGGAGCAAGAAAAATTACTTAAAATGCATGCTTTAGAGTATTTTAATGAAGAGCTTGGACTTAGCCTATGATCACCAAGGTAGAAATTTCGTACTATTGATATGTCTGTAGACCTTCTTAAGAATAATTTAGACAGATTTAAGCGGAAGTATTTTGTGAACAAGATCCTCAAGGGTTCGCTTGTCTCTGGCGTGCTTTTCGGGTCTATCCTTTTGATTATCAGTTTATTAGAGGGGTATTTTTGGTTTAGTGAAACCATCCGCCTCATGCTGTTTTCCCTTTTTGTTCTCTTAATCGGCTACTGTCTTCTGTTTCAGGTTCTTGCACCATTACTTTCACTGGTAAGGCTCCGAAAAGGAATAAGTGATCACCAGGCCGCGCACGAGATTGGAAGGTACTTCCCCGAAATCCAGGATAAACTCGTCAACTACCTCCAGCTCTCAGAGCTTTCCAATTCAGAATCCTCACTACTTGCCGCCGCCCTTCATCAAAAAACCAACGAACTCACTATTTTCTCCTTCAAGGAGGCCATCAACTTCAGAGTCAACCTGAAGTACTTCTACTACTTATCTGCTGTCGCTGTTTTTATTCTGCTCGTGTCGTTTATTAATCCCAACCTCTTCATTGACAGCACTACACGCATTATACATTTCAATCAGCCCTATGAGAAGCCGGCGCCATTCACCTTTCATGTGTTGAGTGATTTGGTTGGTTTCCAAAATGACAATTACGAACTAAAAGTAGCCCTTAAGGGCAATAGCTTACCCGAAGAGGTCTATCTGGTGGAAAATGGGCGCAGGTTTAGAATGTCTGCAAACGGTGAAGAGCTAAAGTTCAATTTTCCTGCTCTTTCGAAGGATAAGCAATTCAGACTAGAGGCCGCAGGGTACTTTTCTCCCCGGTATGAAATAAAAGTATATCCACGGCCGGAAATACGCGACTTGAACATTCAAATCAAGTATCCTAAATACACCGGCCTCAGTGATCAAAAAACCTCCAATGTTGGTAGCCTCATCGTGCCAGAGGGCAGTCAATTGCACTTTACTTTGAAATCATCAGATGCTGATAAGGTATTCTTCATTACTGAAAGTGACTCCACCAGCATGACATCCACTGGCGATCAGACGTATGCGCTTAGCCGCACTGCGCTGAATTCTTTCAATTATGAACTGGCCCTCAGGAATAACCACGCTCGAAATAAATCAAAAATTGCATACGAAATAGCCGTCACCAAAGACCAGGCTCCTGAAATTGAAGCCAATTTCTTTCCCGACACTGTAACCTACCAATCCCTGCTGATCACCGGTAGCATCATGGATGACTATGGTTTCAACCAACTCAATTTGCATTACAAACGTGCAAATGCTGACTCCTATCGCAGAATTCCGATATCCTATGACCGATCATTGAATAGTCAGCAGTTTATTTACCAGTGGAATTTTGACAGTTTACAGCTGGAGGATAGAGAGTATTTAACAGTCTATGTGAGTGTTGGTGACAATGATGCCATTAATGGGACCAAATTTGGTTATTCGGCACGTTTCACCTTGAGAATGCCCAGCAATGAGGAGATCAAGTCACTGATCGAAAGTAAAAGTGAGAATTCGCAAAATGAGCTGGAGAAGTCCCTTCAGAACTCAGAAGCATTGAATAAACAGCTCAAGGAACTGGAATCACGACTGAAAAACAAAAAAGAGATCGGCTGGCAGGATCAAAAAATGCTCGAACAGTTGATCCGGGACAAAAAGAAGCTGGAAAAAGACATTGAAGAGCTCAAACTCAAACATCAACAGCTTCTTGAAAGTCAGAAGGAATTTGGCAAACAAAGTAAGAAACTCCAGGAAAAGTCTGAGCAGCTGCAGAACCTTATCAACGAGGTGCTTGATGAAGAAACCAAGAAGCTCTACGATGAGCTTCAGAAACTCCTGAAAGAGGAAAGCAATTCAGAAGAAGTTCTTAAGCAATTGTCCAAAATTCAAAACAAAGAGCAAAACCTGGAAAAAGAGCTTGAAAGGGCCCTCGAGCTCTTTAAGCGAATGAAACTTGAAACTCAGCTGGAGCAGGCTGCGCAGGAACTCAAGGAACTGGGTGAAAAGCAGGAAAAGCTTGGTGAGAAAACGCAAAGCAAACCCTCAGACGAAAACGCAGAAAGTCTCAATGAGCAAGAGGAGATCAATAAAGCATTTGAGGAAATCCAGAAAGACCTGGAAGAAGCCGAGGAACTCAATGAGGAACTCAAAAGCCCTGAGCCTCTGGATGACCTCAATAAGGATCGGGAAGAGATCTCTGAAAAGCTGGATGAAATCAAGGATCAACTGAGTCCTGATGAACCATCAGAGTCTGAAGAAGAAAATGAACAAGGCGAGCGTCCGGAAAATGAGCAGAACAATAAGGAGAGGATGAACAGCACCGGACAAAAAATGAAGAATGCCGGGCAAAAGATGAAGGCCGCCGCTCAAAAGCTGGAAGATATGCAAGCTGGGGCCGAAATGGTCATGATGCAGGAGAACCTGGACAACCTACGGGACATTCTGGACAACCTGATCAAACTCTCTTTCGAACAGGAACGAATTCTCAAAGATATTCAGGAAGTGGAGCAAGTAGATCCCCGATTCATTGAACTCTCTCAGGAACAACTAAAGCTGATGGCCAATATTGAAGTCATTGAAGACAGTCTGCTTTCGTTGGCCAGCAGGGTCGCGCAAATCAGTAATTTCGTGACACGGGAGGTGAGCGAAATCAATCGAAACCTGGAAACAGCCATGTTTGAGCTTCGCGAAAGAAATAAGGGCAAGGCGACCAGCAATCAACAGTATGCCATGACTTCCATGAACAACCTTGCCCTCCTACTCGACGATGTACTCAGCCAGATGCAGATGTCAATGGCTGAAGCCATGGGAAAACCTCAAAGCAAGGGCCAGCAAAAGCAGTCCATGCCCAGCATGTCCGAAATGCAAAAACAGCTCAGCGAGCAAATTCAACAATTAAAACAAAGCGGGAAATCCGGAAGACAACTATCTGAAGAACTGGCACGACTTGCTGCCGAACAGGAGCAATTGAGGCAAGCCATGGAAGAAATGCAGAAAAACCTCGCCGGTCAACCAGGTAAAGAAGGAGAAGACGGGAAAGATGGAATCGGGAACAAATTGAAAGAAGCCATTCAAAAAATGGAAGAAAACGAAACCGATCTGGTTAATAAAAGAATTACCCAACAATTGATCAATCGACAGCAGGATATCATCACTCGCATGCTCGAAGCAGAGGAGTCCATGAGAGAGCAGCAAAAGTCTCCTGAAAGAGAGGGTGAAACCGCATCTGATATTACACGTAATATCCCTCCTGCCGTAGAAGAGTATTTAAAAGCTCGCAGACAAGAAATAGATTTGTTAAAAACAATTCCTTTAGATTTAAATCCTTTTTATAAAAAGGAAGTAAACGATTACTTTAGACGTTTAAGTGGACAACAGCACGAATGAACAGCATACAGATACAAATTCCATCCTTATCTGAGAACATAAGGATCGTGGAAAGCTTTATTGACAATGCCAAGGAGAAGTTCTCCCTGAACGACGACATCTACGGCAATATTATGATCGCCGTAACGGAATCCGTGAATAATGCCATTGTCCATGGCAACAGGAAAGACTCCAGAAAGAACGTCACATTGCAACTCAAAGTGGACGACAACATACTCAACTTCACCATTACCGATGAAGGCGAAGGGTTCAACTTTAACCAATTGCCAGACCCAACCTCTCCTGAGAATCTGGACAAACCTGGGGGCAGAGGCATTTTCCTCATGAAGCATCTTTGTGACGAAGTGAGCTTTCAGGATGAAGGAAGGGCCGTTATCCTCACCTTCTACCTCAACTGACCCAATGCCCAACATCAACTACTTCTCTGAAGATGTAGACTTCTCCCTTCAGCACGAGGAGAAAATAAGTCAATGGTTAGAGGACATTGCCTCGTCGCATGAATATCGAATAGAGACCATCAACTATATATTTTGCTCTGATGACTATCTACTAGACATTAACAAGACGTATCTGGAGCATGATTACTACACCGATATAATCACCTTTGACAACTCCAGCAACCATCACCTCATCGAATCGGATATCTTCATCAGCATTGATAGGGTAACGGACAATGCCAAAGAGATGGGCATCCCGTTTGAAGAAGAACTTCATCGTGTGCTGGCGCATGGCTTACTACACCTTGTTGGGTTCGACGACAAGGGAGACAATCATAAAATCTTAATGAGGCAAAAAGAAGATGCCTGCTTATCTTTGCTCAAAATATAGTTCCACGTGGAACACCTGAGACTCCTTGTGTGTTGATGATTGAATGTTTCACGTGAAACACTTACCAATATTATGTTTCCAGAATACGATGTAATTGTGGTTGGCGCTGGCCATGCCGGTTGCGAAGCTGCCGCCGCTGCCGCTAACTTAGGTTCCAAGGTGCTCTTAGCCACCATGAACATGAACACTATTGCCCAAATGTCTTGCAACCCTGCAATGGGTGGAGTGGCTAAGGGTCAGATTGTTCGTGAAATTGATGCGCTTGGTGGGTACTCTGGTATCATCACCGACAAGTCCATGATCCAATTTCGCATGCTCAATAAAAGCAAAGGGCCTGCGATGTGGAGTCCGAGGGCTCAATCAGATAGAATGCGCTTTGCAGAAGAGTGGAGAATGGCGCTGGAAAACACCCAAAATGTTGACTTTTGGCAAGAGATGATCTCCGGAATCCTCGTGAAAGACAACAGAGCAATAGGCGTTAGAACCAGTCTTGGAATAGAAATCAGGTCAAAAGCTGTGGTGCTCACCAACGGCACTTTCCTAAATGGACTCATTCATATAGGAGAAAAACAGTTCGGTGGTGGACGTGCAGGAGAGCGCAAAGCCACAGGTATTACCGAGCAACTCGTTTCCTTGGGCTTTGAATCTGGTCGTATGAAAACAGGAACACCGCCAAGAGTAGATGGCCGCAGCCTCGACTATAGCCGCATGGATGAACAAGAGGGTGATGAAGTGCCTGAAAAATTCTCCTATCTGGACAGTACACAACCACTCCAAAAGCAGAGAAGCTGCTACATCACGTACACCAATCCAGACGTGCATGCCTCCCTACAAACAGGTTTTGATAAATCACCTATGTTTAATGGACGCATCCAGGGACTGGGGCCCAGGTATTGCCCGTCTATAGAAGATAAAATCAATCGGTTTGCCGAACGTGACCGCCATCAAATATTCGTGGAGCCCGAAGGCTGGGATACCGTAGAAGTATATGTTAACGGGTTCTCGACCTCTTTACCAGAAGATGTACAATACAAAGCACTGAGACTCATTCCAGGTTTCGAGAACGCCAAAATGTTCAGACCTGGCTATGCCATTGAATACGACTTCTTCCCTCCTACACAGCTCTCACAAACCCTGGAAACCAAGCTGATCAGCAATCTCTTTTTTGCAGGTCAGATCAACGGAACCACAGGTTACGAAGAAGCCGCCTGTCAGGGATTGATGGCAGGTATCAATGCCCACCAGAAAGTCAAAGAAAAGGATCCCTTTATTCTCAGCAGATCACAGGCCTATATAGGAGTGCTCATTGATGACCTCATTAATAAAGGCACCAACGAGCCCTATCGTATGTTTACCTCCAGGGCCGAATACCGGCTGCTACTTAGACAAGACAATGCAGACCTTAGGCTCACTCCCTTGTCTCATCAACTTGGCCTGGCCAGTGACCATAGAAATCAGCTCACCGCCAACAAACTACAAGCGACCAAGCAGCTCATCAATAACCTTAAACAGAAGAAATTCAAGCCACTAGACATTAACCCAACACTTGCTGATCTGAACATGGCACCCATTAAGGACACTTCGTCCTTGTATCAGCTCCTGAAGCGACCGGATATTGAGCTAAGTACCTTCACCGCTTTCAACCAATCCACCAAAGAGTTTGTTGAAAGCCTCGATAAAGACATTGCCGAACAAGCATCTATTCAAATCAAGTATGAAACCTACATTATACGCGAACAGGAGAATGCCGAAAAGATGTCCTCATTGGATGAGAAAAAGATCAATCCTGATTTTGACTACTTAAAAATCAGCTCCCTCTCTTCTGAAGCAAGGGAGAAATTACTTAAAATAAAACCAACTACGCTTGGGCAAGCCTCACGCATCAGTGGAGTCTCCCCATCCGACGTATCAGTATTAATGGTTTACCTCACTAAATAATTATGTATCAAAAACTGGAGGAATGTCCCGCCTGCAAACATACCTTGCTGACCAACTATCTCATATGCGAAGATCACGCTGCGTCCAAAGAGAGTTTCGCACTGGTACAATGCAAGAAATGCAGTCTTGTCATCACCAACCCACGCCCGGATCAAGACCACATAGGCTCCTACTACCAGCACAGCGACTATATATCGCACACCAATAAAGCCAACAATCCAGTCAACTGGCTCTACAAACAAGTCAGGAAAATCACCCTTGCCCATAAGACCTCATTGATCAAATCACATAGTGATCAAAAAAGAATACTTGATTTTGGTTGTGGTACCGGCCTCTTCATTCAACATCTGCAGAAGGACGGTTTCATTGCTACAGGATTCGAACCCTCACCCCAGGCCAGAACCATCGCGGAAAACCTCACCGGTCTTCCCATTCTCGACAACCTCAAACAACTTGACAACAAAACATTTGACATCATTACTGCCTGGCACGTCATAGAGCATGTGCATGAACTCAGACTCACCCTCAAAGCATTACGCAAATCGCTCGTCGATGACGGGCTCTTGTTCATTGCACTACCCAATCATAAATCACATGATGCCCAACATTATGGAAGCCATTGGGCCGCTTATGATGTACCCAGACACCTATCTCATTTCAATCGGGTATCACTAGAGAAACTGGCAAAAGAATGCAAACTCAATCTTATCAAAACATACCCCATGAAGTTTGATGCCTACTACGTGAGTCTCTTAAGTGAGAAATATAAAACTGGTAAAACCAACTACCTCAAGGCATTCCAGGTTGGAATGAAATCGAATCAACAAGCCCGCAAAACATCAGAATATTCAAGCCTCATCTACGTTCTCACCAAATGAAACAGCTGCTATCCGTATTCCTTATCATCATTATCCTGGACCTGTTTCTACACAGTTGTGCGAATCCGATAACTCCCACCGGTGGTCCCAAAGACACCATCCCTCCTTCTTTGATCTCGTCATTGCCTCTTGACCAGTCCTTACGGTTCAAAGAACAGTCCATAGAAATGACATTTGACGAATTCATCAATGCAGATAAACTGAAACAAAATCTTGTCATCACGCCCATTACGGAAGTGAAATATAAAACCCTTGTCAAAAAACAAACGATCTGGATCAACTTCGAAGAGCCGTTCGAAGACAGTACCACCTATACACTCAACTTCTTCGATGGCATTACTGACATCACAGAAAGAAACCCTGCAGAAAATCTGGTCCTTGCTTTTAGTACCGGAGATTACATTGATTCCCTATCCATATTTGGTACAGTTGCGGATCTATTCACCGGTACCATCACGAAGAAAATCACTATTGGCCTTTATAAACTTTCAGATACACTAGACTTCAAATCTATTAAACCGACCTACTTCACTACCTCTACTGATGAGGGCACCTTCAAAATACAAAACATCAAAGCGAATCCATACAGGCTCATGTCCTTTGAAGATGCCAATAAGAACCTTCTATTTGATCCTGCCTCCGAACAATATGGCTTTCTAAGTGACACCCTTCGTCTTACTGAAACCAGTGCAGACAGTCTTCACATTCCCATGGTCAACATTAATGCCGCTAACCTCAAACTCATCTCCGCCAGACCATCGGGTAGATACTTCGAAATCAGATATACCAAACCTATCAACCACTATACCCTATCTACAGCAGACTCCACCTACCTCCCAAGCACTATTGTTGGTGAAAAAGAAACCATAAGAGTTTATAAAACCGAAACAGTAATAGACAGTGTGCAAACGTTCATCTCAGTTACAGATAGTTTAAAAAATGAACGTACGGATACGGTATATGTAAAATTCAGAGAATCAACCAGAAAAGCCGATGAATACAAGGTCACACTTAGCCCCAAATCCAACACCTCTGTATTCCCTCACCAGCGATACACCATAGAATTCAACAAGCCCAGCAAGCTTATAAAGGACAATTTCCTATCTATTCCCATAGACACCATCACCACGCTGGATTTCAAGCCCCAGAAAGTTCAATTCAACCATAACTTCACATCCCTCACATTCAGTCTTGATTTAACCGCTGCGCATTTCAGAGACAGTCTCACACACTATCTTACTAACCACCCGCTGGACAGTACCGCACTGGACTCTGTACAAGCATCCATCAATCAAAAATTAGCATCACTAAGTAAAGATCAGTTCACCCTCTCTATCACCCCACAATCGTTTGTCTCCTGTGAACAAGACACATCCGTGAACATCACGCAGAACTACAAATTTGGAAAAAACGAAAACGTTGGAATCATACGTGTTAAGCTCGCCACCACTGCACCCTCATATTTCGTCCAGATCATCAATAAACAAACTCCAGTCAAAAGTATCCGCTCGTGCACCGAGTGTGTATTTACAGAAATACCACCAGGTAATTACTGGGTAAGAGTATTGGTTGATTCGAACAACGATAGTCAATGGTCACCCGGAAACATACTTACTAACACCGAACCAGAGCCCGTTATCTACTTCAAAGAAGAGACCACACTGAGAGCCAATTGGGACATTGAACTCAATTATTCCTTCTGAATAACCAACAAATAATGTGGACAATTCTGTGTTTAACATTTAACCATTCACACTCATTCACACTCCTTTGGTCAAACACCAATAACTCCCTCAACTACCCTCACAAACCCACAGTTATCAACTCTTCTACCAACACCTGTCCATCATAATCTTTTCAACATCCAACTCATGGTACTTATCTACACATCTTCTATAACCTACTTATATTCAATCGTTTAATACATACACGCACTGTGGAAATCCAAGACCGTTTCTCCCACTTATGCACAAAAACGACTCTCCTAAATAAATCAACTTTTTTTCCCCACATTTCCACAGCCTTAATAATAGAAATAGTCTTTTATTTAAAACTTATATAATACTTATTAAGTACATAACTTAACGTGGATAACTGGTACGTCATCAAATGAAGAAACATACCCTCAAAACTTTTCTACTAATAATACTATTCATTCCGCAACTGAGCGTGCATGCCCAAAGTAGCGATGCGAAATTGGCCAATGAATATTTTCAGCAGGGCGAATTCGATAAGGCCAAATTGATGTATGAAGGCCTGGAAAAAACAAAACAGGCCATTCCGCTAATTCATGCGAATTATATGCAATTGATGCTCGATGCAAATGAATTGAAAGAAGCCGAGCGGTATTTGCAGCGAGTGCTCAAATTTTTCCCGTCCAATCTTCAGTATCAGGTCGATTTGGCTTTTTATTACCAGTATGCTGGTGAATTCGATAAAAAGGAGAAATTTCTGAATGAGCTAATCAAATCATATGCTGACAATCAGTATCAGCTGAGCACCATTGCTCAGAATCTGGCTTCACGCCAGCTTTATCGTGAGGCCATCTTTTTTTATGAAAAAGCAAGAGCGGCCAATGGCAGACCCTCTTCTTTCGCGCTGGATATGGCAGCCATACATCGCCTTACCAACAACAAGCCCGAGATGACCAGCGAATACATCAACTACGCTGAGGGCAACCCCGCGAATTTGACTTATGTGAAAAACCTATTTCAGAATATTCTCACAGAAGAAGAGGATCAGGATTTTCTTGAGCAAACGCTCATTCAAAAAACGCAGCGAAATCCTAATGAGACACTTTATTCGGATCTCCTTATTTGGCTACTTCTTCAGAGAAAAGATTTCTATTCGGCATTTATTCAGGGACGCGCCCTGGACAAGCGAAACCAACAACCCGGAAACGAATGCATGCGGATTGCCCAGATTGCTTATGACAATAAATCATGGCAGGATGCTATCGACATTTATCAGTATGTGATTAATACCTATCCCAATTCATATAACTATCCGCCGGCCCGTCGCTTGTTGATCAGGTCTAAGGAAAACAAAGTAAAAAACGAATTTCCTGTGGATAGACTAGCCATTAGAAATCTGGCGGACGAATATGCAAAACTTTATGAAGAAATGGGCCCTAATCCGACTACCTTGGAGGCCTTACGAAATAAAGCCCTGCTTCATGCTTTCTATCTCAATGAATTACCTCAGGCCATCACCCTTTTGAATGCCATCATCCACAATAATCGCAGCCCGGCTTCACTCATTTCCGAATCGAAACTGGATCTCGGAGATATTTATCTTCTCACGGATCAGCCCTGGGAATCCACCCTGCTCTACTCTCAGGTGGAGAAGGCCCATAAAGAATCTCCATTGGCATATGAAGCGAAACTGAGGAATGCACGCCTGAATTATTTCACAGGAAATTTCTCACTGGCCAAAAGCCATCTGGATATTTTGAAACTGGCCACTACACGTACCATTGCCAATGACGCCATTGCCTTGAGTCTTCTGATTTCTGATAACACCGTCTTTGATACCACCGATCAGGTGATGAAAGATTTTGCATCTGTGGAGCTGATGATTTTCATGAATAAATCTGAGCAGGCAAAAGCAAAATTGAATGAAATTTTGGAGCAGCATCCCGGTCACAGTATTACCGATGAGATCTACTGGCTCCAGGCCAGACTCGAACTGGAGGCCGGAGATTATATGGCAGCTATTCTCCACCTGGATAAAATCATCACGCAATACAGCTATGATATTTTAAGCGATGATGCTTTTTTTCGGAAGGCAACCATCCTGCACGATCATCTTCACAAGGATCAGGAAGCCATGTCCATTTATCAGGAATTTCTGAAAAAATACCCAGGTAGCCGACATGCCGCTGAGGCAAGAACGCGCA
Organism: Marinoscillum sp. 108; assembly: GCF_902506655.1. Taxonomy (NCBI): domain Bacteria; kingdom Pseudomonadati; phylum Bacteroidota; class Cytophagia; order Cytophagales; family Reichenbachiellaceae; genus Marinoscillum; species Marinoscillum sp. 108. The sequence continues at coordinate 2,912,689 of NZ_LR734808.1, read as the reverse complement.
TAAGAAAACTTCGCGGTGATTTAGCCAATTAAATAAGGACCAGGCGCGGAGTGGGCTCCATTAAGCTTGGATCAGGAGCAAAGTGCTTATTGAAAAAGCCATCCAGTTCATCTCTGGTTTCCGGAGAAAGTAATTCGGAAATTTGATCCAGCACCTGACCGGAAATCATATATGGTGGCATTTGTAAATTGACCTTATTACCGCGACAATAAGCAAAAATCTGAAACTCTTCACATTCAGCTACAGGACGATTGCTCACCAGGCAATGCTCCGTATACGAATCGGGATCAGCTGCAGGTTCCCTCATGGTCATATTTTGGTGCAGATGATCCTGCATAAATTCCTGAATCTTGCGCATTGACTCTGCCGATAGACCTTTTTGTATTTCCATCGCGCAATCCATACAGATGGCATAATCAAAAATGACATCACTTGCCTTGTAGTCCGGATAGTTGCGGATGGCTTTTTCTATCACATAGTCGCAAGACTCATCAAGAAGAAATCGGTCGCACTCCACACAATGCTGAAATGGGCCTTCTTCTTTGAATGAATAAAATGAGCTGGGAATATTAACTAGGTGCTTGTTCTCCTGATCCATGTAATCAAATCTAAATATTGCGGCATCACAATCCTAAAAATAGTATGCATGCATAACATATTTTAGCTATCTTTGGTTATTACCCTTACGAGAATGAAAAGAGAAGATACCGTAGATTATAATATAAAAGTGGCCTGGCATGCGATTTCCAGGATGTACAACCAATACGGAGCCCCTTTTGATGTTACTGCATCTACAGGATTCGTCTTGCTCAATATAGATGTGGAACTCGGAACACCTGCCACGAAAATAGCGCCGCTTATGGGGCTCGAAGCACGCTCGCTCACAAGGATGCTCAAAACCATGGAAGAAAAGAAGTGGATCTATCGCGAACAGGATCCAAACGACGGTCGCTCAGTCAGGATTTTTCTGACGGATCTTGGCAAGGAAAAAAGAGAGTTTTCGAGAAAAGCGGTAAAAGAATTTAATACAAAACTGAGAGAACTGGTACCTGAGCAGGATATCCGCACGTTCATAGAAGTGACCCGCTCAGTCACCCAGCTCATAGACGACAAAAACCTATTTGATAAACTAGCAGAAGCCTTCATTTATGAAACGAACCATTAAGAAAGCAGTAGTATTGGGCTCGGGAATTATGGGATCCCGCATTGCCTGCCATTTTGCCAACATCGGTCTGGAAGTTTTACTTTTGGATATTGCCCCAAAGGAACTTACAGATCAGGAAAAAGCAAAAGGACTTACGCTTGATTCACCCCACGTAAAGAACCGTATCGTCAATACATCTTTACAAACAGCCATCAGCTCAAAGCCTTCACCCCTTTACCATCAGGAGAAAGCGAGCCTTATCACCACCGGAAATTTTGATGACGATTTATCGAAAATCAAAGATTACGACTGGGTGCTTGAAGCCGTGGTGGAAAACCTCGAAATCAAGAAATCTCTGTTTGAAAAAGTAGAGCTGTACAGAAAGCCAGGGACTTTGATTTCTTCCAATACCTCGGGTATTCCTATCAACTTTATGCTGGAAGGGCGAAGTGAAGATTTTCAGAAACACTTCTGTGGAACACACTTTTTCAACCCGCCAAGATATCTCAAGCTGCTTGAGATCATACCCACCAAGAAAACAGATCCGAAAATCGTTGATTTCTTTTTGCACTATGGGGATCTTTTCCTCGGCAAGGAGACGGTACTGTGTAAGGATACTCCAGCATTCATAGCTAACAGAATCGGGATTTATGCCATCATGTCGGGTATGCATACCATACAGAAAATGGGCCTGACTGTAAATGAAGTAGATAAACTCACTGGACCAGTCATCGGTCGGGCCAAGTCGGCCACTTTCAGAACCATGGATGTGGTAGGTCTCGATACGGCCGTGAAAGTTGCCGCAGGATTGTATGAGGGCCTGCCTCATGATGAATCCAGAGAAATGTTCAAACTGCCCAAGATTGTACAGGAACTTTACGATCGAAAATGGTGGGGAGATAAAACGAAACAAGGCTACTATAAGAAAGTAGTAGAGAATGGGAACAAAGAAATTCTGGAACTGAACCTGGAGACTTTTGAATACGAGCAGAAGGCCAAGGTGAAACTAGACGTACTGGATAAAACTAAAAACGAGGAAGACCTCAAGAAAAGACTCAAAATTGTCATCAATGAGGAAGGCCGAGAAGGAGATTTCTACAGAGCCACGTTCTTCGATCTTTTCAGGTATTGTACCGTGCGCATACCCGAGGTTGCAGATGAGCTTTATCGTATTGATCAGGCTGTAGCTGCAGGGTTTGGTTGGGAGCTCGGTCCGTTTGAGTCATGGGATGCCATGGGTCTGAAAGATTGTGTGGATCAGATGAAAAAAAAGAATCTGGCACCTGCTCCCTGGGTAGATGAGTTGCTGGCTGCCGGCCATCAGTCTTTCTACAAGTATGAAAATGGTAAGAAGCATTATTATGACATTCCTTCGAAATCTTATAAAGTAGTTCCGGGTACCGAAGGCTTTATTTATTTGGATGCCTTCAAAGAAAATAACGTCGTTTGGGAAAATGACGGTGCTACTATTTACGACATAGGAGATGGTGTGCTGAATGTGGAATTTCACACCAAAATGAATTCTATTGGTGCGGAAGTCATCGAAGGAATCAACACGGCGATTACCATGGCGGAAAAAGATTTTCGTGGAGTCGTAGTAGGCAATGAGGGCCAGAATTTTTCTGCCGGAGCCAACCTCGCTATGTTGTTCATGTTTGCGGTAGATCAGGAATTTGATGAGATCGACATGATGATTCGTCAGTTTCAGAACACCATGACCCGGGCCAGGTTCTCCACCGTTCCTGTGGTGTCAGCTACTTCCGGTCTGGCGCTGGGCGGAGGTTGTGAGCTTTCGCTTCATTGTGATGCCATTCAGGCCCACGCGGAAACCTATATTGGTTTGGTGGAAGTGGGTGTTGGCTTGATTCCAGGCGGAGGTGGTACCAAGGAGTTGACTCTCCGGGCTTCGGACAAGTTCATGCCTAATGACCCAGAGTTGAACATTTTGCAGGAGTACTTTATGAATATCGCAACCGCCAAGGTGGCTACTTCAGCGCATGAGGCCAGAGCGATGGACATATTGACTGCTGCAGATCGGATTACCCTTAACAGAGCGAGGTTGTTGGCTGATGCCAAAGAGCGAGTACTCGAACTGGCCGATGCGGGCTATACCCAGCCCAAAGAACGAACCGATATCAAAGTTCACGGACGTACCAGCATGGCTATGTTTGAGGCCGGCATCACAGGCATGAAGTATGGAGCTTATATTTCCGAACACGATGCAAAAATTGCGAAAAAACTGGCTTGGGTGATGAGCGGCGGGGACCTTTCGGCGCCTACGCTTGTTTCAGAGAAGTATCTGCTTGATCTGGAGCGTGAAGCATTTCTGAGTTTGTGTGGGGAGCAAAAGACGTTGGAGCGCATTCAGAGTATTTTGTTCAAAGGAAAACCACTTCGCAATTAGAAAACACAACATTATTCAAGACCAAAAACACTAATAAAATGGATGCATATATAGTAGCAGGATATAGATCAGCCGTAGGACGAGCCAAAAAAGGAGGCTTCAGATTTTACAGACCCGATGATCTGGCGGCTGATGTGATCAAACATCTGGTGAATTCGATTGAAGGATTTGATCCTAAAAGGGTAGATGACCTGATTGTGGGCAATGCCATCCCGGAAGCGGAGCAAGGCATGCAGATGGGAAGGATGATTTCTCTGTTGTCACTTCCGGTGGAAGTGCCCGGTATGATCATTAACCGATATTGTGGATCAGGGCTGGAAGCCATTCATCTGGCTTGCGCCAGGGTACACTCAGGTACAGCCGATTGTATTATTGCTGGAGGTACAGAGTCCATGTCTTTGGTGCCCATGCTGGGGTACAAGACCGCTCTCAACTGGAAAATTGCTGAAAACAACCCTGAGTATTATCTGAGTATGGGCCTCACAGCTGAGGAAGTGGCCATAGATTATAATATCTCGAGGGATGATGCCAACGAGTTTGCCATGAAGTCGCATCAGAACGCTGCGAAGGCCATCGCTGACGGAAAGTTCAAGGATGAAATTGTTCCGGTAACTGTGGAAGAAATATACCTGGAAGGAGACAAACGAAAGAAAAGATCCTATGTGGTGGACACCGATGAGTGCGTCCGGGCCGATACCAACATGGATTCGCTCAACGGCTTACGGCCGGCATTTAAACAAGGAGGTCAGGTCACAGCAGGAAACTCTTCGCCTACCTCGGATGGAGCTGCTTTTGTCATGGTCATGTCAGAAAAGATGGTGAGGGAATATAACCTTCAGCCAATTGCAAGAATGGTGAGCTATGCTGCGGCAGGAGTTAACCCACGTATCATGGGCATAGGCCCTGTGGCTGCTGTGCCGAAAGCACTGAAGCAGGCTGGTTTGAAACAGAACGACCTGGATCTGATAGAACTCAACGAAGCATTTGCCGCTCAATCATTAGCGGTGATCCGTGGCCTGGACCTGAATACGGATATTCTGAACGTCAATGGAGGCGCCATAGCATTGGGGCACCCATTAGGATGTACCGGAGCCAAACTATCCATTACTCTATTCAATGAGATGAAAAGACGACAAGGAAAATATGGAATGGTAACGGCCTGTGTGGGAGGTGGCCAGGGAGTCGCTGGTATTTATGAATACCTCAATTAATTGATCACAAAAAAGGGTAGCTGTTTGGCTACCCTTTTTTGTGATATTTTCTTTTGATTTTCTGTATTTCGGATTTGAGTTTCACATTGGCATGAACCTGACTATACAGGTCCATCACCGCCTCCAGCGGGTAGCCTAGTTTCTTGGCCATGTTCATACAGTAGCTAATTTCCTCGTCAAATATCTTTCCGTCCACTTTCATCAGATGAACCAAATTGTAGAGCGTATCGAAAGATTCATCTTCGCTGAGTTTACTGAAGTCAATTTTTTCCAGCGGATGATCAAAATACTCCTGTAGTTCCTCTTCGGACAAACCATGTGCCATGCCAATTCTGGAGATCAACTCTTTTTCTGTGTCATCAATATCTCCGTCCATGGAGGCCAGGTGGATCAATATTGAAATTTGACTCTTATCCTTTTGTTTACTCATTGACCTAAAATAAGAAAGTCTCTCATTATGTGAACCACAAACAAGAGACTTTTCAGTAATCCTCTTCAGATTACGTTTGACCTGCAACAAGGAAAAGACTTTGGTAAGGCTTCCTTATGACTAAGCTTAAGTAACGGTGAAAGTGGAAATGGTTGGAACGCGGAGGAAAATTTTTCAAAAAATAAAAGAAAGAGAGAAAGCTAAAGACCTGAAGAGGTTTGGCATACCAACAGATTAAGCGAAATATCTAGAGCCTCTCTCTTTCTTTCAACCATCAACCTATTGCAGACGAAACTGCGGCACTAAAGTATTTCATTTAACAATAGCAAAATTGGCCAAAATGGAACTGGAGATTCAGAAAGGGCCTTTCAGGACAATGAAAGAGGTTTTTGCCGAGAACAACCTATAGAAAAGGTGTAAAAAAATACCCAAAAAGTGGTAGGTGTTAAAAGCTTACAATTTGCTGTTGGATAGCAAATTTTACCAGCCCGACGGCATTCTTTGCTTCTGTTTTACGCATGAGATTTTTGCGATGCGTGTGGATGGTTTGTTCGCTAATGAATAGTCGATCACCAATTTCTTTCATAGTCAGTTCCTGGCAAATGAGTTCGAGAATTTCTACCTCACGCTTGGTCAGCTGGCTTTTTTCATTGAACAAGGGCTTGTTGATGGCTCCTTTTTGCACTTTTTGGTGGAGTGCTCGGGCTACAAGCTGGTTGTAATAGAAATCATTATTCATGACTGAGCTGATTGCCTTCTGCACTTCTTCCGGTTCTGCGCTTTTGAGGAGGTAGCTATGTACCCCGATCTCGATCAAATCAGAAATCAATTTGAGAGAATCGTGCATGGAAATCATGATGATGTGGGTGTCCGGAAACTTGGTCACCACTTTTTTAGCAGTTTCCCAACCATCGAGCACAGGCATTTCCAGATCCAAAAGAAGGATATCAAATTTCTCAATGGCTAGCAAATCCAATGCTTTTTGACCATTTTCTACATCCTTTACAGAGGTGATCCCCGGGAAAGTTTTGACCATCATGGACATACCTTTTCTAAATAAGGTATGGTCATCTGCCATCAAAATGCTGATTGATTGTTGTTCCATTCTATTCACCGATCTCCCAAATTTAGCTAATAACTTATGGAAACTGAAAACCGTATGAAAATGGATTATAAAGTTGCTTCTAAGGTGCCCAAAGCCCATTATGGGATATGTTTTAGAAATAGGGAACCTTAGAGAAGGGGTATGCTCAGACCAAAATGAGGAAAAAGGCTCATGAAAAGTGACAATATCAACGATGGATACACTAACAGGAGATATGACGTACTTTGACGAGCGGCAGGACCATGTAGAGACAAGCAAAAGACAACTCGCTTGCCAGGGTAGGGAGCGTTCATGCCGTTTTGGACCAAATTGACTTTTGCTACCACAGGAATGGTGCATGAAAACCGCGAATAGTTTGTGCAAACGCATCTTCATCTAGGGTGATTAATTTATATTTTGGTTTAGTTTTGCGTATCTTTTCAAGTCATATTCAATACCGACACTCCAAATGAGTAAATTCCCGCTTAAAACCAGGTTAAACTACAAGTTTGACAACTATTTATCGAAAGGCACGGCGGCCATGATCTATGGCTTGGGGATATTGTCATTGATCATCATCATCGTTTTTGGAGTGCTCCTCTTGATGTTCGGTCTACACCCCGATCACGATAAAGACTTTACTATTTTTGAATCATTGTGGGTGAACCTCACACACGTTTTAGATCCTGGTGTATTGGGCAATCATGAGGACAACTGGCCCTTCAGGGTGTTCATGCTGTTCACAACATTTCTTGGTCTGGTGATCATCTCCACTTTGATAGGTTTGGTTTCCAATGGTATCCTCACCAAGATGGATGAGCTGAGAAAGGGCCGCTCTTTTGTGATAGAAAAAGATCACGTGCTCATTTTGGGATGGTCATCGAAAATATTTACAATCATTTCAGAGATTGTCATTGCCAATGAAAACCAGCGCCGTGGGGTCATTGTGATTCTGGCCGATATGGACAAGGTGCTCATGGAGGACGAGATCCGGGACAAAGTGGGCAGTACAGCCAATACGGTCGTAATCTGTAGAACAGGGAATCCGATCGATGTTCATGATTTGTATATAGCCAACCCTTTTGATACCAAGTCAATCATTATACTGGATAAGGATAACGAGAATTCGGATTCCCAAATCATTAAAACCATTGTGGCAATTGTCACCAACCCCGAGCGGAGAGAGGCCCCATATCACATCACTGCGGAGATGGAGGATAAGAAAAACTTTGAAGTGGCCAAGATGGTGGGTAAAGATGAGGTGGAGCTCATTTTGTCGGATGAGATTATTTCCAGGATCATGGTGCAGACTTCTCGTCAGTCTGGATTGAGTGTGGTCTACATTGAACTGATGGATTTTGGTGGGGATGAAATTTACTTCATGGAAGAAGAGTCACTGATCGGTAAAACCTTTCGGGAGATTCTTTTTGCTTATGAAGACTCAGCAATCATGGGGATTCAGTATGCCGATGGCTCGGTGGAAATCAACCCTACGATGGATACCATCTTTAGAGAAGGAGACAGTGTGATCGGTATTACAGAAGATGACGACACCTTGGTTCCGAACTCCCCTGAGTTTATCGAATTGCTTGAGGACAAGATTGTCTACACAGAGCCGGAAGTAAAAGACGAAGAAAAAATATTGATTTTGGGCTGGAACAACAGAGCGAGACACATCATCCGCGAACTTGACTATTATGTTCCTCCAGGATCCCATGTAAAGGTGATGTCCAAGTTTGATGATGCGGCCAAGGCGATCAATAAGCTTTCGAATCTAGTTGAAAACATTCACCTCAGCTTTGAAGTGACTGACACTACCGACAGAGAAACCCTCCAGAACATGGATTTGGGTCAGTATGATTACATCATGCTGCTCTGTTACCAGAATTATTTCCCGATACAGGAGGCCGATGCACAGACCCTGATCACCCTGCTTCACCTGAGAAACTTCACCGAGAAAAACGGACAGAAATACAAGATCGTGTCTGAGATGCTCGATATCCGAAACCGACAATTGGCGGACATCACGAGTGCTGATGACTTCATCGTAAGCGATAAACTGATCAGCTTGCTAATGAGTCAGGTTTCAGAAAATAAGTTTTTGATGAGAGTATTTGAAGACCTCTTTGATGCGGACGGATCAGAAATTTATATCAAACCAGCCAAAGAGTATGTAAAGGTGGGCGAGCCCATGAACTTCTATACCATCCTGGAATCTGCAGCTCGAAAAAATGAAGTGGCCATTGGCTATCGTGTGATCAAGGAAGCCAAAGAAGCCAACAAAGGATACGGCGTATATGTGAATCCACGCAAGTCAGATATGTTTACACTTACCGATAAGGATATGGTGATTGTTCTTTCTGAGGATTAAAAGACCGATTATTTCTGTCCGCTGAGTGCCTCCCTAATTTGCTTCATAGCCTTTCTCCTGTACATTCTGGTGCTATGACTCATTTTAGGAATTTTTTCCAGGTAGTTGAGCACCGCACTTTTTTGATTTCCGTTGAGTCCCTTCATTTTTGAAATGATCTCCGTTTCAAGTTCTGTATGATACATGATTTTGGTGGTTTGTTTATCTCCCTAATATAACGTGGAGATGTTATCGAGTGTTTAGATCAGCATCATGATATCATTATGATCCGAGAGTTTCCGTTACCCAAGTTTGATGACTGGCTCTATGTTTTTCTGTAAAAAACTTCTATCTTGAATAATCAATTTTCCCAAAAAACACCCGCAAATAATATGGCCAATCATTCGAAAAAAGTTGATGAGTTCATCCAGAGAATAAGTCAGCGTAATCCACATGAAAAGGAATTTATTCAAGCAGTAAAAGAAGTTGCAGAAACCATAGTCCCGTTCATAGAGGATAACCCAAAATATAAGCAGACCAATGTATTGGAAACCATGTGTGAGCCTGAGCGTGTGGTCATGTTCAGGGTGCCCTGGGTAAACGATCAAAATCAGGTTCAAATCAACAGGGGCTATCGAGTACAAATGAACTCGGCCATTGGTCCATACAAAGGGGGCTTGAGATTCCACCCTTCCGTTAACTTATCGATATTGAAGTTTTTGGCTTTCGAACAGGTATTCAAAAACAGCCTCACCACTTTACCACTAGGAGGTGGAAAGGGAGGGAGTGATTTTGACCCCAAAGGCAAATCAAACGGAGAGGTCATGAGGTTTTGTCAAAGTTTTATGACCGAACTATCGAAACATATTGGAGGCTTTACGGACATCCCTGCAGGAGACATTGGCGTGGGTGGTCGTGAAATTGGCTTTTTGTTCGGCCAGTACAAGCGACTCAGAAATGAGTTTACGGGAGTGCTCACGGGAAAAGGTCTTCAGTATGGCGGTAGCCTGATTCGTACCGAAGCCACCGGATATGGTGTGGTTTACTTTAGCAAAGAAGTTTTGGAAAGTCACGGAAATAGTCTTGAAGGTAAAGTTTGTGCGGTGTCCGGAAGTGGGAATGTAGCCCAATATACCATTGAGAAATTATTAGAACTCGGTGCAAAGCCGGTTACGGTCTCCGATTCGGGAGGGTGTATCTACGACAAAGACGGTTTCAATGAGGAGAAGCTTGCATTCATCAAAGAGCTCAAAAATGAAAAAAGGGGCAGGATTAGTGAATACGCAGATCAATTCAAGGGGTCCGAGTTTCACGCCGATGTGACACCATGGAACTTTAAGGTAGATTTGGCGTATCCTTGTGCCACCCAAAACGAGCTTCCGCTGGAAGACGCCCAGTTGTTGGTGAAAAATGGATGTATTGGTGTTTTTGAGGGAGCCAATATGCCCACTACTGATGAGGCGCTGACTTTCATCAGAGAGAAGAAGATTTTCTTCAGCCCAGGCAAAGCATCAAATGCCGGAGGAGTAGCGACATCCGGTCTGGAAATGTCTCAAAATTCACAACGCTTGTATTGGACACGAGATGAAGTAGACTATCGCCTCAAAATGATCATGAAGAGCATCCACAATAACTGTGAAGAATACGGTCGTGAGAGCAAGGACTATGTGGACTATGTGAAGGGGGCCAACATTGCAGGCTTCGTGAAGGTGGCTGATGCCATGATTGCTCAGGGGGTGGTTTAAAGTTTGAATGAATGTTGGTTTAAACCTATGAGTCCGGTTATCTTTACACAAAAAAATAGCGCGTTATGGCCATGTTAGTTTTTATTCTTGTGTTGTTTGTTTTGGCGATCATTTGCCCGACTATCTTACCGAATAGAAAAGTAAGCAAGCACGCAAAGGACGACGTATAATTTCCCCTATTAAGGTTTTGAGAAGTGTGGGAGTTTAGGCTGAGTGTACCTATCAGCCTGAACGGATGCTCTGGGCATATCTCTTATGGCACCAGATGTTTGCATCAGGAAGGGCACCAAGTCAAAAACCAAAGGGTTTCCACACCAGGCGCACTTAACAAGATAATCAGTCTTTCTTCTGACTTTCCTTTCTCATATCTACAAGAGAAAGAGCTGCCCCAAAGGCAACAAGAAAAATAACGATATTCACGAATAGATTTACACCGTCGGTTACTGCAGGGTTAGTAATGTCCATGATTGTAATTTTTATTATGCGAATATAGAAAACGGTCAAGCCAAAATGAAAGAGGAGGTCATATTATTCCAATCCATTTCCGCACTTGATTCAGTGTTGAAGGACCGTAAAATCATTCAAATAAGCTACAACGAGCAAAAGTATGCTTTGACCAGGTTCGGCACCAGGGTATTTGTGTTTGAACCGAAGTGTCCGCACTTTGATTATCCATTGGTGGAAGCCAGCGTAAATGGGGCATGCAGAGTGGTGTGTCCGTGGCATGGCTATCAGTTTGACCTTAGTACAGGACAGGAATTAATAGACCGCTGCCGTCCGCTTTCCGTGCAGGAGGCCACCTGGAACGCTGATGGTCAACTCGTGACCCAGCTCTAAGAAAGACTGAAATGTCTGACGATGGAAACCAACCAATCTGCAATGGCCTGTGCATATTCATTACCAGCACCCCGACCTACAACATATAGGACAAACAGAAAATACAGAGCAAGAAGCAGGCTTGCCTTAAATCGACCTATATATCCTCCCCAGACGAATATAATGAGCACAACGGCCGTTAGTAACCAAAGTAGAAACCGCAGTTCACCGCTCAGGTCTACCATCTCCTGAGACATGGCAATGGGGCCGTGTATCAAAGTGAAGACAAAAAGTGGGAACCCAAGTGCAAAACAGATATCGAAAATATTGCTACCCAGGGCATTGGAGATAGCGTCATCATATTGTCCCCTTTGGGCATCTTTGATAGAAATAATTGTATCAGGGAAACTGGATGCCGCTGATGCCAAAATCAACGCAACAAACATTACCGGAATACCTAACCCTTGAAACTCGCCCAAAAAGGGAACTGTGTAGGTGTCATCACCAATCCACTCACAGGCGAGAACCAAAAGATAGCAAACAGCAGCGATGCACACGGTGGCCGAAACGAGCAGAGACCAGGCATTCAGGTTGTTGATTTTCTTTCTCCCGATAAACACTCGGTGAAGATCCAGTGTGAACAACCCGACCAGGAAAGGCTTTTGTTTTGTCTGATCCATTTCAAAGTCCTCTTCACTGATGTGACTTTCTTCGAGCATTACCTCTCGCTCTTTTTTGTCCATAGACCAAAACATGTAGACGATGTAGACCACATATACGAGCATGAGCAACAAACCATGATACCAATCCAAAGAAGATCCACTGATCAGTATTATGAATAACAATTCTGCGATAAGCAAACTCAGACCATCTCTGAGCATTACTTTTTTGGAAGCTCGTACCTTATTGGTAAGCCCCATACCGATCACTGCCAGCACAGCGACCGCAGGAATGACCATGCTGTTGAAGATGGCAGAACCAGCAGTGGTACCGATCCCTCCTGAAAACCCTTCTTCATCCTGCATGATAAACAAGAAAAAGAATGAAGTGAAAACTTCCGGCATTGAGCTGGCAATGGCGTTGATAGTCGCACCCCTCACACCGTCAGACAGGTTACGGCCTATGTATTCTGATGCAGTCATAAAGCCATCTCCCGCACGCCATATAACTGCGCAACAAATGGCTATAAGAATTAAAGGTATGATGATGCCCATTTTTGACGGTTAACTTGATGGAAAATTGTAATATACAGCTGGAGGAGTGACTAATATAGTAATTTTATTTCTCCCACATGTGCCGTGCAGTGATTAATGACAAAGATATTGAATATGGATTCAAACACCCTTTTTGATCTGACGAGTGCCATTGCAGCGTGTGCATGGGCGCTAATGATTTTTACACCAAGGTGGAAATACACCCAGAGAGCGATTCAAACCATCGCAATACCTGGCGTGTTATCTGTTTTCTACTTAGGCATTGTTATCACTCATTTTTCCACAGGACTACCGGATTTCTCGTCCCTGAGGGAAATAAGGGTTCTTTTTTCCAATGACTACATGCTTTTGGCCGGGTGGATTCATTACTTAAGTTTTGATTTGGTCATTGGCTCATGGATTCTCACCAAGTCTCAGGCACAAGGATTTTCACATTGGTTAGTTGCCCCAGTTTTGCTCCTTACTTTCATGATGGGCCCTGTTGGGTTGTTGGCTTTTTTCATTCTTTATTATTTGAAAATCAGAGAATGGCCGTTGATAACAAATTGACCAATGGAGTCTTAATTTGCTGATGTTTAACTAATTTTCGTACGAATAATTTTAGGGATCAGATATGTACATCAACCTTTCAGGTCTAAATATATTAGTGACAGGCGCGAGTCGGGGTATAGGAAAGGCCGTGGCTACCAAGCTGGCAGAAGCAGGAGCCACCATTGCTATTCATTATAATAAAAACGTCCGTGAGGCAGAGAATCTCGCTCATATTTTGGGCAACGAGTCCAAGGCTTTTCAGGCGGATCTTTCCTTGCCAGATGAGGCCTCCAAGCTTTTCGACCGGATTGCCCTGGAGATGGGGAGCATAGAAATAGTTATCAATAACGCAGGAGTGGCCATTCCGGCACCCATCAATGCATCGGAGGAGGATTGGCAAAAGGCGTGGGATGACACCATGATGGTGAATCTCACTTCTCCGGCGGTCATTTGCAGAAAGGCGATCGACCATTTTCTGAAACGAAAATCTTCTGGGCGAATTATTAACATCAGTTCAAGAGCGGCCTTTCGTGGAGATCAGGCAGAGTATATGGCCTACGCAGCGTCCAAAGCCGGGTTGGTTTCCCTCACCAAGTCCATTGCCCGGGCATATGGCAAAGATGGGATCAAGGCATTTGTGATCGCCCCGGGTTTTGTGCGTACGGATATGGCGAAAGAATTTATGGATATGTATGGGGAAGAGCACACCAAAGGGGATGTTGCTCTGGAGCGATTGACAGAGCCTAAAGATCTGGCCCCGCTCATCACTTTTATTGCCAGCGGTATGGCTGACCATTCTACCGGGTCCACATTTGATATCAACGCCGGCAGCTATATGCATTGAGGTTGTCTTGAGTTGTGAGTTTTAATTTTTATATTTAAAACATAACGAGCCAACTTACTCAGCCATGGATAATTTTAAAAGCCACCTACAATCACTCATTCAGCTAGCCGTATCTGATCAAAACTTTAACGAGGATGAAAAGCAGCTGATTTATAGCATAGGAAAAGCCAATAAAGTAGAGGAATCAGAGATAGATGCTTTGATCCACGAAAACATCTCCAGAAAAGGAGAGGTTGATATCTCCTTCTCTGCATTATCCTTTGATGAAAAGTTCCAGTTTTTGTATAATATCATTCAGCTGATGAAGATAGACAGTAAGGTCTTCCTTAGCGAAATCAAATACTGTGAGGACTTGGCCCAAAGGCTTGGTTTTGATAAAAAAGTAGTCAAAAAATTGTCTTCACAGATCTATTCCAACCCTTCCATCACCGGAAACAGGGACAAACTGATTAAAGAAGCGCGTAAATTTGAATTATAGGAATCCTTGTTTCTAATCGTGCGTAAATCTATCTTTAAAGTTAATTGATAACTGACCTTACTTAATTATGAGTATACAATCCCAACTAAGTACACTTATTCAGCTTGCTAAAATTGATGGAGAGTTTGCAGGAGAGGAAAGAAGCTTGATAATGATGCTGGGTAAAGCAAATGGTGTTTCGGAAGCAGAAATACTGAACCTCGTGGAAAACCCCCAGCCCCTTCCCCCTTTGTCCACGATGACAGATGAGGATAGGTTCGAGTATCTATACAACATTGTCCAGTTGATGAAAATCGACAGTCAGGTATATTTGAGTGAAATCAAATACTGTGAAGAGTTGGCTGAAAAGCTGGGCTTCAAGAAGGGAGTAATCTCCAAGCTTAGTTCCAAAGTGTTTACAGACCCGAGCATTACCTCTAACAGAGAGGCCTTGAAAAGGGAAGTAATGAAATATTTGAATTAAATAATGAAAGGCCTTTAAGGCCTTTTTTGATTTCCGGCCACTACCATCCATGCAAACATTCGAATGGAGATCACTTCAAAAGACAGATCCGGATCATCTTCGTGCGGCCAGAGAACAGCTACATCAGGCCATTCAAAATGTGGCGGCTGTTGGTAGAAAATTCTCCCCGAAATCCAGGTATGATGAATATGCTGTCCTCACTTGGGTGCCTGGTCTTTCGCGGCTGGCTGGCCAGTGGGTGTCAGGGTCCGTAACCTTTAGAAGCTCCCTCAGTCTGGAATCATTTACTATTTATCTGGTGGATCAAAAGGTGAACGTGTTGGGTTCCTATCCTGTGGAAGGTCAGACCCAGCTACAAATGATGATCTGGTTGGAGGAGCAAATAGGTAAACTAGGCCTCAATGCCGCCAATCTCACGATGAACCTCCCTTATGAATTACCGGAATACCCCACTCAGTCAGGAGAGCCATTTCACATGCAATATCCGGCGGCTGCTTTGGAGTTGGCCAAGTACTACCACAACTCCTATGTTTCGTTGCGGGAAATAAAAGTAAGAATGGGGGTTGAGAACAATATTCAGGTATGGCCTCATCACTTTGACCAGGCACTGGAGGTGGTGCTAAAAAACTCAGGTGACCCGGAAACGGATACGCATATTCTGCTGGGGATGTCACCCGGCGATCATCTTTTTGGCAGCCCTTATTTTTACGTGAGCACCTGGCCATTTACCGATACCTCTCAGTGTGGCCGTCTAAGTAACAATGCCATTTGGGTGAGCGAAGAATGGACCGGGGCCGTGCTGTTTTCTAAACATCTTTTTGATGGAGATCAAAAAGCAATTCTGGACTTATTCTATGAAGAGGCTTCTGCTCAGTTAATTGAACTTTTGACGAAGTAGAGACCTCACGTTGATTTTGAAAACTTCCTGCAGCTGCGCTAAGAACTCATCTTCATTTAATATTTCACGCTCCTTCTGCTCTCCATAAAGGGATCGCTTTATTTTACGATCGGTCAATGTTATCCGCCCTTCACTGAAAAGCTGGGTGATCAGCTTTTGCTTGGTGAAGTGTGACTGATCAGATTCCTGATGAAAATTACAGCGGGGAAGGAACTCTATCATTTGGCGAGGTTGTAGTGTGAATACATAAATGGATTCATAGAGGCTGTTATCATTCGATTTTCTTAGCAGCCACTCGCCATCGGGGTTATGTTCAAACCTGAAATAGCGCGTATAGTCCAGCTGAACATTACCGGTCACCAGGCGCTTGGGTTCGGAAAAGAGCTCACCAAAACCAACATCACATAGAAAGTTACCTTCATCCAGGGAAACAAAGACCACCATATGATCAAACTCCGGAGAAATAGACCCGTCCTGAAAAACCCTGGCGGACCCCAGGAAGGCCCGGAATCCAAGACGAGCCAGTAGGTGATAGAGTAGCCCATTCAACTCATAGCAAAACCCCCCTCTGCGGTGGCGGATGATTTTGTCATAGATAGAATTGATGTCCAGAATGATCTTTCTCTGATAATGAATGTCCAGATTCTCAAAAGGGATTTGGAGGAGATGAGCCCGGTGTATTTTCTTAAGAAATGCCAGTGATGGCTCGTCTTTTTGCACCCCGATTCTTTTCAGATACAGATCAGTATCAATGGGTGGTACTTTTGGTCTGGTCTGAAAATAATTGAGGTCGGACATTACCTAAAGGCTTGATTGAGGTTGTAAATGAAGTTTTCAAGCCCCTGCTCCCAACTTACATCTGCATCCCACACTTTGCCGGGATGTATGTCTTTTACGATGGTTTGTTTGATGTAGTATTTTGTCACATTCGCGTTGATGGGAATCCTCTTGAGTGCGGGACGACTTTGAACATCAAAAGTGCTCGTCATGTAGTGTGTTTCAGTAGCGGTGGTCGGGTAGTTAAGTACTTTTTTCACGGAATGGCCAGTGCTGGACAATGGCATCAGAGCATATTGATACCCGGCTTTGTATAAGGCATCCTCATTGGTTTCGGTGACAATGTCGTATTTAAAGGGATATGCGGCCATGATAGCATCCAGGCGCTTGTTTTTCTCTTCTACTTGTTGGTTGTACGCAGCAATTTTCGAAGCTAACTCAGCATCTTCTACATTGTCTGCAGGCACTTTCTGAAAAGCGACTACCGCCAGCTTCAAGCTTTTGAGACGGCTGGGATAATTTTCGAGCCTTGTTCCTTCAAAAATGACCAGATCCTGAAGATATTCTGGCTGCTCAGGTATGAGTAGGTTACTGCGCTCAATTTTCTGTCGGAGAACCTGCCGCCCAAGCCTCACCATCACCTGGTTCAGCTCCGGGTCACTTTCTTTCCAGCCATTCTGGCCATTCTTAATATAATTTTCAGCACTAAAGCCTGTAATGACCATGGTGTAAGTCTCTTCCGGAAACTGACCTACCTGATTGATGATAATCAGATTCTTCACATTGCGCTTCTGAAACAGAGATAAATAGGCGCTATTCACTTCCGGGCCAGCATTCAGATCGTCCAGATATACATAGGCAATGGGATCCACTCCTATTTTTCGGAAAGTCTTATGTGCATTGGCAGCCAATTTTTTCCAGTCACCTCTTATTACAAAACCATCCTTCATTTGGGTAGGGATATCCAGGATCACCACAGATCGCTCGGAAGTGAGGTTTTCAGGCAGTTGATTAGAAATATTAATAATGCTTGCGCCGCCCACGTTGACCATTTCAGGTTGGGTGTAGGCCTGTTGGAAGAGAAAGAAAGAAATGAAAAGAATTATTCCCCGTTTGATTACCATATGCTGCTTATGAAATCTAAATTTATATATTAACCAACAAAGCGCAAGCGTATTATCTATGGACAAGAAAAGATGCAGGTGGGCAGAGGGGACTTTTGACGAATACATCCGATATCATGATGAGGAGTGGGGGGTCCCAAATCACGATGATGCTATTCATTTTGAGTTTTTGGTATTAGAAAGCGCCCAGGCAGGGTTGAGCTGGAGTACCATACTGAAAAGACGGGAAGGTTACAGAAAGGCCTTTGCGAACTTTGAGGTGCATAAGGTAGCGGCCTTTGACTCCAAGAAGATCAATGAACTGGTGGAAAACACCGACATCATCCGAAACAGAGCCAAGATAGAAGCTGCTGTCAATAATGCGCAGAGGTTTTTGGAGGTTCAGCAGGAGTTTGGCTCCTTTGATAAATACATTTGGGGTTTTGTGGGCCATCAGGTCAAAATAGGTCGGTGGGAAGAAAAGGGAAGTATTCCGGCTACGACATCAGAGTCGGATCTTTTAGCCAAAGACCTGAAAAAACGGGGTTTTAAATTTTTGGGATCTACCACCATTTATGCACATATGCAGGCCGTGGGTTTGATCAATGATCATACGGTCGATTGTTTTCGATTTAAAGAACTGACATGAAATTAGCTTTCTTTTTTCTTGCCCTGGCGGCAGGCTGCACCCGTACCTCCGAGGTGTGTATAGATGAAGACAAAATCAATGAGCAAGCCATTTGTACCATGGATTATAATCCTGTGTGCGGCTGTGATGGGCAAACTTACAGCAATGCCTGCCACGCCGAATCGCGCGGCCTGATCAGCTATGACCCAGGTGCCTGCGAATAACTACAACTTACTGACTATTGCTTTTTTGGGAATGATGATGCGCCACATGCC
Source organism: Marinoscillum sp. 108 (assembly GCF_902506655.1). NCBI lineage: Bacteria > Pseudomonadati > Bacteroidota > Cytophagia > Cytophagales > Reichenbachiellaceae > Marinoscillum > Marinoscillum sp. 108. The sequence goes on along the minus strand of NZ_LR734808.1, from coordinate 2,894,294 downwards.
TCTGAAATTCCCCACCTCATAATTGACAGCCTCGTCGTTGGGGTATCGGGATTTGATCAGACTGTAATTCTCTGGTGTAATATCGGAGCCAACTTGCCCATGACAGTTGAGACACAGCGTGGAGCCAATCGTTATGGGCTTGGTGTAAATAAGGCTTTCCGCATCATATTCCTGAATCTGTCCATCCAGATTCTCCGGCACATAGGCATAAGCTTCCCAGATGGCTTTGTCTGATTCCGAAAGCATGTTGCCCGGGTTTCTGGGCTTATCGGTCACACGGCTTATGGTTACTCCCAGGCTATCCTGCAGACCGGCGGCAATGCCCGAAGCACTCAGTTGGCAGAAGTCAATAGCGCCACTGATCCCATTTTCCACAATCGCACGCTTGAGTGTATTGAGGTAGGCATTTGCTGTGGCCGACAATATTTCTTCTCCGAGTTCCTCACCTTTGAGCATCAGATCTGCAGGGACAATCCGTTTTAACTCGCGGGCGGCTTTTTCCTGACGAAAGCCTTCTCTATCCACTGGTTTCTTGGGTGTGCAGGAGTAGATGCAGAGGAAACCAAACACTAGAATCAAGGTGTTTTTAGTAGGTCGCATAAAAGTCTTTTGGCTTTATATAATTTTGCAGACTAAAGTTAACGGAGATGATTGATAAACTTGAAGCAATCAAGAAAAGGTTTGAGGAGGTAAGTCAGCTGATTGTGCAGCCAGATGCGATGGCTGATATGGGTAATTATGCCAAGTTGAATAAAGAATATAGTGACCTGGGGAAGGTGGTGAAGAAATATGACGAGTACACTCATCTGTTGGCTAACCTCAAAAGTGCCAAGGAGGTGCTCGAAACGGAAAAGGATGAGGAGTTTCGGGAAATGGCCAAAATGGAGTTGGATGAGCTGGCGCCCAAAAGGGACGAACTTGAGGAAGAGTTGAAAATGATGCTCATCCCTAAAGATCCGAATGACAGTAAAAATGTGATTTTGGAAATACGTGCCGGTACTGGCGGGGACGAGGCAGCCATCTTTGCCGGAGACCTTTTTAAAATGTACGAGCAGTTTGCGGCGGATCAGGGTTGGAAGTTTTCAGTAATGAGTCTTACCGAGGGCACGGCAGGCGGTTTTAAGGAAATTGTGACCAGTGTGGAGGGAGAAGATGTCTACGCCAAGTTAAAATTCGAATCGGGTGCTCACCGGGTGCAGCGTGTACCTCAGACAGAATCTCAGGGGAGAGTGCATACCTCGGCTGCTACAGTGGCGGTGCTGCCAGAAGCCGAAGAGGTGGATGTGGAGTTGAACATGGGCGACATCAGAAAAGATACCTTTAGGGCTTCGGGAGCAGGAGGTCAGCACATCAACAAAACAGAATCTGCCGTTCGTCTGACGCACGCACCGTCTGGTTTGGTGGTGGAGTGCCAGGACGGCCGCTCTCAGCATGCCAACTATGACAAGGCTTTGAAAGTACTGCGGTCAAGGCTCTATGAAATAGAACTTAAAAAACACAATGACGCCATTAGTTCTCAGCGAAAAACCATGGTGGGCTCCGGAGATCGATCTGATAAAATCAGAACGTATAACTATCCGCAAGGGCGGGTGACAGATCATCGAATCAACCACACGGTCTACAATTTGCCCACAATTATGAGTGGAGAAATAGGTGAGTTTATTGAGAAACTTAGAATAGCGGAAAACTCAGAGTTACTAAAAGCTGAGGGTCAGGAATAAACCCAGCGGTTTTCCGTTGATCTACAAATGAAAAATTTTTTACCTCTCTTATTTATTCTATTGACAGGAATACTGGCTTGCGAACCGGAAGAAGAGAAAATCACTACTTCTTTAGATGTAAAGTTGGCGTTTAGCACAGACACCGTCCTTTTTGACACGCTCCTGACAGAGCGCCTGAGTGTGACCAAGCGCCTGAGAATTTACAACCCCAATGATAAGGCAGTAAAAATTCATGATATCAGGCTGGGAAAAGGTAGGGCCTCTGACTATTCCATGATTGTCAACGGCCAATCAGGGACCACCATCAAAGATCAGGTACTTTTTGGAGGTGATAGCCTGCTGATATTAGTAAGTGTGGAAATAGATCAGCAAAACAAAGACTTGCCTTATCTGGTCAAGGACTCCATCACCGTCTCATGGGGCAAGTACCTGGCTAATGTCAAGCTGGTGGCCTATGGTCAGGACGCCAACTTTGTGAATAGCCGCCTGATTTGTGATGAAGTGTGGACGGCAGACAGGCCTTATGTTATTTACAATTTTGCTTTGCTAGACAGCCTGTGTACCCTCACCGTTCAGCCGGGCACCAAAATTTATCTTGACAATGGGGCTTCATTTTTTGTACAAGGGAGCCTCAAAATTCTTGGAGATTCTGGCAGGCATGTTACCATTAGGAACACCCGGTTCGATCCGGACTATCTGGAAGCCCCCGGTCAATGGGGCGGCATTTACTTTTTGGAGGGTAGCAAAGACAATGAAATCAGGTATGCAGATATAGAAAATGGTGAAATAGGCTTGCGGGTTGGCACTCCAGACGATGACGAAAAGTATGATCTGGAGATTTCCCATACCACCATTCGTCATATGTCGGTGGCTGGTATCCTGGCATTTTCTTCGGATGTTTATGCTTACAATACACTCATTCACAATGCCGGAGGCTTTCTCGTCGGTAATCTGGCGGGAGGAAATTATAAATATGAGCATTGTACATTTACCAATGTGCCTAGTTTTTTCATCTCGGATGATCCCATGATCCAGTTTTCTGATAATGTGATTCTGGCGGATGATGACGTGCTGGTCGGTGACCTGTCTGTAGAAATTACCAACTCCATTTTGTGGGGGGAAGGGGTCAATCAACTTTTTGTAGGAGATGGAGGCGGAGCCACGGTGGTCACCAAGATTCAGTCGAATATTATCAAATCCAAAGAAGATTGGCCAGATAACTACGTGTCTCAGGAGCGAAACTATCCTGGCTTCAAAGATCCATTTACGTTTAATTACCAGTTGGATTCATTGGCTTTTGCCAGAGACAAGGGTGTTAATATTAGTATATCGGATGACATCACGGGTCATCTTCGCGACAGCAAACCAGACATAGGGGCGTTTGAAAGAATTGATCCAAAATGAAGACTTTCCAGCAGACGATTCACTTGCAGCCGTTCAGTCGTGGTTTTCATTTGATAACACGCGATGTATTGAATGCTATACCTGAAATCAGGGAACTGAAAACAGGAATGCTTCAGGTTTTTATTCAGCATACCTCGGCTTCACTCACCATCAATGAAAATGCGGATCCAACAGTGAGAATGGATTTTGAGAGTCATTTCAACCAAATGGTACCGGAAAATGCGCCTTACTATCAACACAACTATGAAGGCCCGGACGACATGCCGGCACACATCAAAGCAAGCCTTTTGGGCCCATCGGTGCTAATCCCCATCACCAATGGAAGACTGAATCTCGGTACCTGGCAGGGAATTTACCTATGTGAGCACAGAGATTATGGTGGCTCGCGTCATTTGGTGCTCACTGCATGGGGTGCATGACTTAGTCGTACTGATACGTGTTTAGCTTGGTTTTGAAGAATTTTCCATGGCGGGTGAGCTCTTTGTATTCCCAGTCACTGAATAAGCTCGGGGCCCAGCGAGCATCAAAAACCCAGACCACATAAGAGATGTCTTTTTCATCGCAGTATCTAGTGATGGCTTCTCCATAGCGCTCATCACTGATTACGGGCACATGAGCGCCTCTTTCTTCTGCTCCCGAAAAGCCGATTTCTGTTAGAATGACAGGATATTTTTCTTTCATCCGGCCCCAGTCCATGGTCCACTGGCTTTCCCAGGGCTGGTTTCGCTTTTGAGGGTAGGGATGACTCACATAGCCGATCCCTACCGCCTCAATGGGACGCTCAAAAGCAGCGGATAAATCGTAAGCCCAGTTAAACCCGGCTACCAGCGGGATGCCCTGACCCCCACAGGCCCTGATGATGGTAATCATTTCTTCGTTGATGGCCTTCCACTCGTCCCATGAGCAGACCCCGAGCTGTCCATTGTTGGTCGTGGGTTCATTGAAGAGCTCATAAAAGGCGACTGTTGGATTGTCCCCATATTTCCTGGCGATGGTTTGCCAAAAGGAAAAGGTTTCTTTAAGCGTGGTTTCATATCCGGGTCTGAAAAAGAGCCCAGACTTGAGATTGCCGATGCTGTGCCAGTCGAGAATCACATACATACTTTGCTCTGCTGCCCATCGGATACCACTATCCAGCAATGTTAGGTATGCAGACTCACCTCTTTCCCTCCATGCTCTTGGGTGTATGGGGAAGCGCACTACATTGGAGCCCCATGCTTTCATTTCCTGAAAATAGGCTCGTCCCCATTGTCCTTGTTTTATCAGGTTATCCGGGTCGCTGGCATTATACCCTCGAAGGACTACCTTTTTGCCGGACTCATTGACAAATTGATTTCCATTGACCGTAATTCTTTCCAGGGGTTGTTGTGCCAAGGCGCTGTTAACCACCAAAAACAATGTGCAAATCAAAAGTCTCATATCATTGCAGAATTTATGAGACCAAAAGTAAATCAGGCCAAAATGCAGTTAGGTACTTAAATGTTCAGCATATAGGGCCGAAAAGGATAATTCGGGATACCGTTTTACTTATTGAGTTTTTTGAGGGGGAGTTTCTTAATCATACCACCCCGAATGTCCTTTACTTTGGACATCACCAAAAAGGCCCCCGGGTCTATTTTTTCTATCTCACCCTCTAGCTTGGAGACCTCCAGGCGAGTGATTACGGTATAGAGAATGTTGGTTTTGGCTTCTTCTTTCTGCTGCAGACTGAAGCCCTTACTTCCATGATAAATGGTAGCACCCCGTCTGAGCTTGGTCAAAATCATTTCGCGGACCTCCGCATGCTGATCCGAGATGATCGTTACACCAATGTATTCATCAAAGCCCTCCAGCACAAAATCCACCGTGCGAGATGCGGCGAAATAGGTGATAATGGAATAGAGGGCGGTATCCATTGACAAGAGGTAGGCGGCCACTGAGAAAATCACAATGTTGAAGATCAGAATGAGCTCCCCCACGGAGAAGCCGATTTTTTTGCCCAGGTAAATCGCTAACACCTCCGTACCATCTATGATCGCACCCCCTCGGATAGAGAATCCTATGCCCAGGCCCAGAAAGAAACCGCCAAATATGGCAATGAGCAATGGATCGTCTGTAATGACGGGAAAGTCAAAGAAATAGAGGATCAGTGCGAGAAGTGAGATACTGGCAAAACTCTTGATGGCAAAGCCCCGGCCTATCTGGATCCAACCCAGGGCCAGAAAAGGAATGTTGATTAAAAAGATAAATAATGATGGCCGACCATCAGTGACTATGGCGAGTAAAAGCGAGATGCCGGTGACTCCCCCATCGAGCACATCATTTGGGAGCAGGAAACTTTCCAGTCCAAAAACAGCACACATAACACCTATAAATATGAGGAATGCTTGTCTGAGGTAATGACGTACAGTTATATTGAGAGAGGAATGGTTTTCGGGCATACCCGTCAAAATTAAGCCCAAACCCTGACATATGCAGGAGAAACAATTTTCCATTTTAGCTGCGCCCAATATTTTGTAAGGATTTCCATCTGGAATACGAGCCATGGTAATTAGGGCGTCCATCAATGGCGGTTATTTCATACATTTGCGAAATGGGGACTAGGAAAATCAGTCTGAAAAGTAAAATACTCACCATGATGCTGGTTGTTCTCATTTTTCATGAAGGGCACCACTTCACGGAACTTTCCAGCAAAGGGATTGATTTTTCGAATCACCCGGTGGAATCATTGGCTGGAATAGTGTGGTCTTTTATTACCGGCGACTATGACGAACATTCCCCGGCAGAACCACTCACCGACAACAGTCCTGAGCAGAATGAAGAATCTCAGGAAGAATCATCAGAGCAGGATGAGACTAAGAAATTATTTGAATCTGGCGCCGAAGGAATTCTGGGGGGTTTACAGATGATCAAGGACAAGGATTACTACCATATTTTGGAACTCACCAATCACCCACGGCAGATTCCGACCCCACCTCCCGAGGGATAAATCACCTCTTTTCCCACCCTGTTGATTGACACAGGGAAATTATTCGAATTTCTAGATCCGTGTTATAGCCTATCAGGAGAGGTACGCTTTGTAAGTGTACCATGTCCGGGCTATAGAAGGGTTCATTTTTACCAACATTCATGAATATTAAACAAGATCTATTTAAAGACCTGGAAAGAGACATGCTGTCCGGCGTGGTGGTTTTTCTGGTAGCGTTACCCCTTTGCCTTGGAATTGCGCTTGCTTCAGGAGCACCATTGTTTTCAGGAATCATATCAGGTGTTATTGGGGGGCTGGTAGTCAGCCTTCTTAGTAAATCCCAACTGAGTGTAAGTGGCCCGGCTGCTGGCCTGGTGGTGATTGTGCTTGGTGCCATTGAGACATTGGGAAGTTATGAAGCATTCTTAACGGCCATTGTGCTGGCCGGAGTTTTTCAGTTCCTACTCGGTCAGATGAAGGCTGGCATTGTAGGAATGTATTTTCCTTCGTCAATTATCAAAGGGATGCTCGCCGCGATTGGGCTCATACTGATTCTAAAACAGATACCACATTTGGTGGGATTTGATTCGGATGCTTTTGGTGAGATGGAGTTTATCCAAAAGGACGGCAGCAACACCATCAGTTCACTCTTTACTTCTTTTGAGCATTTGGTTCCGGGGAGTGTGACCATCGGTCTTTTTTCCTTGATTCTACTGGTGCTCTGGGAGCGTCCTCTTATCAAGCAAAACAAACTGCTCAAACATATACCCAGTGGATTGCTGGTGGTTTTATGCGGGATTGCGATCAATCAATTCTTCAAGTTTTCCGGATCAGATCTGGTTGTCAATAGTAGCCATATGGTGAATATTCCCATTATTGAGGGCTTAAGTTCTTTGAGTACTGTATTCAGGACGCCTGATCTGGGGGTGCTCGGTGATGTGAATGTCTATATCACCGCCGCTACTCTGGCTATTGTGGCCAGCCTGGAAACACTACTCAGCATAGAAGCGATAGATAAGCTGGATCCTCAGAAGCGACGGACGCCGCATAATGCGGAGTTGAAAGCGCAGGGAGTTGGGAATATGCTGTGTGGATTGGTGGGAGGATTGCCGATCACAGCAGTTATTGTGCGGGGTTCTGCCAATGTTGATGCGGGGGCCAGGTCCAAAAAGTCAGCGTTTATTCATGGACTGCTCCTCCTGATCTTTGTGGCGTTTCTGCCCCATGTGATCAACGAAATACCTCTTGCTTCTCTGGCCGCCATTTTGATCATGGTAGGATTCAAACTGACCAAACCGGCGCTGTACAGGCAGCAATACGGGTTGGGGCGCGAGCAGTTCATACCCTTTATAGTGACCATCATTGCCATTCTTTTCACGGACTTGTTGATCGGTATTCTCATCGGCATGGGTGTAGGTGTGTTTTACATACTCAGGGCAAACTATAGGGTGGCCTATCACTATGAGGAAAAGGAGCAAGATGGCCGGTCGGAAATTCACCTAAGGTTGAGTGAGCATGTATCTTTTCTCAACAAGGTGGGGCTGCAACTGTCACTGGATTACCTACCGGAGAACAGTCAGGTGATCATAGATGGCTCACAGTCTAAACAGATAGATCATGATGCCCTGGAGCTGATTCACAATTTCAAAAAAACTGCGCTGGAGCGCAACATCAATTTTACACTTAAGAATGTCCCGGAGTTGAACTCTGGATATTAACTAAATAAAAAAATCATGGAACAATACTATAGGAGTTTATTAGAGAATAATAAGAAATGGGTAGCCTCGAAACTTCAGGAAGACGCGGCGTTTTTTGACAAATTGGCCAAAGGTCAGAAGCCACCGGTGTTGTGGATAGGGTGTGCAGACAGCCGGGTGCCAGCCAATGAAATCACAGGCACGGCGCCCGGGGAAGTTTTTGTACACAGAAACATTGCCAACATGGTAGTACACACAGATATGAATATGCTAAGTGTGCTGGATTATGCCGTGAATGTGCTGGAAGTAAAGCACGTGATTGTGTGTGGTCACTATGGGTGTGGAGGTGTGATGGCAGCCATGGGCACGGAGGAGTATGGAATTATTGACAACTGGATTCGCCACATAAAGGATGTATACAGACTCCATAAAAAAGAACTGGACCAGATCACCGACAACAAAACCAGGACCAACCGATTTGTGGAGTTGAATGTGCTCGAGCAGGTAAAAGATTTACATGAAACATCCATCGTAAGAAATGCCATTAAATCTGGTAAGGAGTTGCAGGTGCATGGCTGGGTATATGACATAGCCAATGGGCTGGTGAAGGATTTGGAATATGATTCAGCCGAAAATCAGGCACTATTGTTTCAATAGTAGAGAATCAGGAGTGTGGGGGCTGGGAGGTTCATCCATAGGATGAACTTTTCGCTTCCGGATTTCTTTGTATGGATATGACCAAACATAGATTCCTATGAGCACTATCTTTTCAGAAATTGAGCATTGGGGCGATGCCCACCGGGCCAACTGGCTGGTTGTTTTGCGGGTGGCATTGGGTGGTTTTATCGTTTTCAAAGGGGCATACTTTGCACTGCACATTGATCAGCTGCAGGAGATGTCATTGAGTGTGGCTTACCTTTCCGTGGGGCTGGCACATTACGTACTTTTTGCACACCTCATCGGTGGGCCATTGATCCTGCTGGGGTACTACACCCGCACAGCCAGTATCCTTCAGTTGCCGGTTTTGCTGGGAGCGGTCATTTTTGTGAATGCTCCTCAGGGGCTGGCCACAGTGGGGGGTAATTCTGAGCTGTGGGTATCAGTGATCACCCTTTTTCTATTGATTGCTTTTAGCATCTTTGGAGCGGGCAAGTACTCGCTGGATGAGATGCGGAGAAAAGAGGAAATGCGACACTGAAAATTTCCAGTCACCACAGAAATTAGAAACCCGGCCATTGGCCGGGTTTTTTTGATTGTGATGACCTGTGCTTTGGGTGTTCAATTGTCCTGTTAAATCACCCGCTATCTTTTTTTATTCGTCCATGTAACCTTCCCTCTCTTTTCAGGTAACTTATCCGAATCAACAAAACCTAAACCGATCGATCTTGAGTAAGGAAAGTGATGAGCAGCTAATGTTGGCGGTGCAGACCGGGGCGCTGGAGAAGCTCAATGTGCTATGCGAGCGCTATCAAAAGCGGATATATAACTACTGCCTCAAGTCGGTATTGGATGCGGACGACAGTGCCGATCTCACGCAAAACATTTTCATCCGGGTATTGAAGTACAGAAAGTCTTATAAGGCCGGAAGCAATTTCGAATTCTGGCTTTTTCAGATCGCCCGCAACCAGGTGAAGGATCATTTCAGGAAAATGAAAGTTCACCGGGATCAGTTTCAGGCGGCAGATGTGCTGCCAGATCGAGCCGACGATTCGGATGAGGAGCAGCGGGAGAGAGAACAGCGGTTGATGCAGGCTTTGAGCCTACTGCCTGAAGAGAAGAGAGAATTACTGGTGTTGAGCAAATTTGAAGGCATGAAATACGAACAAATCGCGGCCCTGAAATCTATCTCAGTATCAGCGGTGAAAGTGCAGGTGCATCGCACCATCAAGCAATTGAAGGAATTATATTTTGAGATTAAAAGCTGAAGCTATGACACATTTGACAGACGAAGACCTGGTGGCTTATTTGGAAGGTGACCGATCACCTGAAAGGGAAGACCACCTAAGAAAGTGCGATACGTGTCAGAGTCGCATAAAGGAAATGGAAGAGCTCCTGTTTTTAATGGAGACTACAAGGGAGTTAGACCCTCCTGCGTCCATTGCCTGGAATGTGGCAGAGGCCATTCGGGAAGAAAGAAACGAGGGATCACCGTCACGGAACATTCCTTTTTGGCAGATCGCCGCGGCGGTGGCACTGTTGGTTGTGGGTTTTGCGGTGGGACAGTGGTCTGTGACTGATCACAGAGATGAAGTGATTGCCTTGCGTTCGCAGGTGGATCTTTTGAAGGAAGTCTCCATGATCAATGCGCTTCAGACTTCCACAGCGAGTCAGCGCCTACAGGTGGTCAGCCGGATAGAGGAGGAAAAATCCGAAGCGAGTGACCAGTTGGTAGCTACGTTGATGAAAACCCTGAATACCGATGAGAGTCCCAATGTGCGCTATGCGGCGGCACAGGCTCTGGCCCGGTTTACTGATCAGGAGCAGGTACGTCTCGAGTTGTCAAAATCGCTGGAGTATCAGTCGGACCCGCTCATACAGATTGCGCTTATCAGCATTCTCATGGAGGCACAGGAAAGAAATGCTGTCCGGCCACTCAAGAAACTCCTGGACGCCGAGGGGACATCTCCGGAAGTGAAACAACAAGCCAAAGTAGCATTGGAAATACTAAGTTGAGCACCTTCAGGTGCATATAGAAGAGCATTCAAAATGGCCAATTGAATATAGATTATCATAAAAACAAATTGGAAACTAAACATTGAAAAAGAAATGAAACGAGTTTATACACTTACCCTGCTGATGAGCCTGGTGGCTCTGGCGGCACATGCCCAGCAGTACAAGTACACCCCCAAAGGGAATATTGCGGAAACCATTGTGGTGATACAGAATCTTTATGCAGACATTTCTATAGAGGGTGTGTCCGGCAATGAAATCACCATAGAGACAGATGAGTACGAAGGAATACCTGAGAAAGCCAAAGGCTTGAAACCACTTTCTGCCACGGGCCCTGAAAATACGGGAATTGGTCTGAGCGTGGTGCAGGAGGGAAATAAGATCACCATAAGTGGCGCCAGCAGGAAAGCGGACGGAGAGTACAGGATCAAACTACCTAAAAACATGATGCTCAGGGCTGATCTGAATAGCTGGCAGTCAGGGGATTTTTATGCCAGAGGGTTAACCAACGAGGTGGAGGTAAAAAGTCAAAATGGGGATTTGATCTTTGAGGACATCACAGGCCCGCTGGTTGCCTACTCTTTGAGTTCCGATATTTCAGTACGCTTTTCCTCGCTCAATCAGACCACACCTACATCTATCTCATCTACCAGCGGTGATTTGGACATCACCTTGCCGGCAAGCTCCAAGGGCAACTTCAAACTATCCTCAGTGTCGGGTGAAATATACACGGATGTGGACTTCAAGTTTGGAGATGAAAAAGACCTCAAAAGATGGGGCGGGGGGATGTCTGCCAATGCTACCCTAAATGGTGGTGGAGTAGAGGTTTCTCTCAAGAGCATCAGTGGGGATGTCTACATTCGAAAAGCCAAGTAAACCACTCAGACTTTAACCATACGGACATGAAAACATTAATAACCGTGCTGCTCCTCGCAGCTACCTGGGTGGGCTATGCCCAGACCCAGGTGACCGAATCAGCGAATGTAGGAAAACAAGAGCTCCTGCAACTCAATTTTGATTTTGCAGATGACATCACCATCCAAACATGGGATAAAAATGAAGTCTATGTAGAAGTGAGTGTTTCCATCAACGATGGAGAATATGATCACATTTTCACACTGGATAAAATGGTCACCGAGCGAGCGATCACCATTTCCATGGACAAAGACATGTGGAAGAAAGTGGACCGAAAAGGAGAGAATTGTAACTTTCAGACGGAAATAGTCTATCGGGTTTTTTTACCCAGTCAGCTTCGCCTTAAAGCCAATACAATCAACGGTAATTTCATCATTACTCCCATGACCAGGGAAGTGGAGTTGAAAACCATTTCAGGGGATATTGACATCACTGTCGCTCGAGAAGAAGGGCTTGACTTCAAAGCCAAAACCATCTCCGGCGAGATCTTCTCCGACCTGGAAATCGATTTCCCGGAAGGAAAGGAAGGCCTACGGCAGGTGGTAGGGATGAATGTGCGAGGAAAAGTGAATAGTGGAGGATCCCCAATGGAGCTGGAAACGATCAGTGGGAATATCTACCTGAGGAAAGGTTGAGAACATAGCATCACAAAGACTTAAGAAACCCGACCTGAAGAGGCCGGGTTTTTTTGTAATCATCGCTCCCAGACTATCAGCTCATCGTCCATCACATTGCCTATGAAAACCAGGTTATTGAAGGGAACAGCTACCGTAGAGGCAGAAATAATGGATCCGTCATCCAAAAAGACGGAGTTGACATCATAATCACCAGTGCCGCGATAGGTTAGTTGAATCACTTCCGAAGGGGCTATTTCTGATTGGCCTGAGGCGTAGCTGGCAAACTTCATCAGATTCGGATGCGCACCGATCCAAAGGGTTCCCAATTCGTCAAACTCAATGTTATCCACTCCTGTGCCTACATCTATATCCTCGATAAGGGACAGCTCTCCACCCGGATTGGTCGTATAGACTTTCACCAGAAAGTCCCTGGGGGAAGCAACGAAAAGGAGATTTCTGTTCTCATCATAGTTGATGCCGTTGGCATAGGCAATGCCGTGCGCCACTTCGCGATAGGAGCTTCCATCTGAGTAAACCACATTGGACTGACGGAGGCCCAGATAATCTTCCATTAACCGCCAGGTGCCCGTGGTATGTCGGTGGTCATTGGTGAAATAGAAAGTATTGGCGGAGGTGGCTACTACATCATTGGGGCTAACCATTGATTCGTCGGAGAGGGTTTTTTCATGTACCAGCCGATCACCAGAGAGTAGAAATTTTTCTATCGTGTGCTTTTCATTCACGTGGTTGATGGCCAAAACCTGATAGCGCCCGGAGTCCAGGCGAAGAAGAGAAATGCCATGTGGGAAAAAGGGCTGCTCAAAACGCTCAGTGAGTAGTTTTGGCGAGAGGGGCTCCTCCCGGAGGTCTACGAGATAGAGGCCTCCTTGCTCTGGTTGACCGTCTCTTCTGGCAGCTCTGTTGTCGGACGAAACGATCAAAAAATGACCGTCCCGGCTAATGGCGATATCTTCTGCTCCCGGCAGTTTGATTTTTTGAATGATGTTCCCTTCAAAACCAGGAGCAACTTTTCTGAAGAAACCACCCGAGTGGAGGATTTGCAAAACAATGGCTGTCAATAAAACGAGCAGAATCAGGAGGCTGTATAGGAGTCTTTTCATGGTAGGCGAAAGATATGAGAAATATAATTCTTTCCCAGCAATAAGGACTTTAAGAAGTAGTGATAGATCATCAATGATTCATCATAAATTGCATGGGGCAAGAGGCTTATTTTTATGAAAATTGAAGATGAAATCAAAGGAGAGGGTTTTATGTCTGTTCAGCATAAGTTGCGGGTAAACCTCAGTTTTACTCATGGCTGGACTTACGAGCGAATGCAGCAGTTTTTTGCCGGGTATGACCTTACCGCGCAGCAGTACACCGTACTGAGGATACTGCGTGGCGCTTTTCCTCTCTCTTATACCACCTCTCAGATTCTGGATCGCATGGCGGAGAAGAACGCCGGGGTCTCCAGGATGGTGGACCGATTACAGAAAAAGGAACTCGTGATCAAAGAGGTATCCTCCAAAGACAAAAGGCTGGTGGATGTGACCATCTCATACAAAGGCCACGCCCTCTGTGAGCGCATCGATGAAGAAATCAAGGAGTTAGACAATATATATAACAACCTGAGTCTTGAGGAGATGGATCAACTCAATGATTTATTGGATAAACTTAGGGGATAATCAAGCGGGTCGTGTTCGTAGAATAAAAAACCCAACCCGGGGATTGAATGTCTGGAGAAACTGCCAGACAAGACCATTCCGGATTGGGTTTTTCTGTCTTAGAGCGTTATAGCATTACTGGGCGAGCAGACTCACTGCAAACCCACCAGCGGCAACCATGTTCACAGGGATTTCATCCCCCTTTTTCACCTCCAGCTCCACAATATCAATGGCTGTAGGGTTGGTGACATAGTCTGTTTCTTCAGCATCCCTATATACCCTGGCGGTGTAAGTCTTTCCTTCTTCCAGAAAATCCAGCTTCAGGGTATAAGGTTTTGGGTTTTCATCTGTAAGACCACCTACAAACCAGTTGTCTGTGCCTTTCGCCTGTCGGGCGGTCACCACAAAATCTCCTACCTCACCATCGAGAACTTTGCTCTGCTCCCAGTCTACCGCTACATCCCGGATAAACTGAAACGCAGGGTTGCCCTGGTAGTATTCGATAAGGTCTGCTGCCATCTGGATAGGGCTGTAGATGACCACATACAGGGAAAGCTGCTGTGCCAGTGTGGATTTGATTGGGTGGTCTTCTTTGTAGGGTTTGAGCGTGAGGTTGAAGATACCCGGGGTATAATCAATCGGTCCGGCCAGCATTCGGGTGAAAGCTACGATGGGCAGGTGCTCTGGAGGATTTGCTCCTTCTGCTGCCCAGGCATTGTACTCTTGTCCTCTGAGTCCTTCACGTGCGATCTCATTTGGGAAAGTTCGTCGCTTTCCGGTTGCCTTGATTGGCTCGTGCATGTTGATGGCTACCTGATATTTGGCGCCAGTCTCCACGGTCTTTTGATAGTGGTTGACCATCCATTGTCCGTGGTGATACTCACCGTCCGGGATGATCGTACCCACATAGCCGGTTTTCACAGAGTGGATTCCCAGTCTGTTCATGAGGTCATAGGCAGGCTGCATGCGTTCTTCATACCTGGCCACGGCCCCACTGGTTTCGTGGTGCATGATGATTTGCACTCCTTTTTCTTTGCCATACCTGGCCAGCTCTGCCAGGTCATAATCTGGGTATGGCGTGGTAAAGTCGAAGATGGTATCGCGCATATTTGGGTCTGTCCAGGTTTCCCAGCCGGTATTCCAGCCTTCTACCAGCACCCCACCAATGCCATTCTCCGCGGCAAAGTCCATGAGTTCTTTGGTGTATTCGGTGGTGGCTCCATGATTGCCACTGGCGTAATCCCAGGTTTTTCTGCCCAGGTGCATATCCCACCAGATTCCTACATATTTCATTGGCGTAAACCACGACACATCTCCCACCTGATTGGGATCATTGAGGTTGACGATCATCTTGGATTCTATCAGATCCCCGGCACGATCAGCGATTTGGACCGTTCTCCAGGGAGTAATAAAGGGAGCTTTTACCCTGGCTTTGATCCCACTTTTGTTACCTACCAGCTCGCTGACCATGCTGAGGTTAGTGGTATCTACTTTGAGGGTCATCCCCGGGTAGTTGGTCAAATCAGCCTCGTGAAAGCTGAGGTATACTCCCGCGTCGCTTTTCATTGTTACCGGAGTATTCACGGCGTTGCTATGCAAGTATACCTGGCCCAGGTGATCACCCGGGATGAATACTGAGTAGGCGTTGATCTCTGAAAACCGGGTGGTGTTGTACAGGTACTCATAGATGTCCCAATCACCAGGGATCCACCATACCTGATGATCTCCGGTAAGGTTAAACTCTGTGAGTTCTTCTAAAATGATGGTTTCTCCATCCAGGGCAGGCTGCTTGGGAAATTCATATCTGAATCCCACACCATCGTTGAACGCCCTGAAAACCACATCAAATTTGCGGTTGGGGGGAGTTGTCTCTTCCAGAGATAGTTTCAGCTCATTGTAGCTGTTCTCTACTTCTCTTTGCTCTCCCCAGGGCATTTCCCAGGTTTCGCTAAAAGAGCTGGTGATGCCTGAAGTTACTTTGAGGTTACCCTGGAGTGCTGGCTGATCCTGAAACATAAAGCCGAGGAACGAGGTGTCGATTTGACTTTGGCCTTTATAGGACACCGCATAGGCTGGCTGGCCGCCTTGGGTAAAAAATTTCACCTCGATCTGTTTGTCTGGTGAGCTTACCATCCAGGCTTTTTCTGATTTGCCTCCACAGCCGACCATCATCAGACTGATCAGTGAGAGGCCAAAAAACTTTTTCATACTTACTTCTTTATACTTACAAAATGATTTTACGTGCCACTAAGCTAATAAAACCTGTATCAATTCAGACTTGATAAGAAAGCATGAAAACCCATATTTATACCTGACGGGTATAAAATTTTCTTTTCAGACGGAACCTCAGGCTGATAGGCTATGTGAGTATTGGAAAACTAACTACCGGCACTTTTACGTGATTGACAACCGTCTCCGTGAGACTACCCAGAAATGCTCTTGACAGCCCTTTGCGATGGTGTGTGGCAATTGCCAGGAGGCCAGTTTGGTTCATCTCACAATACTTCTCCAACCCTTCACCAAAGGAATGGCTGTCTATAATTTCAACGTTTCCCAGATTACCTGAGGCCAGCGCAATGAACCCCTCCATTCGCTCTTTTATGATCCATGAGCGTTGAAATTCCGAAGGAGTATTCACATAGAGCAAATTGATTTTTGCCCCGAGCAATTCTGCAAAATCTACCACATCTTCAAAGGGACGAATCATTTCATCTTCGAAATCAGAGACAAACAGAATATTTGGAAAAGCCACACTTTTCAACTTTTGCTTGACAATGAGCACAGGGACCTCCGCATGGCGGACTACAGTTTGAGCATTGGAGCCTATAAAGAATTCTTTGACCCCCCGGGCACCATGCGAACCCATCACGATCATAGAGATGTTGTTGGATCTTGCGTACCTGGTGACAGCATCAGTGCTGTTGTCAAAGTCCATATAGGCAACACTTTGCAGACCATCAGCTTCTGCATTTTTTACAGCGGCATCCAGCTGGTTCTGTACCCGTTTAACCTCCTCTGTCACATCCGGGTATATGGTATGCTGGGCAAAATCAAGGTGCACCCAATCTACGGGCACGGATACGAAGTGATAAAAATGTAGTTCTGCATGATATCGCCTGGCAATTTCTTTAGCCACCTCGGTTGCATTCTGTGCGCAATCCGAAAAATCTGTAGGAACAAGAATCTTTTTCATTTGGGTAGTATTTAAAGGGTGTAGCATAAAACATAAAACGTAATGCTGCTCCTGAAAGCCCAAAGTCACCACATGATTTTGATCACCTCGCGGAGATCTCTTGCTGAAACCTTAGGTGATGGGGATGCTCACAACGGGTATTTCCATATGATTCACCACCTGCTCTGTGATACTTCCCATGAACATACGAGGCAAACCCTTTCGGTGATGAGTGGCCATGGCGAGGAGTTCAATTTCGTTTTCCTCACAATAGTTTTGCAGCCCCTCTTCCAAAAACAAACAATCGACAATTTCTGCTTTGGCAAGACTATCCGATCCTATGTCAATGAATTGATCCATGCGATCCCGGATCACCCAGGATCTTTTGAACTCTGCCGGAGTATTGAGATACACCAGGTGTATCTTCGAGCCTATTTTTTTGGCGTATTTCGCTACTAGTCTGAAAGCGTTAAGTGCCTCGGTGTGAAAATCGGAAGCAAATAGGACAGTCGGTGAGTCGCGAATTACAGGTTTATTCTTGATGATGAGCACGGGGATGTTGGCATGTTTCACCACGTTTTGAGCATTAGACCCGATGAAGAACTCCTTGATGCCTTTGGCACCATGCGACCCCATCACTATGAGTGAAATGTCCTGTGCAGTTGCATACCTGGTGATGGACTCCGAGCTCGTGTCGTAGTCCATGTGAGTGACACATTTTATTCCCTGACTAAAGGCCTCGCTTTCCAGATTTTTTAATTGTTCTAATACGCCTTTTTCCTCTTCCGAGATGTCTGGCAGGGAGCTACCATGACCAAAGTCTACCACCACCCAGTCTACCGGAACGAAAATGTGGTGGTAAAAATGCAACTCCGCGCCAGCTCGCTTGGCTATTTGCATGGCTGTATCGGTAGCGTATCTGGCGCAATCCGAAAAATCAGTGGGAACAAGTATTTTTTTCATGACATTTGAAGCTTTTCAGGTAGAAAGCTACGACATGTCAGGGGTAGAAAGATTGACCCTACTCAACCCAAAGCATGATTTTGGTCAGGACTGCCCCTGGGAGTTTTTTTTCTTCCAATACCTGATGAGCCCGGCCACACTCATCCAGCTGGGATTGGCGGCTTCATATTGCTTTGCACCATGGGCCGATACCCCTAATCCGCTCAGTTGGTCAGCGGTATACTTCGAAAACAAAGGGGTCATTTCGTCTGCAGCCATACCAGATTCCCATTTCGGTTTTATCCAATTGGCCCAATCTGTAAGCATGGCCCTGAGCTCCTGAATATGAGAATCGATCTGAGTGATCTGCCCGTAGTGGGTCAGGTACAAGGTTTTGGCTTTTCGTTCCAGTAGGATGTCCAGTGATTGATTCCAATCCTCGAGGTTGATATCAGGAGGAGGACACGGTGGCACCACCGGGCCAGCCCCTATTTTTACTCCTGCCACATCTCCGGTGAAAATGACCTCCCCCAGCTCCCAGGCAATGTGATGCTGAGCGTGACCCGGGGTGTGCAGGGCTGTGAACGTTTGGTCACCGATGGTGAGCTGTTCGGAATGCCCGAGCGTAATCAATTGGTCGCCAGGAATTTTTTCCATAGCCCCCCATAGAGGGCCCATCTGGTCTCCATAGATTCTGGATGCGGATTCGTACAGTCTGGTAGGGTCTTCCATATGGGAGGCACCGAATGGGTGCAAGTATATTTTGGCACCGCTTTTGGCAAAAGCCCAGGCAGCTCCGGCATGATCAAAGTGGATATGCGTGAGCAGCACATGCTGAATGTCAGATGTTTTGTAACCATGCTGACGGAGGGCGCTTTCCATGGCAGGAAAGGTGGAGTATGGTCCGGATTCTATAAGCACAGGGCCAGCACTGGTCTCAATGAGGAATGAAGCAATGGCGTGATCTATGCCCTGAAACTCAAGATCTAAAATATGAATCATATGGAGTCAAATTTGATAAAAAGGAGATCGTCAGAAAATCTAAAGTGATATTTTAATGGTTAAATTTAACGCATCGAAAACGAGCAGACATCTTGAAATTCAGATAAATGAAAAAAGACTATTTCCAACAGCACATGCCGGAAAACGTTTGCTTCGGCTGTGGGGAGAGCAATGAGGAGGGCTTGCATGTGCAGAGTTATTGGGAAGGGGAGGAAGCGGTTTGCACCTGGAACTCTCAGGAGAAGTACCATGGATGGGCCAATTTGCTGAATGGGGGTATTCTTGCCACCCTCATTGATTGTCACTGCATGGGGACAGCCATGGCTGATGCATATAGAAGAGAGGGCCGATCCCTGGACTCTGCGCCTACTTACCGATACGCTACGGGCACCATCACTGTCAAGTATATCAAGCCCACGCCCAATGATCACCCGATAGAGCTGCGTGCTCAGGTGGCTGAGGTGAAAGGAAAGAAGACGGTGATGACCTGCACGGCTCAGGTGAATGGTGAAGTGACGGCTACTGCTGAGGTCATAGCCATTCGTGTGTATGATAGCAGTACGCATCATGGAGCCAACCCCTTCAAATAACAAAACAACTACCTATTTTATCCAACTACCGATATGTACCCAGAACTATTTACCATTGGCGGCTTTACCATTCACACTTACGGCTTCATGATTATGTTGGGGGCTGTTGCCGGCTACTTTTATGTGTCCACAGTGGTGAAGCGTGAGCTTGGCATTTCGCCGGAAAAGATTCAAAACCTGGCTATTCTTATTATTGTAGCCGCATTTGTGGGGGGTAAGTTTTTCTTTTATCTGGAGAAACCAGATTACTACTTCCACCCGATTTCCAATATGTTCAAAGGATTCAGAACTGGTTTTGTGTTTTATGGATCCTTGCTCTTTGTCATTCCTGTCACGGTTTGGTATTTCAGAAAGCAAAAGTGGCCGGTCTGGCCTTTGATGGATCGAATGGCTATCGCGGGCTGTATTATCCACTTATTTGGCCGGATGGGATGCTTTTTTGCGGGTTGTTGTCACGGCCTGCCTACAGAGAGTATTTTGGGGATCACTTTTACGGACCCGGAAAGCCAGGCAGAACCGCTAAACACCGCCCTGCACCCCACCCAGCTTTATGAGGTGGCCTGGATTGGTAGTACCCTGGTTATTCTGTGGATGTTTAAGCGATATAAGCGTTTTGAAGGAAGGCTGTTTCTGGTCTACATCGTCCTATATGCAATTGGTCGGTCTGTGATTGAGATCTTTCGGGGAGACATCCGTCGAGGGTTCATCATCGACGGGGTACTCTCACACTCTCAATTCATTTCACTATTGATCATCGCCGGGGCGGTGGGCATCTATTTCTACCTGCGGAAAACACAAAAAGGATAGTCTTACTATTTCAGCATTCGGATTCTCAAGGCATTGGGGAGTACCCCAAATTCGAATGGGGGATGCCCAAAATATTCGCCATCGATGTGGGCTTCCAGGTGTGGATTTTCGTCTACCGTGAGGTGTTTGCAGCGGGATAGTTTGACCTCTGGGAGCCGATCGTGGGTTCCTTCTTTTAGTCGGTGGATATTCAAAAACCTTCGTAGGCCACTGATTTTCCCGATTTCACAGACATCCAGGATGGTGTCGTTGATCTCTGCATCCGGAGTAAGCTTAAAGCTTCCGCCAAAGGTGGTGCCATTGGCTACGCACAGGAGGATAAGATTTTTTTCGTAGGTGGATTTATCCTGGACAAACTTATACCGCCGAGCTTTGTAGCTAGCCAATATACGCAGTACGTAGTAGTAATATTTGGTAGGACCTTTAAGAAAACTTTTTTTGCGAAGCATGTCTGCAACAATCTGGCCGTCAAAGCCGATACCTACCCCGTTTACAAACTTTCTTCCATTGCACAAGCCCAGGTCTATCGTGTGTATGGCTCCTTTGTCCAGCACCTTCAGGTAATCATAGATGGATTTGCCCACCGGGTAATTTTTCACAAAATCGTTGCCCGTACCATTGGGAATAATACTCACAGGCACGTCATATTTGAGTCCATTGATCGCTTCATTGATGGTACCATCCCCACCAATAATGAGGAGGTCAGTAAATGAAGGGTCGAAATTCTTCTCTACGGTCTTCCAGGCGTTGTGTTTTTTGGAGGTAAGGAATACCTCGTATTTGTACTTTTTATCATTCAGAAAATCGATGACATCATTGAGAATATCCTCGAGCCTGGTGCTCCCGGAAGCCGGGTTGGCCACCACGAAAAATAGTCGCTTCACATCCTAAGGTTAGTAGTTTTTAAATATAGGCTTAGAAAGGCAGATTCCCTAAGTCCACGTTTCCGCCGGTAAGGATAATGCCCACTTTCTTCCCGGCAAACTCATCTTTCCTTTTTAGCAGGGCGGCAAAAGGTACCGCACAGGAAGGCTCCACGATGATTTTCATGCGCTCCCAGATGATCCGCATAGCATTGATGATTTCTGCTTCGGAGACTGTGATTACTTCTTTTACTTCCTTCTGAATGATTTCAAAATTACGCTCACCCACGGTTACCTTGAGTCCATCCGCAATGGTATCAGGATTTTTCACCGGCATAATCTTACCGGCCTTCATGGATTTGTATGTGTCGTCCGCTTTCTCGGGCTCTCCGAGAATCACCTCTATGTTTGGATCCAGGTATTTGGCTGCCAGTGCTGTACCTGCTGCCAGTCCACCACCGCCTACTGGGGTCATGATGACCTCCAGTGACTCTTCGGCTTCTATGAATTCTTTGGCCACTGTAGCCTGGCCGGCTATTACCCGATAGTCATCAAAAGGGGGCACAAAAATGGCACCTGTTTTGGCGATAATTTCATTACAGGTTTTGATCCTGGATTTTTCATTTGCTTCACAAAGGATCACCTCAGCCCCATATTCTTTGGTGGCTTTTATTTTCACCTCCGCGCTGTTTTCGGGCATTACCACGTAGGCCTTTGTTCCGGACAGCTTCGCTGCGAGGGCCACGGCCTGAGCGTGGTTACCTGAGGAGTGTGTAGCAAAGCCATTGACTCGCTCTTCCGGACGAAAGCCAAGAATCATATTGGCCGCTCCGCGCATTTTAAATGCCCCGACTTTCTGAAAATTTTCACACTTGAAGAATACCGTGCAACCAGTCATCTCATCGATGGAGTTGGAGGTCATTACGGGTGTTTCCAGTATGATTTTGGAGATGCGCTGATGCGCTCTCTTAATATCGCTTAAGCTTGGTATGCTTTCCATGTATCTGTGTTGGGATTAATTAATGTGCCTCCAGCCAGTTATTGCCTCTGCCAAGACCTATTTCCATAGGAACTTCCAGCTGGATGGCAGTTTTCATAAACTCATCTACCTTGGTAGTGAGTAGGTCAATTTCACTTTTATGGACGTCAAATACCAGTTCATCATGCACCTGCATGATCATTTTGGATTTGAGTTTTTCTTTTTTCATCCAGTTGTGTACGTTGATCATGGCCACTTTGATCATATCTGCCGCACTGCCCTGAATGGGCGCGTTGATGGCATTGCGTTCTGCAAAGCCTCTCATCGTGAAATTTTTGGTGTTGATATTCCTCAAATATCGCCTTCTGCCCAGGATGGTTTCTACATATTCCTGCTTGCGCGCCTTTTCGATGACATCATCCATATAGGCTTTTACCTTAGGGAATTCCGTGAAGTAGGCTTCTATGATCTCTCCGGCTTCTGATCTGGATATATTCAGGTTTTGTGACAGACCAAATGCCGAAATGCCATAGATGATTCCAAAGTTGACTTCTTTGGCTTTTCGGCGCATGCTCGACTCCACCTGATCCAATGGCACTTTGAACACTTTGCTGGCAGTATTGGCATGGATGTCCACCCCCTCTTTGAACGCCTGGGTCATACTTTCATCTCCAGAGAAGGAGGCCATGATGCGCAACTCTATCTGGGAGTAATCTGCAGAGAGTATTTCATACTCTTCACTTCTTGGGATAAATGCCCTTCTGATCTCCCTGCCCTTTGCGGTCCGGATTGGAATATTTTGAAGGTTGGGGTTGTTGGAACTCAACCGGCCGGTGGCAGCAATGGTCTGACGGTAGTCCGTATGTACCCTCCCGTCAATTTTGCTCACCATTTTTGGAAGTGCATCCACATAGGTGGATTTCAACTTTTGGTACTCCCTGAACTCCAGAATTTTGGAAGCGATTTCGTGTTCGTTGGCCAGCCGCGAAAGAATGTCTTCGCCAGTGGCGTATTGTCCGGTCTTTGTTTTTTTCGGGTCGTCTATGAGCTTCAGTTTGTCGAAGAGAATCTCACCAAGCTGTTTGGGAGATCCGATATTAAACTCCTGACCGGCGATTTCGAAGATTTCAGTTTGGGCCCTGAGGCTCTCCTGCTCCAATTCTTTGGACATTGCAGCCAGGGCTTGTTCATCGATTTTCACCCCTTCGTATTCCATGTCGGCCAGCACATAAGACAGAGGTTCTTCTACCTCATGCAGGAGTTTGCCCAGGTTAAACTCCTTGATTTCGGGTTCCAGTTTTTCTTTCAGCTGAAAGGTGATGTCTGCATCCTCACAGGCGTAGTCCTTCACCAGGTTGATGTCTATGTCGCGAATGTTTTTTTCTTTCTTGCCTTTACCTACCAGCTCGGAAAACGATATGGGTGTGTAGTTGAGGTAATTCTCAGCCAAGACGTCCATGTTGTGGGCCGTCTCTGGATCTATCAGGTAGTGGGCGAGCATAGTATCGAAAATAGCTCCTTTCAGCATGACGCCATAGTTGCGAAGGATCTGCATGTCGTACTTCAGGTTCTGCCCTATTTTGGTGGTTTTCTCATTTTCAAAAAGCACCTTGAATTCCTCCACAATCGCTTGTGCCGCCTTTTGATCTTCTGGAATCGTCACATAATAGGCCTCCCCTTTTTTGAAGCAAAACGAAATACCCACAAGCTCTGCCTCGATGGACTCCAGGCTGGTAGTTTCTGTGTCAAAACAAAAAGCATCAAGCTTACTTAGTTGTGACAACAGTGATTTTCTGTCTTCGACACTATCCACCAGCTGGTAGGATACTTTTTTCTCCTCAAAATTTTCTTTGCTGGAAGCAGGAGGCGCGCTCATGGCACCTCCAAAAAGGCCGAGCTGCCCGGACTCTTTCTCGGCAGTAGTGTCTCCAAATACCCGCTTGGCAATGGTGCGGAATTCAAGTTCCTCGAAAAGCGGTTTAAGGACTTCTGGGTTAGGGTCAGAAAGTACCAGGCCTTCCTCATCGAACTCAATGGGGGAGTCAATATTAATGGTGGCCAGCTTTTTGGAAAAAATCCCCTGTTCTCCGTGTGTTTCTATTTTGGTCTTGAGTGCGCCTTTGAGCTGATCCACATTAGCTACTATATTTTCCACAGTGCCAAACTCCCGCAAAAGTTTAGAGGCAGTTTTATCTCCGATACCCGGTACACCAGGTATATTGTCCACAGAATCTCCCTTGAGGCCCAATACATCACGGACCTGATCCACATTGTCTATGTCAAATTTTTGCAATACCTCGGGGATACCCAGCACGTCTACGGCATTGCCCATATAGGCTGGTTTGTATAGGAAGATGTGATCCTCGACCAGCTGCGCAAAGTCTTTATCGGGGGTCATCATATACACCTCAAAGTTTTCGCGAGCGGCTTTTTTGGCCAGTGTGCCTATGAGGTCGTCTGCTTCGAATCCGTCCAGTTCCAGAATGGGGATGTTGAAGCCGGCGATGATTTTTTTGCAATAAGGGATGGCCACACCAATTTCTTCCGGCTGAGATTGGCGAGTGGCTTTGTATTCGGCGAATTCTACATGTCGAAAGGTGGGGGCATGGGTATCAAACGCAACAGCAATATGACTTGGTTTTTCCTTGGTGATGATCTCCAGAAGGGAATTGGTAAAGCCCAAAATAGCCCCGGTATCAACGCCTTTGGAGTTGACAATGGGGTTTTTACTAAGGGCAAAGTGAGCGCGATAAATGAGCGCCATGGCATCCAGTAGAAACAGTTTTTTCTTTTCACTCATGCGAGTAAAGGTAGTTCAAGCGTCACTGAAATGAAATGTGTTTTCTACCGGCGGGCTGTTATAAAATCAACCATACGCTTGAAGTTATTAGTGGGGAGATTCTAAAACATAAGGGCCACCTGCGAGTCAGGTAATAATTTTTGTTCAGGATTCCTGAAAAGAAGGGAAAGAAACCTTGAAGCAGGTGCCGGGATCGAGAGCGGAGTACTCGATTTTACCGCCATGTTTTTTGATAATGCCATGGGAGATATACAAACCCAGCCCGGTGCCTTTGCCTTCTTCTTTGGTGGTAAAGAAGGGCTCAAAGATTTTAGAAAGATTGGCAGCCGGAATCCCCGAGCCATTGTCTTTTATATTCACAATGCTCTGATCGTTTTCCCAGTAAACCTCCACGATGATTTTCCCCTTTTTACAATCCTGAACTGCGTCAATGGCATTCTTTAGGAGGTTCAGTAGGACCTGATTAATCTCCGTAGGATTACCAAGGATCACCAGTTTTTCATTGCGGGCAATCCAGAAGTGGATCTCAGGATGGGCATTTTGTAACAAAACGCAAGTACGTCCAACGAGCTCGTTGAGGGAAATTTTTGCCACCTGATTTTCAACGGCCTTGGGCGATATTTTGAGGAGGTTATCGATCACGTCTGAGGCGCGCTGCGATCCCTCGATGATGTTGAAGAGTAAGTTGTGGATTTCGGTAAAGGTCTGTTGGGTCTGGGCCAACTGCCTGTAGGTCATGGCTTGTTTGATGTCTTCAAGGTCCTGGATGATGGGTTGTACGTTTCCGCCGATGTAGTTCAGCGGGTTGTTCAGCTCATGGGCCAGGCCGGCAGTAAGCCGCCCGATGGAAGCCATTTTTTCAGACTCAATCAGACGGTCCCTGGTTTGGCCGAGCTCATTGATGTATTGCTCCTTCTGGCTAATGGTTTCTACCAGTTTTTCATTTAGTGCCTGCAATCTGATGTTTTGCTTCACTGCTTTGCGTCGCTCCTTATCAAACTCCGACTTGACCATATAGGTAATGATCAAAATGGCCATGGAGAAGATGATGTAATTAATGGGGAACACAGATTTGTCTATGGTACTGTCAATCCAGTTGGTTTGTAGCTGCACGATGACCAGTGTGATGATAAAAGCTGCCGAGAACAGAAAGAAGAATATTTTCTTACGGGCAGGAGAAATGACAATAGCGACCAACCCCACAGAAATACCGGCGGTGGCCGTGGTACCATAAAAGCCACCCAGCCGGTACCAAAAGAAGACCGACGCGGCAAAAAGAAATCCAATCAGGGGAATTCGGAGAAGGTTGAAATATCCTTTGTATTTGGAAAGCAGGTAAAAGAGGAGTCCGATCAGCGCCACAACGAGATCCATCAATGCCAGAGCGGTCCATCCAAAATTGAGCAATGCCCGGCTCATCAGGTAAGTCATGATGACAAACTGGATCAGACAGATATACTCGAAAAGGCGCTTTTCGAGCGCATTGGACTTAGGAAGATGGTCTAGCAAGGTTGAACGGTATTTCCCGGTCAGAAAGAAAAACAAAAAAACCGGACTAAGCCGGTTTTTGTTTAAAAATTAAATTCCTACCATCACGAAGGCCCCCCAATAATAGGGAGACTTCCATTTGGCCTTGAGCCTTTTCTGAGCAATGATGAATGCTTCTTGTTTGGTTTTTCCTCCAAGCCACTCTTCGTAAAAGATGGTCATGAGTTCCTGTGTAGCATCATCATCCACTGTCCACATAGACATGATGATGGCATCTGCACCGGCTACCTGGAAGGCTCGCTGAAGACCATATACCCCTTCACCATTTTTGATTTCTCCAAGACCAGTTTCGCAGGCCGAAAGCACGACCAACTCGGTTTGGTCAAGGTTGAGGTTCATGGCCTCAAAGGCAGTAAGGATTCCATCTTCATGATGATACACTTCGTCTGAAATTTTACCTTCACTGATATAACTGTTAGCTCCTGCCAGGATCAGCCCGGATCGAAGCAGTGGGTTTTGTACGTATTTGTCCTGACCCTCCATTTCTTCCTCTTCACTTTCCAGGAAGAATCCGTGTGTGGCAATGTGAAGGGTGCGAGGGCTCTTCATGTTTTTAATGCTGTCTTCCAGGGCATCATTGCTGAGATAGGTGGTTACACTGGCGTTTTTCAGTTGATACAGGCTATCGATCAGGTTAACCTCCTTTTTAGTACCCGGTAGCAAGGCCAGCATCTGGTTGGAGCGCATGTATCTGAGCATGTTACCTCTGATTCCTCTGGGTAGAGACCCACCCCTACTCAAGGAGGCAATGTCTGTATCGTCTGCACCGCGGCTTCCTCTTACACCGCGGCTCATTCCCCGTCCTTCACTGGCCGCATCCACAATACCTTTAGCTGCAGATCCACCCTCTTCCTTTTTACTGTCGAGCACACCCATGTTGTAGTTGGGGTAGCCAAATAGGTAGGATTTATTCTCGGAATTAGGGCTAGCATTTAGCGCTACGAGATCCTTGGTGTTGGTCACCAGCTGAATTTCTAATTCATCCAGCGTGAAATTGCCGGTGGCGGGGTTTCGAAGGGTGTAAATACTGATTTGATTGAATACTCCGTCCGGAGAAAAATACACTTTTTTGATCCCTTCCAGCTTATTGGCTATTGGTCTCCAAAACAGTTTGTAAGAAAAGTCTTCGTCTATCTTGTACTTGATGGCGTTGCGGTAGTTGGAGAGGTATTTGGTCTCCATGAGCTTACCATTTCTCATCAGCACCATTTCCGGATAATCCTTAGTTTGGTCTGTGATGATCAGTGCTGCATAATACACCTCGTCGGTAAACACTCCGGCAGAATCTGGTGTGAAATCTCTAAATCGGATGACTTCAACGGCTGCTTCGCCAGGTTTTAGTTTGGTTTGGATGTCTTTCCAGGTGAGGTTACGACTGGCTACCGTCTGCGCAAAAACAGAAGAGGCTTTGCTGAGCTCTTTTTCCAATGCATTGGAAGAAGCATTCAAAGAGTCAATCTTCTGATTACGGACGTTGGCCGGAATCTCGGAGGCACTAAAGAGTTTGGCCAGCTGCTCTTTTTGCTCAATCCACATTTCGTATTTGCTGATGAGTGCCGGGTCATTGCTATTGACGATGGCATCTTTCACCTTGTTGGTAGCATAAAGGATCAAACCTTTGGTGGCGAGCTGGTAGTTATACATCTCGCTGATCAGCTCTTTTTCTTCTCGGCTGGTCTCTACGATGAATGAGTTGTACTGCTCAAAGGCGGGTTTCAGGTTGTTGTAATAAAACTTTGACTTCTCGTCTTCACTCAGGATGGGGAAGATCATGTTGATCTGGTCAAAGTAGTTTTTGAAGGTTTCTTTGTAAAACCCAAGGGCCACATCCAATTTGTTTTTGTTCCAGTTGAGGATGGCCATTTTGTTGGTGCTTTTGGCATAATCTGAGTGGCCGGTTCCCACTCCTTTTTTTCTCAACTCCAGCGCTTGCGCATGGTATTTTTCAGCCAATGGGATGTTGCCATCCGTGAAGTAAGCATCACCCAGGTTATAGTAGGCAAATGAAATCTGATACAGGTTGTCTCCCGCGGCCTTTTCCACAAGGTCAATCGCCTTAAGGCCATTTTCTTTGGCTTTGTCCAGTTGGCGTGTCTGAGTATAGAGATAAGTCAGGTTTTGCAATACCCGGGCATAGTAGAGATTCTCCTGTCCCATATCCGCTTTGAAAACATCCGCGGCGATCATAAAGTACTTCTCAGCCTTGGCATATTTTTGGGCATACATGTAGTTGGAGGCAAGGTTATAGGCTTCCATGCCATATACAAAAGACTCGGTTCCGTAAAATTCTTCGTCGGCAGTGAGATTTTCCAGGTAAATCTCTTCAGCCTCGTCGTAGTTGCCCAGAAGCTGGAGAATAAGCGCGAGGTTGCCTTTGAGTGCCAGCTCATAGTCTGAGTAATCTCCCTGTAGTCTGTCCATGATAGAGAGGGCTTCCTGATAGACTTCTTCTGCTACGGGGATTTTGCCGATGATGGTGTAGAGACCTCCCATACTGTTGAGGACGGAGACGTATTCTACGGAGGCGTAAAGCCCATTTTCCTTTAAGATTTCCAATGATTCGAGCAGGGCTTTTTCGCTTTTTCTATTAGCACCTGACATTTGATAGAAATCACCCGTAAACTTCAAAAGCATAGCTTCTTCAAAGCTTTTTCGGTCTACATTCTTTTTCAGGTCTTTGATGAGGTCCAGGCCTTTATTGAATTCTTCTGTAAACACATAGTGATCCAAAAGTGAGGTGGCCGAGATGAAATAGTCTTCACTTTTTACTCCGGAGGCGGCTTCTTCCAGCTGGAGGAGCTCCAGGTAAAGACTTTCTGTCTTGCCATAAAAGCCAAGCTCATCCTGGATGTAACCCAAATTAAAAATAAGGTTCTTGATGTCGCCACCTTCTTTGCCGAGTGCAGATCGCAACTCATATTCTTTCTGGTAGAACCCTAAACTCTTGTTCAGGTCATTTTCCCAATAAAGATAAGCCTCTCCCAAAAAGCCGTTCATCAGGGCCCCAAGGGTGTCTTGTTTGCTCAGAAAGAGCTCTTTGATTTGGCCTTCGTTTTTTAAAATTCCCTCATAGTCACCCTCAGCATAATACAGCTCGAGTTTTTCGTAGAGTTTTTCAGCCTTCTTATTTTCAAACTGATACTGTGCTAGGGCAGACCCGAAAGAGGTCAGCACCAATAAAGCGAAAATGTATAATCGAGTCATGGCGGAATTAAATTTTTTTTATAAGAAATATAAAATAACTAATATTTTTTGAAGCAAACAAATATTGACACATCAGTAAAAATAAATAATAGGAACGGTTTTGAGGAGGAAATATTTTTATCCCGGTCAAGACCATGTTGATCGAAAGTTATTAGCAATTCAGCAGAGATGAGGTATCCTTTGGTAGTTATTTGATTATGTATACTGTGATTGACGGGAGGTTTTTCCGAGGAAAGGGTTATTTTTCCGTTTTTCACCCAACGCCGCGCCATGATGACCACACGCTCAATTGCCCATAGATCTGGAGCAATCCCCTTCAGATTGATTTTTCCATTGGCTTTTTTCAATGTTTTCGGACGGAGCAAAAACTTTCAAGTCAAGAGTAGGCTATTCCCAACAGTTCTAAGAGCGCTCGCTCTGGTTTTTTTCTTCTCCGTTTCATTTTTGGGTTTTGGTCAGAACTATTCCCTCAACTATTCAGGAGACGAAACAGTCTTTACGGATGGAAATGTTCCTGATTCTGTGGTTGCATCAAATGCCAGGACAATCGAGTTTTGGATCAAACCAGCCCTCGATAACGCTAGCTATAAATATATTTTTAATATTGGGCCCACTTCAGCGACCAACTTCTTTGCTGTTTATTATCGAAACGGCAATGTGATTTTTAATAATTATCAAACGGATATAACCATAGGTGCCGTGGCAACTTCCACATGGCATCACGTTGCAATTGTTTTTGATGGGGCATCAACAATTTCTACTTATTTAGATGGAGTAGCTGGTGGGTCAGGCGGAGCAGCAATCAACACCACTCAGACAGTACTGAGTATTGGGGCGCTGAACTACAATGGAACAGCCGAACAATGGTTCATTGGTCAGATTGATGAATTTAGGATATGGGATGTAGCCAGAGATATCACAGCAATCAACACTACAAAAGACGTTTCATTAGTTGGGGATGAAAGCAATCTGGTGGCTTACTATGATTTTAATGATGGTACTGGATCGAGCTCTCTAACAGACCTGGCAGGCGGTAACAATGTGACCACAATTTCTGGGATCAACACCAGTACCGACTGGATGACAGGCGCACCGATTGATCTTAGTATTATTTATTGGTCAGAAAGCGCCGGGGGTTTAATCAAAGAATTTGATGGTAATAGTTCTTCAACACTGTTGTCTGCACTCACTAGTCCTAGCGGAGTAGCTTTTGGAGCCGGTACTATTTATTGGTCTGAATTAACAAGCATAAAGAAAAATGATGGAGCCACTAGTACACTTGTAACCGGGCTGGGGAGTGCACGAGATATTGGTTTGGATCTTGGCGCTAATAAAATATATTGGACTGATTTTTCTAATGGAAATGTCGGTAGGTCAAACCTGGATGGATCCGGCGTTGAAAATATCCTAACGAGTCAGACAAGTCCGTTTGGATTAGACATAGATCTCACTAACGGAAAAATATACTTTGTAGAATTAGGGACAAGCATAAAAAGAGCCAACCTTGATGGTAGTGGTTTGGAGACTTTAGTGACCGGAGCAAATGCCAACGATGTAAGAGATGTGGCCGTTAGTCCAGCGACGAATAAAATGTTTTGGAGTTCCGGGTCTGATACCAGAATCCGACAATCTGCTCTTGATGGCACTTCACAGGTAGATTTTATCACTGGAATAGCCTCTCCCTACGGACTCGCAGTTGATGAAGAATATGGAAAAATTTACTGGTCTCAGGGAGGAACAAGCATTCATAGTGCCAATTTGGATGGTTCGGGTCAGATGACTTATGTAAGTGGCCTATCTAGCAATTCTTGGATCAGTTTGGCAAGCCCTAATGTGCCGGATGTGACCGCTCCGACTCCATCAATTTCAAGTACTACAACGGAAATAACCGGATTGAGCACTTTTGAAATCACCATTGATTTTGGAGAAACCGTCCAAAATTTTGAGTTGGGAGACATTTCTGTTGGGATGGGTACCGCATCCAACCTGCAAACAAGTGACAGCATTTCATTCACAGCTGACATTACACCTGCTACAGCATTAGGTGTAAAAGTGGAGATAATCGAAGGTGTTTTGACGGATTTAGCGTCAAATGCAAACAATACTTCCAATCAACTGATTGTGCCCTTTACTGTTAACACGGTTTCTGTAGTGGGCCTACCTGGTGGAACGGAGTATTTAACTTTCCAGCAGAACCTTAACGCCTGGGAAGTTGTGTTGGAAGCGTCCAATGGAAATAATTTCGCTTTTAGGATCAATGATGATGCAGCCTTGGATTTTGGAGATGATCCTGGGTATGACGGTGTCCCCGATTTAGGGGGCCAAAACCTGTATCTCGGAGCAGATGGGCTCTACGTATTAAATCTTGGTGATTCTCTGGCCTGGTATGGAGCGACACTGATCAATTCTCTTGGAATGATAGGAGATGCGCTTCCGGAGGGATATGGAGGGCCAGATACAGACATGACCTATCAGGGTTCAGGGGTTTATAGCCTGAGCAGCATTGATTTATTGACTGGCACATGGACGGTTCGTGCAAATAACGATAACTCAAGAAATTGGGGAGATATTGGACCAAATGGTGTTTTGGATCAGCAAGGGCCGGCAATATCAGCTACGGCTGGTGTATATAATGTGACTGTTGACCTTATCACCCGTACGTATTCCGTTACGGCACCACCCAATTACGTCCTCTCCTTTGATGGGGCCAATGATCGAGTTGAACTCACCCGCACTCAGGTGACAGGAGGGTTGACCTATGAAGCCTGGGTTAAACCGGCTGCTTCAGTGGGGGTTTCTGGGTATGATGGGAGCTCTGGGATGACCATTATTGGAGATATGAACAATGATGTGGGTTTCAGTTTTGGACTCACAAATAGCCAACTAGAAATGCATCATTTCAACGGGTCATGGCAAAGCGTTATTGGATCGACCACATTAGCAACCGATGGCACCTGGTATCATGTGGCGCTCACCCACGATCAGTCTTCGGGTGATGTCGTGCTTTATCTGAATGGAGCTGTGGAACAAACAGGTAACATCCCCTGGAATGCCAATGCTACCTATCATAGTTTTAACCGGATCGGTTCCAGTCATTCGACAGGAGGTATTGAAGGAGATTTCTTTCAGGGAGAAATTGACGAAGTGAGGATTTGGGATGACGTAAGAACTGCCACTGAGATTTCTGCTAATTATTTGAATGAAGTAACCGGCTCTGAACCTAATTTAATTTCCTACTATGATTTTTCAGACGGTTCCGGACCAACCCTCACTGACAAGTCAATCACCGGGAACGATGGTATTATTTCCGGGGCTGTTTGGAATACAACTGGTCCTCCTTTGGGGCCACCGATTTTAGATATGACAGCTCCATTTTTCACCAACTCCACACCAACCATAACAGGTGTAGACGACAATGACGCCACGCTTACAGTTCGATTAAATGAAACCGGGCAGGTGCATTGGGGAGTATATACCCAGGCGAATACCCTATCGGCCGAGGATGTAAAAAATGGGATAGGTACAGGTGGAGTTATTTTCGGAGCATTGAATGTCCCTACGGCCAATTTGGATGCGGTTCAGCTTATCAATTCCTTAGCACCAAGTACAAGCTACTATCTATACATAGCGCCTGAAGATAGTTCTGGAAATTTTGGGGCGCTTATAGAAGCTCAATTTACCACAGATCCTGCTCCGGAAAATGCCATGGCATTTGATGGATCGAGTGGTTATATAGCCCTCCCATCGGGTTTTGAGTCAATCATTACCCAGAATTTCACTGTAGAGGCATGGATTAATCCAAATAGTATCGACAGATATGCAGCGATAGTGGATCATATGGAGTGGACAGGAGGTTCATTGTCGGGCTATATGCTTACCCTACATGAAACAGGGGAGCTGGTAGCCCGGGTATATACGGGGACTGATGTAGTTAACGATATCAGAACTCCTATATCCGCAGGTTCATGGCAGCATGTGGCCATGACCTATGATGGTGTACAATTGAAACTCTATTTGAATGGAAACTTAGAAGAAAGTACATCAGCCAGCGGATTAATTGATTATAGCCCTGTGCCATCAAGCCACAATATTGGCCGATTCCATGACTCCAATGAGGAATACTTTTTCAATGGGCAAATAGATGAAGTGCGAATATGGGATGTTGCCAGGACCCAGGGCCAGATACAGTCTGCCTTTTCCACCTCCCTTACTTCTGGGTCAGGGTTGATTGCCTCATATGTTTTTAACCAGTCTTCCTATACGTTACTTGATCAGACCATTAATGGACATAATGGCGGCCTTAATGGCGGAGTATCTTACGTACCCTCCACAGCCTTAAGCACTGATATTACTGGGCCTGTTCTTAACAATCTTGCTTTTGCCAATATTGGCAGCACAAATGTTGATCTGCTATTTGAGTCAGATGAAGAGGCGGATCTTTATTACGTCTTTACCCAATCAGCCACACCGCCATCGGCACAGCAGATCATTGACGGGGAGAACGAATTGGGCGCTACCGCAACGGATCACGCCGGTACTTTCGAGTCGGCGAGTGCCGGGAGTCATGATTTTGGGATTGGTGATAACCCGGCGAGTCTGCCAGAACTTATCCCGAATACTCAATACTATGCATACATCGTAGCTGAAGATTCTTCCGGAAACCGTTCTGCTATTTTGACAGGAGATTTTACAACGAATCCCCTGCCTGTTGACCTGACTTTTACAACACTTAGCGTTGCAGGAACCACTTTGGAGCAAGGATCATCGGATAATTTGATCTATAAAGTACAAATGGATGTTTCTGGCGGTACGGCCACAATGATCGGGATGTTTTTCAGCCCGACAGGAACCTACATACCATCAGATATTACCCAGTTTAATTATTATCACTCCATTGGTGTGGATGATTTTGAAAATGCCGTTCACTTGCTGTCCAGAGGTTTTTTCAGTGGAGAGGCACCTGCACCTGATGGTGCTTTGGGCCTTTTCTTCGACAGTGTCTATACGGATACTACTGTATACTGGTACGTTACAGTAGACATCTCAGCCACTGCCACTGGGGGCAATACGCTCGGCATAGCAGCACCTTCTGTGGGCGGCAATTTTGGAATCAACGAATCCAGCAATAAAATAGATGGTGGGTTAGCTGCCTCTGGTACCTATACGATTACTACCCCACCAGAGAACGCGCTTCATTTCGATGGCTCGGATGATTATATTGATGGGGGTGATTTGTCAAGCCAAATGACAAGTACTGGTAATTTTACCATTGAAGCCTGGGTCAAGTCTTCAACCGGAGGCAATATGAATATTGTACATTTTGGAGGAAATGCCGGAGGAGACACAAACATTAGTCTTAAATCAAGCACTGGGAGCGTTTTCACCATTAACTCATCAGGTCACCCGGGCCCAATTGCCGGTTCACCCTCTACGAATGATGGAATATGGCATCATGTAGCAGCTGTATATGATGGCACAGATCTCACACTATATGTTGATGGTGTACCAGAAACACCCGATAACACTTTCGATTTTGACATTGATTACAGTATTTTCCATATTGGAAATAACTCTGCTCTAAATACCCCTTGGAATGGTGAAATAGATGATGTTAGAATCTGGAATGTGGCTCGCTCAGCCACAGATATCCTTGGAAACTTAACGACTAAGATTTCATCTGCACCAGGTCTTGTGGCCTCTTACGATTTCAATCTGGATGCCGGTACCGCGCTTACGGATCTGACGGGAAACGGTCATGACGGAACGCTTACCAACTTTGATTTTCTCGGGACTTCATCCGATTGGATAGCATCTACAGTACCTTCATGTGCACCCAATGGCAAATTCATTGGAGCAACGGATAGTAATTGGAATGATCCCAGCAACTGGTGTGGAGGTGTAGTACCTGCAGCCAACAACGTGTCAGAGAACATTGTGGTCTCCATTAATTCTGACATCACTGAAAATCAAGATTTAGTGCTGAATGCGAACGATTTTCAGGTAGCTTCAGGCGCAAGTCTGGTGCTCAATTTGAATAGCAATTCTGTACAACTGACAAACAATGCCACCTTCACTAACAATGGCACAGTGAGTGTTTCGAATGGTACAGGAGTCAATGCCACGGCCGGTTCATTTATAAACAATGGGGTATTTTTCTTCGAAGCAGGCACGCAACTGGCATCTCCTACAGGAACATTTGTTAACAATGGTATCCTGAAAGGCTTTTTTACGGTGACCAATGATTTCACCAACCCAGTAGCTGGCACCGTGGCCCCGGGAGCTTCTCCCGGTTGCGCGAACTTTGTGTCTGATTTCACCAATGCCGGTACCCTGGAAGTGGAGATAGACGGCACCAATCCCTGCTCACAATATGATCAAATCACAGTGGGCGGCACCGCCAATTTGGCTGGTACACTTAATGTGACCCTTGGCTTCACGCCGATTAGCGGAAACGAATTTGTGATCATTGATGCCGCTGCCATTTCCGGCACCTTTACCACGGTGAACTTACCGGATGCCAACTGGTCAATTGCCTATGATTTTCCGGGAACTGGTCAGGTAAGTCTTACCTATATAGACCCTTCTGAAATGATTGGATCCACCGGACCTGGTGGTGTGGGTTCTACTGATGGCATTTCACCATTGCAGCTTTGGGTAAAGGCAGATGCTGGCACAAACACCACTGTAGATGCCGGAGCCATTACCACCTGGAGTGACCAATCAGGTTATGGACGAACCATGACAAATGGTACCTCTCCCACTTATCAAGGAAATGTGATCAATGGGCAGCCAGTGGTCCGCTTCAGTTACGGTCAGTATGTGGAAGCACTCGGGTTTACGGATAACTTTACTTCTTCAGGGTTTACTGTGTTTACGGTGGCTCAATGGACTGGGACTGGGACTCAAGGTTATATTGGGTTCAAGAGTCAGACTGGTGCTGGTTTTAATGGAGGAACCACGTTCTTTCTTGATGATTCGAATGGATCGCCCACTGATTTGAGGATTTCTTCCCCATCAAGTGGAGTACTCGGGAACAATCAGTGGTCAGCAGATAATCGGTCTCCCAGGTTACTCTCTTTTACCAGGTCTACCTCCTTGCTGAACGGATATGACGGGGGTACCAATGTAGTCAGTAATGTGAATGAAGGAGCTATATATGACGGTACTCAGCCTTGGATGATCGGCCGATACAACAACGACAACCTCCTCTATTTTACAGGAGATGTTGCAGAATTCATATTATTTGAAGGCGTACTAAATACGGCCTCACGAACTGTGGTGGAGAATCACCTTTCTGCCAAGTATGACATTGCACATACAGTGGATTTGTATGCCGGAGACACTGGCCCCAATGGTGATTTTGATTTTGATGTCATCGGGATCGGAAAGGAAGCTGATGGATCGGATCCCGAAGGAAGTGCGCAAGGCCTGACCCTAACCAATGCCGGATTCCTACAAGATAATGGAGACTATATATTCGCAGGTCATGATGGTACGGCACATGCGATTGTACAATCAGATCTTCCC
Source organism: Marinoscillum sp. 108 (assembly GCF_902506655.1). Lineage (NCBI taxonomy): Bacteria > Pseudomonadati > Bacteroidota > Cytophagia > Cytophagales > Reichenbachiellaceae > Marinoscillum > Marinoscillum sp. 108. The sequence goes on along the minus strand of NZ_LR734808.1, from coordinate 2,857,225 downwards.
GTTGGGTATGCGAATAGGTGGGCACGAAGCTGGTATGTGGATGTGACAGACAGTATGACAATAGGTACAGGTGGCTTAGCTACACTTACGTTTGATTTTGATGAAGCAGGGTTGGGATTACCCAATGCCAATCTTGCACTGATCACCAGACCAGGGACTACTGGTAGTTACGCTGTGGCATCAACTGACTTTTTGATTGCTGGAAACAAAGTGTCTTTCACACTGGATGCATCGGCGATCATAGATGGACATACTTATACCATAGCAGATGATTATGTGCCGAATAATGCCCTTCTCTTTGACGGAGTAGCTGGAAACTATGTTCAAGGCCCTAGCTTGGCCGGCCAAATCACCAATGATTTTACCTTTGAAACATGGTTCAGGACTACTGCCAGCGATCATCGCATGATGATAGCGCTAGGTGATCACCTTGGTGGTGCCGGAGCGCAGGCACAGCTTAAAGTGAACTCTAATTCAGTACTTTTTGGAGTGAATGCTGTGTCAAGCGTCGTTTCACCATCAGCAACTTATACTGACGGGAGTTGGCACCACGCTGCGGGAGTCTATTCCGGTACGTTACTTACACTCTATCTGGATGGTGAGTTAATTGATACGACAAGCGCCGCACTCAGCATGGATTTATCGGCTTTCAAAATTGGCGACCACTCAGGAGGAAACCTGGTTTGGGATGGCGAGCTTGATAATATGCGGATTTGGAATGTCGCGCGTACACAATCTGAGATTATAGCAAATGCTTACAACACCTTGTTGTCCGATACAACCCTGGTTGTTTCCTATGATTTTAATTCATCTTCTGGGACCACTTTGTTTGACGGGACGGTCAATGGTTTGGATGGAACATTGGTAGGTACACCTCCTGCCTGGGTCAGTTCTACAGCATGGGATATCGATATATTCGCCCCAATATTCGAAGCGGGCTATCCAACAATTACCAACATCAACGAGAATGATTTTGACTTAACTGTTCAGCTCAATGAAGAGGGCACAGTTTACTATGTGGTGCTACCAGACAGTGCCACAGTGCCATCAAATGACGACATAAAAGCAGGTACGGATGGACTGGGTGGTGCCGCAGTGGTGGCTTCCAGTTTCCCTGTCAATCTTATTGGTTCTGAAGTCATCGCCAATATTACTGGCTTATCGGAAGGAACAAGTTATGATGTATACATAGTGGCCGAGGATGATGAAGGAGCGCCAAATACGCAAAAAATGGCAACGGCATTTGACATCACTACCTTAGTTTTTCCTGAAAACGCACTTTCTTTTGATGGAACCGATGATTACGTGGAAGTAGCTGCTAATGCTGCTTTCGAATTTTCTTCGGGGACCATTGAAGCATGGATCAAACCCGCATCGAATACAGAGAACAAGGTCATCGCTGGAGTCAGAAGTTCAGATACACAAACTAGGTGGAGTATTCATGTCAATGCAGGAAATGATTATTTCTTAATTTGGAATGGGTCAGGCTCTGCAACAGTGCCCGTCCCAATCGAACCGGGTACCTGGTACCATGTAGCTTTCAATATCTCCGGATCCGATACAGAAGTATTTGTTAATGGAGTTTCATATGGTTTTGCCGGGATCGGAATGTCTGCTTTAACTGGAGAGCCGCTTTTGATTGGATCCCCTGGAAGTACCCAGCCATCAGAGTTCTTTGAAGGAGAAATGGATGAGTTGCGAATCTGGAATACCCACCGTACTCAATCAGAAATATTCAATAACATGAACCTTAGCCTGGCCACTGGTTCCGGTCTGGTTGCTTCTTATGATTTTAACACGGGTCTTCCTGGAGGAAACAATACAGGATTAAATACGCTGATGGATATTTCCGGAAACGGATATGATGGCACCTTAAATGCCTTTGACCTGGTGGGAGACACTTCCAACTGGGTGGCTTCCGAAGCCTTTGCTCCAATCATTTATCAGGTGTCTGCCGCTAACCTTAATAACCTCAGTGTAAACTGGCAACCAACGAACAGGGGACAAGTTTATGTAGACATTAACGACGCCTCCAATTTTGCCGGGGTCCCTTACGCAACAGGGCATCAAATTGGTAATGGTTCGAATTCAACTAGCATCGTTACCGGATTGTCCCTGTCTCCAAATACCCGTTATTTTGCACGTATCTACTATCAGGATGGCGGGTTCACGAGTCCATACTCGGACACAGTGGAGTTTATGATCAATGCGGGTAGTGCCCTGAATTTTGATGGAACTAATGATTTTGTTGTAGCAAACGAAACAGAAGGGACCTTTAGTAATTTAACTATTTCAGCATGGGTAAGACCTACAAGTTTAGCTGCAAGCCAATGGATTTACTGGAGAGGAAATACAGGGTCTCTCGATGGTGCTGAGTTATACATTACCAATACAGGTCAGCTTGTCTATGGAGAAAGTGATGGCACCTACGAGGCAGCCACAAGTGCCGGAAGTTTGCCAGTTAGTCAATGGTCTCACGTCGCAGCCACTAAAAGTGGAACCAATGTTCAACTCTATATTAACGGTGTTCCTGATGGCAATAATGCAGCTGTCTCCGGAGTTCCCCCTTCTGGTCATTTTGCAATAGGTGCAAGACATAGAACAACCACGGCTAATTATTTTGTAGGAGATATTGATGAAGTGAGCATTTGGAATATAGCACGATCACAAGCTGAAATCCAAGCCACGATCAACAACACCCTGAGTGGAAATGAAAATGGGCTGGTTGCTTACTACCGGTTTGATGAGGGAGACACTGCTGCAGTAAACACCGGTATCGGTGCACCGGAGATTATTGATCTTTCGGGAAATGGGAATGTTGGAACCATGTCTGGGTTTGCCAAAACGGGAGCCACTTCTAACTGGGTGGCATCAGGAGCATTTACTCTGGATAATAATACAGCGCCTCTGGCTCCTACGGAGGTAATTGCCTTTTCAAGTTCACTCAACAATATTACCCTCCAATGGAAAGACAACTCTTACAATGAGACCGGTTACCTCATTGAAAATGCAGATGACTATGATTTCACACTGAATGTAGACACGATCGTTGCAAATCTGGGAGTGAATGCTACCTCTTTTGTGCATTCAGCCGGAGCAGACCAGGGCTATTTTTATCGGGTTACTCCCGTTAATGGGTCTGAAACAGGAGCCAGCACTTCGGAGGTGGAGTTTGCTACAACAAAATCATTCCCTGGCTATGCGCTGAGTTTTGATGGGATAGCGGATTCTGTGGATATGGGATCTACCGGAGATCTCCAGATTTCAGGAGCGTTGACTTATGAGGTTTGGATTAAAACCACGCAGACCCAGGGGTTCATTTTGGGGAAAAGAAATGGTAATGATTTGGGAGACCTGGCGTCGAGCATTGAGCTGGATGGAACAGGGAAAGTCCAGGGTTCGATTTATGATGGAAGCGCTGGTTTTCCTGATGTGATTCAGAGTAACACTGCCGTGAATGACGGAGAATGGCACCATGTGGCTTTTGTGTTTGAGCCGGCAGTTGCCTTAAGACTTTACATTGACGGTGCGTTGGACAAAACCTTTGGGATCAGTTCTACCAATATCAATGGCGCATCTTACCCCTTCAGGGTTGGAAAGTATCCTACTTCTTCTTCTGCCTTTTTTGATGGAGAAATGGATGAGATTAGGGTGTGGAATGACGTGAGGTCTGACGCCGAAATTTCTGACAATTTATATCACGACCTGAAAGGAAATGAATCGAACCTGGTTGCATACTATCCTATGGATGAGAACTCAGGCACTAAGTTGGTCGACAGAAGTGTGAATACAAATAATGGAGATATTGGTGGAGCTGGATTCATTGTTTCTGATGTTCCGTTAGGTCCTCCGATGAATCTTTTATCTAGTACTCCATCGGTCAACGAGACCAACATAGCAAGAGGCGCCAACATTCAAATGACTTTTGACGCTAATGTAGATGCAGCAACTTTGACCGGGAATATTGTAGTGATGGGCAGTCACTCAGGGATCACTGCAGGAGCATTTACTGGAGGAGGTACTTCTGTTATCACGTTTGATCCTGATGAGGACTTCCTGGCTGGTGAGTATATATCTGCCACTATTACGGAAAATGTAAGGGGACTTGATGGGGAGGTAGCTGTTCCATACAACCTGCAATTTGCCGTTGCCACTGGACCATTTCAGGGAGCTTTTGTTGAGCAAACTACTGGTCTGGAAGGCGTGGTAGATGGTGCTGCTGCCTGGGCAGATTATGATGGTGATGGTGACTTAGATATTGTTGTTAGCGGTTGGGATTTTGATTATACGCTTGTCATTACCAAAATATTTAATAATTCAGCAGGCTCATTCATATTTGGAGATTCTCTTACGGGAGTTTACGAGGGTAGTTTAGACTGGGGAGACTATGACAGTGATGGTGACCTTGATTTGTTTGTAACAGGGTTTGACGATGGAGGTAGTCGTACCGCGATGTTATATCAGAATAATGCTGGAACATTTACTGATGTTGGAGGCCCTTTTCAAGGGGTGGCATTCTCTGAGGCTGATTGGGGAGACTTTGACAATGATGGAGATTTAGACCTCATTGTTCAGGGCCAGTATGACCCGTCCAATAATGCATCTACTATTTTGTATCGAAATGATGCTGGCACTTTTGTAAATCATACTGCAGGTCTGGTTGGTGTTTATAAGGGAGATGTGGCATGGGGAGATTATGATAATGATGGAGACTTAGACATAGTGAGCAGTGGGTATACAAGTAATAATGATTCCATCAGAACAATCATCTATGAAAATGAAGGCGGACTATTCACAGATATAGGCGCTGTACTAGAAGGGAAGGTATTAGGAAGTGTCGGCTGGGGAGATTATGATAATGATGGAGATTTAGACTTAATGGTTTCTGGGTCTAACACAGACAGCACACCAATTATTTATCGGAACGATGCTGGTTCTTTTGTGGACATAGCGGCAGGCCTCTTGGAGAATTCAGAAGGAGAAATGGCATGGGGAGATTATGATGGAGACGGAGATCTTGATTTGGTGATTAATGGTTCAGGGACTACCAATGGCCCTACCACCACCCTCTATACCAATAATGCCGGAACTTTTGTGATCACTGATTTGGGCCTCAGAGATTACCTCTATTCGACGGTAGATTGGGGAGACTACGACAATGATGGAGATTTAGACTTGCTGCTAACCGGTACGGATGATTTCAATGGAGGTAGGATTGCACTATTTAGTAATGCCCTGGCTCCCCCCACGGTTCTAAACCCCACAAATGTATCTACAGCAGGGTTCACACCCAATTTAATTGCCCCTTCCGGAGCGGTCGATTTGATAGTGGATGTATCTTCTGATTCGACATTTGGCTCGTTTGTGTCTCAAGGTGTGAGTGTGGGCACCTCGGGAGGTGTAGACATCACAGTAGCATTGACGGCTGGCACCGAATATTTCTATCGTGCAAAAACAGATTTTGGAGGTGGGGAGGAGAGCTCATATTATCAATCCAATGGTTTCATGGTGCAACCGGGTAATGCCTTACCATTTACTGGAAATGATTATGTAGAGGTTTTTGACAATCTTGTACTCGAGCCAACAGGAGATTTTACCATTGAGTTTTGGTTCAATACGGATGTGATCGGGAATGTAGTCTTCTTAGAAAAAGGAGTAAGTGATGCTGAATATTCGGTGCAACAGTCATCTGGAGATAAGTTGGGAATATACGTGAATGGAGGCTGGATGGAAACCAACTTGTCATACAATGACAGTACATGGCATCATGCAGCATTTGTATATAGAGGACCAGGTGATGGTACTATTTATGTGGATGGAGTCGAAGATGTTAATGCTGGTTCAGTGGCTGCGCTTGGCACACCAGTTTATTCTTTTGGAAGATTAACCATCGGAGATCGAAGGACTGGGGGCAGCTTTAATATAGAAGGTCTAATGGATGAGGTGAGAATCTGGGATGATGAAAGGACCTTCTCGGAAATCAATGATAATCGATTTTATACGCTGGCAGGTGATGAGCAGGGCTTGATTGCTTATTATCAATTTGATGAAATTGTTAACTCCACCAATCTTAGTAACCTCTCCACCAATAAATTTCTTGACGGAGAACTTTGGAATATGGATGGAAGTGAGTGGATTTCATCCGGAGCATTGGGTGCGGTTGGCACGGTGGTCAGCATTACTGCAGATGAGGCGAACCCAGCTGGGAGTGCTATTGCTTCAGAATTAGACTGGAATATTCAATTTACCTCACCAGTTACGGGACTTACTCCTGGCAATTTTACGTTGAATAGCTCAGGAATAGGTGGAGGGTCATCTATATCATCGGTAACTGACGTTGATGGATTCAACTGGACGGTCACAGCGACAGTAGATACTGGGGATGGAACCATTGGTGTGGATTTCACGAATGACACAGGTCTTAGTGCAACCATGACTAATACCCCGTTTGTGGGTGAGGTATATACTGTAGATAGAACTGCACCTGCAGCTACGCTTACAAGTTCAGAGCCAGATCCAAGTAATTCAGGGAGTTTCACAGTGGACATCACCTTTAGTGAAGGAGTCACCGGCCTGGGGCTTGGGTCTGTCAGCGTTGGTAATGGTATCGCAAGCAATTTAATTGACATAGATGGCATCAGCTATACGGTGGATATTGCGCCGAGTACGGATGGTGTGGTATCCGTGGACTTGGTCGCGGGTGCTGCGCAGGATATTGCCGGCAATGATAATTCAGCGGCAAGCACTTTCTATATCAATTATGATGCTACTAGCCCGACTCCTGTAATTTCGAGTTTGGAACCGGATCCTACCAACAGCTCACCTTTCATTGTCAATATTGATTTTAGCGAGCCTGTTACTGGCTTTGATCTTACGGATGTGAATGTGACCAATGGCGCTAAAGCGAACCTGGTGGAGACACTGAATTATGCCTATGATTCTCAGTTTGGATCGGCGGGATCAGCGGATGGTCAGTTCAATGATCCATATGGAATTGTTGAAGATGGTTCTGGTGATATCTGGGTGGCAGATCGCCTGAACAACCGAATTCAGGAGTTTGATCCTGCTGGAAATTTCATGCAGTCAATAAGTTTTAGTGCCCCTATTGGATTGGCTGTAGATGGATCAGATAACCTTTATGTAACCAGAACGAATAACCTTGTCTATAAAATAGATCAGTCCGGGGCTGCGTTGTTGACAATCGGAACATCGGGCTCAGGAGCTGGACAGTTTGCCAATCCTTCAGATGTGGCCATAGACCACGCTACCGGAGATATTTATGTGACGGATTATAATAACGCCAAATTTCTGAAGTATAATTCAGCGGGAGACTTCCAGTGGGAGGTCGGGAGCAATGGTTCAGGAAATGGTCAATTCAACTACCCTACCGGAATTGTGGTTTCCGGATCTACCGTTTATGTAACGGATGATAATAACAATAGGGTGCAGGCATTTGATACCAGTGGTAACTTCCAGTTCGTTTTGGGAAGCCCGGGAACAGGAGATGGTCAACTACAGGGAGTTGATAAAATTGATGTAGATGGAGCTGGAAATGTCTACGTGTTGGATAGAAACAACCACCGCTTTCAGGTATTCACTTCAGGAGGTAATTATTTGAGCCAGTTTGGAAGTGGAATAGGCTCCGCTGATGGCCAGTTTAACTTCCCAAGGGGTATTTCCTTTTCCGCAAGTGGAGATGTGTTGATTTCTGACGGAGGAAACAACAGAATTCAAAGGATTAAAGGAGGTCCCTCGGGTAATTTTAGCTTCGAACTTACACCGAGTGCGGATGGATCAATTACTGTCGATGTAGGAGGAGGAGCGGCTACAGACCTGGCCGGAAACGTAAACAACTCTGCAACCCAGTTTAGTATCACGGCAGATTCTCAGGGACCTGATGTCACAATTAATCAGTCAGGTGCTCAGTCCGATCCTACCAACGGAACAATTGTCTACGATGTGATTTTCTCTGAACCGATTTCAGGGTTTACAGATGATACCAATGTGGACTTTGCTTCAAGTACGGTGGGTGGCTCATTATCTGGCTCCGTTTCTGAAGTGGCTCCGTTTGATGGTACTACATATACACTCACAGTTTCGGGCATGACCGGAACTGGCGATGTAGTTGTTAACATCCAAGGGGGCGCTGCCACCGATTTGGCTGGTAATTTCAACTCAGTGAGTACCAGCACTGACAATACAGTGACCTATGATGACGTGCCGCCTGGTTTGACCATCACCACACCAATCGCATCTGATAACTACGTGAATTCTGCCGAGGCATCCTCGGTGATTATAAGTGGAACCAGTGATGCGGAAGATGGACGAACAGTGACTTTGACCATTTTTGATGGTTCTACGACCTTAAATCCAACTTCGGTAGTTAGCGGCAGTTCATGGAGCGTTCCTGTTGACTTTTCTTCTTTGGCTGATGGTAACGTAACCATCACCGCGGATGTGACAGATCTGGCGGGCAATGCAGCCACCTCGGTGAATGCGAATGTTACGCTGGACCGTACGGCCCCTGCATTGACATTGAGTAACCCAATTTCGGGAGATGACCAAATCAATAACTCTGAGGTGTCTTCTGTGACCTTGAGTGGAACTAGCGGAGCGGAAGATGGGCAGACGGTCAATTTGACAATCTTCGATGGAAGCACCACATTGTCGCCAGGAGCAACGATGAGTGGAGGCGCTTGGAGTATCGTGGTGGACTTCAGCTCTCTTGCTGAAGGGAACGTCAGTATTACAGCCGATGTGGATGATTTGGCAGGTAATTCCGCCACATCAGCTAGTGTCAATGTCACCGTAGATCGAACGGTTCCAACACTTACTATCAATAGTCCCATCGCTGGTGATGATATCATCAATATATCAGAAGTTTCCTCAGTGACTGTCAGTGGAACCAGTGATGCGGAAGATGGAAGGACAGTGACGTTGACCATTTTTGATGGCTCCACCACCTTAAATCCGAGTGCGGTAGTTAGTGGTAGTTCATGGAGTGTTCCCGTGGACTTTTCTTCATTGGCCGATGGAAATGTAACCATCACCGCCGATGTGTCGGACTTGGCAGGAAATCCAGCTACATCAGTGAATACCAATGTAACTTTGGATCAGACCGCTCCCTCGGTTCTTGTTTTCAGTTCCGAACCCAACCCCACGAATTCTTCGACCTTCACAATAGATGTTTCGTTTGACGAACCCGTGACGGGATTTGATATTTCAGACATCTTAGTTGTTAATGCCAGTTTGGGAAATTTTGTTGACCTTGACGGATTGAACTATACAGTGGATGTTAGCCCGGATGCTGACGGTGTGGTGACAATAGATGTGGCTGGATCAGTGGCTCAGGATGCTTCTGCCAACGACAATAGTGCAGCTACTCAGTTTACCATCACTTCAGATAGAACTGCTCCGACGGTAGTTCTGAGTACAACCGAACCTGATCCAACGAATTCAGGTATTATTCCCGTCAGTATTGCCTTTAGTGAAGGAATGAGTGGGTTTGATTTGACGGACTTGACTGTAGGCAATGGTGCGGCAAGCAACTTTGTAGACATAGATGGGACTAATTATTCGGTAGATGTATATCCTTCTTCTGATGGTTTGGTTACAGTAGACATTAGTGCAGGCTCTGCATTTGATGCTGCGTTTAATGGAAATGTTTCTGCTTCACCACTTTCTATCACTTACGACTCTAGCTCACCAACTTTGGATTTTGTGGGAATCTATTCCTCCAACTCTAACTACATCTGGGCGATGGTCGGAGATGACGTATTTGTTGATTTTACTTCTTCGGAGGACATTGAGAATGTAACCGTGTACATAGCCGGAAACTTGGCCGTTATTGATGACCTGTCTGACGCAGATGATAAAACCTGGAGCGCCTCTTATACGATGCAGACCGGTGATACAGAGAGTTCCATTCCTTTTACGATTGATTTCCAGGACTTGTCTGGGAATGCGGGCGTTCAGGTCACTTCTACCACCGATGCCAGTGATGTAACTTTTGACAAAACAGATCCGGGGATAACAGGAAATGGCACCCAGAACATTATTGAGAATACTTCAGCTATTGGGGCCTATTCTTCTGGAGAAATTGTTATTTGGAGTCTTTCTGGAGATGATGCAAGTACCATGACTATAGATGGGTCGGGTAACCTGAACTTCGTTAGTCCACGTGATTTTGAGACGCCAGGAGATTTTGATGGAGATAACGTTTATGATGTTGTATTGGAGGCTACTGATGAGGCAGGCAACATCGGCACACTGGCTGTTTCAGTAACGGTAACAGATCTGGATGAAATCAACCCTGTGATCAGTGGCAATGGGACACCATCAGTACAGGAGAACACGACATCTGTTGGAACCTATACTGCGGATGAAAGTGTGACCTGGAGTTTGAGTGGCACTGACGCCTCTGCGTTCAGCATTAGCTCAGGCGTGTTGACATTCTTGAGCGCCCCTGATTTTGAAAGCCCGTCAGACGGTGGATCGAACAATGTTTATGACGTTATAGTGACAGGTACCGATGGAGCCGGGAATGTTGGTACATTGGCTGTTTCGGTAACGGTGACAGATGCTGATGAAATCAATCCAGTGATTAGTGGCAATGGGACACCATCAGTACAGGAGAACACGACTTCTGTTGGAACCTATACGGCAGATGAGAGTGTGACCTGGAGTTTAAGTGGCACTGACGCTTCTGCGTTCAGCATTACCTCGGGCGTGTTGACATTCTTGAGCTCCCCTGATTTTGAAAGTCCAGGCGACGGTGGATCGAACAATGTTTATGACGTGATAGTAACGGGTACCGATGGAGCCGGGAATGTTGGCACACTGGCTGTTTCTGTGACGGTGACAGACGTTGATGAAATCAATCCAGTGATCAGCGGAAATAGTAGCCCGTCGATTCAGGAGAACACGACTTCTGTTGGAACCTATACGGCAGATGAGAGTGTGACCTGGAGTTTGAGTGGCACTGACGCTTCTGCGTTCAGCATTACCTCCGGCGTGTTGACATTCTTGAGCTCCCCTGATTTTGAAAGTCCAGGGGACGGTGGATCGAACAATGTTTATGACGTGATAGTAACGGGTACCGATGGAGCCGGGAATGTTGGCACACTGGCTGTTTCTGTGACGGTGACAGACGTTGATGAAATCAATCCAGTGATCAGCGGAAACCATAAGTCTTATCAGCCAATGCCTCAAAAGTGATGGCTTGAGAAGCCTTTTCAATGGTCAAAGTTTGCTGTACATCCAATGCCGCACTATAGTTGTCATTACCTGCCTGGCTGGCAGTAATGGTGACTGTACCTGCTCCCACGATCGTCACGGTACTTCCTGAAATAGATGCTACAGTTTCATCCGAACTGGTGAAGGTCACCGCATGGCCACTCGCACCGCCTGTAGCAGTCAGATCAAAATCTGCATCACCGTAAGTCTTATCAGCCAATGCCTCAAAAGTGATGGCTTGAGAAGCCTTTTCAATGGTTAAACTTTGTGTCACATCCAATGCCTCGCCGAAGTTGTCATTACCTGCCTGACTGGCGGTAATGGTGGCTGTACCGACTCCCAGGATCGTCACGGTACTTCCTGAAATAGAAGCTACGGTTTCATCCGAGCTGGTGAAGGTCACCGCGTTGCCACTCGCACCGCCTGTACCAGTCAGATCGAAAGCAGCATCTCCATAAGTCTTATTGGCCAGTGCCTCAAAAGTGATGGCTTGAGAGGCCTTTTCAATGGTTAGACTTTGTGTCACATCCAATGCCGCACTATAGTTGTCATTGCCTGCCTGACTGGCGGTAATGGTGGCTGTACCCGCTCCCACTATTGTTACAGTACTACCGGAAACCGATGCTACAGTTTCATCCGAACTGGCATAAGTCACCTCCAAATCGGAACTTGCCGTAGCGGTCAGGTCAAAAGCAGCATCCCCATAAGTCTTATCAGTCAGTGCCTCAAAAGTGATGGCTTGTTCTGCTTTATTAACTGTGAGTGTAAATGTTTCAGAACTGCTTACAACTCCATCCGAAACCGTCACGGTGGCCATGTTAGAAGACCCATATGCATTCAGTTGTGGAACCCAGCTGATCAGACCTCCATCCTCAGTAATACTTATCCCCATGTCCAAAGAGGTTTGGTCCAGGCTATACGTAAGGGCCTGTGCCGGAAGGTCCGTATCTGTAGCCACTACCTGCAAGCTCAGTCCGGTAATCTCAACCACCTGATCTGAAATCTCTTCAATAGAGGGAGCCAGGTTTACTTCATTTACGGTTATGCTGAAAGTGACACTGTCGCTACTAACCTGACCAGATTCCTCATCATAGTAATCAATGGCCCATACAGTGACTGAATATACTCCCTCCTGATTTTCAGTCGGCGTCCAGGTCAATGCGCCAGTTTGCAGGTCAATGCTCATTCCCAGCCCTTCAGACTCATCATCCAGATAATATTCCAGTGCTTCTAAGGGAATAAAGTCATCGGTTGCCTCCACTGTCAAATTTAATTCAGTCAATTCATCCATTTCGATATCGTCTATCTGCGATACTGTGGGTGGCAAATTGGTTTCCAAAATGATAGAAAAAGTACCTGCGTCTGAGGGGGAGTTCCAAGCCTGAATAAGGTAGTCTGTATTCGGGGACAGTTCAAGGTACAGTTCACCCCCTACATCAGGAATACATGCCGGATAAAGCTCCCCTCCTTCTAAAGCAAAAGGCATCATATAAACCTCTGATCCACAGCTTTCATATAAAGCCCCGGCAAGGAAACCCGCTGTGCCAAGTTCGGATTTGAGTATTAGGAGACCCCAGGGTCCCGAGTTAAAGCTATACCAAACATCATTGATCTGCGAGCTTTCATCACAAGGGACTGTGCCACCAAAGTATTCTGCATTGAGGGTAGTTCCATGGGTAGGTATGCCCACTCCTATCTGATAAAGCGGGAGTATGGCAGCATTAGCACAGTTGTCATTGGCAGGATTGTCATGAAAATCAATCCCCAGACCGCTACTAGCCGGACCTGTGGCATTCAATACGTAGGTAGCTTCCGTATTGACAAAGGCATCGTTAGAGAAATCAAAAGTTATATCGGAAAGATCATTGGTATTCTGATGCTCAGAGGCATTACCGGAAAGTATTAACTCGGCCAATCCGGTACTCTCAACACTTTGTATCAACCATGAGTCATTATCACTGGTAAATCCATAAAAAGTTCCATTGGCATAGATTGCATCCTTTAGGACAATTCCTGCTACACTCTCCACGCCCGTCCAATCTATCCCATTTCTTGATCTTAATATAGAGGGGCTTTCCGAGTTATCTCCTTCTCCTACAATCAGAAACTGACCATCACCATAGATAATAGAGCGCCAATTACCGTAATCTATTGATTGATGGGTCCAAACCACTCCGTCTTCGGACATTTGTACATAGTCCTCACCCATTGCCACAAATAATCCGTTGCCAAAGACCACATCTTCAAATCCATACTCAGCATCCGGTATCTCTGACCAATTGATACCATCCTCGGAGGTCATTAAATAATAACCATAAGGAGATACTGCTACGAACTTACCGTTCCCATAGGCTACCGAATACCATTCAGTATTAGGGATTTCTCCCAACGCCGTCCAATTCTCTCCATCTGGAGAAGTCATGGCTTCATCGTCACCTACTACAACGAAAAGTCCTGCACCATAGATAACTCCTTCCCAGTACCCTTCCACTGCCTGGTAGTTCCAATCAATACCATTCGTAGAGGTCATGACATAACCATACTCATCGTCTGCTGCGCCCACGGCTACAAACAATCCATTGGCATATGTCATATCCCACCAGCCATTGTAATCAAGCTCACCTTCGGTCCAGTTCATTCCATCTGTAGAATAGACAAAACTTGTGCTTTCATTGTCAATAGCTACGTAAGTACCATCGCCATAGGCTGTAATGGACCAGGTTCCCGTGATAGATTCATCGGTAGCATCCACCCAATCTTCTCCTTGCGTATTTTGCTCAATGATCGAAAACGTCGCTGACAGACCATCGGGAATATTACCCAGATAAACCTCATTGTCGAGTTCCAATTTGTCATCTTCATCGTCATCCTTGAAATTATCTCCTGTCAATAGGATCATGATGGAGCCAGTCACAGAGCCATCACTACTGGCAGCTTCACTAAAACCATCCCCTGAATAAATAATGGATGGATTGTCAAGGAAATCAATTCCTATCCCGCTTGGGTAGTTGGCAGCATTGGTCACATCACTTGCGGCCATATTGGCAAAGGCCGCATCAGTAAAATCAAAAACTATATCGGAGATGTTACCACTACTTTGATGGCTTGATGCGTTGCCAGAAAGTGTAAGTGTGGCTACGGAAGATGTCGAGCTGACAAACACATCATCATCACTGTCCACATGCTCTCCGAAACCGACAAAGATTCCGTTGCCATAATTCAAGGTACGCACTTCATATACTCCATTGTCGAAAGTACTCCAGTTCTCTCCATCACTGGATATCATAGATATCCCATCATTAAAACCGTCGCCCGTTACAATAAAATTACCACCACCATAGGTCACCAACTCCCAGTCTCTGCTTACAGAGATCGATTGTTCGGTCCAGTTGACACCATTCGTCGACGACCATATTTTTCCATATAATTCCTCACCGCTATCATCAGAACATACAACATACTTACCATTGCCATAGGCCAGGCCATTGACGCTACTGGATTCCATAGCATCAGTATATAACAGCCAGTCTTGACCATCGGATGAAACCATGACATTGCCGTACTCGCTCACTGCTAAAAACTGACCTCCACCATAGGTAATAGATACCCAGTAATCATTAATCAATGTACCAGGAACCGTCCAGTTTTCACCATCCTCGGACACCATGACTGCATAATCATCATAGTAACTTGCAATCACCACAAATAACCCATTGCCAAAGGCAACATCCTTCCAGTCTGAATCTTCTAAGAAAGCCGGACTTGACCAATTAATACCATTTTCAGAATAAGAAGCATAGCCATCTGTAGTCACAGCTACATATCTACCATTACCATAAGCCACAGAAGACCAATCCTGATGCTCCAAATCACCTACGACCCAATTGACTCCATCTGCAGATGACATCACGCTAGTTTCATAGCTATTGGCTAATACCACAAATAGTCCATTTCCAAAAGTCGAGACGGCCCATGTTTGGTAAGACAGATCACCCTTTAACTCCAGGGATGTCCAGTCTTGTGCGATCAGAGAATTTTCTTCTACAGTCAATGTAGAAGTAAGACCCGAAGGTAAGGAAATACTAACCTCCGATGTGCCCAAATCATCTGAGCTAAATCGACCCCCAAGTAATGATATTTTAGCAGACCCGATAACAGAACCTGTATTGTCTCCTGACTCATAAAAAGCCCCTGTATAAGTTAGTCTTGTGATGCCTTCCCCAAGGACTATGGAGGCTTCTTCCTCTTTACCTTCATCATCCGTAATAATGACCGAATAGGTGCCAGCAGTCAGGTTGGAAATTACCTGACTATCAGCTCCATTGCTCCATAAATAGGTATAGGGTTCCTCACCGTACAATCCAAATGCAGATAGTTCACCGTATGAACCTCCTCCTGACACCTCAGTCACCACCTGAATATTGGCTTCAAATGGTTTGGGCTGAGTCACGATCACTGACCCTGAGGAAGTAGCACCATTTGCATCAGTCACGGTCAATTCATATTCACCGGCAATCAGGCTGGAGATGGAAGCCGTTGTTTCATCATTGTTCCACAAATAAGAATAGGGTTCTACCCCTCCTGTAACTGATGCCGTGATCGCTCCATCATTGCCCCCTACCGTTGATACATGGGCGTCCACTGTTAAGGTAATGCTGAGCTCATCGGGCTGTGTAATGGAAGCCGACCTCATCACAGAAGCCCCTACATCGTCCGTGACAATAACGGAGTGCTCCCCGATACTCAACCCCGTAGCTGTAGCTGTTGTAGCTCCGTTACTCCAGAGATAGGTATAGGGTGCCGTACCTCCAGATGGGCTCACGGTCAACTGACCATCTGAACCACCATAGATGGAAACATTGGCGTCCACACTCACCGAACCGTCCAAAGTGCTACCAATACCTGATAAATAAATGGTATAAGGATCTTCACAGCTCTCCACATTAGTCAATGAAAAGAACGCCGTTTTTACTCCTTCTGAGGTAGGATGAAAGCTAACCGACAAAGTGGTAGAAGCTCCCACGGCTAATGATCCAGCGGTACCTGTCAGGTCAAGAATGAATTGATCGGCATCTGTTCCAGCCATTTGTGAAATGGGGCTTTCTGTAAAGTCAAGGGTTGTGGCTCCATTATTTGTAATGGTAAATACTTTAACCTCGGAACTCTCATTGGTCATCTGGGTTTCAAAATCGATCGTTGACCCGCTTTTCACTTCTGCACCAGAGCTAACGCCAAACGGGTAGGTAGCTACCCATGCTGAGGATGGAGTCATGGATACCAAAGTGGCTGCACTTCCACTGGCGACCAGATTGGTAGCAGTGGTACTCTCGGTGGCATCATTGAGTGGCCAGTAACCGATCAGGCCGGTTTCATTGCCGATCAGGGTACTGTTCATACTGGAGGATATCTCCGCTTCTGTTCTGGCAACATCCCAGATTCGTATTTCAGCCATGCTTCCCGGCGCAAAGGCGGCGTGCGTCGGTGACCCTCCAAAATAAAGAGTTGGCTCGATACCAAATTTCGAAGTAGTCTGAGTGGAAGTAATAGAATCTCCATCCACGTAAATCGCAATAGTTACATTGCTCCCGTCTTCTGACCAGGTAGCTGCCAAATGGTGCCAGGAATCCGCGGTGTACTGCATGGTGGTAGGGTATGCCGCATAGCCACCGTCGGTATATCCACTTCGGAAATGCAACCCGACCATCGGATGCAGTGAGACATAAAAAGCCTTCTCACTTGGATAAGCATAGGCATTCGAAAAAATCGTAAATTCCTGAGAGCCCGATCCCCAATTGGCTTTTTTCACCCATGCCTCCCAGGTACCCGACCCCTGAGAGCTGATTGGAAATTCATCAATGGTGGTACTGAGATAACCGGCTTCAAAGTTCAATACATTTCTTCCACAATCTCCACCAGAGATGGGCGGCTGGGCAAAAGTGGCTGAAACTGTAAGCAAGAGCAGTACTAAGACTGCCAAGGATCTGGGCACTCCTTTGGTCAAAGGTGCGGTGCGTGATTCCAGGGAATCAAAGGTGGATAGATTGTTCATGTCTTTACTAGGTTTTAAGGGACAATAGACCTCCCTGAGAGGCTTTGCACCGTAATATGATTCCTAATAAAATCTGCTAATTCAATCCGTACATGAACTACTCAGATACGTACATGAACCTATCAACTCTGATCATTAAATTTTTAAGCGCGTCTTAATTTTTACCTTTGAAAACCCCAAACCTAAGCCATCTGATGTGCGAGCTGCAGTAGAAAGGAGATAGAAGTACCCTGGCTGGAGGAAGAGATGTGCAACTGCTGACCATGCAAGCGAATGAATTCCTGACACAATACAAGCCCAAGCCCGGTGCCCTTTTCACCCTGTGAACCGCGGGTGCTTTCTACAGGCTCATTTCCTTGAATTTTACGGATGGTCTCTTCTGGCATACCCTGCCCTGAGTCCGTTACAGTGATCTCAGCATAATCCTCTCGCTCAGAAACTGATAATTTAATCGTGCCCCCTACTGGTGAAAATTTGAGCGCGTTGCTCAGCAGGTTTCTGAGAACGGTACTGATCATATTGTAGTCGGCCTCCACCATCAGGCCGCCTTGCATTTCTACAGATACGGCGATCTCTTTGGCTTTTATGCCCTCGTCAAAAATAGTCATGCACTCCTCTACCAAGCCCTTCGTTTCAAATGCTCCACGCTGAAAATTGAGACCATTGGTTTGCGAGAGGGCCCATTTGAGCAGATTGTCCAGCAGATGATTCACCGATGCAGAGGACTGATCTACCTGCTCGATGAGTTGATCGATGCGCTCCTCATCTCCCTTTTTTCGATAAAACGAAAGCATTCGGCCAATGCCTTGCATAGAAGTAACCGGCCCCCTGAGATCATGGGCCACGAGTGCAAAAAACTTGTCTTTGGTCTTATTGGCTGCAAGGAGTTCATCCTGTGACTTGTTGAGTGCTTTGTTGATTTTGGTGACCAGTTTGTTTTGCTTGTCAATCTGATTTTTCGACTTCTTCAGTTGGAAATAGCCAAAAATCATGGCACCACTGAGTAGCAGAAATAAAACAGAAGCACCTCCGAAGAGCAACTTCTGACTCCTCTCTTTGTCCAAAATCAATCTGTTCAGCTCACTTTCTCTTTGCAAAGTCAAAATTTCGTTGGCCTTCTTCTCAGATTCATATTTTTCATTGAGCTCATTGATCGTCGCCAAGTCTTGTGAATTTTTAATGGAATCAACCGCAGCTACATGTTTTCGATAGTATTCGTATGCTTTAGCCACTTCACCTGTGGTTTCATACAATTTCACAAACTCCTGGGATAGATTTCGCTGACTGATAAGGTCTCCTGACAACTCAGGCATGGACTCTGCTTTTACAAAATATTGCTCAGCCATTGACAGGTTCCCCATTTGTTTTTCTAATGACCCAAGAGCGATGTAAGATTGGAGCATTCCTACTCTGTTGCCCAGCTGTTCTTCTATTTGAAGAGATTTCAATTGATACGCTCTGGCTTCAGCATACATTCCTTTCTTTAGATACGCCTCCCCCAGGCCACTATAGCCCCAAGCCTGATTCAACACCATTTTAGACTTTATGGCATAGTCAATGCAGTTTTTAAAGCAATAAATAGCCGAGTCATAGTTGGCTTCATCCTGAAAGACAGCCCCGAGGTATTGATAGGCCGTTGAGAGACCGTTCAGGTAATTATTTCGTTTATAGACCTCAAAGACTTTGTAAAAAAGGGGTTTAGATTTTGCTCCTTCGCCCATGGTCATATAGATCAGGGCAATATTGAGCTGCGCGTCGGCTTTGTCAGTTTCACTCCCCAGCTTATCAAAAATCTCTGCAGCCCGGACATAGCATTCCATCGCTTTGATGAAATCCGACTGGTACCAGTAATACCCTCCGAAATTGAGGGTGTTGCTGGCAATCAATACCGAATCCTGAAGCTCCTCTGCCAGCGCTTTGGCCTGCTGGCCATAGTAAAGGGCAGAGTCCATATCAATCGACATGTATAACCCAAAGAGTGAGTTGACCCAGCGGGTTTCCACTGAATCATTGGGCGGATTTTTCAGCATCGATTTCAAGCTATCTACCAGAGACAATCCCTGAGCTCCCGCAAATAGGGAACTAATGTAGAATGACAAACACAGGGAGAAACGAATGACTCTATTCATGGCGATAAGTAAGGTTGGTTGAGAGTAATATTAGTAAATCATAACAATCTGAGTCTGTTCATCAAATTGTTTTTATAAGCTCCCCCAAGGGGTAGTGATTTTTCGCCTACTTCTACCACCATATCAACATCATCCACCCCGTCCACTTTTTCGATATTCACGATATGTGATCTGTGAATCCTCACAAACACTGCCGGGTTCAATTTCTCCTCTAACTGGTTCATGGATGAGCGAATCTGAAAACTGCGCTTTTCTGAGACGATCTCACAGTACCGGTCCTGGCTTACCTCTATCCATCGAATATCAGCCCAGGCAACCTTCACCAACTTGCTGCCAGATTTAATAAAAAAGCTTTCGTTCAGAACAAGGTCTTCAGACCAGCCCGAAAATTTGCCAGCACTCCCCTCCTGATCTTTCTTACCCAACTTAAATACTGCCAGTTCAATAGCCGCCTGCAAAGAGGGCTTTTCTATGGGCTTGATCAGGTATGCATATGGATCGGTCTGCAGCGCCCTGGAAATGGTCTCTTTGTCTACAAATGACGTGGCAAAAATGATAGGAGTAGGCCGTATGTTATTGATTTTAGAAGCAATGGACACACCATCGTCACTATCTTTCAGATCAATGTCCAGGATCACCAGGTCCGGCAGAGTGGCATTGAACATGCGCATCACCTCTGCTTCATTATTGAAAATACCAATCAGATCATATCCTAGCTCTTCCAGTATCATCTCCATTTTGCTGGCGTGAACCAGGTTATCCTCAGCTACTAGTATCCTCAATTTTGCCATAAATCTACTTTAACCCTTATTTGCCACCTATAGGAGTATTAGGTATCCCGAATTTAAGCCAATTCACCCAAAACAGACAACTGCGATAAGCGCTAGCTGCTGAAGGCACAAAAAAAGCCAGCTCCCTGGGAGCTGGCTAGTGACCAATCTAATGATCAGTCCGCCTTAGTATGGTCTTTAATTCTAGTGCTTAACTATTCTGTGGTGACTGACCAATTGACCAGAAGCATCCAGCACCCGAATCAAATAGACTCCCGAGCTAAGCGCCCCAATTTGAATAGTCCTGTTGGTTTCGCTCTCCATCTGTAGCACACCCATCAGATTATATATTTTGACCAGCTGACCAGCTGCTCCTTCTACCATGACCCTCTCAGAGGCCGGGTTGGGGTAGACTTGCACCTCATTCCTCACGGGTGCCTCCAGTGTGAATGCCTTGGTTAATACAAAGTTTCCTGAAGCCGACCCTTCATAGTTGGTCTCATCAATGGTGACCTCCACCACATAGGTACCGTCTTCAGAAGGCACCTCACTGCTACCGTCAAAAGTAATCTCATAAGACAGATCAGCAGGATCGGTGGTTACCGTAGGCATCTTGGATTCTCCATCTGCCACCTGCTCCATGTTGCTCAGGCTCACAACAGCCACTGCCTTGCCAATGGTGAGCGTACCCTCGATATAACTAAAAGTATAATTCTGAGCAGCTCCACCGGAAACGGTGATCGCATAAGTCCCCGCATCACTTGTCTCAGTGGCAGTGGTGGAGGCAGC
This sequence comes from Marinoscillum sp. 108, assembly GCF_902506655.1. Classification (NCBI taxonomy): domain Bacteria; kingdom Pseudomonadati; phylum Bacteroidota; class Cytophagia; order Cytophagales; family Reichenbachiellaceae; genus Marinoscillum; species Marinoscillum sp. 108. The sequence goes on along the minus strand of NZ_LR734808.1, from coordinate 2,836,253 downwards.
TGGAACCGCTTCCAAATCTGCCTCCGAATCACTACCAATGAAACCCTGAATACTGGCGGTGAACTCAGGATTCTCTTCCCCGTAAATTCGGGTTTTGTCATCCGCTGTTACTATGAGGCTCGCTTTGCCGGCCACAAAACTCATACTCACTGAGGGTGCAGGGTTGAAGGACTCATCTCCATCCTGTGAGGCCAGTACGGTCACTTCCCCTACTCCGGTAACGGTCAGTTCCGAACCTGAAATACTGGCAGGACCTGAAGTCACAGCGTACACCACACTGAGGGCTGAACTTGCCGTTGCCCCAAGCGTAAATACATCTCCATATTTCTTTTCAGGAATCGCTTCGAAAGTGATCGTCTGCATCGCTTTAGATGGATCTGTCACACTAAAACTCAGACTCGTAGTTATCGCTGCATGATAGTTCTGATTACCTGCCTGACTGGCTGTGATCACAACGGTACCCGTACTGCCGCTGAGCGTGATGGTCGTGCCCGAGAGGCTGGCCGGTCCGGTAAGTTCATAGGTGAGTGGTAGATCAGAACTCGCAATCCCAATGATCTCAAAAGGAGCATCAGTGACTAATTTATCCGCAATCCCTTCCAGCGCTATCGCCTGATCTGCTTTTTCTATGGTCAGAGTAGCAGACACATACGCGAAAGTATAATTAACCGCTTCTCCACCAGACGCGATGATCTCATAGGTGCCGGCATCACTCTCTACCGAAGCGTTGCTGCTGATGGTAGGTATGGACGTCAGCACCCCCTCTTCTTCACCATTCACAAAGCCTCCCAACTCATAAGTAAACTCCGGAAGATCATCTCCATAAGTGATTATCTCCCCTTGCACAGTAACCGTGAGGGTGGCCGGAGCAACGGTAAACGACTGAGCGAGAGTGGCAGGATTGAAGGTCTCATTCCCGGCCTGACTGGCTGTGACCGTCACTTCACCCACTCCGGTGATCGTGAGTGTTGAGCCGTCAAGAATCGCAGGTCCCTCCACATCAAATGTGAGATTCAATCCTGAATCAGAAGTAGCTTCCAGTGTAATAGGAGTGGCCCCGTAAGTCTGATCCGAAATCTCTGTAAACGAAATAGTTTGATTGGTTTTACTCGCATCGGTCACTGTAAAGCTTACGGTCTCCGTTGCCGCAGCATGATAATTAATATTGCCCAACTGGCTTACTGCCACTTCCACCTCCCCGGTGACACCTGTCAGCGTGATGATGTTACCCTCGACAGTGGCAGGGCCGGTCACTTCATAGCTTAGTTCCAGACCGGAAGTGGCGCTGGCCAGTATCGCAAATGGTTCCGCTGTTACGTCCTTGTCATCTATCGCTTCTATACTGATGACCTGATCAGCTTTGACCACTGTGAGAGCGCCTATCTCATAACTGAAGGAATAATTTGTCGCTTCTCCGCCAGAGCCGGTAATCTCATAGCTCCCTACATCACTTGAAGCGGTAGCGTCGCTGGAGAAGGCTGGTGCTGTGGCGATCACGGTGGCATCTTCTTCATTGACAAAGCCCGAATACTCAAATGTAAAACCCGGATTTTCCTCTCCATATACTTTCTGCTGATCGTCAGGTGTCACGGTCAGCGTGGCCTTTTCTACTGACATACTTCCGTTTGCCAGGGTAATGGTGTAATTGTTTGCCAATCCACCTGACAGGGTAATGGGATAGCTACCCACCTCACTCAGTTCATCCGCAATCACCTCGGCTGATGGCTCTGTTATGACAGACTCCGTCTCTCCATTGACAAAGCCGGCATAGCTAATCGTCAATGCCGGATTCACTTCACCATAAATCCTGCTCTTAGATTCGGCCGTGGCAGTAAGTGGGGCCTTGTCTATTTCAAAAGTCATCTTGAGGGAAGCTGCATTGTACTCCTCATCCCCTGCCTGTCGGGCAACAATACTCGCCGTGCCTACCCCACTAATGGTGATGAGTTCGTCCTCAATAGCTATTGGGCCTTCTGTCGTAAAGGTCAGCTCCAACCCCGAACTGGTGGAAGCCGAAAAGGAAAAAGGTGCTGCTCCATATACCTTATCAGAAATAGACGCTATGGTGATCTCCTGCTTCATTCTGGTGGTATCCAGCACATCAAAGAGGATGGACTGTGTTTCAGCCGCCAGGTAATTGTTGTCTCCCTCCTGATCGGCATAGATCACCACAGTACCAGGTGCGCCGCTCAGGGTCACTGTATTGCCTGACAAGGTAGCCGGACCATCTATACTGAATGCTATCTCCAGCCCAGAAGTAGCTGTAGCAGTCACCTGGAATGGCTCATCTATGATCTTCTTCTCCGGGATTTCCTCGATGGAAATCTCCTGACTGGCCTGGTTAATGGTCAGCTCCCCGTTTACCAGGGTAACCGCATAATTGATCCCTGTCCCGTTTGATAGTTCAATGGGATAAGTACCGGCATCTGATTCCAGGGTGGCAGTTGTGGTAATAGTGGGTAACTCTTCCAGATCGTCGGTATCATCCCCATTTTCAAAACCCGAGTAAGTGATGGTCAACTCTGGATTCTCCTCACCGTAGGTTTTGGATTGATCATCGGCAATCACCGTTAGCTCCTTTTGAGATACTGTGAGGAGACCATCCTCAAGAGTCAGCACATAATTATCCGCAGATCCGTCTGTCAAGGTAATATCGTAAGTGCCCACACCGCTCAGTTCCGTGGCGCTAGTGGTGGCCGTTGGCTCCACGATATCCGTAGGGCCATCTGCATTCATAAATCCGGAATAGGTGATGGTAAATTGTGGATTTGTAGCTCCATAAACCTTGGTCTTCTCATCTGCAGAAGCGGTCAGTGGCGCCTTCTCAACGGTCAACTCACCATCAACATAAACGAAATCATAGTTGTCATCATTGCCATCTTCTTCAATTGATAAAATGTATAAGCCAGCATCTCCTGGCATTTCCGAAACAAAAACTCCAGACGGCTCTTCATTGATCACATCTGCTGTTTCATCCAGCACAAAGCCACTATAAGTAAATGTGTAGGCTGGTTCTGCTCCGCCATAGGTCATGACCTTATCTTCAGCGGTGACTGTAAGCGTCGCCTTGTTTACCGTAAGTGTTCCTGGTTCGTATTCGAAAGTGTAGTTATTATCTTCAGCACCCGACAGGGATATATCATATTCTCCAACCGCACTGCCCACAGAGGCATCAGTATTAGCAGTAGGGGGAGTATCAATCACAGAAGCATCCTCCTCATGGACAAATCCCGAATAGAGAGGTGTAAATTCTGGCAGTTCGGCACCATAGACCTTGCTTTTTGGTGCTGGACTTGCTGTGAGTAAGGCCTTATTGATGGTGAGAGGCTGGATGATCTCGGCTGCCTCATAGTAGTCATTCCCGTCAAAATAAGCCCTAATGTCAGCCTGGCCCGCTCCTTCTATCGACACTGAAGACCCATCTATTCCTATCTTGTCTATGTCTTCGGTATCATAAAGTACCTGTAGCCCTTCGTGGATGGCAGCATTCAGTTCAAAACTTTCGTCACCATAGGTCACACTTTCCAATTCCGAAAAAACAAGCTCAGGATCAAGCTTGGTAAAAGTCCATCCCGGATTATTTCCCAAATCTAAAGTGGCCACTCCAATGAAATCAGCATCACCCTTGGCTTCAATACCATAAAGCTCACCCCATTTCAGTTCAATGGTCTCAGCATCGGAGTAAATACTGGAAGGTACCGGATGCTCATCCCCTCTCGACAAGGTAATAGGATCTTCCTGAGAGCCACCTTCTGCAATGAGTGTATCAAAAGATAAATGACTTTTATACAGTACAGTCAGGTCTGCGCCCCCATCCAGGATGAGTTCATTGATATGAAAATAAGTACCAACCTCTACCTCTCCGCTCAAAGTAACCTGCCCGACACTACCCCAGGCGCTACCTCCAAAAGTACCACCAGAGGGCATCGAAATGGAACAATCTGTACCAAGGACGGCTTCATCCGAAACCACATAGAAAGACTCACCAATCTCAAAGCTCGCGCCAGAAAGATCCACGGTGGAAGTCATATTATCCAGGTGTAAATCCCCTATGGTAAAGTCATCAGCTCCAAAGTCTATCCCTCCTCCGTATACCTCAAGGGATTCCAGGTTCAGACCTTCCGGAATGCTCAGGACATTATCGTCACCGCTTTCAGCATATACAGTGAGCGGCTTATTGAAGGTGGCACCATTCACATCAAAAGTGTGTACATCATAGAGGTAGATTTCTTGTATCTCAAATTGAGCTTTATCGCTGAGCACAGCAGATTCGAAAATCTTTAGCTTCAGGACGTCTGAAGATGAATAGGACATAAACCTGACAGGAGAATCCATGCCACTCATATCCAGATTGGCCACCTCATGCCCATTTGGATGAACTATTACTCCCAATAGGCCTTCACTATCAAAGGACTCTGCATCAAAATATACATTGTCATAACGGCCTGGAGCCCTTGTATGGAGCTCCGACCCACCCGATGTAGTAGCCCAACTGGCAGGGTTACCCCACTGAGCTCCATTGGTTGGTGCCACCCAGTAAAAATCCAGGGGTTCTATGCTATTGATGGTCCAGCCGGTATTATTACCTGCATCCTCACTTGCATTGGCGGTGAAAGTTGCACCTCCAGTGGCCTCAGAATCGGACAAGATCAGACCATTGGCACTGACACTTCCGTAAGACGCCATGGAGAAGGTATACTGGGTTCCCGGGATGCTGCTCTTGATCACACTGGGGTTTGTAGTCACACTGTACATCGAAATATTTTGAAGAATGTCGATGGTGGAGCCTGCCAAAAAGGTAATTTCACTTCCAGAAGTAATACTCAGCGTCCTTGCTGTAACATCCGACTCCACGTTTACCTCACCATTGAACTTGAGGGTATAGACACCCTGATTCCTCCGATCAGAATATCTGTTAGTAACCTCGATCAGAGCATTCCCTTCGGTGAGCGTACCCGATGAATACCAGGACAATAGGAAGTTCTCGGCTATAATATTCGCCTTACCCAAATCAACTGTGGTATTATTATAAGTGTAGTATTCTTTGAGGACTATGTCAGTCCATTCGGCTCCATCATTGAACACAATTCCTCCCCGCTGATGGTCTATATTCACGTCTGGAGCATTCAGGTCCCCGACGATCTCCACCGTACCAGCTTCTTTGTATATGTACCATTCATGCTCCCCAAACTGAGCCCCATCTGCCGTGAGTGTCTGATTAGAGTCCGATTCAAAATACATTTTGAGATCGATGAGGGCCTTTGGATCAAAATCCAGTGACCTCACAGGATGCAGATGCCCTTTTTGCCCTTCTCCTTTTAGGGTCATGGTATTGGATAATGAAACCATGGACAGGTCACTGATTTTCACTATCGAAGAAAGAGTGACCACACTATTATCCTCACTGAATGAGTTGGTATCAAAAATGACATTGTCGTAACGAGAAGGTAAGCGCATCAGAAAATCTTCACCTCCCGAAGATGCCGCCCAGTGATGTTCATAATCATCCCAATCACCTGAACCTCCAACCCAATAAAAATCTGTGGGAACGAATGCTCCATCGAAAATCCAACCAGCATTGCCACCCAAATCAAGAGAGTTGGTGGCTGTAAAATCCGCTCCGCCGGTGGCATTGATGTTCTTCACAATCACGCTCTCGGCTGACACGGAGCCAGAAGCCTTCACCATATTAATGCCTGCTTCTCCAAAAATAGAAATCGGCTGCAATGATCCGTCGGCCATGAATTCATTGACGGTAATATCACGGGAGGCATAGTTATCAAAAAGAACACTGGATCCCGGCTTGAACTCTAAAGTATCAAAAAACATATCGTCCACGTTCACCACCCTCACATCTCCGTTAAATATTAAGTGATTGATCGCCGGATCATCATAGTTCAGATAACCATCCAGTGTCCCTCCTAATCCCGTATTGTATATTTCCACAGATGACTGATCATTATCAATGAGTTTTGATCCGTCATATACTTTCAAGTAGCTCGCTTTTACCGCTGAATTGGAGATATCCAAATAGCCAGACTCAGAATTAAGTTGTAACCGCTCTGTTTCGAGAGAAAATCCGTCAAGGGTCATCAAGCCTTGATCGTCCGTTCTTCCCCAAGAAAAATCTTTCAAGACAAGATCTGACAACAAACCATAGGTACCAATCCCCTCTATGAAAACTTCATAAGAATCCTGCAAGTCACCATTTGCATGGATGGTCTGATCACCAGCACCCAAAAAGAGAAGATCGGTGAGGTTAGTTTCAAACAATGGATCCGACTGGAAGGATCCATTGATATATAGTGCTCCGTGCTGGCTGGAGGATGAAAACTCATGGGTGGTATAGAGCTGTAGATGGTCTGTCAGATCGCTGATCATTAAACTCCCCATGGACAGCTCCGCAGAGTCCGTATAGACTACGGTCTCTCCCGCAGTAGACTGCTCGTCAAAATAGACATTGTCATAAAGGCCAGGAGCGGAGGTATGAAAGGTCGTACCTCCTGATGAGGTGGCCCAGTGGTTTTCATAGTCCTCCCACGCTCCGGATCCACCCACCCAGTAGTAGTCATCAAACTCTGGAGCAATAATGTTCCAGCCGGAATTATTCCCTCCATCGATGGAGTTGGTGGCTTCATAGGCTTGTTCGCCCGTAATCTTTATGTCCGTAAGCTGAGCCCAATCGGCCGAGACTTCCGCTCCATCGGCCATGATTAATGATACCTGTGAGCCAGGATACCAACTTCTTAATTTAACAGGATTCTCCACGGTGCCATTCAGAGCCAAATTTCCGGTAATCGTCAAAGCATCACCTGCAGAAAAGAGGAAAGTCAAATTACTTCCTGCTTCAATTATCAAGTTTTGAAAGACGGCCTCACCCAAACCTTGTGGAGGTACGTCTGAGTATATAACGAAAGTATGGTACTCCGCACCAATACCACTACCATCAAACTTTAAGTTAAGCAAACTGGAAGCAGTAGTTATTACGCTGGTGCCCGCCACAAACTCAAAGCCCGATGTGGCATCAAAGAAATAGGTCGACTGAATGTTAATGTTTGCATCGGCCAGATCCAGCTTATCACCTTCACCTCCTTTCTCAAATAGGCTATGGAGTGTCAAAGTAAGCCCATCATCCAGGTATAGACGGCCGGATTCGTGTTGTAACCTACCTGTAGTCATATCAGAAATAATGATATAGGCCCCCTCTCCTGCAAAGAAAATATCCTCCTTCATGTTGGCTCCATTGAAACCGACAGTAACAGAGTCGCTCGCTGAAGTCAGGATATAGACATCCTCGAAACTAACATGGCTATTCAGGGATATATTTCCATAGATATTCAGAAAATCCTGAGAATAATGAGTATTGTCAAACACAATGTCCAGTGCAGTGGCACTGGTGGTGATATCCCTCACATTATAGGGGTCATCTATGGTCACGGTAAAGTCTTCCGTTCCTGAGTTATCGTCAAAGATGACGTTGATGGTCTCATCCGGGAGGCTATTGACTGCTTCTCCCCCACTGGTAGCTGACCAGTGGGCACCGTCATTCCAGTTGCCTGTTCCACCAATCCAATAGTAGGTTTCTACTACCAGCAGTTCGGTGGCGGCAACTTCCCGCCCCAGTAATAGGGTGACAATTAGAATAAAATAGAAATGTACTTTCATGATGTTAGCGGTTTGGTGTGATTCAAAACTGACCCGACCTCAGGCCGGATAGTAACACCCAAATGTATCATGAGGGTCACCCCCCATGCCCGACATATTACCCCGAAGAATCGGACAAAAGCACGCCAGGGGAATGAAATCAGCCTTTGAGAAGATCTGAAGGGCGCTTACCGAAGCGCTGTGTAAACTGAGAGGAGAAATATTCCGTCTTGTCAAAGCCTACCAAATTGGCAGCCTCAGCAACGGTGTGCACACGCTTTGCCATCAGCATTGCCCTGGACTTTTGAAGTCGCACTTCCTTGATCAGCTGCTGAGGGCTCAGACCGGAAATGGCTTTGATTTTGCGCTGGAGCTGTCGCTCACTCATGGCCAGCTCAGAGGCCAGATAACTCACAGAGAGTAACCCACTTTTCAGCTCGGCTGAAACGATGCCTTGGAGACGGTTCATGAACTCCTGATCCACTGAAAGTGGCTGATTGACACTTTCCTTATCCTTCCTGGCCATTCTATTTTGCAGTATGTTTTTCACCCTGGCCAGCAGTTCCCACTTATTGAATGGCTTGGTCAGATAATCATCTACGCCCGCAGTAAGGGCCTGGAGTTTATCTTCCTCCGATGATCGGGCCGTAAGCATCACTATAGAGAGGCCACTGAGTTCAGGCGTTTCTTTAATCTTATTCATCAGCTCAAAGCCATCCAGTCTGGGCATCATCCAATCTGAAACAAGGATATCAAATCTTCCCGACTCCAGATGATCCCAGGCTTCCTGGCCATCGCTGGCATTGGTCACGTCAAAATACGGCTGAAAAATGCCATGAATAAAGGAGCGCATTTCGTCGTTATCCTCGGCTATGAGCACAGCAGGCATATCCACCTGAAAGTACTCTGAATACACGCGCGTACTTTGGACTAAGCCCTGGAGAATTTCCTTTTTGTAAGTCTCATCCTCGGAAACCTCCTCTATCAAACTGTATTCAGATAGTTCGGCCGGAAAATCAAAAACGAACTCAGTGCCTTCGCCCTGCACACTACTCACGGATAATTGCCCTCCAAATAAATGCGCCAGCTCCCTGGAAAGCGCCAGGCCTATCCCTGTGCCTCCCCGGGCCTTGTTGTCTTTCTCTGCCTGATAAAAACGATCAAAGACGAATGGAAGATCATCAGGATGGATACCACTGCCTGTATCAGAAACAGAGATATGCATAGTGCCATCCTGGCTTTGGTATCTCGCCAATAGATGAATTTTACCACCTGCGGATGTGAACTTTGATGCATTAGAAAGGAGGTTGTTGATGATCTTGCTAAATTTTTTCTCATCGATCATCAGTGTGAGGCCTTCCGGTATATCGAGTGTGATTTCACCCGCTATTTTTTTCTGAGCAAACCCGAAAGCATATGGAGCAAAAAGCTGATCAATAAGTTCGCCTATCAGAACGGGGTTTTTAATCAACCTCAGCTTCCCCGCTTCCAGCTTTGCCAGATCCAGAATTTCTTCAACCAGCACCAGCAAATTCCCTCCATTGGACCGGGCTGTCTCCAGCGCCTTCAACATTTTAGGGTCCACAGGACCAAAGTCACCATCCAGCATGGCCTCCAGTGGAGCATTGATCAAAGTCAAAGGAGTCCTCAGCTCGTGCGAGATATTGGCAAAGAATTTTGACTTTACTTGATCGAGCTCCTGAAGCTTAACTGCTTGTTTTTCAATCACCCTTTTGTCAGATTCTGCCTTATCCCGCTCTGCTTTGAGCTCGCTAGTTCGCTCCGCCACGATGTGCTCCAGTGCGATCTTTTGCTTCTGGATTCTCCTGACCCGATAAACAAATACACTCCCCAGCAAGATCATTACCCCAAGGAAAAACAAGAGCCTGAACCACCACGTCTGCCACCACGGAGGTAAAATCTCTAAGAACACTGATGATGCGCCACCTGGAAAGCCGTCATTATTAGTAGCACGTACCTGCAGATGGTACTTCCCCGGCGAGAGCTTCGGAAGATTCAAATTGCGCCTGCTTCCCAGATCTCTCCAGTCTTCCTTTTCGGAGAGGCGATACCCATAGCGCACTTTATTGGCATGAAGAAAAGCAGGAGCGACAAACGAAAATGATAAATCATTCTCATCATAAGAGAGACTAACTGGACCCTGAGAGGCAAGCCTGAGACGTTCGGGATCGCTCACCTCATTGATCATGAAATCCTCAAAAAAGACCTTGAGTCTGATCGGGTTCAGGATTACTTCATCCGGATTAAATGCATTGATTCCATTCACACCACCAAAGTAAAACGCACCGCTCCGGCCTTGATGGGATACCTGATTGAACACCCTACTCTGCAGACCATCCTCTATGGTAAACTCATGAAACTGGCCTGTTTCTATATCAAATCTCCCCATGCCATTCTTAGAGGTCAGCCAGATATATTTTCCATTCTCCTCAGCAATCAGGGCGGTGATTTCATTGGTCAATGTACCCTCAGACACCAGAGCCTCATACGACCCATCATGTGTATTGAATTTAATAAGCCCTTCATTCTGAGTACCTAACCACAAAACACTGTCAGAAGTCGCTACTATAGAGGTGATGGTTGGTTCAAAGAAGTCCTTTGTGTGATAGAAAAATTGTTTGATCTCGTCCGTCACTGTATTCATCCGAAAAAGACCACTGCGAACTGATGAGACCCAAAGTTCAGACTGATTTCTGCTCAGCAGCGCCTTGATGGACCTGGAATCCTGATACAAACTGGTGCTCCCATTTGAAAAAAAAGATTTCGTCTCGCCGGATTTTAGATTGAGCTGATGCAAACCCGCGCTTAGAGTTCCAATCCAGAGAATTTCCCCTTCCAACGCCAGCGCTGTAGGATGTTTTTCAGCTACTCCATCTCCATATTTATAAGTTTTCTTTGGGCTCAGTAATGAATCCATTAACACCACCTCATCACCCGACACCACCAGAGCTTCACCCTCTCTATACAACAAGCGCACCATGGGCTCAAGCGACCATTCCTCCAGAAACTCCACAAATTGATCCCTCTGATCAAATGCAAAAAAGCCCTGTGTAGAAACCACCAGAAGGATGTCTGAAGTCAACTCCAACACATCTTTTACAACATGCTTGCTTTCATTTGGCTGTACCCCGAGGTAATGTCTCATCTTTTGGGCTAAGGGATTCCAGTAGTTGAGGCCGCCCTGTCCATCCGTGCCTACCCATATGCCTCCATCCTGATCCTGAAACAATGTCCAGATCATCTCACTAGAGAGGCTCCCGGGTGTATCCTCATTCAGATGGGCCACAAATTGCCCCAGTTTCTTATCAAAAAGACTGATCCCGCCTCTGTAAGTACTTACCCAAATGAGGCCATCCTGATCCTCCAAAATCCCCCAGACAAACTGGTTAGACAAGCCTTCAGGCCCATTCTCTGTATAAAAGTCAAACTGCTGGGTTTCCACCTGAAAGTAAGCCAGCCCTCCATCCGTACCAATCCAAAAATCTCCTGCCGTATCCTGATAAATCTTTCGGATAATTTGACGTTTCACATCTTCCCCGGGAATAAAAAACTCCTCAAACTCCTCTCCCCCCGATCTGTATATTTTAATCCCTCCGCCATCAGTACCAACCCAAATAGCCCCATCATTATCTTCAAATACAGTGTTAATTCTATTGTAAGAATGGATTCTTCTCCGATTTGCGTCATCAAACTCACGCTGCTCCGGGTATCTGAAAAAATCACCCGACACAGGCTGATAGCGGTTTAGCCCATTTTGAGTACCTACCCACACCCGATGCCTGGAATCCACAAAAACGCACCTCACGTAGTTATCACTCAGGCTGTTTTCATCAAGAGAGTCATAGAAGAAATGCTGAACCTCCTCTGATTCGGGGTTCAATAGATTCAAGCCATAATCACTACCCACCCACACCATACCAGAAGCATCGATTCCAAGCCCGAAAAGTGAATTGTGGGACAAGCCTGAAGAATCACCAGGCACGCTGAAATAGTGCTTAAACTGTAACCCATCAAACCGATTAAGGCCATGCTCAGTGGCTAGCCACAAATAGCCAGCGGAATCCTGCGCTATATTGCGAATAATGGAGTTAGAGAGGCCGTCTTCAACATTCCATTTCTGAAATGTTATCACTTCAGACTGTCCAAATACTGCCGACCATGAGCACATGGCCAGAATACAAAAAAGGCTTTTGAATTTCAATCGATCAAGTAAACTAAGGCACCACAAGAAAACCAAAAAAAGCACAATTACATAGAATGAGGAAATTTAAAACTCAAGGCATCAAACTTGCTCCGAAATAACTTTTTTCTATGAAGACTTTCGACAGAAAGGAGGTTTACCCGGTTCAACTGCTGATACAAAGCCCCTGTTCGATAAATATTAGTTGCTTCATCATTGACAATAAAACCTTTAAATTTGGGTAGAGTCAGATCAGAGTACTCACAAAAGTCAGAGTGACTCTTATTACCTCAAATTCTATCGCCAAAAGAATGATCAGCACCATAGAAATAGAAGAATTGATCAAAGCAATGATCTCCAAAGAAACAGGCACCAGACTGTCCGACATTAACAGTCAATCAACCTTTCATCAGTTGGGATTGGACTCTGTCAATTCACTGTTTTTACTTGGAGATTTGGAGGAGACTTTAAACCTGGATATAGATCCTTTAAGCCTCTACGACAACCCGACCATCGAGTCATTTTCTGCCTATATCAATGAGCTACAAAATGACCGCACCTGACATCTGGCAACCTTCTCATGCGGATTTTATTGCCGACCCTTACTCTCGGTATTCGAAACTATTGGACCGATCACCGGTCTTTCAGGCAATTACGGGTGATTATGTTGTTTTGAGCTATGAGGATGTCAAACAGGTGCTGCTGGACAAGACCTGTCGGTCCGGAGCCCGGGCAGAATGGACCGAAAAAATGAGGGAATATGGTGCTACCCGCGGAATGGATTACAGCAAAAGTGCAGCTGGAATGGCCGGTATGCTCATTCAGATGAATCCCCCGGTACACACTGCTCTGAGAGCTGCCCTGAGCAAACACTGGCCGGATAAGGAAAGCCTTAGTGCCATGGCTTCTGTCATCTGTGCCGACATAGTGGGTTCCCTCCCAACCGGATCATTTGACCTTGTGCCAGAAGTCTCTAAAAAACTCCCACTTTTCATGATCTGTGATCTGATGGGTATCCCAAGAGAAGATGGAAAGAATCTCATAGATGATGGTTTTCAAATGGTCCAGCTATTGGACCCGTACCTTTCGATCAAAGACCTGAAAAAAATTGAAAACGCTGCCAGTCACTTGCATCGATATTTTCATCAATTCCTTGAGAAAGTAGACCCTCAGGCAGATGCTCTTTCGGGTGCCATCAAAACATTGTATCCAGATCGCGAGGACGCCATAGGTCCGATGATCTTTTTATTCATCGCTGGTTTCGAAACCACCTCCGCGCTGATCAGCTATTGCTTAAAGCAACTCATCGAAGAAAAATCGCTGGCCTCACAACTTCGAGCCGATCATGACCTGATAGAACGTTTCGTTCTGGAGATGCTCAGGCTCTATACACCCGTCCAGCTCACAGGACGGACCAACACACAGGCCATGGTGCTTTCTGGAGTAGAAATTCCCGAAAACAGCACGCTCACATTGTGCATAGGGTCTGCCAATCGTGATCCTGCACACTTTCCAAATCCGAATCAACTGGATCTAAATCGCAATAAATATGATCATTTGGCCTTTGGATACGGAATACACCACTGCCTGGGTAGGCAAATGGCACAGATTGAAGCGATAGAACTCATTAAAAGTATGCTACCTTTTGTAGACCAACTCTCTATTGCCGTGCCTCCTCCTGCCAAAACAAAACTAACTATCCAGAGCGTTACCTCCCTGATGGTATCGAGATCTTAATAACTGATTATGGAACAACTGACCTTTGAAAATGTATGGGGAGAGAAGTCCCCTGCCCTCATCGAAGAAATTAGCAACAAGTGGAAATCCCTGGGGGTGATACCGCCCAATGAATCTCCGGAAAAACGAGCCAGACAAGTCGTTTTCCTAATCAGAAATGAGAAAAGGGGCATAGTGGGCATTTCTACTGCTTATAACCTCCGAGTGGAGCAGCTGGGCAATCATTTGTTAGCGTTCAGGAGTTTGCTGGACCCACAGTATCGAATACCCGGACTCTTTATCAAACTGGTTCATAGTTCTTTTGACTACCTGGAATCCATCCACCATACGCTGGAGCCAAAACCCATTGGGCTCATTGCTGAAATAGAGAGCCCAAACCTCCTGAAGCTGCGTGATGCTGTGACCAGTACAGGCTTTGTCTTTATAGGATACTCTGCGAGAAAACTCCCACTAAGAGTCAGGTACTTCAAAGGTGCGAAATTTTAAAAGTCAACTACCCCCGAAGGGGGCAGTTGCTAAATGAGCTCTAGATGAGCCTGTATGGACCTCAGCGACTCATCCGTCACCAATTGATAAAAAGGCTCAGGGTTGTTGTCTTCCTGAATAGACTGCAAAGCACGATAATACTGCATACGGCTTTCAGTGCTGCCTTTGATGTTGGCCCTTGTATATCCATTTCTCAGCAGAATGAGATTCATGACCAACCTGGCCGTACGCCCGTTACCATCTATGAACGGATGGATACTTACCAGGCGCTCGTGCATCTCCGCTGCCAAAATCACGGGATGAAGACGCAATCTGTGTACTTCGTAGTACTCAAAATAGTCCTCCATCAACTTATCCAACATATAAGGCTGAGGTAGTTCTGTTTCACTCCCTGAAATCCTGACAGGCACCTGCCTGTACCTTCCGGCATTGGCAGTATCCACCTCCTTCAGTATCAGTCGGTGAATCTCCATGAGAGACCTCCTCCCTAAATCCTCCCTTCGCTCCACGATCCCTCTTACGAACGCAATGGCTTCCGAATGATTGATCACCTCCAAATGCTCACGCATGGACTTACCCCCGATCGTCAACCCCTCATTCACCACCAGGGCAGTCTCCTGCAGGGAGAGGGTATTTCCCTCTATCCGATTGCTTTCATAGGTGTACTCCACATCAAAGAAAGCGTGCATTCGTTGAAGCTGAGATGGGCTGAGCACCGGACGGGCGGCCCATTGAGCCTTCAGTGCATCCAGTTTTTCAAGTTTGAGAGCCAGACCCTCAGACAGGCTTGGTGAGTCAAGAACCTTTTTGCTGGTCAGATACTCCACTCTGGATTCTGCCACTCGAAGGGCCTCCATTGCTTCTGGATGATACTGTAGCATTCCCACCAACTTGTCGGCCATCCACTCCACCCGAGCTGCTCTCATATCCAGCCCAAGAATCTCCCCCAGAACATTAAGCTGTTTTTCTGTGGGCATACGGCTTCCCTTTTCGAACCTGCTGAGTAGTGTTTGATCAATATCAGCCTGGGCTGCCAGCTCCTTTAGCTTCAGGTTTTTCTCTACACGCCCATTTCTCAGCAGATTCTTAATCATGACAATAAAAATATTGACAAATATAGTCAATATTCTAAACAAAAAAACACAACTCCCCAAAACAAAAAAAGAGAGCCGGACATGCTGTCCGGCTCTCTGTATCATATTACAATGTTCTGACTATTTAAATGTGAATCACCTCATCGTATGCAGCGGCTGCTGCCTCCATGATGGCTTCACTCATGGTAGGGTGTGGGTGCACAGACTTCACTATCTCATGACCTGTTGTTTCCAACTTTCTGGCCACCACTGCCTCTGCAATCATCTCCGTCACATTAGCTCCGATCATATGGCATCCCAGCCATTCGCCATATTTAGCGTCAAAAATCACTTTTACAAAACCATCCTTGTGTCCTGCTGCACTTGCCTTACCAGAGGCTGAAAATGGGAATTTACCCACTTTGATCTCATATCCGGCATCCTTGGCTTGCTTCTCGGTCATCCCTACGGATGCTATCTCGGGCGAACAGTAAGTACAGCCCGGTATGTTTCCATAATTCAATGGCTGTGGGTTTTCACCGGCTATTTTCTCTACGCAGATAATACCCTCAGCCGAAGCTACGTGCGCCAAGGCAGGACCATGTACGATATCACCAATGGCATAAACGCCATCTACATTGGTTTTATAAAAATCGTCAACTACAACCTTACCGCGTTCGGTTTTCACACCAGTCTCTTCAAGTCCAATGCCTTCCACGTTGGTAGATACACCAACTGCTGACAGTACCACATCGCACTCCAGTATTTCTTCTCCCTTTTTGGTCTTTACGGTCACTTTACAGCCCTTGCCTTTGGTATCCACCTTGGTTACCTCACTGCTGGTCATGATGTTGATGCCACTCTTTTTGAAATTTCTTTCAAGTGCCTTGCTCACTTCTTCATCCTCTACCGGCACCACTCTGTCCATAAACTCCACTATGGTCACTTCCGTACCGATGGACTTATAGAAATACGCAAACTCTACCCCAATGGCCCCTGAGCCTACTACGATCATTTTTTTAGGCTGCTTATCCATCACCATGGCCTTGCGGTAGCCGATGATTTTCTCATTATCGATAGGCATAGATGGTAACTCGCGTGATCGTCCTCCTGTCGCCAGGATAATGCTGGTAGCTTCATACACAGTTTTCTTTCCAGCCTCATCTGTCACCTCTACCTTTTTACCCTTCTGAAGCTTACCGAAACCGTTAATTACCTCAATTTTGTTTTTCTTAAACAAAAACTGAATACCCTTGCTCATGCCTCCGGCTACCTCGCGGCTCCTCTTCACCATTCCTCCAAAGTCTACCGACGCATCTTTCACATCTATGCCATAGTCTTTCGCATGTGATATGTATTCAAATACCTGAGCACTCTTCAGTAATGCTTTGGTAGGAATACACCCCCAGTTGAGACAGATACCACCGAGCTCAGCTTTTTCTACAACAGCCACTTTCAGGCCAAGTTGTGATGCTCTAATGGCCGCCACATATCCACCGGGTCCACTACCGATTACTATCAAGTCATATTTTGATGCCATGTTTTTTATATTTTAATAGTTTTGGTTGGCAAATTTAAGTCGTAAGAAGTTAACGAGAATGCCTTCTTTGAAAAGACCTCATTAGATTTACCTTTGACGCACGAAATTTAACGTTGTGAATATAAATCAATACCTATGAAATTACTCGAAGGAAAAACTGCATTGATCACCGGAGCCTCCAAGGGAATTGGCCGGGCTGTGGCTATGAAATATGCCGAACAGGGTGCCAATGTGGCTTTCACTTACCTATCCAGTGTAGAAAAGGGGGAGGCCCTCACCAAAGAACTGGAAGCATTTGGCGTTAAAGCCAAAGGTTATAGATCTGATGCCTCGGACTTTAAGGCAGCCGAAGAATTGATCAACGCAGTAGTCGCGGATTTTGGGTCGTTGGATATTCTCATCAACAACGCTGGTATTACCAGAGACAATCTGCTCATGAGAATGTCGGAAGAGCAATGGGATGAAATCATGAGTATTAACCTGAAGTCATGCTTCAATACCGTAAAAGCATCTGCAAGAACATTCATGAAGCAGCGGTCAGGATCCATCATCAACATGTCTTCTGTGGTGGGCGTAAAAGGAAATCCCGGGCAAACCAACTATGCAGCATCAAAAGCCGGGATCATTGGGTTCACCAAATCGGTGGCACTTGAGCTTGGCTCCAGAAACATCAGATGCAATGCCATCGCTCCGGGATTTATAGAAACTGAAATGACAGATGCGCTGGATGAAAAAACGGTGCAGAGCTGGAGAGATGCCATACCACTGAAAAGAGGTGGACAGCCCGAAGATGTAGCTGATGCCTGTGTTTATCTGGGATCAGACATGTCATCTTATGTGACCGGCCAGGTGCTGCAGGTAGATGGTGGCATGCTTACCTGATCAAATCAATCAAACACGATACAATTAAGCCGTTTTAGCTTGCACGCGGGTGACAAACGGCTTTCTTCTTTTCTATGGACAATAGCTGGTATTCCTTTGATGTTTCCCCTGTTTGGGTGTTTGCCTCGCTCATCACAGCGCTGGGTGTAGCAGTTTTGTTGTATGCCAGAAAAACGGCACCCTGGAGTAAATCCTGGAACATTTTCCTGGGTTTCCTTCGGCTAAGTGCTGTTTTCCTGATCCTTCTTCTGTTGATCAACCCGCTCCTTCAATTCAATGTAAACAAGACGGACACACCTCTGGTCATTATTGCAGTGGACAACTCCGAATCAATTGGCTTACGATCAGAAGCAGCGACTCCTTCAGAAGTGGTGAACTGGATAAACAATGTCCAACGGGAGCTTGAAAATAGCTACACCCCGATGGCAGAAACACTTTCCGGTAGGCAAGACACCATCCTTTTCGACCAAAAGACAACCAATCTCGGTGCCCTCCTCAAAAAGGTTGAGAATGTTTATAAAGAGCAAAACATAGGCGCCGTGGTACTGCTTTCAGACGGAATCATCAATGAGGGCCGGTCTCCGGCCTATCAGACTTATGGCTTTCCGGTCTTTACCATTGGTTTGGGAGACACCATCCCACCTAAGGACATTGCCATTCGCAATGTCAGAAACAATCAGGTGGCCTACCAGGGAAACCAATTTCCCATCAGCATTTTGCTTTCGCAAAAAGGCTATGATGGCCTGCCACTGCCAGTTGAAATAATCGAAAATGGAAGAAAGATAGCGGCTCAGGAAATCACACTTCAACCGAACGCTCAGGAGGTTAACTTTCAGCTGGATGCCAACTCACCAGGAATCCGCCGGCTCACCATCGCTGTTGGAGAAAAAGAGGGGGAATCCTCGTATGTCAACAACCAGCAAGACGTATACATAGACATCATAGAAGGGAAAGACAAAATACTGATCCTGGCTCCTGCCCCCCACCCGGACATCAACGCCATCAGATCCGTTCTCAATGCAACCACCAACTACGAGTCTGTTCTCTTCATACCTGGGATTCATGAGCGTCCCAAAGAGAAAAAATTTGATGCCATCGTAGAACATCAGGCCTTCTCTGGCCACCAATACGGAGACTTTGAGGCCACAGGCAAATGGTACATCATGGGCAACTCCTCTAATGTGAGAAACATGGCTCAGACCATCACCTACCTCAGCATCAACCTGAAGGGAAACGGTAAGGACAAGGTAAGGGGTGCTTACAACCAGAACTTTACCAAATTCAAAATCTCTGAAGACTTAACAGACCGGATTCAGAATTACCCACCCATTGAAGTACCATTCGGCGAGTATCAGCTGGTGGGGCCAACAGAAGTCCTTTTATACCAGAAGATCGGCAGCATCAACACTGAGCGACCACTTTTGGTGTTTTTCGATGATGGTGCCCAGAAATCTGCTGTCACTCCGGGTGCCGGCATCTGGCAGTGGAGGCTTCAGGAAGCGGGGAGTGAAGAAAACTCTCAATTATTTGAAGAGTTGATCCTGAAGACCGTGCAGTATCTGAGTATAAAGGTGAACAAAGATCGTTTTGTGGTGAAGCCAAGAGAATCCAACTACCACATCGGTGAGCGGGTATTCATGGATGCCGAGGTATACAATGAAATCTACGAGAGGGCCTATGGAAATACCATCCAGCTGGTAATTACCGATGAAAGTGGAAATCAAACCTCTTATGAAATGGTGGATAGCCCGGTCAACAGCAGCTTTAACCTGGGAGCCCTGGAAGCGGGAGTTTACCAATTCAAGGCAACCACTACTTTGGGAGGCAAAGGTTTTTCAGAGACCGGGTCTTTTGCCATACGTGATATCCAACTAGAAGGGATCAACCTTACTGCAGACCACAACATGCTCCGGGCTGTAGCAGAAAAGAATGATGGCCGTTTTTACCCCTTCTCACAAGCCAGCCAGGTGAGTGAGGACCTTATCGGAAAAGGCTATAAAAACATCATCAAGACCAGCAAAGAAACCTTTCCACTGATCAACAGCATATGGGTAGTTCTACTCATTACGGGTCTATTGGGCACCGAGTGGTTTCTAAGAAAATATCTAGGCGCTTTTTAGTAAAAAACCAACCAAAAGGCCGGTTTTAGATGAGTAGCGCTATTTCTTTTCTAATTTCATTTCAAAAAACTGCCTCCAGGTCTCACCATCCTGCGACATTTCGCCTATTTCCACCCATACATTATTTTCAATTTTCAGGGTATATCGAATGGTGCCAGCAGGTCCCGCTTCAAACCACCACTTGAGCCTGCCCTCACCCAGCAATTCTACATTGGCATCCGTATGCATTCCTTTAGAGATCCAGGAGCTCATTCCGAACTGCTGCCGAAATGGATCAAAATACAAAACACCCAGCGCATCGTGTACCTTGACTTCCACCCCGTCCTTGTCTGCGGTACCTACTCCCCGTAGCCTGAGAACCGTATTGTCAAGGTCATAAGAAATGGTCTCCTTCACACGACTGGTCTCCATGCCTTCAGGGGTCATTACCCATCCCTCACCTTGCCACTCCCCTGTCATAAAGCTCATTTTCTTCATCTCTTTCTGAGTGATGGCCTTAAAATCCTGAGTAAAAGCCACCAGACTGATCACTATTCCCAATAGGATCAGTAAAAATCTTCTTATTTCTTTCATGATAAACTACTTTATTTTATAAACTAAATACCTAAAAAAATTATTCTATATAGCCCTTCAGCGCATTGACGTACCTTTCGAATGCTTCCACTCCCTGCTCAGTGATTTGGCAGGTGGTCACCGGCTTTTTTCCTCTAAAAGCTTTCTCCACCCGGATATAACCAGCCTCTGAAAGCTTATCCAGTTGCACACTCAAATTACCGGCTGTAGCCTGAGTTTTTTCCTTAATAAAGGTGAATTCGGCAGATTCGACACTAAGCAAAAGGCTCATCACGGCTAGTCGAAGCTGAGAATGCAATAAAGGATCTAATGGCTTGAAATCATTCATTTTTCCTTGCTCTTGAGAAGGTATCCAGGAACAATGTATCCCAGAAATATACCAATGGCGCTTACCAGATACTGATCTGTCACCGAAACATTGAAGCAAACCACTGCTGCAACCGCAAGGGCTAGTCCTCCGAGGATTAACGGCTTAAACCTCAACATTTGACCAGAAAGATAAGTACCCATAGCAGCAAACAAAAGGATCATAGCACCGTGATTGAAGGAAAGGTTTCGCATGAATATCAAGGTAATCACTATGCCCACTCCTGCTGCGATCCAGACCTGACCATACAAACGATCCAAATGGCTCACTACCGTTGCCTGCTTACTCTGACGAGCACCATACAAGCCAGAGATGATCCCGGCGGGAAAAGTGATCACCCAAACCAGATAGGGGTGAGGATAGTCCGTAAACCCTTCCAAATAATAGTGGCCTAAGTTGGCAAGCATCACCACCCATCCCCAGAGCAGAAAATGAAAACTTCCACCCTTCCGGTAGTTCTTTTTGGCCTGTCCGATCATCTCTGTGATCAGCGCCAGGCTTTCTTTGTTTGTTAATGTTTGTTCAGACATGACAGATCTTTTTGTTGTAAAGATAATTAAGTTTATAATATAAACTAGTTTATCACAAAAAGGTTGCGTTACGCTGGTGGAATTGCTCCTCCTGAGGGAAATAACGACTCACACGGGATTCCTGTGGGGAGTTTGTAGAAGATAGTGATCCGTGATCTGATATCTCATATGACTCTATCCAACTGATTGGCTACTTACCCTTCATTTTCTTTGCTTGCCCAAAGAAAACGAAGCAAAAGAAAAGGCACCAACGCAAAAAATCATTTTGACTCATGGTGTTTAGGTTTTTTAGGAATTGTTAGAGTCAAAATGATTCACGCTTGCCTTGGATGCCCCGCCCTCCTTTGCGCCCTCCATTTCTGAATCCGCAGTGAATTAATTCGGCTTTACAAAATATAACTATATAGTGATGCCCCACAACTTTATTGCTTGATGCTGGAATTGCTCCTCCTGAGGGAAATAACGACTCAGTCAATGACAGGCGTGCATAAAAAAAGGGCCTCATGGGCCCTTCAATTACTCTTTTTCTTTGTCTTCCTGCTTCACCTTCTTCTTCTTGAGTTTCAGGTGCAGTACTTCAGCTTTTCCATCCCAGTCAGCTACCAAAGTGTCTCCCTCCTGGATTTCTCCTTTGAGGATCTCTTCAGCCACAGGATCTTCCAGATATTTCTGAATAGCCCTATTGAGTGGCCGGGCACCATACTGAGGATCGTATCCTTTGTCTGAGATAAAATCCTTCGCCTTTTTGGTAAGCTCCACATGATATCCAAGATCAACTACACGCTTGAAGAGCTTACCCAAAGTGATGTCTATGATCAAATGGATGTGCTCACGCTCCAGGGTATTGAACACTATCACGTCATCCAGTCTATTCAAAAACTCAGGGCTAAACGCTTTCTTCAACGCGCTCTGGATGGTAGACTTCATTACATCCTCAGCATTGTCACGCTTAGAGGAAGTAGAAAAACCAATGCCCGCGCCGAAATCCTTCAAATCCCTCACACCAATATTTGACGTCATGATGATGATGGTATTTCTGAAATCCACCCTGCGGCCAAGGCCGTCTGTAAGGATTCCATCGTCCAACACCTGCAGCAGGATATTGAATACATCCGGATGCGCCTTTTCTATCTCATCCAACAACACCACGGAGTATGGCTTTCTGCGGACTTTTTCAGTCAGCTGGCCGCCTTCTTCATATCCCACATATCCGGGAGGTGCTCCTACTAGTCGGGATACAGAAAATTTCTCCATGTATTCACTCATATCTATTCTGATGAGCGAATCGTCTTTATCAAACAGGAACGTGGAGAGCACTTTGGCCATCTCGGTTTTTCCTACCCCGGTAGGGCCCAGAAAAATAAATGATCCAATTGGCTTTTTAGGGTCTTTCAGTCCTACTCGTGTTCGCTGGATGGATTTGGTCAACTTCATGATCGCATCCTCCTGGCCAATCACTTTTTTCTTCAACTCCTCCTTCATATTAAGAAGTTTGGCGCTTTCGTTCTGTGCAATCCTTTTGGTAGGAATACCAGTCATCATGGCGATCACCTCTGCCACATTTTCCTCATCCACCTCGTAGCGCTTGGTACGCGTCTCCTCTTCCCACTTGTTCTTTTCCTCATCCAACTGAGCCAGCAGTTTCTTCTCTCTGTCGCGCAACTGAGCCGCCTCTTCGTACTTCTGGCTTTTCACTACACGATTTTTCTCCTTTTTGATATCTTCTATCTGCTCTTCCAGCTCGATCACCTGCTTCGGCACACTGATGTTATTGATGTGCACCCTGGCACCCGCCTCATCCATTACATCAATGGCTTTGTCCGGAAGGTACCTGTCGCTAATGTATCTGTCAGAAAGGGTCACACACGCCTTTATTGCCTCAGGGGTATAGTTCACGTGATGGTGATCCTGATATTTATCCTTGATGTTGTCGAGTATCTGAATGGTCTCATCTGCGGTAGTGGCATCCACCATTACCATCTGGAAACGTCGGGCCAAAGCCCCATCCTTCTCGATGTACTGTCTGTACTCATCCAACGTAGTGGCGCCGATGCATTGTATCTCGCCACGGGCCAGGGCCGGTTTGAACATATTGGACGCATCCAATGAACCGGAAGCTCCGCCAGCACCTACGATGGTATGAAGCTCATCTATAAAGAGAATAACGTCCGGCGACTTTTCGATTTCGTTCATCACCGCCTTCATCCGCTCTTCAAACTGCCCTCTGTACTTGGTGCCTGCCACCAAAGATGCCAGGTCGAGCGTAACCACACGTTTTCCAAATAAGATTCTGGAAACTTTTTTCTGAATAATTCTGAGTGCCAGCCCTTCAGCGATGGCCGTTTTACCGACCCCAGGCTCACCAATCAGGATTGGGTTGTTCTTCTTTCTTCTACTCAGGATTTGAGCTACACGCTCTATTTCTTTCTCCCGACCTACGATCGGATCCAGCTTGTCGTCCTCCGCCAATTTGGTCAGGTCTCTGCCAAAGTTATCCAACACAGGGGTTCGTGACTTCTCGCCACCTGCCTTGCCGGACTCGCGGCTACCCGAGCCTCCTGATGAAGAGGATCCTCCAAAGATCTTTCCGGTATCTTCATCTCCATCGTCAGTGTCAGACTGAGCCAAAGGATTCTCTGTCTGGTATTCCAGCAGCTCCTTCACCACGTCGTAGCTCACGTCAAATTTATCCAGAATCTGAGTAGCCAGATTGTCTTCATCTCTCAGGATAGAGAGGAGCAAATGCTCTGTGCCTATCAACTGGCTTTTGAAAATCTTGGCCTCCAGATAGGTTATTTTTAGTACTTTCTCCGATTGTCTGGTCAAAGGTATATTGGCAAGGTTCTTCACATTGCTCGTGGCAGTGCCCTTGGTGGCCTGCTCTATGGCGGACCTTAGCTCCTCCAGAGATACCCCAAGTTTTTTCAGCAAACTGACGGCAACACCTTCTCCCTCGCGGATCATGCCCAAAAGCAAGTGCTCGGTGCCGATATAATCATGCCCAAGTCGCAAAGCTTCTTCACGGCTGAGAGAGATTACCTCCTTTACTCTGTTTGAAAATTTAGCTTCCATAAAATGGATTTATGATAGTGCGTTAGTAAGTAAATTTAAAACTTCTGTGAGTCAAAACCTCACAAAGAATGAGTTTTAGAAACACATTGATTTTCAGATTTGTTCACCTGTCGGATAAGAAGATTTTTTTAAAACCTCTAAAGCATTGCTGCCTTCGCTCACCAGAAGATCAATAATGCTCAGGTTAGGGACAAATTTGCTGCCAAATATCTGAGTATACGGGGAAGGTATATATAAATGTCGTTCTTCAAAAGGCTTTTTGGGCACAATATGCTCCCTGAGGTCGATAAGAGGGGTAT
Source organism: Marinoscillum sp. 108 (assembly GCF_902506655.1). Taxonomy (NCBI): domain Bacteria; kingdom Pseudomonadati; phylum Bacteroidota; class Cytophagia; order Cytophagales; family Reichenbachiellaceae; genus Marinoscillum; species Marinoscillum sp. 108. Next base: position 2,811,729 of record NZ_LR734808.1, on the reverse strand, counting down.
TTATTTTTTTTTGATAGCTTTCGGTAATTTCTATCGGTATGTCAATTTGTAAGATTTTAAGACACAATGTCATCATTTCGAAGTTGAGATCCAGAAGAAACCGATGCTTTCTGTCCCAGATGTCCTTAAAATGATCCGCTAAAAATTCGAAGAAAGGAGCCTTCCCATAGGCAGAATAAAAAGCACCCCAATGCGCTCTTTTCCAGCTCTGATCATGCGCTATCTGCACCTCTTTGAAGGGTGTTCGATTGGTAAATTTCCCAGGCACGGTCAACGGCATGGCTCCTCTGGTGCTGAGCAAATAGCACCTGTTCTTAAACGTTTGTTTGGAGAAATGCTGGTGCACCTCCAGAAAGACACGCTCGCTATTTATCAGCTGAGTAAAATACTCCAGACTGCCCAGGTAATGGGGTTCAATAATCAGTTCTGCCATCTACAAATACTGCGCAATATCACCCATACCATGACGTATCACCACCGGCGCGGCACCCGTACAATCGATCACCGTACTTGGCTGATTGCCTCCGGGGCCTCCATCTATGATCACATCAACAAGCCCCTCGAACTCCTCATAGATCAAGCTGGGATCAGTGGAATACTCCACAATCTCATCCTCGTCGTGAATGGAAGTGGTAATGATGGGATTGCCTAAAATCTTCACAATGTCCCTTGGAATGTTATTATCCGGCACCCTGATCCCCACGGTTTTCTTCTTGGCATTCAGAATCTTGGGCACCTTACTGGACGACTCCAGAATAAATGTATAGGGGCCGGGGAAACACTTTTTCATCAGCTTGAAAACGGGGGTTTCTACATGTCTGGCGTATTCTGATAACTGGCTCAGATCATAACAGATAAAGGAAAGATTCAGGTCTTTCCCTTTGATCCCCTTCAGCATCTTCAGCCTATCAAGCGCCCGACTATTGAAAATATCGCACCCGATACCGTAGACAGTATCTGTGGGATAAATGACCAGTCCTCCATTGCGCAAGACATCCACAATGTGTCGGACTTTCTTTTCCTCGGGGTTTTCCGGGTAGAGTTTTATCAGTTCTGCAGACATATTTTTATGGGGTTATGATGAAGAAATCAACAGATCTCACACTATCAGTCAAACGAGTAGAAAACTTAGTTATTTTTGCCAGACTTTTCACTTTGGGAATCCATTTTAATTGATGAAGAAGAAAAATTTTATTGCCGCTTTCATGATCGTTTTTGCCGTAATGCTATCGTCTTTCGCATTTTACGGCTATCAGGTACTTTATACCCCAAATATACTGGTAGATCAGGAAGATCGGATGTTTGCCATTGAAGATGGTACTACTTTCAAGGAGCTCCAAAATAAGCTATATGATCAGCGCATTGTCAATGACCTGGTCTCTTTCAGTTTTCTGGCTAAGGTCAAAGGATTCGACAGGGAAATAAAACCCGGCATGTATCTGTTCAAAAAAGACATGAGCAATACAGAAGCCATCAATATGCTAAGGGCCGGGATACAGACCCCCGTAAAGCTGACTTTCAACAACGCCCGAAAAATAGACGAGCTGGCAAGCAAGCTCACTTTTCCCCTCCAGATAGACTCTGCGGATATAGCACCTCTCCTGATGTCTGACAGTGTGGCTCAGGCCTATGGACTAAACGCCAATACCTTCATCTGCATGTTCCTGCCTAACACCTATGAAGTCTATTGGACAGCCAGCCCTAAGGATATATTGGACCGGATGAAAAAAGAATACGACCGGTACTGGAATGACACCAGGATAGCCCAGGCAGCAGCATTGGGTCTCACGCCTACAGAGGCCTCCACCCTGGCCTCCATAGTGGATGCCGAAACCAATAAAATGGACGAAGCGGCGACCATTGCCGGTGTGTATCTCAACCGACTGAAAAAAGGGTATAAACTCCAGGCCGACCCCACGCTTGTTTTTGCGATCGGTGACTTCTCCATTCGACGAATTCTCAACAAAGACAAGGATTTCGAATCGCCCTATAACACCTACAAGTATCGGGGATTACCCCCCGGCCCGATCAACATGCCGTCTATTGCTGCTCTGGAGGCGGTTTTGAATGCGGAAGAACATCGTTATCTTTATTTTTGTGCAAAAGACGATTTTTCGGGTTATCATGCATTCGCAAAAACCCTGGAAGAGCACAACGTCAACGCTGCGAGATTTCAGCGGGCACTTAATATGGAGCGGATTTACAGATAGAGATGTACCAGCAAGAAGTAAAGATCAGGGTGCGGTATGCTGAAACAGACCAAATGGGGTATGTATACTACGGCAACTATGCCACCTACTATGAGGTAGCCAGGGTAGAAGCCTTTCGTTCGCTGGGTTTCCCTTATAAAAAACTGGAGGAAATGGGGATCGGGATGCCGGTGCTTTCGCTGAACGTGAATTACCACCAGCCAGCCAAATACGATGACCTCCTCACCATCCTGGTGAGTATCCCTGAGCGACCAAGGGCGAGAATAAAATTTCACTACGAGGTTACTAATGAGGCGGGAAAACTAATTAATACGGGAGCGACCGAGCTGGTTTTCATCAAAATGGATACCGGACGACCGGTAAGACTGCCCGAGGTTATGGATAAACTTATACAACCCCACTTCCATTGAGAAAGCGAACGATCATTCATCGGCACCTGAGCTATACAGGCTGGTATGTGAGAATGATTAGCTTCCTGAAGAGCATCAGAATATCCGGTGGAAAAACCTCACTATACCGCGCACTCATCATTTTCATTGACAAAGTAGGGGACAATCAGCTTTTCGAAAAGGCATACGGTGTGGCCTTTAATTTTACTCTGTCGCTGTTCCCCTCCATCATTTTTCTCTTTGCCCTGATTCCATTCATTCACGAGTATATCCCCTCCATCAGCCAGGGGGAAATTCTTCACTTTTTACAGGATATTTTACCCCGAAGTGTCTTTGAGATTACGGCCGAAACCATCTACGACACCTTACAGATAAGACGAGAGGGACTGATCTCCTTTGGAGTACTATTTGCACTATTTCTGGCGACCAATGGAGTCAACTCCCTGATGCAAACTTTCAACATGAGCTACAAGACAGTTGAAAACCGGAGCTTTATCAAAACCAGGCTTATTGCGCTCTTTCTTACTGTTTTGCTGGCCTTTGCCCTGATTTTCTCGATCCTGTTTATCATCATAGGACAAGTGGTGCTGGACTGGCTGCTGGAGGCCGGACTCCTCTCCGAAGACTTCCTGTACTATATCATCCTGCTCCTCCGGTTTATTGTGGTGTACATAGCCTTCTATCTGGCCATCGCCTCTATCTATTATTGGGGTCCGGCCATTCACGACCGGTGGAAATTTTTCTCCTACGGATCGTCCCTGGCTACCATATTATGTATCCTGGTATCGGTGGGCTTCTCTTTCTATGTCGCCAATTTTGGCACCTACAATAAGGTATATGGCTCCATTGGAGCCATCATCGCCCTGATGGTATGGCAGTGGCTGATGTCCTTTATCCTACTGCTTGGTTTTGAGTTCAACGCTAGTGTGTCCAGGGCCGCAAGTGGAGAAGTATACGATTTGGAAAAGGACTAAATCTACTCCAATCTCACACTCACTATGGCCAGCGCCTGTGGCTTTTCCACCTCCTGAATCCCCGGACCAACAGAAATCTGCAGCACCTCGGCTTTACGAATATCAAATGCGGCTCTTGAAGCTCCCTCAAAATAGTAAGGCAGAAAGGATGGATAAGGCCTTGGTAAGGTGACCATTTTCACTTCTTTCAGCTCATCAAGGGACAACCTGTAATCCGCCAATTTCGGACCGAGCTCCAGTAAACCTCCGTAGGTCTTGCCGTCCGCAGCGACCAGCGCCAGCTGCACTATAGTAGGTTCATCTGTCAATGACCTCCCTGTCAAAACCAATTCCCTTTTGCCTACCAAATCTGCCGCTCTGCCACTCACCTTTTCTTTAAAGGCATACCGCATGCTGTAATCAGCTACCTGTTCGCCATTGGGATTTTCAGCGTCCACCTCCTTGAGTCTGGCTACCTTGATTCTGATCTCGGCCTTTCCTGCCTCAGCCAGCGGAACAAAAGATGATTGAGGGCTCCATGTCCGAGATAGTTTATCATTGTCTGCAAGGGCATCAAAAAGATAAACAGGGGAATCATTCGATAGCACCTTCACCACATAAGCATTGTTATCTTCAAAATCCCAATCACCGGGCAAACCGGTGACCGCTCCGGGATAGGTTTGAGTACCCAACTGCCCCTTCACGGTAATGAAGTAGCTAAAGAATCCTGCTTTGATGTCTTCCGCAGGAATTGTGGCCATATATGAATACCCGTTATTTTCCATCACATAGGTTTTGGGTCGCCATCCGATATAGGCCAAAACCTCAACCCTCTCTGGCTGAGATGGAGCCAAAATAGTAGCGCTGATTTCATAGGGTGAACCTTGTGAGATTTGCGCAGCGGGTTCATGAAGCACATACTGTTTTTCCAATGTACTCATTGGTGCCGAAAATTCATTCAGGGTGATGTTTTTCCATTTCTCAACACCTTGTAGCTTCGTTTTCACCCCACTGCGAGCGATCAGATAGGTGCCCGGTTTGATGATAAATCGCTTTCCGGCTACTGCCGGCCTCCAGCCATTCCCTTCATTGATAGGCTTCAGGACAAAGTCCGCTCCAAGATCCGGAAGATCTATGGTCATGGGCCACTCCCCCCAACGAATTTCTCCAAGCTTTCTCTGGAGGCTATTTTTACCAAAAGGATCCTCCACCCAAACAGCATCCGGCATCACTTCCAGTCTCCACACCCCTTTTTCAAGTTGATCCAGAAAATAGGCTCCGGCTCCTGCATACTCAACCACACTTGAATTTCCATACCCCGCCACTTCATTTAACCTGGTCGGTGAAGGAGGTATCGATTTAGTCGTGTTGGTATAAATGAATTTCTTCTCTGTCAACAGCTCTGCCAGGTCCTCCTCATAGCTTACCCTAAACCCATCAAACTGTGTGTTTTCCGGATACGCGCCAAAGTCTTTGTATACCGGCACTCTGTGAAACACTTCCCCTGCCAACTTCAGGCTCAGTGCCTTTTGTGGGGTAAATGCCAGGTTCATATAGTGGGTATTGTACTCGGTATTGGCATAAGCCAAATAGGTAGGGTCGTAGGCAAAATGCGTCGCCCACTGAATGCCCGCAGTCCGAAAACTCCGGGCCATAGCCGGGTAGATGTAAGAACGCCCGACATCTGCAGCATCAAATTCATACACCACTTTAGCCGCTTTTTTGAATTTTGAATTTTTGGCAAAGGGAATTTCATAAAGATCTACATTGGGCAGAAAATTACCTTCCAACTCCTCTCCTGCACCCAAACCTGTCGGGTACCACTGGAAAGTGCCCCCCTGTACTCCGGCATCAAAATACGCGTTGACCAGGTGAATACTATGGCTAATGTTGTAGAAAATGGGTTTCTCACATCCCGTGTTGCGCATGGAAGTCACCATCTTTTTGATATAGCGTGTGACAGAGTCGGCCTCCTGCCTATGATGTGGTTCATTACTAATCTCAAATGCTACAACTGCCGGATCATTTTTGTAAGCCAGGCCTGTGTAGGGATTTGTATGGTTCAAAAACTGATAAAGATAGTTCTCCTGTGCGGCGATGGCGTCCTCGTTAGTCAGGCAGGCATTTTTGCCGTACTTATTGGAAAAACCCGGAGTATCCTCGCCTGGCTCAGGCCAGCCGTTATCCCAAAAAGCAATGGGAGTGATTAACATCTTCATCCCCCGATCTTCCATCTTCTTGACCATATAATCAAACAAATCCAGGTGGTCATTCTCCAAAAGATTGCCCAGAGAATCGCTGATCTCAGTATCCCAAACATGGATCCGATAGCCATCAAATCCCAGCCGGGCAAAATGATAAACGTCGTTATCTATCGCTTCCTTCTTATCCACGCCGAGTTTTTCTGCTGACCGGTAAGCATGGGCAAATGGCACTGTATAGTTCACCCCGAAGCCCTGAACTTCTTTATCACTATCTCCCCAGCGCATGATCCCCGAATCATCCACATACACATTCTTGTTCTGCGCATTGGACGCACTTATCCCAAGGCCCAGGGTTAGGGCCAGACTTAATACCACAGATTTGATCATCGCTTACCTAGTAAATTGTTGTTAGTTTTGACTAATTGAATTGAGACGGTGGCAGACTTAAGGCCTGCAGATGTGGCATTGACCATCACCTTACCGGGATCATTTCCCGCCTGTAGGATCATCTGACATTTCCCATTGAAGAGTGACCGTCTGTAATCTCCCACGCCCATTTTGTCGGGTTCGTGAGAAGAGGGGTCTCCATTGCCAACCCCAATGATCGAGGCATCGCCCTCCAGTGAGAAGGCAACCAAATGATTTGCGGTAGGCACCTCTCTGCCTTTATTATCCAACACAGTCACATTCACCACCGTAGCATCTTTACCATCTGCGGTGACGATATTCCGATCGGGAGTGAGTACAATCTGATGAGCCTCACCCGTTGTTTCCATCACAGTCTCATACGTCCGTCCGTTCTTGGTTGCTATGGCCTTCAGGCTTCCGGGCTCATAGGCTACCTGCCACTGCAGATGACTATTTCGGGGCATCACTTTCTTTCCAAGGGTTTTCCCATTGAGGAAAAGTTCCACTTCATCCGCGTTGGAATTCACCCATACATCTATGATTTCTCCCTCTTTTCCAGCCCAGTTCCAGTGAGGAGAAATGTGAAGTACATCTTTGTCTGTCCACCAGGACTGATAGTAGTAGTAAATGTTTTTGGGAAAGCCGCATACATCCATGATCCCAAAATGGGAGTTAATATTGGGCCACTGAAACGGGGTAGGTTCCCCCCTGTAATCAAAACCGGTCCAGACGAAACCACCCAGCAGCCAGTCATTATCTGCAGCTATGGGCCACCAGTCTTCTGCCAAAGACGCCCACCACGGGTGGGTAATATCCTGATCCGGAACATAGCCCTTCACACTGTCCACTTCATAAATACCCCGTGTGGTCACCGTACTCCCCATCTCCGTGCCAATCACAGGCTGAGTCGGATGGTCATTATGATAGGGAACCATGCCCTTTTCCCGATAGTTGAATCCCCTGACCGGGATCACTTCATTGATTCCCTTAAACACATTGGCTAAATCAGCGGCATAAGTGCTTGTCCTCGTAGGGTCCAGCTCACGCTGCTTGGCCAGCATGGTGAGCGCCAGCCTTTTTCCCACGCTCGTTGTCTGCACATACCCTTCCTCATTTCCTATACACCAGAGGAAAACGGACGGGTAGTTTCTGTCTCGTTTGATCAGTCGCTCAAATTGATCCATATGTTCGGGACTTGAATTGAGCAATCGGGTCTCATCCAATACGAGCATGCCCAGACTATCACACGCCTCCAGTAATTCTGGTGTTGGTGGGTTATGACTGGCACGGTAGGCATTCACACCCATTTCTTTTAATAACTGAATCCTGTAATACTGCAGGTAGTCAGGCAGGGCGCTCCCCACTCCCGCATGATCCTGGTGGCAATTCACTCCCTGTACTTTGATGAACTTTCCATTGATGGAGAGCCCTTTCTTATCATCGATCAGAATGGTGCGTACCCCAAATCTGGTGGTGAGATGGTCCAAAACCGTGGAGCCATTGCTCACCTGTGAGGTGACTCTGTAGAGGTAAGGATCCTCCAGAGACCATAGCCTGGGATCGGTCAGTACAATCTCCTGCTTCACCGTAGCTTGCCCATTGAGTGCCAGGGTCACTTCTGCCGATTTTGTTGAACCCACTTTCTTCCCAGCCCTGTCGGTAATGAATGCCGACACCTGCCCGGAAGCGTTTGCTAAAGTTTGATTTTCTACTGTTGTTTCAATAAATATTTTGGCAATATTTCCCTTTACCTCAGCATATACAAACTGGCCTCCTTCTGCAATGTGCAAGTTGTCATATTTCTGAAGCCATACATGCCGATAAATTCCGGCGCCTTCATAAAACCACCCTTCCGCCTGTGTGGCGTCTACCCGAACAACTAATGTATTGTTCCCGTCAAAATTCACATAGTCTGAAATATCATAGGTGACCCCCATATAGCCACTCTCGTTGTTCCCCAGATAAAATCCATTGATCCAAACCATGGCATCCCGGAAAACACCATCGAAAGTAACTGCTAATCTTCGGCCGGAATCTGCTTTAGTGAGTTCAAGATTCCTTCTGTACCAACCCACACTGTTTTCTGGAAACAGCCCCCCTACAGGCCGGTAGCCATGCGCCATCAGGTCAAAATTGTCCACATTCTCAAACGGCAGCTCCACCGCCCAGTCATGTGGCAGATCCAACTGACGCCAGGTACTATCATTGAATTTGGGACTGATGGGAGTGTCCTCGGCCTTTCCGGTTTTAGAGAAAATATTGGCGACTTTAAAATTAAAATCCTGTGCCGGGTCGGCCGCATGGCCAAGTGCAAACCGCCAGTCAGTATCAATATTAATTCGCTCCCGTGACGACCTCTGAGCCAGGAGCTCAGAAGATATCGTCAACAGAAATATGAAGAAGTATATTTTAGTACACCCTTTAGTCATTAGTGTCATATTCGTAGTTCATATAGTCGATGGTCGGTATGGTATTGCCATCGAAATCAAAAAAAGCATTGTTTTCCCATGAAGAGCCTGTACCCCATTTATCTTTCATATCAGAGCTTATCCATGCTGGCTCCCAATAAATGACTCCCGATGCACCGGCGCTTACTAACTTTTGAGTGATTGCTTTCATCAGGCTCAGCTGTCCATCTTGCGTATAAGGGTAGCCAGGCAGGGGCGACTCTCCTCCGAACAGGTTGTTATAATTGTCATTACCCTGTACCGTCCATGGGTAGGCGGTTTCCAGTATGACCACTTCACGTTTGAATTTTGTCACAAACCCAGCCACGGTTTCCTGAAGGCGGTCGAGCGAGATGCCCGTATGCCATATGGGGTAATAGGAAAATCCGATAAATTCAAAATCAGTAACTCCTCCTTCGGAAGTAGCCTGTTCGAACCACCAGTCCACATTGACCGGATCGGCCACATGCAGCATCACTTTGGTTTTGATGTCCGAATCGACAGACACAGCACGCACGGCCCGTATACCACTGTTGAGCACTGCGCCCATATTGGCCCAGTTGCCATCACATACATTGCATGCGGGGAAGCCATCCACACCACCCGTGAGCATCATCCCACAGTTGGTCTCATTCCCAATCTGAACCAACTCGGGCATGAGCCCTTTTTGATTCAGATAGTTCAGGGTTTTTAGCGTGTAGTCATACACAGAGTCAGCCAGCACATCAATATCCGTAATCCCCCGCCAGGCAGCAGGTACCCGCTGGCTTCCCGGATCGGCCCAGGTATCTGAGTAATGAAAATCAAGCAACACTTCCATGCCCTGTGCTTTGGCCTGACGAATTGATTTTTCTACATCGTAAAGGTCATTGTACAGCTGCGTGCCTGCATCTCCATAGACCTCCCGAGTCCATTGTGGATTGTGCCAAAGGCGAAATCTGGCCAGATTAGCGCCGTGATCTTTGAAGATTTTGTATGGATCGCGCACCTCACCTACATCACGGTATTGGCCTCCATGGTCCAATATTTGGTTAACATATGAGAGGTCAGCTCCAAAATAAAACTGTTCAACGATCACCGAATCCTTGTTTTCCGGATCGGGATCAACGCCACGCCGTGGGTCATCGGTATTGCAACTGACCAATGCGATGAAAGAGAAGATAATACTGAGCATGGCTAATCTGTTTGTATTCATACTAATTTAATCTCATGATTACCGAGCCACTCCGGAGTGGCTCGGTAATTCTTTACTGTGATAATTGAACTGATTTGGTGGTGAGGTCTACTGTGATATTGAAAGCCCCGTCTGTCCCAATAAATTTGAAGTTATCATCATTATCGCCTGCTGCTTCCAGATCCGATGACACCTCTGTGAAGTAGGCATACCTGAAATCATCACTCCAATTATCCAGCTCCTCAAAAAACCTGAAAGTAGACCCGTTCGTGAAAGTCACGCCAGTCGCTTCGAATACACCTGGAGTAGATGAGCTAAATACGGGTGAATTGGCAAAGGTCCAGCTCTGGTCATCGCCCACCAGATAGAGTGAAGAAGGATAAGCAGAATAAGGCTCTACCACAATGCTCATATCACTTAAAGAGACCGTAATCGTGTATAGACCACTTTCTCCTACGAACGAGAAGTTGTCATCATTATCGCCAACTGCCGCGAGTTCATCATCTATCCCACCTGTGAAGAATCCTGCACCAAAATCATCTGACCAGTTGTCAGCTTCTTCAAAAAATCTGAAAGTAGATTCCTTGGTAAAGTTTACGCCCTCAGCTTCGTACACACCACCACCCAAATTGGTGAAAGTAGGCGAATTAGCAAATGACCACCCCTGATCATCACCTACCAGATATAGGGCCGCTGGATACTGTGTAGCGACTTCCAGGCTAATCTCTTTACTATTCAAATCCACGGAGACAGTGTACTCGCCGGTAGAGCCCGCAAAAATAAAGTTGGAATCGCCATCACCTCCATCGGTGAATTCTGCCGGTATGGTACCCCCATCAAAGTAGCTATACCCATACTGGGTGGCTGCCCAGTCTGCTTTTTCGAAGAAACGGAAATACCCGCCATCCTGAAAAGTACCTGTGCCTTCAAACTTACCACCGCCAAGAAAGGTAAGTTCCAGTGCCGCCTGTAGATTCCAGCCCTGAGCATCTCCTATCACAAAGAGTGTGGGTAATTCACCTTCTTCCAGGGTAATGGTTTTCGCGTTAAGGTTGACCGATATTTTGTAAACACCAGTGGCTCCTCCGAATAGAAAATTTGAGTCCCCATCTTCTCCACTGGCCAACTCACTGGCTACAGTACCCCCTTCAAAAAAGCTCCAGCCCCACTGCTCAGCATCCCAGGAGGGCGTAGCAAAAAATCGAAATTTGCCATCCGCCTGAAATAAACCGACAGCCTCGTATGTGCCGGGACCTGTGCTGGTAACCTCGAGCGCATTACCCAGATTCCATCCCTGGGCATCTCCTATGATATAGATAGGAGGAAACGTGGCCAAATAGGGTGTAACATTTGCTGATACCACATTGGTATAAACAGGAGCCACATTTGGATTGACACTGGACATCACTCTGAACTGAACTTCAGCAGCAACATCCGGATCCAGCCCCATACCCAACAGGGCCGCATTCACGGCATTGACCGTAGGTGATACGGTGAGTGCCTGGGTAGTAGGGAAGCTAAAAGGCTTCGCAAAACTTCCACCTGCGGTATCCATCTGGAGTGTATAAGTGATAGAAGCCTCAAACCCGAAATCGGGTGCTGTCCAGGCAAACTCCTCAAACACTTCACTCCTGGATTCGAAAGTGAGGGTATAGTCTGCCGAAGACATTTCATTGAGCGAATTGGCAGTAATCTCCTGCTTGATCATCGCCTTCTCCATCTCCTCTTCACAAGCAGTGAGGCCCATGAAGACCATGAGAAAAGCGACTAATAATTTAATATTTTTCATGATTTTCTCAGTTTAGATCAGTAGTCATCATTTTGTTCAAGATTCGGATTGGCCCCTAACTCCGCTGATGGGATCGGAAACAAGTCACGGTGTGTCTCAGTGGCTCTGCCTTCCTTTACATTGCCTTTCCATGGCCACAAGTAACTGCCTCCGGTAAATACGCCAAACCGAACCAGATCTGTTCTTCTGTGACCTTCCCAGAACAACTCTCGAGCCCGCTCATCCAGAATAAAATCGAGGGTCAATTCGGCATCAGTGATGTTGCCTGAGGCGTCCCCATAAGCTCTCTCTCTCAACTCATTCACAAGGCTAAGCGCTTCTGCTCTTGAGCCCCCGGTGCCCCCCCGGAGTACTGCTTCAGCATACATCAGGTTGGCATCAGCCAGTCTGAACATAGGCCAGTCAGTATCTACGTGCACATTGTGGTTGGACTCTGAGAGACTGCCATCCAATTTCCGGTTTCGAAATTTGGTAATGGCATACCCATCTGAAAACACTCCTATGTCGTTGATTTCCAGAGATTGGCCATCAGTCCAAAACAGGGCCCGGGTGTCATTGTCCAGATCAAATTTATTGACCAAGGCTGAGGTAGTTCGGAGTCCCGCCCAGGCATCTCCTGTGCCAAACATCTCCGAAGCTGACATAGTCCCACCTATCTGTGCATGTATGAGATAGACCATTCCCCCAAACGACTGGGTGTTATTGCCATCATATGTAATTGGAAAAATGAGCTCCGGGCTCGTATTATTATCCGCCACGAAATTTTGAAGGTATTCTGTGGATATGGAGTAAGGTCCTGCCAGTACTTTATCTAATACCGCGATTGCTTCGGTGTATTTAGGCTGGCCTATGTACACCTCGGCATTGAGGTACAGTTTGGCCAGTAGCATCCAGGCCGCTGCCTTATCGGCACGCCCATATTCAAACTTTGGAGCTCCCAAATCAGACTCTATGGCGATCAGCTCAGACTCTACATAAGCAAACAAATCTGCTCTGGAAATCTGCTCCGGAAAGAAAGCCCCAGGCAAATCTGCTTCGGTAACAAATGAAGGGTTGCCGAACATATCTATCGCATGACTATATGCCAGTGCCCGTAGAAACCTGGCCTCAGCATGAAATTTGCTAATATCAGGATCGGAATTACCATCAGTAGCCCTGATGAACTCATTGCTCAGCGCCACGGTATACATGATTCTGGAATAAATGGCCCCTATGAATACATCAGTGGGAGACCAGGTCTGAGCATGGAAGTCTTTGATCGTGGCATCATTCCAGGAGATCACGGCCTCTTCGGTGGTTAATTCCTGGCAGTTCCAGTACTGACGCAGGTAGTTACCGAATCCCTCGTCAATTCCGGCAATGTCCGGCTGGCCTGCAGGACCCTGCTGACCACTGAGGGCAAACGTTGCATAAAGTTTTGCCAGACCTTTCTTATAGTCAGCAGTGGTCTTGTACACATTGGCAGATGTGATCAGATTGGAATCTATCGGCTCCACTTCCAGATCACCTAAACAGCCCGACATCATGATCGTGAGCAGGGCAAGTATTGATATTTTATGATATGATTTCATCATTTCGTAAATGCTTTAGATTAAAAACTCAGATTTAGACCCAGAAGAAATGTACGTGGGCGCGGATAGATGTTACTGTCTATTCCGCCGCTCACTTCAGGATCCAGACCATCATAGTTGGTAATGATGAATGCGTTTTGTACCGTTAAGCTCACATGCAGCTTAATCGCATCCGTGAAAAGCTTATCCAGGCTGTAGCCAAGGCTTATGTTATCCATTTTGAAAAACGAGGCATTCTCCACAAAGGTGTCTGACCAATACTGCGGATTGGTAAATCCCCGATTCGCCGCAGAGGCAGTGATGTTATTGAAATATCCCCCACCTGAAGTGGTATAAAGCCCGCTCAGCACCCCTCCGGACTGCAGATTGTTATAGACGTAATTATTCAGACTCAATCTGCTGGAGAATGAAAAATCAAATTGCTTGTAAGCCACACGGGAATTGAATCCCATCAGTACCTCAGGAGCCGGGCTGTAATAATGGTATTTGTTGAGCTCATTGCTGGTGACTGCACCTGTTTCCCCTGTTCGGTTCACATAGAGTCCTTCCAACGGCTGTCCATCTGTCCCATATACCTGCTGAAAGACGTAAAAGGAGTTGGCAGGGTAGCCAACGGTGTGGATCTGGATCATATTGCCCACACCCCCACTGATCGCACCTACAGCCACTCCCTGATAATCAGGATCGTCCGTTTTGGTGAGTTTGGTGATCTGGTTGGTATTGTGAGTAAAGTTTACACCTATATTCCATGTAAAATCAGGCTTCAGTACAGGGCGTACATTCAGAGTCACTTCCACTCCTTCGTTTTCCAAATTCCCCACATTGGTAATCAGGAAGTTTGAAAAGTTGCTACCGGCCGCAATCGGAATGTTGTTGATCAGGTCTCTGGTTTCTCTCTTGTAAAGTTCTACCGACCCGTAAACCCGGTCATCAAAGAAGCCATAATCCACACCCACGTTGTAGGTAGTAGTCTCTTCCCATTTGATGTTGGCATCATAAGGATCCGGCCGGAGTGTATTCACGAAAGTGTCCCCAAACTGATAGGAAGCTCCACCAATACTTTCGCGATAAATAGGAAGCGCCGGATACTGATTGGAAGTAACATCCTGCTGGCCGGTAACACCATAGCCCAGGCGCAGTTTCAGATTGGACACTACAGGAACAGCAGACATGAAACCTTCTTCGCTGATTTTCCAGCCAGCTGCCAAAGCAGGAAACAGTCCCCAACGATTTTCTCCTGTGAATCGGGAAGATCCGTCATTTCTCAATGTAGCAGTCAACAGGTATTTATTCTTGAAAATGTAGTTCAACCGACCAAAAAAGGAGATCAGAAAATTTTCATTGATATATCGTGAATCTTCTACCACCTGGGTTTGATCTCCGTTTCTATTAAACGTGGATCCTTCCCGCTGAAAATGCTGGTATGAATATCCACCAGTCAATTCCAGTTGATGATCCGTAAAGTCCTTTTTATACTTCAGGTAAAAATCCAGGAGTTCAGAAGAATTGGTGGCATCATAATCCAACAAGCGCCCATTTTCCCCCGTGTAGTCGCGGTAGGTCCACGTGGAGCCCGGCAGGGCATCATCAATGCCATCTGTATTGGATCTGTCCATCCCGAGGTTCAGGTTGGCACTGAGCCCAGGCAAAAAAGGCAGGGTATAGTCAAACTGAATATTCCCGATCAGTCGGTTGACATCTGCGACATTGTTCCGGAGCTTTAAGAGTGCCACAGGGTTACTGCTGAAGGTATTGGCCGGACCATCAGGATCCATAGTGCCATCGGGCAGGTTTTCTGTAGTCCAGGCGAAGTATCCCCCATATTTGGTATTATCCGCATAGACAGACTGAGTCGGGTCAAAATTGACTGCCGCACCCACAGCACCCTGATCTCCAAATCCCGTGTTGGCCAGTGTTTCCTTCACATTCAGGTTTACTTTCAGTTGGTCGTTGAAAAACGAAGGATTCGTATTCACCGAGATAGAGTGGCGTTTCATGTACGTCGTTTTCAGAATACCCTCCTGATCCGTATACCCATAGGATACCCGAAAAGGGATATCCTTGATTGCTCCTGAAGCATTCACATTCACATCCTGAGAGATCGCAGTTTGATAGATTTCTTTCTGCCAGTTTGTATTTTCTGTGCCTAATCTATTAAGTGCAGCATCGTTGATCCCACTGAAGCCTTCCTCATGAAGATCATTCACCAGTGTGCGATACTCATCTCCATCAAGTACATCCACATAGGCGATAGGTGTGCTGACCGAGGTGCGACTGCTCACACTAAACTTCGGTTTTCCGCTCTGGCCCTTTTTGGTAGTGACGATGATCACCCCGTTGGAAGCCCTGGCCCCGTAGATGGCTGTAGCAGAAGCATCTTTTAGTACAGTAAAGGACTCAATGTCGCTTGGGTTGATGGTGGAGAGCGGATTTGAAAGTCCGCTAATGGTGGTATTATCCACCGGAAACCCATCGATCACGATCAGCGGATCATTGCTGGCGCTCAATGAGGACCCGCCCCTGATCCGGATGGTAGCAGCACTACCCGGTGCTCCGCTGTTGGTAGTCACCTGCACACCTGCGATACGCCCAACAAGCAAATCCTGTGGGGAAGTAAGTACGCCCTTATTGAAGTCTTTGGCTTGCACAGAAGCCACAGCCCCTGTAAGATCAGACTTCTGAACCTGACCGTATCCGATCACCACAATTTCCGAAAGCTCAGTAAGGTCAGTCTCCATATTCACACTAATGTTTGTGCGATTACCTACTGCTACTTCCGGGGTTTGGTACCCCACAAATGAAAAGGTAAGGACGGCACCCTCTGCCACCGTGATTGTATAATAGCCATCAACATCCGTGATCGTTCCATTATTAGTCCCTTTTTCCAGCACTGTCACCCCTGGCAGGCCAAATCCCTCATCGGCATCTTTCACCTGCCCGGAGACTGACTGCTGGGCCCAGAGTGTGGCGCAACTCACCAGTGTAACAATAATTAGAAGTGTATACTTTTTCATAGGCCATCAATTAGGTAAGAATGTTTTCAGTTTTAGATTGATTTCGATTCGATAAATTTAGATGGAGGGCTAGTGACGCAGGAAAAATCATCTTACAAAAACTAGCACTTTCCATACATCCCATTGAATAATCTATAATTAGAGCGATCTGGATAAGTTTCGCCGGTGATACATTGACAATGTATCACTCGAAAACTGGAAAATTCAATTTTGAAATGGTTTAATCATTTTGTCATCTGCAGACCAACTCGGTGTATTCAATAACATGGGCGTAACGAACTAAAAAAAAGCCAGATGAACAATTCACCTGGCTCTTTGAACACTCCAATTTAAGGCACTTACTCTTTAACAACTCTAATGACCTCAGTGCCTGCACCTGTCAGCCGCAGGATATAAATTCCCTTGGGCAAGCCATCCATACTGATCTGATCAGTCCTGCTCAAGGTACCTGAAAGTAAAGTGGCACCACTTAAATTCATAAGACTATACTGCCGATAACTGCTGTTTTCCAAATAGAGAACATCCGCCACCGGATTGGGATATACGCTGAGTTCCTGACCTTCTGATGGAAGCCCAATAGCAGTCACCACTCTGGCTGATGCCTGGTCACAGCTTTCCCACCCAAATGCAAATGTATTGTTGGTACCAGTAATGGTATACTGTCGGTCTGTGCCATAAGCCAAAGCGCATTCTGAAGGGACTGTTTCCCTAAAGCTCCATTTATTTCGTTTGAGGAAGTAATAACCCCCGGTGGCACCCTCTTCCATCGTGGTGGTGTAGGAGTAGATGTTGTTTCCCTCATGGGTCATGCTCAGTATCTGCCAATTGGCACCCGTGAAGTCTCCAGTCACATAGGCACCCTGAGCTCCATTCACTCCCGTCATATCCACCCGAAAAGTAACAGTTCGTTCAGTCATTGGGGTGCAACTTCCCCATGGGAAAGCCAACACATTCTGACCTGCCTGAATGGTATACTCCCGATCAGTCCCCCATTGCAAAGCACACTCAGCAGGTACGGTCTCCCGATCACCCCATGTATTGCTCTTTAAAAAATAATAGGCTCCGGTGGTACCCACTGGTATAGAAGTGGAATAGGTGTAGATATTTCCTCCTTCATTCACCATCGGGATGATCTGCCAGCTGCCACTGCCTGTAAAGTTCCCAGTCACATAAGCGCCATTGGCACCTGTTACTCCGGTCATATCTACTGAGAACGTCACATTGTTCACTCCGGCTCCATAACTCTGCTCCAAAAACTGCACCCCTCCATCGGTTATCAACTCATTATTGAAATTAAAGAACGTGGCATTCTCATAGTGTGATCCTGTACCCCACTCTGTATCGCAGCCAGTGGATACCCACGCCGGCTCCCAGTAGATGACTCCTATTCCACCTCTGTTATGCACTTCAGTGGTGATATCCACCAGCCAATTTCTCTGAGCGGCCGGGCTGGGCACTCCATAGCCACTTGGCATCTGACTCAGTATATTGCCAGCAGCATCGTTAGAAGCATCTGTCCAGGGCAGGCCTACTTCTACCAGCATCACATCCTTGTTGTAAGTGGTGCGCAGGTACTCTACTATGTCTCCCGTCTGTCCGATATTACCACCATGCCATTCCGGATAAAGCGAGAATCCCATAATGTCAAAATCTGTAACACCATTGGCGACTGCTGACCCAAACCAGCCATCACCGTGCACAGGGTTGGCGATGTGGAGTACCACCTTGGGTTGGATTGTAGAATTATTACCGGCAGCACGCACCCCGGCTATCCCGGCATTGATGATGGCACTTTGCCTGTTCCAATCTATAGGATAGATGTTGGCGCCTTCCGGAAACAACATACTCCCATTCGTTTCATTTCCTACCTGCACAAATTCCGGCATGAGACCGAGCTGATCCAGGTCACTCAATACCTGATAAGTATAATCATACATTTTGGTTTCCAGCGCAGGGGTATTGTTGACCAGTGAAGCCCAGGCAGAAGGGATCGCCTGTTTACCCGGATCCACCCAGGTATCGGAATAGTGAAAATCCAGGAGCACGCTCATACCCCTGGACCTGGCTCGGGTGATGGTAGTCACCACGTCGTTATAGCCAGAATATGAGGAAGGAAAAGCTGTCCATGCTTCGGGAGTGTGCCATAAGCGAACTCGGACAATATTCGCTCCATGGTCCGCCATGATCTGAAAGGGATCTCCGGCAGTGCCCCCATCATAGTAGATCGCCCCACAGTCTTCCATTTGATTGACATACGAAAGATCCACACCTTTGTAAAAGGTCTGAGCATTCACACTCAAATAGATCAGGATTGCTAGTAAAGTTGTAAAACTTGTTTTCATGGTCTTTGGTTGTTTGGTTTATAGTATAGAATTGATGGGAATAAAATTATCCTGATCACCTATCACGCCTGGACAACCATCTTGCAAATACCATTAAATTTCGACCATCATTTTAATGTTTTGTCAAAAACGAAGTGCGATAGACTTGTTTATTAAGAGATTTGGAAAATACGACTAAACTCCGGCACCGGATTATGACTCGAAGTAGACCCTTTCTATATGCCTTTCATATTCTGATAAGTATTGCCCTCCTGGCAATTCTTCCAATAAAAGCGCACGGAAAGACCATTTCATTTTTCTCAAACCTTTCCATGCGAGACGGCCTTCCTTCTAACATCATTGCTTCCATCGCACAGGATCAGCACGATTTCATCTGGGTGGCCACCGGATCTGGGTTGGCCAGATATGATGGCTATAAGTTTAGGGTATTCAAAAAAACCGAGCTCAGTAATTCCCTACCCTCAAACGAACTGAGCACTTTGCTGGCAGATGGAGAACATATTTGGGTAGGCACCTGGAGTGGCCTTTGCAAAATCAACATCAAAACCTTTGAGATCACCAGGATCAACCTTGGGGAGCCTGCAGCCATCCGGGCACTCTTCAAGGGTAAAGACAATGCGCTTTGGGTAGGCACAGGCAATGGGCTTATCCGATATGACCCCACCAGCCAGCAGTACCAGGTCTATAACAACCAACAGAATGGACTAAGTCATAATACCGTCCGTACGATCCACGAGGATCATCACGGGACCCTTTGGGTGGGCACTTATGACCAGCTCAACATCCTCCCAAAAGGTAAGGATCAGTTTATCACTATCCCTCTTCCGCAAAAAAATATACCGGGTATAAAAAACCACCTGATCCTGGACATTCAGGTTCAGAAAGCACATCCGGATTCTATGCTATGGGTAGGCACAGAAACCGGTCTTTTTCAGGTGAGCATAGCCAGCAGAAAGGCAGAAAGGTACAACGGGCAGGGCCGGTTCAGCAATGATGTCATCAAGTGCATATTTACTGACCAGAATAATCACCTCTGGCTGGGCACTGATTTTGGCCTGAATATTTTCGACCCTGAGTATGAAACGAATACCGTACATTTTCACAATCCCCAGCTTCCGTACTCCATCGCCAACAATGTGATCTGGCAAATATTTGAAGACCGAAGTGGGGTGCTCTGGCTGGTGACCTCCAATGGCCTCAGCCGGATCAACCAGTACGGTAGCTTCTATGAATACCAGGAAATTTCGCACACAGTAGAGGATCAGCTCATAGGCAATCAGGTGAAAACCATTCTCATAGATTCCAAGGGCATCTATTGGCTGGGCACTCAGGATGGCGTCATTCGCATCAATCCGGAAAGCGGCACCAAAAAAGTGTTTGATACCAATTCCAAACACCGGCTCCTGTTGAATAATGTCTTTGCACTCGAGGAAGATTTGTACGGCCATATATGGATAGGCTCTGCCGGGGGCATCAACATCTGGGATGAGACGAATGAACAAATGCATGCAATCACCGCCAATCAGCACAATGGACTGAGCTCTAACTATATTGGTAAGTTTACCAAAGGTGCCGATGGTACCTTCTGGGTGAGTGCCTGGGAAGGCGGTCTTTACAAGGTTGATGGAAACCTTCAAACCCTTGAGGAATTACTCTTCAGGCCCATACCTGACCTGGAAGCCGGATCAGCCAAGAATGTATTTGGAAATGGTGCCCTATGGGTGATCGAATACGACGAACTCTTTCGTGCAGATACCGCTTCCCTTACCAAAGAGCACATCAGTACATTTAGTGAAGCCTCCGGAAAACAAACCATCTACAGTGTCTATTTTTCAAAAAAAGGACACCTATGGGCAGGAACACTCAACGGACTGGTGCAGTACATACCTGAAGAAAACCGGAGTGTTTTTCATCAGGTAGTGACAGGCAGTGACGAGATCGTGAGCAGCATCATTGAAGACGAAGCAGGTAATATCTGGAGCACCACCAACACCTCCCTGCAGAAGCTTTCACCACCCACAGGGGAGATAGAACACTACCCATTGGACAAAGATTTACCGCTGAAAAGCTTCTACTATGGATGCGCCGCCAGGACCCAAAATGGGGAAATCATATTTGGTGGGGACAATGGTTACATTCGGTTTGCTCCGGGGAAAGCCCATCCCAATCTTTTTGACCCCAAAGTATACATCACCGCCATTGAAATCAACAACCGAAGTGTAGGCATCAATGACCAAATAGACGGGAAAGTGCTGCTACAACGAGATGTGGCGTTTACTCAGGCCCTTACCCTGGAATATGAGCAGCGATCGGTCACTTTTGAGTTTTCATCCCTTCACTTCTGGCAGCCCACGATGAATGTTTTTGCCTATAAGCTGGAAGGGCTTGATGAACAGTGGAACTACGTATCAGGCTTGAAAAACTTTGCCGTGTACTCAAACCTCCCTGCCGGAAAGTACACTTTCAAAGTAAAAGGCTCCAACAACTATGGCGTGGAAAGTACCCACATGGCCAGTCTGGGACTCACCGTAAAGCCTCCACTCCTGCTGAGCACTGGCTTTTTTGTGTTGTATGTTATTCTGGGGAGTTTGGCCATTTTCTATTCGCTGCGGTTCTATTCCAGCAGGGTACATCTGAGGAACGAACTCAGGATCATTCGAATGGAAAAAGAGCACGCGGAGGAAATAGAACAAACTAAAGAGCAGTTTTTTACCAACATCTCTCATGAACTGAGAACACCGATCAGCCTGATTTTGCCACCCATTCATGAGATTCAAAAAAAAGGTCATCTGGATACCCAAAGCACCAAACTCATCGCTCTGGCGGAAAAGAACTCTGTGCGCCTGCTTCGGTTGGTCAATCAAATACTCGATTTCAATAAACTCGAAAATGAAACCCTGCAAATCAAAGTGGCCCCGGTGGATCTGGTCAAGTTTTGCCAGGAGGTGTTCGTGCTCTTCACAGACCAGGCCGAACGACAGCAAATCCACTTTTCTTTCGAAAGCTCACATGACGAGCACCGGGTCTGGGTAGATGCTGAAAAGATTGAGACCGTACTTTTCAACCTCCTCTCCAACGCCTTCAAATTCACCCACGCGGGAGGCTCCATTACGCTCCAGCTGAGGATACTGGAAGACTCACCTCCATTTAAGGAAGGAGCTTTTGAATTCAGAGTGAGTGATACGGGTGTGGGCATTTCAGAAGCCGACAAAACACGAGTATTCGAAAGGTTTTACCAAACCAAGGCAGGGAGAAAAATGGATGCCAGCACGGGCATAGGGCTCACACTGGCCGCAGAGTATGTAGACCTGCACCACGGCACCATCACTGTGGAAAGTGCGCTGGGAGCAGGTACTACCTTCACCGTGCAGCTTCCGCTTGGCAAGACACACTTCCCCATAGATTCTGTGCAGGATGAGGAGATCAACCTGAGGGCCACACGCTCACTCTATGCCCACCAGGAAGGGGCCAAGCCATACCATCTGGACCTGGACTCTGACAAGCCCATGGTGCTAATCATTGAGGACAACACGGACATCATTGATTTCATACGTACAAGCCTGGGACACAAATTCAATTTTGTAGTGGCACAGAATGGGGAAGAAGGACTGCAAAAAGCCAACAACTTCATGCCTGAGGTCATTATCTCAGACATCATGATGCCGGTGATGGATGGACTGACCTTATGCGAAAAAGTGAAGGAAAACCCCAAAACGAGCCACATCACCATCATCTTACTCACTGCCAAGAGTATGCCCTCCAATCGCCTGGAAGGCATCAAAAAAGGCGCAGATGTGTATCTCACCAAGCCCTTCGAAATAGAACTACTGGAGGCACACGTGAACAACCTCATCCACAGAAAAAAGGAACTCACGAGCTACTTTCGCAATGAGCTGGTAGTCAGTCAGGACACGCCCGAAACCAAAGACAATCAGGACAATAAGTTTTTGAAAAAAGTGATGGACCTCATAGAGGCCAACATCAGTGAGCCTGACTTTGGAGTAGAAAACATCAGCAAGGAAATAGGGATGAGTTCCACACATCTTTATCGGAGACTGAAGGCTCTGACCAATCTCTCTGCTCAGGACATTATCAAAAAATACCGCATCAAAAAAGCCTCTCTGCTCCTGGAAAACAATGAAGGGAACGTCTCTGAAACCATGTACAAAGTGGGATTTTCCAGTGCCTCATACTTCTCCAAGTGCTTCAAAGCAGAGTTTGGCATGACCCCCAAGGAGTTTCAGCGCGAGCGGGCAAGTGCATCAGATAAATCTCTGGATATCTGACCCCAAGAAAGGGGCGGGTTAAAAGTCCTATTTGATAAAAAAATCTGAAGCGCCCGAGCACTTCTTTCTAGGGAAGTGCCCGGGCAATTAGCTAAAATAACGGTCAATTGACTAGCTCTTCCTCCAGTTTCTCCAAACTTTTACCTCGCGTTTCGGGCATCATAAAATGTGTGTAAAGCAACTGCAAGACCATAAAGCACCCGAAGAATACAAAAGCGACCCAGGGGGCAAATGAATTGATCAGAACTGATCCGAAAAGGGTAATCAAAGCTGCAAAAACCCAATGGGTTCCACTGCCCCAGGCCTGACCATAAGCCCGCACGCGATTGGGGAAAATCTCAGAAATAAATATCCAGATCACAGCACCCTGGCCTATGGCGTGAGACGCAATAAACGTCAGGATAAATACCAGTTTGAAAATGGCACTGGAGTCTGTGTAAAAACCATAAGCCACCATAAACAAGCTAATGATGTAACCTACAGATCCAATGTACATCAGTTGTTTTCTTCCTGCCCGATCAATCAGGGACATCCCCACAAAAGTGAATATCAAATTGATTACTCCAATGGAAATAGAGCTCAGCAATGAATCCGAAGCTCCGAACCCCGCTTTCACCAATATTTCCGGAGCATAGTAGAGGATGAAATTGATCCCCGAAAGCTGATTGAAGAAGGCAATCAGAAAAGCCAAAATCAGTGGGCGTTTATATTTGGCAGAGAAGACCGAAGAGGTATCATGTGCGGTACGCTGATGATCCTCCTCTATGTCCTTCAGCATAGATTGGGCACGCTCCTCTGATCCTGTCAGTCCCTTCAGGATTTCGAACGCTTCGGTGGTATTGTTTTTATACAAAACCAACCATCTAGGACTTCTGGGTACCCCAAACACCATGATGGTATAGAATAGCGCTGGTAGCGCCTCTATCCCCAGCATCCATCGCCAGTCGTTTTCGCCTCCCACTCCCTGAAGCAGGTAATTGGAAATGAAAGCCACCAGAATCCCCAGCACCAAATTGAACTGATAGAGCGCACCAAGCCTGCCTCTGTTGCTCGCCGAAGAGATCTCCGATATATAAGTAGGTGCTGCAATAGAGGAGATTCCCACACCTAATCCTCCAATAAACCTGAACAGTGAAAATGTATACGGATCAGGAGCTAGACCACTCCCCACGGCAGATACAAAATACAACACGCCTATCCATATCAACGTAGAGCGTCTTCCCAGACGATCAGTAGGAAACCCCGCCAGTAACGCCCCGACCACAGTACCCCACAGCGCCATCGACATGATGAAAGTGCCATGAAACCACTCTGAAGTATTCCAAAGTTCTTTGATAGGAAGATTCGCCCCTGAAATGACCACCGTATCAAATCCAAACAAAAATCCCGACAATGACGCAGCGAGCGCCGCAAATATTAATTTTCCTTTCATGGTTGATAGTTAAAATGATTAACAGTTTTCTTTTCGTAGGCCACAGCCGCGCCTACGACGGGTGCATCTTCGCCAAGGGTGGATAGGTGTATGGGTGTATTGACACCAAGAGATGCAAGCCTATCCTTTACACCAGGGAGAAACAAATTCCCCGCTTTCATAATATTACCCCCCAACACAATAGAATCGGCACGCTCCATTTTGACGAAAATGCCTAAAAAATCACCCAGATTTTGAGCAAACTCCTCAAATACGGTTCTGGAAATGGGATCATCCTGATAACTAAGTGCCAGATCTTTAGCTCCGCCAATATCCGCTCCACCCAACTCCCTGTACCGGGTTTTGAACCAATGAGTGGATAGATAATCTTCTGCAATCCCATTTTTGAAGGGCAACTGCCACAGCGCTGCATCACACCCTATCCCCCCTTGCAGCCTGGCAGTACCACAGCCGGTGCCAAGTATCACACCGATGGAGCTTTGGCTATCCCGGGCTGCTCCCATAGCCATTTCCCCCTGGAGAAAACAAGCCGCATCATTGGTCATTACAACATTTTCATCCGGTATGTCCAAAGTCTGCGACAGGGCCTCGGGAATGTTTAACCCATACAGATTACCGTATTTATTCAGTCCTTTGATCATACAGACACCTGAGTCGTAATCACAAGGCCCAGGCATGGCCATCCCAATATGCCGCTCCAAATCCGGGTATTGACGATAGCAAGTCTGAATTACCTTTTGCCAATCTTCCAAAATGTAATCGGCAGGGCGTTGGGAATCCAGGTCCAATCTGCACTGTGAATCCGGAAGGAAAACATGGTCATCCAGGTCCACCAAAGCGGCTGTCACATGTGATCCGCCTACATCCATTCCCATCACTATACGTGACTTCCTTTCTATCATAGTTGATTGATATTTCCGGCCAGTGAAGCACGGATTTTCTGATCTATTAGTTGAGTATGAAAAATGTGCGATCGTGCACTCAGCATTAAAGGGTTTAAAGAGCTGCCAGATCAGCAGAAGTGACCCGACAGCTCAAACCTACCTAACAATCAAACCAACAGTAAGTCTTCTCTACCCTGAGTCACAAGCTTGAGCACCAACTCCCCAAAGAGGGTATTGGCCCAGGCAAACCATGATCGGGTAAATTTCTCTGGGTTGTCCTTATGAAAGGTCTCATGCATAAATCCGGTATCCGCATCGGTATCACGAAGGGTCCTCAGGCACCACCTGATCTCATCATCCTCTGCACTGGTAAGGGCGCGCATGATGATACTCATAGGCCAGATCATATCATAGCCCACATGTGGTCCACCGATCCCCTCAGCGGCAGTTCCTTTAAAGAAATAAGGATTATCCGTGCTCCAGATCAGTTTCCTTGTATTCTGATAAATGGCATCATCTTTTTCTATCAACCCCAAATACGGCAGTGCCAGCAAACTAGGTACATTGGCATCATCCATAAAAGTGTGATTGCCAAACCCGTCTACTTCAAAAGCATATACTTTCCCATATTTGGGATGATTGACCACCCCATATTCTTTAATGGCTCCTTCCACTTCATCAGCCAAAGCTCTACACTCCTGAGCGAAGGATGCAGCCCCCTTGATGTGGTCATTGATCTCGGCGATTTGTCGCAAAGACACCACCGCAAACAAGTTGGAAGGAATGAGAAAGCCATAAGTAGTGGCATCATCTGACGGTCTGAATGACGAATTAATCAATCCAACAGGCTTCAAAGGACGTCCTAAACCTTCATTGGAGAGGGTATCCAACTGCCGTTCGCTTTTACGAAGGAATCTGTACGGCCCGACACCCGCTTTTCGCTGCTGCTCTTTAAATGTCTTCACGATCAGTTTTGCCGCTTGCTGCCAATCCCCATCGAAAGCAGAATCATCACCAGTCACTTTCCAGTAATGATAAGCCAGACGAACGGTGTAGGCCAGCGAGTCAATTTCCCACTTGCGCTCATGAAGACCTGCTTTCATATCCGTATCATCGCTCATCCAGTGCACTTCGTCTTCCGTCGTTTTGTTGAAAGCATTGGCATATGGATCCAGCAACACACACTGTGTCTGGCGATGAATAACACCCCTCAGCAAATTCTGCAGGTGCTTGTCTTTCCTGGCCAGCGAGAGATAGGGCCAAACCTGTGCCGTGGAATCCCGCAACCACATGGCGTGGATATCTCCGGTGATGACAAACGTATCCGGCTTTCCATCTTTCTCGGCATACTCCACTGTGGTATCCAGTGTGTTGGGAAAACAGTTTTCAAACAACCAGGCCAGCTTAGGGTCTTTGATCTTCTTTTTGGTCTCCGAAATGGTCCTATCCACCATCTTAGAAGTAAAGTTTCTTTCTGCCAAAGGGGGTCGGTTGGTCGTCCATTCCTTAGCCTGAAACATCCCAAACAAGCTGTTAGGAGGCACCATGGCCAATCCAGACATGGCTATGGTGCCCGTCTTTATAAAATCTCTTCTATTACTCATGTATTTGGATTCTAGAATGACTAACCGAATTATTTGTCCAGCACTTTGATGAATGTACCGCCTACTACAGACCGGGCCTGGAAGCCCACCTGATGAGCATTAGGTGTCTCGTACCAGTCACTCATTGGCACACGATCTGGCGTTTCGGTCACATAATCATACACCGGATCGATGAACTTTTGGAAAGTCACCTGATCATTGGCTAGAGTGGCAGTCCAAATCACCCAGTCAGCCTTGGTATAGGTTCTCCTATTGTCTAGCGGCAAGCCGTACTCATTTTGCTTGGTTAAGTAATAGGCAACCTCTTTCTGAGCTACTTCAGCGGGGAAAATGCCCAGATTGAGCAATTTGTCCCAAACCAAATTATACTTCTGGCTCCAGGTTCCTTCCTTGTCAAAAGTCAATTTGAAATGATCCCCATCGTCAGCCATTTTGATCCACTCCTGGGCCATCTGCCTGGCCTGAGCCGTATACTTTTCGGCAATCTCTTCCTTCCCCAGCATTTCGGCCAGTTTTCCATAACCCGCTATGCCCATAATCGCTTTTACCGAAAGGTTGACATTGTGCGCAAAGTGTCCTGCAAAGTCATCCGTACATAGCTGATTTTCCGGATCAAGCCCATTCTCCAGCAGGTAATTAGCCCAGGTGGTCAATACATCCCAATGCTGCTCCGCGTACTTTGCATCCCCTTCAGCATTGGCAATGGCTGTAGCCAAAATGAGCATGTTGCCACTTTCTTCCACTGGCATATCACCACCATAAGTCTGGCCGTTTGCCTGCGGATATGTCCCCACATCATGCGCTGCAAAGGGCTTAGTCCACCTGCCGCTTTCGGAGTAATAGAAAATAGGATTCAACATTCCCTTGAGCAATTCAGGGTTGTATGCCAGGAACAATGGCGCAGATGGGTATGTCACATCCACCGTACCAATAGATCCATTGCTGAAATTCTCTTTGGAAAGAAACAAAATTTCACCTTTAGTATCTTTTACCAGCTTGTGAGCCGCAATGGACTGACGGTAAGAGAGCACACATAGCCTGGCATAGTTTTCACCACCCGCCTGCCTGGCATCCTGATAAATTTTAGCATCCAATTCATCGCAGGTAGTCATCGTTTGATCGTGACCTGTAGCCGCTGAGGTCAACGCCTGATTGAAACTCACCTGACCATCTTTTGTCCACCACGCTTTCAGGTTGTCACCAAAGTACTGGATGGATTCAATGTCGTCATAGGCAAGCATCACATAGCCACTCACGGGGCTGGAGGATACCGATTCCAAATCATCGGTGAAAGCCAATACAGGCATTGATTGCGCCAAGACTGCTTTGGTCTCTGAACCTGAAGGCTGAATTTCTCCTGTTTCGGAGAAGATTTTTTTCACTTCTGAAAAATCACCAAATGCAAATGTTTTACTGGCTGATTGCTCTGACGCGAGATAAAAATGCCCCCAATCGATACGTACATCATCACCCTTCTTACCCAGCACTGATTGCTCTGTTGTTCCGGTTTTCAGGAAGTTTACGTTCCCCACCTTGCCCGAATTGATGGTCACTTCCTGGTTCAGTTCATTCACTGCCCACTCCGGAGTAGCCTCCAGGTATACTTTCACATCGTGAGACTGGCCATCATTGGCCACCACCTGATAGTTGATGTAGTTAACCGGTCGGGAAAGCAAATCCAGATTATCGATCACCAAAGGAGACACAAACTCAACCAAAAGGTCAACTGGCCCGCAAGTGAAACTATATTTAGTTTGTGTGGCAGTCATTTTCACACCCGTCTGCTGAGCTACCTGACCGAAAACCGGCTTCCTCTCACTGTCTTTGAAGATTCCAAAGTCAACATAAGCCAGGCCTCCTCTGTCCAAACAATGAGCAGCAATCACGTTTTTGCCATTGACATTCAACAGACTCTTATCCAGCGCTATTGTGATGTTTTGCTTCGCACGGTTGCCAGTGTTCACCACCTCCTTACCGTTGATGTATAGTTCAAAATCATCGTCGTGTGAATAGTTGAGGTATAGCTTCCCGGAACCTAAATCCGATAGTGTGAATTCCCTACGGACCCAGATTTCTCTGGTGGACCAGTCGGTTTTTACATGGTAGGTATTTGGGGTTCCAAAACCACCCTTTCCAGACTTCCACGAAGCATCATTAAACTCCGGCTGCTCCCACCCAGCCGCAGGTGCCTCGTTCACATAGGTGCCATCCCATGCCTCATATTTGGCATTGGTGAGCACAGGCTGCAAAGGAATCTCCTCTTTGCCGAGGAAGCGATAGGTCTTGCCATCTACACGCACTGCACCGATCAGGGAGTGGTTTTTTCCTGTCCAGTGTTTGACCGGACTGTCAAAAAGCTGATCTGAAGTAGACCAGGCACTGGTGTATGGGTCAATAGTGATCAAAGGATAAGCAGGTGCTCTGAATTCCAGGCCCGCCTCCTCTTTTGGTGGCTCCACCGGCTTTGAACAAGCAGTCAGAACAAGGCCTGTGATTGCAAATACTAATAAACGGTTTAAAAA
Organism: Marinoscillum sp. 108; assembly: GCF_902506655.1. NCBI lineage: Bacteria > Pseudomonadati > Bacteroidota > Cytophagia > Cytophagales > Reichenbachiellaceae > Marinoscillum > Marinoscillum sp. 108. The sequence continues at coordinate 2,782,500 of NZ_LR734808.1, read as the reverse complement.
TGTACTGGACATAATTTTAGCTTTTGGTCGATATTTTATCAATAGTGTTTTAATAGTGGTGATCTAACTGGTCACGGAGTGCGTCAAAGTTGTAAAACGGAATGCACGAGGTAGCCGCAGTTAATTCCCGGGTACTCGCTTTCAGAATACCCGGGGAAATAACCATATGAAGAAGTACTACGTGTTTCATTCAATCTTAAACTTAGATTTACCTGTCGTTTGAAAATGAATAAGGAAAATCTTTTTTCTTTGTGCCTCGGCTTTTATTGGGATTCTCACTCATCTCAAAATTGATTTTGGCTCCCTTCAGCAGGTCCTCATGGGTCAGATAATTTTGACTGGAAGTAGCGCCATTCAAAGTGAGTTCATTAATGTACACTTTGTCTTCACCATTGCCTTGAGCACTTATTTCAATCTTTTTGCCATTTTCCAGATATATCACTGCACGATCAAACAGTGGTGACCCTATCACATACTGATCTGATCCGGGGCATACCGGGTAGAATCCGAGTGCCGAAAAAACATACCATGCAGAGGTCTGCCCATTGTCTTCATCGCCACAGTATCCATCAGGCGCAGCACTGTAAAGGTTGCTCATTACCTCGCGTACTCTGGCTTGAGCTTTCCAGGGCTGCCCGGAGTAGTTATAGAGATAGATCATGTGCTGAATCGGCTGATTGCCATGCGCATAGTTACCCATGTTCATGATCTGCATTTCTCTGATCTCATGGATCACTGCGCCATAGTAGCTCTCATCAAAAACCGGGGACAAATTGAACACTGAATCCATCATGCCATTGAAGGAATCATAGCCCCCCATGAGATCGATCAGTCCCTGTGGGTCATGAAAAACTGACCATGTATAATGCCAACTGTTGCCCTCTGTGAAGGCATCTCCCCATTTCAGTGGATTGAAGGGTGCCTGGAAAGTCCCATCCTCATTTTTGCCTCTCATTAGCTTGTGCTCAGGATCAAATACGTTTTTGTAGTTCATGGCCCGCTTAGCGAACACATTTATCTCTGACTTTGGTTTACCCAATGTCTTACCTAGCTGATAGATACACCAGTCGTCATAAGCGTACTCAAGTGTTCTGGCCACATTTTCCCTGATCCCAACATTGTAGGGCACATAGCCCAGTTTGTTATAATAGTCGTAACCCCATCTTCCTGTGGATCCTATCTGTGGATGTCTGGAGTTGGCACCACTCACCACGGCCTGCCACAGTGCCTCTATGTCATGATCTGTCAGTCCTTTCAAGTAGGCATCCGCCACCACAGAAGCGGAGTTGTTGCCTACCATACAATCCCTATGTCCCGGGCTGGCCCACTCTGGCAAGAAGCCGCTTTCGTGATAGGTATTTACCAGACCTTCCTGCATTTTGGCATTCATGGAAGGATACACCAGATTGAGAAATGGAAACAGGGCTCTGAAGGTGTCCCAAAACCCGGTATCGGTAAACATCTCGCCAGCTACCACTTTGCCATTGAATGGGCTGTAATGGATCACCTCACCCTTTGCATTGATCTCTGACAGGGTTCTTGGAAACAATACCGAACGATACAGACATGAGTAGAAAGTCCTGATGTTATCAATGTTGGTATCCGTAATTTCTATTCGGCCAAGGATGTCGTTCCATTCGGCTTTGCCTTCCTGCTTTACCTGGTCAAAAGACTTATCCTCCACCTCTTTCAGATTAAGCAAGGCCTGCTCCGGACTAACAAATGATGATGCAACCCGTGCATGGACTACCTCACCCCGGGTGGTTTTAAAGCCAATCACCGCTCCGGCATGGTCACCGGTCCATTGAGTGGTTCCCTCCCTGATCTTGTTGCTTTCCACGGCTGCCTGGTACTCAAAGGGCTTATCAAACACCATTACAAAGTAGTTTTTGAAGTTAGCCGGTACTCCTCCGGTATTCTTGGTGTTATAGCCCGTGATCATGTTTCTCTCAGGGTGGATCTTAATGGACGATCCATTGTCAAAGGCATCAACCACGACATAGGATTGATCCGTTTCGGGAAACGTAAAACGAAAGACAGATGCCCGCGATGTTGGCGCTATTTCAGTAACCACATCATGCTCAGCCAAATAAACCTTGTAGTAATAAGGATGGGCTGTTTCTGCCTTGTGTGAAAACCAACTCGCACGGTCATCCTGATTGAAAACCAACTTATTGGTCACCGGCATGATCGCAAACTGACCATAATCGTTGATCCAGGGGCTTGGCTGATGTGTCTGCTTGAATCCACGTATCTTATCTTCTGTGTATACATACTGCCAGCCATCACCCATTTTCCCGGTTTGTGGTGTCCAGAAATTCATACCCCATGGCCTGGCAATAATCGGATAGGTATTACCAGTGGATAAAGAATGCTTGGATTGCGTTCCCACCATTGTACTCACATAGCTTACCGGATCATTGATCTGTGCATTCCCTTCCAGTACCAAACTGCATAGAAAAAACGCTCTGATAATCCAAATTTTCATTCTCATTATGATTCACTTAAGTTCTTAATTACTCTTTATTTTCAATTTGTCTAATCGGTGTCACTCACCACTTCACACTCACATGTACCCCTTCAGGATTATTATCAAACCTCAGGAAGCACGTCTTGCTTACCTCATCCCATGAGGACTCCACTTTCATGGCCTCTCCAAAATGATCGATAACCTTGATATCCGCCACTTTTTTCGGGAGTAGAATTCTCATCACATTGGTGGTATTCAATGGGCTTTTCACCAGAAATGCATAGGAGTGCTCCGCTATTTCCTCATCGTAAACTCTGGCAGCCGTGGCTATCACCTGGGGTATATCACGATTCTCCACTCTATCGATATTGAAGAGTAAGGCCTGCTCTCCCGGGTTGATCACCTTGGTAGTCAACACGGGGATTTCCGGATCAAACAAATCGATCAGCATCCCCTCAAGGGTATAAGGAGTCACATCGGCATTTTCATCCACTACCGAAATAATCTCATAAGGTCCGCGGGTAAGCGCGAAATTGTTTTTAAATGCTAACCCCTCACCGGTGGTCTTTCGGTAGAGTGCATCTATGGCACTCACAAAGTCATCATCACTCCCGGCTTCCAGCACAAACTCCTTGGGGTCATTGCGCAATACCCGAACCAGCCCCTCGCCATACTGATATTCCCCTGCCTCCAAAGGCACGTCCAGCCCGAGGTTCTCAAACAGGTGATCTGAGGGCGCTTTGAAATCATTCTCCCCGGTATTCCACCAGTCCTGCACCCGCTGAAAGACATCCTCATCTCTGGCGCTATACACCAAAGTGCCGCCAGCTTTTACCCACTCAGCCAGGTACCCATGAGCGGTCTCTTCCATTGGCTTCATGTTGGAGTAGGACATGATCAATACCCTGATGTCCTTCAGTGTTTCCGGAAAAGAAACATTTTCGATGTGCACGGTCTTCACAGGTACGCCCCTCTTCAGTAAGGGTAATGCCTGACCGTAAAAATTAGAGAGTTGCGGATCTTCGTAGCCCGCGTGTGTAGGAAATCGCTGAAACATCAAAGAGTTGGCCATCAAAATGCCAATGCCCTGAGAGCCGCTCACTTTATTCTCTGATAATGGCATGTGGTTCAGGGCATTGATCATGACCTGCATTTGCGTAGAATAAAATCGCGGAATTCGCTCTTTTTCATCACTATCAGCGCTGGTCCTGTAGAGGCCCTGATAAATCCTGTTGGGCCATGGCATCACCTCATAATTGGCGATCATCGGGTAGAGAAGTTGAGCGGTGAATGTAGCCTGGTAGTTCTTTTTGTAATCCGCCCAATCCCTCGGCCAATCCTCTATTGGATCGGTTAAAAAGAATAACTTTCTGCCGGTAGGGGCGGTCATGGACTCCATGGATCCGTACTCCAGAAAAGCCGTTTCAAAAACCCGTTCTTTCCTTTCTCCCTTGAAATAATTGGGCTCGCGGGACGTACCCGTCCATACCTGAGCAATGTACCCGTCTACACACGGCAATGAAGCCAGACTGGCCTCAGGACTTACAATCATCCATTGAGAATAATTGACAAGGGAGTGTGTGGGCACATAGCAACGAACATCCATACCCTTGCTTTTACCATACGCCTTGGCATAAGTGAAGCACTCATTCAAAGCCCTGTAGTAAAGGTGATACTTGAGCTTATTCGAGAGGTATGTATTTTCGGCAGACTCGTGTTGGGGTCTCCAGTCAAACCCATAGTATTCTTTCCATTCCCGCTTAAATGCTTCGCTATAGCCTGATCGTGACCAAAACTCCGGCTCCTCCAGGTATATCGCATCTATGCCAGCATCTATCACCCGTTTGATGACCGCCTCCTTCATGTACTGGATGAAGTTGGTGGAAGGGACTATGTATGGTACCATGTGACCATGCCAGATCGTATCTCCCTGCTGGGTGACCTGCCCCTCATCCAGGTGCCACTTGCCATCCCACTTACCTGTGAAATAATCCTGATATTCACCCCATGCTATCCCCGACATAAAGTGAGTAGTGTAGCCCCTGTCCCTCCAGGACTGAACACGCTCTTCAAAAGTCATCCCACCGTTCTCATGGTGATCCTTTACACTGTACACAATGGCCACATCCGCCCGCACATCGATCACAGGCTTCCACGGATTTGAGGTTTGAAAAACGGTCTTTTCTTTAGGACGATCTTCCGCCCGTTGGTCCTGGGCATCGCTACAAGAGAGTAAAACGATGATCAGGAAAAGGTTTATCACTGTGGTTATTCGCATTTATCTTAACAATCTTCATTTAGAAAAAGAGCAAACCACCCTCACACAAACGGCTAATTCCATTTGTCATTTGGCAGATAACCTGAGCTATCTAAGACGCCAAAAAGGGAGGATCTGCATTAAAATTGAAAGGCTTAATACCATCATACCGAGAGGGTATTAAGCCTTTGGATATCCTAAGGAATCAAGACCTGTGTGGCCTCATTGTAGTTCCATCTTCGGATTCCACTTCCTCTGGGTGTATCGTAGTTGATACGAGCTGCTGCCCGTACAAACACCGCCCTGCCGGAAGGTATGGTGCCTGTGGACTCGATGGTTATAGTCTCTCCTACCAGACCGTCAAATGAAGCCCCGGAGTATTCGATCGCATTGGACCAGCGAGTGTCCCTGGCTCGGTAGCCAACAGAAGATGAATAGCTCACAAAAAGCTGAACATCAGTCACATTGAAGAAACTATCACTGTAACCACCCATAGGTTCAATTTTGGATTGGAAATCCTCCTCGGAAACACCTCTGGTCACCTTGACCTGCGCCCTTACCTTGCCGTTGACCACTGTAGGTGAACCTACCCACTCCACTTTGAGGAAAGGCTGCACCTCAAACCTTGCTTTCGTTACCCCTTCAATTTCCATTGTCTGGGTTTCGTTGGCAAGAGGAACACCTCGATCATCTTCCCTTAGCAAGGGAATGAATGGGCCATCCACCTGAATGTTGTAGGTACCTTTGAAGAGCCTTGTATTCTGAAAAGTGCCGTCGGGCATACAGAAGAAGTCCGGGTTTGGAGCTACATTATCTCCCCAGCTGAGCTCAGTCAGACGTACCCTGATTCCCTCGCTACCCTGATCGGTGAGCACTGGCTCTCCAGTGGCTACATCTACCACCTCACCCTTTAGGGTTTCGGCGGGTGCGTCATAGTTATCCAACTCAAACAAGCTGCAGGCACTGAGTGAAATCAGCAAAAGCATAGCAGCATAATTCGGGATTCTTATCATTTTCTGAATATTCTTATTTAAGCTCATTTCCTTATCTGTTTGGTTGTTGGTCAATCATCGAGCTTTTGGCCACTTCATTGCCAGGAATGGCGAAATAGTAGTCCACCACATTGTACTCGAAGGTTTTCAGACTTACCCACTGAAACCTCGCATCAAAAAAGTACTGACCGCTCTCTGTAGAAAAGAAGGGATAAAGCCCCCGGAAGCGATAGCGAGAGTTATTACTGAATTGATCCGCATCTCGGGTTTCGCCCCAAAATCCATCTCTGCCTTCGTAGTGCTGTACCCGCCATCTGCGCACATCCCATTTGGTCTTGTGCTCCAGGGCCAGCTCTTTTCGTCGCTCCCTGCGCACGATGTTACGACCTGTAATGTCCGGAGTAATATTGCCTGCCAGCAAAGTGGCTCCTGCCCGTCTTCGGATTTGGTTCACAGCAGAAGTAGCTGTAAGCATCAGATCTGACCCATCAGGTGCGACCTCTCCGGTAAGAGACAGTTCTACAGCCGCTTCGGCGGCATTGAGCAATACCTCTGCATATCGCATAAGGATAAAGTGCTGATCTGACCTGCCCTCGCCCGCATCAAACGAAGGGTCATCATTCAGCCATTTACGTCCGTAAAGCCCTGTAAGACACCCTTCACCATTGTCATAGAATGGCCCGTTGGCGCCTGCGGCGGTCATTTCAGCTCCATTATAATTCACGGTTTCCTGGCCATTTCCTTCTCTGGAGCTAAGAAACAACGACTTTGGTGACTGGGTGTACTCACTCAGCTGCTGGTAGCGAGTCTCGGCTGCCGCAAATGAGTAGTCGTTGAAAAGGGGCTCTACAGGCTCTGATCCCGTATATACTCCAGCTCTGATTTCTATTTCCTTACCCTTGAATACATCCCCCGGGAAGATCACATAGGCGCGCAGACGTGGCTCAGCATTGCTGAAAAAATCCATTGGTGAATCATACATCAGGTAGTCCCCTTCCGTGTTGGAATTGCCTGTGGTTACCTTGAGGGTACCATTCGGATACCGATCAAAACCATCAAACAATTCCACAAAATCAGCGGTAGGACAAACCCCTGATGCCAGTGGTGCCTTAAAGATAAATGGAGCACTATAAGCATCGTATCCATGAGTTACTGTCGGGTAGACATATTCCTTTACATAGATATTTTCGGAGCTCGAGAGGTCACTAAACATATCGACCATATTCTGATATTGAGCTTCAGGATCACCTTCTACCCATTTGTTCATATAGAGTGAATATGCCCCACTGTTGATCACCTCCTGTGCAGCCGCATAGGCTTCTCTAAAGTATCTGATGGATGCTGTCTGCCATGAGCCCTCGTCAAAGCCAATCACTCGCACGCCTGTTTTCAATCCAAAACCTGTCAGACGTCCGGGAACGGTCTCATTGTATTTGGCTACACTCCCCGCATACAACATAGCCTCAGACTTGAATGACAAAGCCACGTACTTGTTGGCATAGCCACGCTCCTGGCTGGTGGGCTGCAGCAGGTCAATGGCCTGGTCAAAGTCCGCCAACACCTGATCCCATGTCTCTTCTTCTGTGGCCCGTGGTATATCCGCTTCTGCAGCATCTGCAGGATATTCGATCAGCTTTGTTACCAGCGGAACACCCCCGAAGCGTCTAGCCATAGCAGCAAACACCATCGCTCTGGCAAAATATGCCTCTCCCAAATAGTGATTGTAAGTAACACTTGGAAATGAGCTCTGATACTCCGGCAAAGTTTCAATCAGGTAATTCGCATCTCTCAGCAATGTAAATGCCTGACCCCAGTAGGGTGTACGTTCACCGGTAAAGGCCGCACAAATCCCATCTCGATTCAATGCTTCGCCGGTGCCGGCTATTCCCAGGGCATTAAGCCATCCGTTGTACTCAAAGCCCCACTGGGGCATGTATTTGAAGTCCTCAAAAGGCATTCGGCTATACATGCGCGCCAGATAAACCTTCATTCCGGATTCGCTGGTCAAGAGCGTTTCATCACCCACCACGTTTGGCGGTGGTATGTCCAGGTCTGCACAAGCAGAGATGGTGAGTAAGCTTATCAGAAATAATATATATATCCTTTTCATATCATCATCAAATTTTCAGTTCGTTGTTTCACAGTAACCATTTCTTAAAATGAGGCTGAAATTCCCAACGTGTATGTTTTACTGAGCGGATACAATCGGCCCAGGTCGCTATCAGGATGTTCCGGATCAACAAATCTGACCCCTGTGATCGTGAATAGATTATAGGTGTTGGCAAATACACGCACATTCATAGAAGATGACTGCTTCGGCTTGAGCGTGTAGCCCGCCTCTATACTTTTGAGCCTCAGGTAAGCCGTACTGACACGGTTGAAATCGGAATTTCCAAAGGGATAGTTGCCGGTATACCCATAGTATCCGCTTACCCAATCGGTCTCAGGATCGTAGGGATCTGCTGACGGATCTACCGGATGCCAGCGGTCCAGGTATTGGGTCAAAGTACCACCTCCATTTGTTCCCCAGATACCGTACAGTGGTTCCTGATATTGCATAGACCCCATAGCAGTACCCTGAAAGAGGAAGCTCAGGTCAAAATTTTTGTAGGAGCCATCAAAGGATAAGCTGAAGTTCATCCACGGAGTTTGGTCAAAAGCAAAAGGATGTTCGTCCAAACTGTTGATTTCGCCATCGCCATTCCAGTCTTCATACTTATAATCTCCCGGCAATATGTCTCGATCCTTATAGATGGGGTATGACCAAATATCCTCCCAATCTTCATAACGCCCTGCCTCTTCGTAGCCAAATTGTACCCCCTGGTACCTGTCGGTTAGGTTGTCATTCCGCCATTGATCATAGGAGTTAGCATAAGGTCCATTTTGAACAGCCGTAAGCCATTTCCTTCGGGTAATGGTACTAATCGCTTTCACTTTATATGAAAACTGACCGATTCTATTGAAATGTGAGAGCTGAAGGTCGATACCAAACTGACGATCGCTGTTCACATTTTCCAGGGGAGCTCCGGTACCTACTGCGGTGGGTACATCCCCTGAACGACGCTCAAAAAGCCCCTCTCTGCGGCGGTCGAAGTAGTCGGCTGAGAAGCCAAACAAACCATTCCAACCCTCAAAATCCACCCCAACATTAAATGTTTTGGCTTTCCACCAGGAGATGTGACTATTGGCGACAATCAGGTCTACTCCATTGACAAATTCGCCACCAAACACATAGCCGGGCGCATACTGATTGTAATATCCATTCTCTGCATTGCCACTGGTAGATGGATAAATATATCCCGGGTACCACTCATAGTTCAGCGAACCATCATTGGCTGTCATACCATAACTGGCCCTGAATTTGAGCTGGTCAATAAAGGACAAAGCTGAAACGGAATTAAAAAACGGCTCTTCAGAAATACGCCAGCCGATTGATCCCGAAGGGAAGAAACCCCATTGGTTATCCTCCACAAACTTGGAGGAACCATCATAGCGAAACTGAAACTCAGCGATGTATCGATCTGCAAACGAGTAGTTCAGCCTTCCTAAAGCAGCTGCGTTGGCAATGACATATAAATTATCCGGGTCTCCGAGCATGCCGCTCACCATGTTATCGGTGGTGCCTCCCACCAGGTGATCCATGGCAAAAGCAAGATCATTTCGGGCGAAGAAGTTATCCCCCTTTTTTCTTTGACTCTCCCAGCCGAGTAGGGCTTTCACATCATGTTTGGAATCAAATGTTCGGTTATAGTTCAGTAAAAACTGCCCCAAAACCTGCTGCCTGTTAAACATTTCGCGCCTGATCTGATTTGGAGAGCTCAGGTTATAAAGCTTAGAAGCGTACGAGTCGGTCGCTTCATCATACATGAACTGATAGTATTCTCTGCGATAGGAATTGTTATCATCAAACCGATAGTCATAACTAATCATCGCCTTGGCAGATAGCCCCTTCAATGCGCTGGCGAGTGTTTCCATATCGTATTCCAGAGATGCCGAGGATTGAAAGTTTCTCTGATTGTATTGACGGTATCCGGAAATATCGGAAGTCATCATGGCCACGGTGTTTTGCTCCAGATCCAGCCCCTGATAATTCAGCAATGTGTTTTCCGGATCTGCATAAGCAGGAAACAAAACCCCTTGTCTCCAATAATTTCTGATGATATCTACCGAACTGGAATAAGGAGAATTGCGCTGATCCAGCACCCCTGCCAGGTTGATATTAAACTTCAACCCTTCCGTGAGCTCTGTGGTAATATTGGATCTAAGGTTGAATTTCTCATAGTTCAAATCCCCGGATTTGAAGAATCCCTCCTGAAACAAGTATCCACCACCAATGAAGTATTGGGTTTGGTCGGATCCTCCGGTAATGCTGATGTTGTGCTGCGTCTGAGGAGAGTAGTCCGATAGCAACAATGAGTTCCAATCTGCGGCTCTGCGCCTGCCCGTACGAAATGCTTCGAAATCATCTTCATCATAGATGATCGTGCCCCCACTGATATTATTCATCGATTTCTCGTTGTAGAGGGTCATGGTTTCGTATGGATCTGCGAGCATCGGCATACGCGATGGCTTCTGTAGGGTATATGATCCATTATAGGAAATTTTGGTTTTACCTGCGGATCCTTTTTTAGTGGAGACCAACACTACTCCACTAGCAGCACGAACACCATAAATGGCTGCTGAAGCATCTTTGAGTACAGAAATATCCTCTATGTCATTGGGATTCAACCGCTGAAAATCTGCCATGGTACGAGGCACTCCATCTATCACCACCAAGGGACTTCCCTCAAAACCACGTATATCAAAATTGTTATTGAACGTTCCCGGCTCTGCGCTTCTTTGCCATACCCGAACACCCGCCACCCGGCCGGTTAGCATATTTTGTGGATTTTCGTTTCTGGTTTGAAGCATTTCTTCACCTTTGATACTGGCCACAGATCCTGTGATTGTAACTTTCTCCTGGGTACCATACCCAACCACTATCACTTCATTCAGCTGCTGAATGTCCGGCTCCAAAGCCACGTCAATGACCGAGCTGGCTCCTACGGTAATTTCCTGCTGCTTATAACCGATAAATGAGAAGACCAAAACAGCACCTTCATCCGGCACCTTGACCCTGTACGTCCCATCGATATTGGTGGTAGTTCCCTGACCGGTACTCTTAATTTTGATGGTCACACCCGGCAAGCCTTCTCCATCCTCTGAAGTCACTTTTCCGGTGACTGTCAACTCCTGTTGCAAATCAGCCGCAACAGTATAATTCACATTCTCCTCAGTGCTTGCCTCCGCCACGAGAGCGGAAGCTAAAAACAGGCACTGAACAAGCATCCCACGTACGGAATACTTTAACAGTCTTACAGACAATTGCTTGTATTTATTTGGCATAGGTTAAGTCAGTTTATCATTTTTCAAGTTCGTATCTCGCCAATACGGCATACTCTGCTGCAAACGCGAAATTGAACATGCCTTCTGTCCTGTTGTTGTTATTGGTCTGGCTCCAGCCTACCAGCAAATTGGTAGGTAAAAACCCCTCGTACAAGAAGTTTTCATAACCGTAATCAAGGTTCTTCTGAAAGGAATCAATGTAGTCAGCTACGGGCTTGTGTTCCGGGTAAGCATCTACATATGCCCTCATGAGTACACCATTGAACCAGTTGTTGAATCCACTGATATCCCAGGTATAATACCCCTCTTTGGTTTGCTCCGGATTGGCAAAATATTCAAAGCTGGCGTCAGACAAATTACTCGCATCCTTGCGGTACTGGTCATCCCCTGTGACTCTGAACAGATCAGCTGCTCCTGAGAGCATGCTACCACTGTTATAAGTAATGGCAGGACCGGCCATATCTCTACACCTGATACCCTTGCGGTAAGTCTTTCCATTGACGGTTTCTGTTTCCGGTCCTCCAGGGGAGCAACCGCCCATCAGGTCATCATATACCCCATCAGATCGCAACAAGCGCTCTTCCTGCCATGCATAGATTTTTTTTGCAAAGTCCAGGTAGTAATCACTCTTAGTCACCTGTACCGTTCTTCTGGTCTCTTTATCCTGCGCATCAATGTAGCGATGCGTAATCTGATCCGATTTGCCTTGGTATATCTCATGCAGCCACACCAATGGACTAATCATGGGGCCGTTACTGCAAGAATGCTTGGTCACATACCCGGGGCCCCAGGTAATGCCGCCCAGTTCTTCCCCATTGTCATCTATGGTGCAATCCCATCCATCCAATACATATTCTGTCAAATACTCAGCCTCCTGGAGGTACGCATCGTTGCCGGTCAGTTTATAACTTTCCACCAACTCCCGAATAAACCACATCTGATCATCATACACATTCATGATACCAGCCACACTCGCAGCTCCTTTACCTGCCCCACGGTTCACCCCATATATGGTCCACTCTTTGGTCTGAGTATAAGAGACAAGCTCGAAAGTGCCCTGATAAAATTTCGCATTTTCATACAGGCTGGATAACACCTCGGTATACCTGTTGAAGTGTTCGTCATACAGTTTCGAATTACCCCCTCCCTTTTGGCGCTCAAGGCTGTGCAGAATTGCGTTCACTGCTTCAATGGCGCTGGTATACATCCATATACTTCCGATTTCATCTGAACGCAGGTCGGTATAAGGATTATAATACCTGGCCATTGCCATCCCTGCCCCCGAAAAGTGGGCAGAGATGGCACTGTCAGTGAGCTCCATGGCGCGTAGGAGGTTTCGCTCAGATAAGCTCAACTCCTCCTTTGAATCAGGACCTGGATTAGATCCCGAATCACCACATGCGACCATGGTGATGAGTAAAACAAAACAACAGATAGATATTATCTTATTAAATGTTAGCATCGTGCTCTTATTCAATTTTAGTTCAATTCAATGCTGTAGAAAACAAGCTTGTTCTCACCTGAGTCTGCAACTCCATTATAGACCCCAAACGCAAGTGTAACATCCTCACCATCGAACTGCGACAAATCGTAAACGAACGAAGCGTAGCCTTCAGGATTATCAGCACCTCCATCTCCATGTTTGAAAGTCCAACAACCGTCTGCGGCTGCACTGGCTTCCTGGGCTGTATTAGACGTGGGCGCTATGTGAGTGACGGTACCATTGTCCTGAATGGCGGTAAGCTTGAAATACGTGGGGTTATCACCAAAATTACGCGTATTCAGCGTCATTTGATTGCTGCCGGAAGCAATAGAAAATTTGGCATACATATAGGCCTCGGGTACTGTAGTACTCACCTCAGCTGTATTTCGGGTTTTGATGATGTACCCTTCAGAAGCAAATACTTCAGGATCTTTCTTGAGTGGTACAAAAGACCATTCGGCACCTATATGGTCAACATCTCTCCATGCGCGGTATGCGTCTACATAGTTATCTCTGTTTCCGCTCACAGGGCTAATACCTGTAAATGATGACTTGGTGTGAGGCATGGTTGAACGTACTGTTTCCTGAGTGAGCTTCCATCCTTCGATTACCTCTGTACCCGGTAGCCAGTTTGTTCCTTCTACTTTTTGATTAGAGAACCTGATGGCTCGAAGTACGAGTTGTTTCCAGTAGTCACCGGTAGCTTCACGATAGATACCAATAGCTATAATTACCTCTTTGCCCACATAATCACTCAAATCGAAATCAATATCTGCATAATCTCCAGAACCATAAGTCTTATTGCCGCCCACTTTTACTGCAGCCGGCTGAGCCGCGGAAAGATCAACTACCTGCACACCATAGTGAGCCGGAGCTGTTTCATCCGCATCGTGGGTGCGCAATCTGATGGAGAGTATTTTGTTATCCTCTGTCATCAGCTTGCTACCATAGACAAACGAATCGAAAACATCAAGATCTGCTGGATTGTCCTGATCCTCCTCGCCATTGCGGATCTGCAAGGTAGTACCCTCGTTTTGCTCCTGCCATGCTCCCTGAAAGTCCAGTGTGGACATGTAATCACATGCCCAGTCCCAATGTGGATAGGCATCTGCGTTGCGACCACCGCGGTATTCATTGTAGTACCACTTATCTGCATTTAGCAGATCCTCTGACGTAAAACCCCTCAGGAGTTCGTCTGCTCCCAGTTTGGCATCCACAGTAGCCACACCATCCACAAAGTCTGATGAAGTTATTTCCTTCACTACTGTCACATAGGTATCTTTCGAAAAGGTAATGGTATAGTCATCTTCCACCAGGTTCTCGATGGCATAGGTACCATCCTCTCCTGTAGTGACGGTCTCCGATCCGGTGCTTACACTTACACCTGCTATTGGGGCATCATTATTTTTAGAATCAGTAACTGTACCGCTAATCTTTGCAGAAGCATTTACCATAGTCACATCTGCTGTAGCCACGTTACTGTCGTCAAACTTATCTACTCCCACAGTGATGCTTACAGTAAGCCATCCTGTTTTGGAAAAAGTTATCGTGTGCGTTTTCAATGGAAGGTTCTCAGCAAGAAATGCTCCGTCAGCCCCGGTGGTTAAGGAAATATCCTCTTCATTCAGACTCGCAACCGTCACATTGACATCTGCAACGGCCTGCCCGCCCTCATCGACAACCACGCCAGTTATTGACCCCAATTCTGCGGCTTGAGGAGTTTCATCTTTATCGCAGGAGCTTAATGATAGAAACACCAGCCCGATCAGCATACATGTAGCAAAGCGTAAAATTTCATTTCTCATAATTTAAGTTGTTTTGGTTATCATTTTTGAAAAATTAATAGTGTTCTCAGCTACTGTTATTGAGGAATTCGCATCGAACAAACATGTCAAAAATGTATGCTGGTGGTTAACCAGGCGATTAATTAGGGGTTAAAACATGAAATATCTTATTAACCTACTCCACTTATTATTGACATTTTTGCAATCTGAAGGGCCACGGTGCCTCAAATAACCTGATCAATTACCATGAATGAGAGAATTACCTAGGAATGCGCAGAGAAGAGAAAAATGAAGTGAATTCTGTGCAAGCGCAATTACCTCAATATTTCTGCCCCATTTTTGAAGCTATTGCTACTTTTACAGCCAGATAAGACTCCTTGGTGAGCCTTTAGTAGTCTTCAATAAATTATCTTCCGAAGTGGTTTCCCTGGTTAGGGCCTTATATTTTAATTTTCCTTGAATGAATCATTTAGTCCTTTTACTTCTATCGGTAATTTCTATCCAAACCAATCCTACACAGGGATTGAGGTTCAAGGACAATACCCACCCGATCGATGAGCGGACTTCCTATAATGTCTTCAATGATCAATCCGTAGAATTTTCAGGTCATTTTTCCATAGAGTTTGATCTATCACTCTACTCTACTCATCAGATAGGCTATATCCTCCGCATCAAAGACGCCAAAAACAGTACGATTTACAACCTCTTCTTTGAAGAGCAGAATGATGACCTTGTTTTCAAGTTTAATGAAGAAGGGGTAAGCAGTCTTGTTACTGCAAGACTTGACAAAGACATTTTAAATAAGGCCAGATGGATTCATGTAGGGATATCATTTAATCTTCAACAAAACCAGCTGAAGCTATCCATACAGGATCAAATCCATACCATCGAGAAATTAGATCTGCCGGATACCTACCACCCTACAGTGATCTTTGGTAAAAGTGACTACATCATAGAAGTGCCTTCTTTCGCCATCAGAGACCTCTCCATAGGAGATGGCAACAAATACACATTTCAGTTAAGCGAAGGTCGTGGCAAAGCTGTGCATGATGAGGAGGGTAATGCCATCGGATGGGTAGAAAATCCGGATTGGCTGATCAACGATGCCTATTTCTGGCGTCTAAAGCATTCATTCAAATCCAGGGCAGTAGCCGGATCGTGTCATAACCCTACTAATAATGAAATTTATTACTTCAATAAAGACACCTTATTCCAATACAATACCAAAACGGACAGGGCCAATGTCATCGTCCTCAAAAATGAATGTCCAATCAACTTTACCACTGGCACCAGCTTCATTGATGCTGAAAACAATAAATTATATGTGTATGAGGTGTATACCAACACCAACGAGCCCTCAGTGGCAAGTCTCGATCTAACCAGCTTCGAATGGAAAACAGAAAGCTATGACAAACTTCAAAAGAGGTTATTTCATCATGGGCGTTTCTTCGACGCTAAGCGTGATCGATTTGTGCTTTTCGGAGGGTTTGGGGACAAACGTTATAGCAACTCTTTTTATAGCTACAGCACGACCACCAATGACTGGGAGGAAATTCTAACTGATCTGGAAGGAGATTTTATTTCCCCACGATACTTTGCCAGTATTAGCTATGTGGAGCAGGAACAGTCCATATACATCTTTGGAGGCATGGGCAATAAATCCGGGGACCAGATTGTGGGTAGGAAATACATGCATGACCTCTATGAGGTGAACCTGGAAACAAAGAAAACATCGAAACTCTGGGATATTCCCTGGGATAATATAGAAATGGTGCCTGTACGAAGTATGGTGATTATGGACTCCAGCTTCTACACCTTATGCTATCCGGAGCATTATACAGATTCATTTCTCAAGCTTTATCAGTACTCATTACAAGATGGGGTCTTCAATATTCTGGGAGATTCTATCCCGATCCACTCGGATAAAATGAATACCAATGCCAACATATATTATAGCAGCAGTGAGCAAACACTTTACGCACTGGTACAGGAATTTGAAGATGATGATATTGCTTCACAGCTGAAAATCTACTCCATCGCGTTTCCCGCCGTGACAGTGGACAAACTGATGACTCAGGTGAAATCAGATAGTTCCGTGGCCACGAAGCTGATCACCCTTTTGCTCAGTATGCTATTCATCGTGGTATTGGGCTACCTTCTATTGAAGAAAAGAGCAAAGTCCATAAAACAGAGAGGGTCTCGGGAGATGTCGGAGAAAGGAACCTCCCCCACTGATGAGCATAAACCCAATTCAATATTCCTGTTTGGTAATTTCACGGTTTTTGATAGAAGTGGTAAGGATATCAGCTACATGTTTAGCTCCCGACTAACAGAAATGTTTTGCCTCATACTCCAACATAGTGTGAAAGAGGGTATCAATTCAAAAAACCTGAGCAACATGCTCTGGCCAGACAAGGAGGGTGAGAAGTTGAAGAATTCACGAGGTGTGACCATCAACAATTTGAGAAAAGTGCTCTCGGAACTAGATGGTATAGAATTGATCTATGAAAATGGATACTACCGACTCACACATACTCCAGAACTACACTGTGACTATATCAATTTTGTGGAAATCCTCTCCTCCAATAAGTTAGCCGAACATCAGGAGTCTTTTGCCCAAATCGTTTCTCGCGGTAAGTTCTTAAACAACCTTAATGAACCAATATTTGATTCATTTAAGACATCTACCGAAAGAAAATTGGAACCAATCCTGATTGTGGAGATCGAAAAAAGCTATTCTTCCGGGTTATTCCTGATGAGCATCGCCTTATCCAAGGCTTTGTTTGAAATAGACCCACTAAGCGATGTGGCCCTGGAGTATCAAATAAAGTCCCTACAAAACATGGAAAGAAGAGATGAGGCCTTAATCAAGTATAACGAATTCCTCATCAGATACAGAAAAGTAATGAAGCAGGATTATCCTAAACAATTCAAAATCTGACATACAGCATCTAATCTACCGGATGATTTTGTAGGACCACCTGAAAACCACCAAACCACTTTTTAGAAATTCTTCCTCTGAGCTTTTCTGATCAGGAGAACCGTAGGAACGATGGTCCAAATCAAAAGCATACACCAGGAAGCAATCAACCCCAAACTGGTGCCAAAAAATCGCTGAAACAAAGCTCCCGTATAACCCAGCAAGGCTGAAATATCCAACTTCAACAAGATCATGATTCTGGACAAATCAATTGGATTCAGAAAGCTCGCAATCAAAGCAAAATTATCTAGAGGATACTCTGCAAACACCATCATGGACAAGAGCACCAGACCATCATAAATCACCGCAAAAAACAACCACATCAGTATGGCGTAGCCAAAGCCCTTAATCTTGTTAGAATTGAACAAAGCAATACAGATAGAAAGGGCCACGAAGATGAAGGTCAACAAAGTACCAGAAGTGATCAATAGGATAAAATTGGCTATTTCGCCAGAGCGAAAAAGACCGTAGGCCAGAAAAGGAAGACCCAACCCTAGGACAAGGCTTAGTGACAATGAAATGGATATACCCAAATACTGCCCCAGAAAGATCACCGAACGCTTCACAGGTTGGGCAAGTAAAAGCTCTGTAAACTCTCTGGAATTGTAAAAATACATCACCCCAAAAATGGTCCCAATCATGGGTGTGAGCACCACTATCACATTCATCAAGGTAATGATGCCTTTGGACAGGTCGTTGTTCAGAAACAGAAGCACAGACCCCAGCAGCAGGTAAAAAGCCAGGTATATAAAACTCCACCTACTCCGCGTCAAATCAGAAAAACTATATTTTAAAATCTTGATCATGGTTCCAGAATTCTCGCTATCGCGTGTTCTAAATCTACACTGTCAGTTTTGGACTTCAGGTCTGTGACGGTCCCTTTGAAGTAGATATTGCCCTCTAGTAAAAACACCACTTCGTCGGCAAGTTCTTCTACCAGGCTCATGATGTGAGAAGTGATCAAAATGAGCTTACCCTTTGACTTTTCCTTATTGATGAGTTCCTTCAACCGGATCAGTGAGACCGGATCAAGGCCTGCTGTGGGTTCATCCAGTATGATCACCGGGCTGTCAAACATAAAGGTCAATACGATATTGACCTTCTGCCTGGTACCTCCGGACAGATCTCCCAGTTTCTTCTCCATAAATTTCTCCATCCCAAAGAGTTCAATGAGTGGCTCCGGGCTGGCGGGTTCGTTGCGAATGTCAGCGATCATCTCCAGTATCTCTCTTACCTTCAGGTTATCCGGGAAACGAGCAATCTGCGGCAGATAACCAATATGCTTTCTGTATGCATGAGACCCGGCTATATCTTTTTGCTGATAAAAGATATGGCCACCGTCAGGAATCACCATGCCAAGCAAAATCTTTAAAAATGTGGTTTTTCCAGAGCCATTCGGACCCAGGATTGCAACTATCCCGCCTTTGCTGATCTCAAAGTTGAGGTTTTTCAGTACCTGAAGGTTACCGAAGGACTTCCTAATATTGGTCACTGTAATCATCTGAATATTCGCATTGAAGGTGTCTGATCTACCAGGTCGGCGGGTGTAAAAGCCGGAGAGACTTTTTCCGAAAAATTGATGATGTCCACAAAAAGACTTCTGAGCAGCACTATGGTCTCCGGAGTTCTATTCACCACATAAGAGAATAGCTTCACGGGACGGTACGGCACATCTCCACTCCCGTCTTTGTCCAGATCATAGCCGCTGTAGGCACTCCAAAAGTTACCATTGAAGGTATTGTCATTCATTTTGGAGTTGTACGACACATCAAAGGAGTTGCCAATAAAGTTGTTGGCAGTAAATGCATTGGCATAGCAGCCCCCGGACACTTTTACTGCCCAACCATTCTGCCTAAAGGTATTGCCCGAGTACGTTACTCTAGCTGATCCATCCACATATACCCCAATGGTATTTTCCTGAAAGGTGTTGTTCCGTACTTCCCCATCATAAATCTCCTTGAGCAACAGTCCGTACGAGGCGGTTCCCCAGTTATCCATGAACCTGTTTTGCTCCATTCTGATCCATTTGGAAAACATCACCGCTACACCTGCCCCATTGTGCTGAAAAGTGTTGCCCCTATACTCATCATGATTTGAGAACATAAAGTGCAAACCATACCGAACATTGAAGTGTGTTTTGTTATCAGTCACATAGCTCTCATCTACAAACTCCAGATAAATCCCATCCCGCATCCCTTTTACTTCGTTTGACTCGATTTGCATGTGATCACAATTCCAAAGATGAATTCCATTGCCGGACTGATCTTCCTGAGTGGCCGTTCCTGTCACTTTGTTTCCTCGTATGGTTCCTCCAGTTGATTTTTCTATCAGTATCCCAAAAAATGACTGGCTCACCTGATTATTTTCGATCCAAATACCCGAGGTATTATAAGCATAAATCGCAGCAAAGTCCTTGGTGTAACTCCTTCCTGAATTGGTGATGGTAAAACCATACACCACAATGCTATCAGCCAATAACCTGAGTACATAACTTTCATTGGCTCCATCAAGGATGGCTCCCGAATCCCCAATCAACGTAATGGGTTTATCGATGGTCAGGTTTTTGCAAACGTATGTCCCGCGCTGAACCCTCACCGTATCTTTTGCCCTGGCATGCCTTACTGCCTCCGCTACACTGGTAATGGCACAATCACCACAAACCGACGTAACAGACGCACGGCTCACCAGAGAAGTGAATAGGATAATTAGCATGATACAACGTTCTAGTCTCATGTTACTGTGATTAAAACATGTATCTGATTCCTGAATTGATGGTGAAGGATTCGGTCATTTGAATCCCCCGAACACTTCTATAAATCGGGGTTCCCAGTTCCATTCCCAATTTTACGTTTTTTAAAGAGGTGACCGACGCTGGAAAACCAACGTTAACTCCTGCGAAAACATTGACCTGTTCACTGCCGGAATTCTCCACATTGGAGGGTGGAGCCATCATCGGATTTAGATCTGAATCTATCCCGGATATCTTGTGCCGGAGAATAAGCTCCGTCCGGCCCACCAAACCCAACCAATTATCCGGAGTATAAACAAACCAGCTGTTCAGACCATACTGATTGCCCAGCCGGTAGGAGGATCTGTTTTCTCCGATTCTCAGCAAGGCCATAGGCTGAACACCCAAACCTACCTTTTCAAACGCCACTTTATAAGTAGCACCAAGATTCAAATCGGTGGTTCCTGAGCCAATTTGCATGGCATAGGGGAGCTTCATATTGTCGGACATTGGCGTGTTATCCGATTGATCATAAGACCCTGTTGGTAAGCTTATCCCAATATTGAGGTGAAACGATGAACCAGTCTTGGCAATCAGGCTGTAAAGGGCTGACAGTTTCAGGTCGCCCAACCCGAAACTCCTGGTTTGATAGCTCATTTCTGACATAGGCATTGCCTGATGGTTCATGGCATTCATGTCCATCTCACGCCAGATCAATGGTTGCATCATGGCGAGGGTCAGCCGATCGGTGGGGGCATACATCACACCTAGCATGTACATGCTCATCCTCATTTGCTGAGGGGCGGCGTGGTACTGAGTATAAACCTCCTCATTGCTGACTGATTTCGTTCCTGTCTGGTTTCCACTCATTTGCATAAACATGGAGCGCACACTGACCATCCAGCCACCTTGATGATGCACATGGTCGCCCATAACACCGATGGGACCGTATGCATCTCCCCGATCATGGTGGTCTGGGTGATTGATCACTCCAAATCGCGAACCTTCAAACTGCCGTAAGAGCTCGGTCCAGGTGAAAATATCCCCTCCCATCTGTGTCTGGATGTTTTGGACCTCCTGCAAATTCGAATAAGCAGACAGGTAAGCACCCATTGGGCTTGGTATGGCACTACTTTTTATATAAAAAGCATCCTTTGCCTCTATCCACCCATTGGATCTGGAGTAGTCCGTAACCAAAAGCTGGCTGAAAGACGCTTCATCATGCACTTTCAAATAATTCACCAGGCATTCGATCGCATCAAAGGTTTGTGTTCGATGATCAGCATCCACAGCGAGTGCAACAAAGCTTCGGTCCCGGATCAACATGCCGCAGTGTTTGCACAAATCCTGATCAATGTTCACGCTTTGAGCAAAGACCACAGTGCTCATCAGATATATCAGTAAAAAGAAGGAGCGAATCATGGCATTTCAATTTGATATTTCGAATTGGTTTTGGAGTTGGGTCCATTCCAGGGTCTGTCCACCAACTGAATGATGAGTTTTATCCCTGGATTGGGTGGTCGAGAAAGCACTCAGGTAGGCTCCCATCGGACTTGGAATCTTATCACTAATGAGGTAACTGGCTTTTATAGCATCGGTGAGCTTGCCAGGATTCTGGTAGTCAGCCACGAGGTGATATTGTATGGCCGGTCGGTCCCAATCCTTCAGATCATTCAGCATACACTCTATGGCATCATACTTATATACACGCCCTTTCTCAGTCACCATTTGTGCAGCGTGCTGTTTGTCCACAATGGTCATCCTGCAAAAATCACAAGCATCCTGTCCGTAATGAATAGGCTCAGGGCCCGGTTGGCAAGAACTGAGCAATTGCGAAACGAGAAAAATCAACACGACCAATGCCGAGTTTTTCAGAGCCGCCAAATAGCGCTTAGACTTTGACTTTTTCCCTACAAAGTAAGCCACAGCCGCTAGCGTCATGCCTATTCCCAGTAGGATACCCCCGAGCCTCGGATAAGAAAAAGCATCGAAATTGAGCAACTTCTTATGTCCAATGAGCGGTGGATTGTATTGCATGGGTGTTCCATCCGGATTGACCAGTTTTAAGATCGCATTGGGATCCAGGTCCGTACCGTATGCCACCAGCCACAGGTTGAAATCGTAGATACCAAGGGCTCCCAACGCACTCATAGTGAGAAACCAGATGAGAAACCATATCGGTCTTATTTTTCCAAGGAAGCCCAGCAGCCCTATCAATACCCCCAGAGAAGCCATGGCCATCACCACTTTGGGAAAAACCGAAAACTCCCACATCTCTTCAGGTTTAGGCAGTGTCTTCATGCCTATATAGTGATTAAGACCATCAATGTTCTGGATGTCAAACTCACTTTCACCCTGGAGTCCGTTGACATAAATATCTATGCCCAGCGGTTCAGGATACTGTGGTGCTCCCAGCCGGATGTTCCACATGGGAAAAACGAATAGCCCCAACAACATCACGCTTCCAATAATCATTAATATGCTTGCCTTCTTCATTTTGTTGCTTTTTTGCAAGTACTCATTGTGTGATCAAGACGAGTGGTTAAAATCAACTGAATCGTCCATTTTAACCACTCGCTTTTAATCAATCATCTAAAGACCAGCTTAACTCGAGATCGGAATTTGCCGGAGAAACACGCACGTAGCCTTGCATTTCCTGATGCAGTGCGGAGCAAAAGTCCGTACAATAGAACGGCCATACACCCACACGCTTAGGCTCCCAAAGCGAGGTTTTGGTTTGACCAGGCATGATCAGTATTTCAGATGTACCCTGACCGATCATAGAAAAACCATGTGGCACATCAAAGTCCTGCTCGTGGTTGGTGATGTGGAAGTAGACCTTGTCACCTACTTTGATGCCTTCTATATTGTCAGGTGTAAAGTGACTTCTGATGGTAGACATGTAAATGTGCACCTCGTTTCCGGTTCTTTCCACCCTGGCTTCAGCAGGGCTCTTTATAGCGTAAGGGTGATTGTTTTCATCCAATCGATAGATCTTTTTGGAGTTGTTCACCAAAAGCTCAGCATTACAACCTGCCGCATAGTGAGGCTCACCGTGAGTCGGAAAATCATACAGCAGCTCCATTTTTTCCCCGGTGATGTCATATATCTGCGCAGAGTGTTCCATTTCAGGACCCGTTGGAAGGTATCGATCTTTGGTGATTTTGTTCATCGCCACCAGGTACTTGCCATGTGGCTTTCGGGAGTTTCCTCCAGGAATCATCAGGTGCCCCACAGAGTAGTAGGTAGGCTTTCTGTCTATGACCTCCCAGGTTCCCAATTTCCATTTCACCACTTCTGAAGAAATAAAGAAGGTAGTATAGGCGTTGCCCCGACCATCAAACTCTGTGTGCAATGGCCCCAGGCCTCCGCTGCTTACGGTACCAGCCAGCACATCCTGGTAATTCAAAATCGGGATGCCATATGCTTCTCCATCAAACTTTTCAGCTTTGATAGCCGCGAGCATTTTATCAAAAGAGTGAACAGTAAGATCCGCTGAAAGCTTACCCGAGCCAATAATGTACTGGCCAGTAGGGTCCACATCACATCCATGTGGTGATTTTGGGGTTGGTAAAAAATAGATCGCTCCCGGTACTTCTGCGGGGTCTACGGTCAGTACCTCCTTATTCATGGTAGAAGTAGCCGTGTGTGTAGATTCATCATACACATTGTGGGCATACCTGGTAGACATTTTCTTTCCTCCTCCGTTGTTCACATATGCTTCTATCATTTTCCAGTTCACCGCCGCTATGAAGTCCTTGTCATTTTGCGAGGCGTTTACTTCCAACAGGGTGTTTGCTTCCTCTGTGTTGTAAGTAGAAAAGAAAAACCAACCGTGAGATTTGTCTCTTCCCGGGTGAGATAAATCGTAATTAAATCCCGGCATTAAGAGTTGAAATTTTATCTCCATGTGCCCATGCTCCGGCTCAACTGATATAAAGGTCAATGCCCCTTTGAAATTGCTCTTGTACTCACTGATCGGTATGTCCCTTTGAGGTACCGGAACAGAGAAACGTGTTCCGGCCACCACATACTCGGTATTTTCAGTGATAAAAGAGGAGCTATGGTTACCCGCACTGTTGGGTACTTCTATGATCTCCTCGGTCTCAAAAGTACTGAGACTGATCCTGGCAATTCGGGGTGTGTTGTTTCCATTGGCAAAAATCCACCTGCCGTCCAGCTCACCATTAGTCTGTGAAATATCCGGATGGTGCAAATCATCCCAGGGTACAAAACCAAACGAAGTGTTCAGCATGGGTTTGGTCTCTTCTGAATACCCATACCCGGAAGTGGGAAACTGTGAAAAGACAGGGATTTCCTTGAACATTCTGCCCGATGGCAATCCATACACGGTCAGGTTGCCGCTGTATCCACCAGACAAAAAGGCATACTGCTCGTCCCTTTCACCCGGGGCTATGTACACCTTCTCAGCTACGTTACTGCTGAGGGCACTTTTTCCATTGCTACCCGATTGGCCACATGAGGTGATCAATATGAAGGCACCAACTATAAAGACATTGGATAATACTGATATAGTTTTCATTTTAATCTGTTGTTTTAGTTAGACGCAATCACTTTATCAATGACATGTATGATCCCATTGGAGGTGGATATAGTGGCCAGAATATTGGCTCCCCCCACTGATACATTATCACCGTCAACTTTCACCTCCAGATAGTCTCCGGTGGCCATGTAAATTTTTCTCCCCTTACTTGCCTCCCTTTTGAGTGCTTCCAGGTCAAAAGACCCTGGTGCGGCGTGCCGTGTGAGGGTAGTGGCCAGATCGCTTTTGTTTTCAGGCTTCAGCAGGTTTTCTACCACCCCTTCCGGCAATAAGTTGAAAGCCTCATTGGTAGGTGCAAAAACTGTGAGGGGACCGGCATTTACCAAGACATGCTCTATTTGGGCAGCCTCCACAGCTGCCACCAGCGTGGTATGCGCATCAGAAGCTACGGCTACCTGTAGGATGTTCCTGTCTGAAACATTATCCGAGACAGAGGCTTGTCCTTTAGGATGACTCGTTGCTGCAGAAGTGGCCTGATCGTCTGTACGCTCAGTATTACCTGATGAACAGGAGAGCATCACTCCCATGGCCAGTACGGCCATCATTGACATAATTGATTTAGTTTTCATCATCATATGATTTAGTTGCTACAATGTCCTGAAGTACTCCAGGACGGATCTTGCTTCTTCTTCCGATAGGTTTTGATTGGCCATAGGAGACCCGTTATATTCCATCAATAACTTCTTCGCGATGGCGTCTTCCTGAACCATTTTTCCCGGATCCAGGATCATGTTCATCACCCAGGCGGGGTTTCTTCTGGACAAAATGTCCTTAGGTGATGGACCAATGAACTTCTTATCCACTTTGTGGCAGGCAGTACATTTAGATTCAAATATTTCCTGGCCCTTGGCTACCAGTTGCTGATCTACTTCTGTGGGCAGTGTGAATGCCTTCACAGGACCTACTCCGTGAAATTGCTTCCAGTTTTCGTATGGATCGGATGGCTCCACTTTCGATTGCTCTTTGATTTGCTCAATCCGGCTTTTACCTCCGCCACCACAGGCCGAAAGCAACACCAAAAACGAAGCGGCAATAAGGTATTGATTTAGAATTTTCATGATTATTGGGGTTTATGAATTACTGAATGAGAATTCCCTGAACAGTTTTCTGGCCTCCGGAAATAAGATGTTGTTTTCCAGGTGAATGTGCTTGTGTAAATCTTCTTCAAACTCCTTGAGCATGGCATATGCCACCTTGTAGGTTTGACATCCATCCGGAGGACATTCATAACCACCGGTCAATTCTGCAATCTGACGAAACCTGAAGCCCTCTTCTTCGTGCTCCTGCTCCATCATCTGAATGGGGTTTTCAATATCTCCAAAATGAGGCTTTGATAAGGGAAACTCTTTTGCCTTTGCCTGTACCATCGCCTTGATGTAAGGAAAGAGTATCTGCTCTTCCTTAGTCATGTGATCGAGCAATGCCTGGGAGCCCTTGGCAAACAAATCATTGACCGAATGCAGCTCTGGGTGTCGATCACCGTGCACTGTGCACAGTTTCTCCAAATAAGCCCTGAGCGCTGGCACAGTAGCCCAAACATAACTGTGATGCATGCTCACAATGGTGTCAATGAGCTTATCAAGGTCTAGTTCCTGATAGTTCATAGTATCTGGGGTCTGGAAGGTCGCTTCCAACTCCTCCAGCACCCTGTCCAAATCCACATTGTTTCTGGTGCAGGCCTCTTCCAGAGAGATACCCCCGCTACAGCAGAAATCTATGTGGTGCGAAGAGAATACCCGGGAGGTTCTGAAGTTAGATGCTACGATGACCCCCACTTTTGATTTTGCTAGATTTTTCATATTTGAGATTTAAAGACTCTTTTATCCTTTATTGAAATAAATTTTTATGTCCTCAAAAACCGATTTCCTTCAATTACTCCACCTTTCAGGTCCGATAGGTAGGTTGTTGTCAATACACCTTTCAAATGGTCTCTGATGGCGATAAACTTATCATGTGCCGGGCAAGGGTGCTCTCCTGAGCATTCCTTAAGGCCCAGTACACAGCTTTTCACGAGGTGCTCACCGTCTATGGCCGTTACCACTTCCATTAGGGTAATATCACGGTCAGCCACTTTGAAGCCTCCATTCGGCCCCCTCAATGACTCCAATAAGCCTGCTCTTACCAGCTGCTGCAATATTTTGGCTGTATAGGCCTCCGGAGAATCTATTGCTCCGGCTATGTCCTTCAGACCAGCCAACTTGCCCGCTTCCGTGACAGAACAGAGATAAATCATGACTTTTAGTGCATACTCACAAGCTTTCGAAAACATTTTTGTCACTGAGTTTTGGACAAATGTAGTTCCCGAGATAATTTCGGATAATGATATCCGAAATGGAAAAAGATGATCTTTGTCATACTAAATATCATGTCTCTCCTGAGACCCGGAGCCAAAAACAGAAAAAGCAGAAAATATTTGACCAGGTGGTAATGGCCCTATAATATGTGGATGTGTGGGCACACTGAGTGCCTTTGAGTGTATGGCCTCAAATCGCGACCTGATCTAATGCCTCTTATAAATTACTGCGCACCGGCACTGTAATGCCCTCCGCTTCAAGCATCTTTCTAATCTGCTTGTGCTTCGCCCAGAATTTGTCATTGATTTTCTTGAGCGTGCGCTCATAGTCGGGATGTCCGGCCATTTTTCGGATAACAGGATCTTTGTCCAGAAAGAGTACGATCCAGTATTGATAATTGTCCTTTTCGGAAAAAGCTTTGAGGTACTTGACGGCCTTATCTCTTTGGCCGGTCACCGCATAGTAGGAGGAATAAAGCAGGTCCTTGTAGAGTGACTGATCTTTTTCTGCATAGGCAAGGAAACTCTCATAATATTGCTTCGCCTCCTCCTTTCTCCCGAGCTGCTCCAGCACAAAGCCTATTCTGCTGTCCTCATTTTGATAGATATCAAGTTTCAGGGCTGCCTTCATGTTGAGCATCTTCTCATAATACACCCATGCCTGCTCATAATCCTCCATCGTGTAGCACACCTTGGCGATCTCCTGTATTACGTCTATCCTGGTGGTATCCTTTTGCAAAATGGTCATCAACGATTGTTTCGCACGATTCAGATCAAGATGCTGTGCCTGCCTGATATACACATACAAATACTGTGAATACAAATTATCAGGATTGAAGGCCAACGACTTCTGCACATAGGTTTCAGCTTCGTTGAAAAAACCTGTTTGCGCAAGTGCATTGCTCAAATGCAGATAGGTATAGCTCGCAGTGACCGAGTCTGCATCCGCTACTGCCGCCTGAATGCCTTGCAGGGCATGCGTGAGGTACTTTTCTGTATCGGGAAGAATCACCCCATAGATGTTTGACAAGAAATTATGCACCCAGGCAGTGTTTGGATAGTACTCCAAAACCTCCTCAAATGACTCAACGGCTTTCTTAAAATCCCGGATCTGCATATAATACAATGACCTGGCAATAAGACTTTCACCTGATTCTCCATCCAGCAGCATGGCTTTGTCGGCATACTCTTTCAGCTCCTGGGTATACTTGGGCTCCGCCAGAAAAATATCCAGATAGTAGTAGGAGATGGCTATGTAGGCATAGGCATTGGAGAACTGACCATCTTCCTGGATGGCCTTCTTGAATTCTTCAACACCCTCTGCAAGCCCCGCTCCCGATCTATCATTCAGCAGGGCCAGGCCTTTCAGGTAATGGTCATAAGCCACCAGGTTTTGGGTAGGTATTTTCTCAATGCGCTCCTGCTCTTCTGGTGTGATGATGGCATTGATCTCTTTGGCAACACTCTTGGCCACATCCGACTGCAACTCAAAGACATCTTTGAGTTCGCGCTTATACCTCCGTGACCACAGGTGCTTGTCGCCTGGTGCTTCTATCAGCTGAATGGTCAGCAGGATTTCATTGCCAATCTTCTGCC
This sequence comes from Marinoscillum sp. 108, assembly GCF_902506655.1. Taxonomy (NCBI): domain Bacteria; kingdom Pseudomonadati; phylum Bacteroidota; class Cytophagia; order Cytophagales; family Reichenbachiellaceae; genus Marinoscillum; species Marinoscillum sp. 108. The sequence continues at coordinate 2,753,968 of NZ_LR734808.1, read as the reverse complement.
CACTGCCCTCTATGAAATAGCGCACGTTGAGCTCCTTGGACAGTTCGGGGATGGTTTTGTTGAGGGTGCGGTACTTCTCCACGGTGGTTCTGCTCGTCACCCTGATGTCTTCAATCTTTTGGAAATTATCCAAAATGGCCTCCATCAGGCCATTCATAAAGTAAATATTGGTACTGTCAGCACTGTCGTTTTTGAAGGGCAGTACGGCCAGGGATTTGCCCTGACTTTTTGGAGTGACTTCTTCCTCCTCAGGGAAACTGAACAAAACAATGGACAGTACCACCACCAGAGCCAAAACTACCAGTACCAGAACTCTGCCCCTTCCTCCCCCTGTATCAGGTACATCAGCTGCTACCTCCTCTGATGCCAGCCGGGCTCGGCTACCAGCCTCTCCCGGTGTATAACCGTACAGCTCTCTGAAGCATTTGGTGAAATACGAGGTACTGCTAAAACCCACTTTGTAAGAGATCTCAGAAACGGTGAGAGAGTCATCCGCCAACAAAAGCTTTGCCTGGTGCAGCCTTACATTTCTGATCAATACACTCACCGATCCTCCGGTTTCCTGCTTCACCTTTCTCAGCAGGTTGGAGCGGCTCATGTTGGTGATCTCGGCCAATTCGGTTACTCCGAAGTGCTCGTTTGCCAGATTCTCTTCAATTACCGCAACTATTTTCTGAAGAAATACACTTTTGGAGGTTTGAAAATCTGACATATCATACAGTGATTAGGTGCAATAATCGGCAATTTACAAACCACTCGCAACAGGTCTTATTCAGCCTTTTGCGTCATAGTTTATAGCCCATCATCATAATTTCTATTCAAAACGCATAGCTCACATTACTTGCCGCATGGTTGTTTAGTGGCCCTCTGGGCTTCTTCTCACCTTTGTATCATCGAAATAAATATTAAAACCCTAAACAAAACAAGATGAAATCTTTAACACAGAAAACAGTACAAAAATGGATGACTTTAAGTCTTATCATGATCTTTTTAGGCACAGCTGCCTGCAACCAGACACAGGAAAAAGCTTCCAAAGAGACGAGTGTAGAAGCGCCCAGCACCACCTTACAGGAAGCCACCTTCTTTGGTAATCTTGACGCCATCAAAGGCCACATTGCAGCCAAAACTGATCTCAACGAGAAAGACGCTTATGGGTCTACTCCCTTGCACATCGCCGCGACATTTGGCAAAACTGAAGCCGCTCTTTTACTGATATCAGGCGGGGCTGACCTGAACTCAACGAGTGCCGATGGCTCCACACCCTTGCACACTGCAGCCTTCTTTGGGCGAACAGACATTGTAAAAGCCCTGCTCGAAAACAAGGCCGATGTGACGATCAGAAACACTTACAATGCTACAGCCCTCGAGTCTGTGTCTGCTCCATTTGCTGACATGAAACCTGTCTATGACCAAATGAGCAAAGACCTTGGTCCTTTCGGATTGAAGCTAGACTTTAAGCAGCTGGAAAAGGCCCGTCCGGTCATTGCTGAAATGATTGAAACCTACAGCAACAATCAATAAAGACAATGCTCGACAACAGAAGATACGACATTGATTGGTTACGCGTGATCGCCATCGGCTTATTGGTGATATACCATATAGCCATTGGCTTTCAGCCCTGGGGAGTGTTCCTCGGGTTCATCCAAAACAGTGAAACCGCAGAGTGGATCTGGACACCCATGGCCATGCTGAATGTGTGGCGCATCCCACTGCTGTTCTTTGTTTCCGGCATGGGGGTGTATTTTGCTATCCAGAGGCGCGACTGGAAAGCACTCCTAATAGAGCGAACCAAACGAATACTTGTCCCTTACATTTTTGGAATACTCGCGATCGTGCCGCTCCACGTATGGATTTGGAAGAACTACTACCATCAGGACATGGAGTTCGCCCTTAGCCCGATGCACCTTTGGTTTCTTGGCAACATCTTCGTCTATGTACTGATCTTTACCCCATTGTTTTTCGATCTGAAAAAACACCCAAATGGCAAGTTTCAGCAGATCATGAGCAAGCTACTGAGCCATCCGGCTGGTTTGCTGCTATTGATGATCCCGTTTGTTGCGGAAGCAGAGCTGTTACACCCAGACAGTTTTGAATACTACGCCATGAACGCCCATGGATTCTGGATAGGCATGCTGGCATTCCTCACCGGTTTTTTGTGTGTCTACAGCGGGCAGGCTTTTTGGAGCACCGTCACCCGATGGAGGTGGTTGATGCTGGCCATTGCTGCCACTCTATACACGCTTCGCTTGCTGGAGGGTGAGTTTATTGCACCACTTTACCTAAAGTCCATTGAGTCCAACCTTTGGATATTCACGGTCTTTGGTTTTGGTCACCGATACCTCAACAAACCGAGTGGAGCATTGACTTACTTAAGTCAGTCGGCATACCCGATCTATATCCTGCACATGATCTTCCTCTACCTCGCCTCTTGGCTGCTGTTTCCGTTGGATATGCCCGCTCCGTTTAAGCTGGCGCTGGTGATATTACTTACCTTTATAGGGTGCTTTGCAGCCTACGAGTTGGTAGTGCGGAGAATCCGGTTTGTACGACCACTTTTTGGGTTGAAGGTATAATCATACCCACAGGTAGTTATTTTATAAAAAAGAACATCGCTGAAATAGTATAGCCATGAAACAAACAAAAAATATACTCAGAGTAGCCTTTATCCTGGCAAGCATAGGCTCTTTGTACTTCGTGCCCTGGATACTGGTGAAAGCCTGGATCTTACCTCTGCCCGACACAGTTCAGGAGCAGCTGGAGGAAGGCATCGGGTATGGATTTGATGGAATGATCGCGTACGTGGACCAGGGCGGGAAGCCACCGGAGTACTATGCTGCCGGCTGGCATGACCGCAAGAACAAGATTCCTGCCTACCCACAGGCCTTATTCAAGATAGCCAGTATCACCAAGCTATACGTGGCGGTGGCGGTGGCCAAACTGGTCAAAGCGGAGCGTTTGTCTTTGGACAAAACGCTCGCTGAATACTTTCCGGAACTTGTCGGAAGGATTGAATATGCTGATCGGATCACCTTGAGAATGATGGTGCAGCATCGGAGTGGCATTCCCAACTTTGTAGACCACCCTGATTTCTGGACAAAACCACCCAAAAACAAACAAGAAACCCTTGAATACGCTCTGGACCTGCCGGCAGATTTCGAACCGGGTGAAGATTATGGTTATTCCAATACCAACTATATGCTGATTTCTGACCTGATAGATCAGGTGGTGGGCTATCCTCATCAGCAATACATCAAAGAGGAGATTTTGATACCCCTGGGGCTGAAAAACACGTTTGGCTCCCTAAGTGAAGTGAATATAGATGACGTGATGAGCGGCTACTATGTCGGTGTGGAGGAAGATTTCAAGACTGAAAATACAGGCCTAATGCTGGCCACGGCTGAGGATGTGGGCATATTCATCAGGGCCTTAAATGAGGGCTCCGTGTTCAATGAGGGGGAGCAGGACATCTACTCCTCCATCTACGAGTATGAACATACCGGTCTGCTGGTGGGCTATCAGAGTATTGCCAAATACCACAAAGACATTGATACGGTGGTAATTCAATTTAACAATACCACCAATTTTGATGGATATAACTGGAATTTGGCGGAGATCTTCTATGGTCGCATCGTCAAAATAGTGCGGCGGGCAAATGGAGCGTAAGCTGGATGAAGATTTGGGCAATTAGTTTGGTCTTTGGGGAACTCAGCCCCTTTAGGTAGTGTTAGGAGTGCTTTCTTAACCAGTGGGGTCCACCGCAGTGTGGATCTACCAACTCAAAATCGTAAAGCAATCCAGCATGAAGTACAATCAAGTCATCGCAATATTCGTGGGTATCATTGTTTCGTCCTGCGGAGGCACTGATCAAACAGCCCGGCAGGAAAAGGCGTTGCCGCAATTTCAAAACAAGGGGCACGAACTGATCTACCAAATGACCCAAAAGGTGGGCGATTATGAAACGCTTTGGAACAAGAAAGATGTGGTTTACACCTATACCTACCGCACTTCCGACGGCAAGGCTGACATTTCAACGGAAAAATACCTGTTCGATGGAGAACTGTCTTATGGCTTGTATCAAACCCATGAGCGGACCTTCCCGGACCTGGAAGGGCCTATTGAACAGGGCTTCGATGGCCAGGAATACTGGCTCAAGCACAATGGACAGATCCAAAACGACACCAACCGCCTGAAAAGTGTCGCTTTCAATCGGCCTACTAATTTTTACTGGTTTGCCATGTTCCAGAAATTGATGGATCCGGGCCTGAACTATGAATACCTGGGGGAAGAAACCATCGATGACACGGTCTACGATGTAGTGAAAATCACCTTTCGTACCACTGACGACAAGCTAACCGATGTTTATCAGCTGTACATCAATCAGAAAACAGCTTTAGTGGATCAGTTTCTCTTTACCGTGGCAGATTTCGGTGCGATGGAAACGCCCTACCTGATGAAGCTGGAGTACGAGCAAATCGAGGACCTGCTGATCCCCACCCAAAGAAGGTATAAGAAATCCACCTGGGATGCCGAGGTAAGCGATGAGCCCTGGATCTCCGTCATTTGGTCAGACATTCAGTTCAATACCGGATTGAGCTCCAAAGATTTTTTGAAGTAGCTGGGAGGGGAGTCGTTCGCCCTCCCTTCAATGATGCAATCCCATTTTAAGCACTAGACCTCTCACCTCCTGGCCAGTCTTCCACTTTTCTATCCTCCCATTAATTCATCTCCGCCATTATCCGATTAAATTGCAGGGAACATTAATGAATTTCAAACCTGCAGTTACATGAAAACCATCATCAACTCCCCCAAAGCTCCTGCCCCCATCGGCCCATACAGTCAGGCGGTGCTATCCAATAGCGTGCTCTACGTATCTGGTCAAATCCCCATCGATCAGGCCACCGGTCAGCTGGTCAGCACCTCTATAGAGGATGAGACCCGGCAAGTAATGAAAAACCTCAGCTACATACTGGAAGCCGCCGGAGCCACATTTGCCAATGTGTTGAAGTGCAGCATCTTCATCAAAGACATGGGACAGTTTGCGCAGATCAATGCAGTGTATGGTGAGTACTTCCCCGAAAACCCGCCAGCCAGAGAAACGGTGGAGGTGAGCCGCCTGCCAAAGGATGTCAGCGTGGAGATCAGCTGCATCGCTCAGCTCTGATGTCCCTCTGGCCCTTTCTCCGGCAAACCCTGGTATCGAGCCACTCTAAAAACGAGGTATTAAGGAGGATTGCCCTCAAAACGCGCCTGATCGATTCGGAGGTGGTGGTCAATCGGCCGGTGTTCAATGGGGCTGTTTCTCCGGAGGGGTTCAGGATTTCGCTGGTCATCCGCTCCGCTCAGAATGCACTCCCCCTGACCATCGGTCGGGTGGAAAACACCTCCCGCGGGTCCTTAATATTTCTCCGGCTATGTCTTTTTCCAGGAGCTCGCCTTTACTTGTGGTTTTCCACCACCCTGTGCGTATTGATAGCGGCGGTATTTCTGACCCTTTCCTCCCTTACCCTCGCCGTAATCACCGCTCTGCTCATCGCCCTGGCCAACTATCTGGTGCTCACCCTCAGCTTTCATCAGAAAGCCCACGAAACCATCCACCAGATTCAGGGGATTCTGGCAGAAGAAGGGGAATAAAAGCAATTGTCCTTCACATTAGTATTGGGTATTTGATAGCTTTGCACACCAAAAAAAAATCCCCCAATAAATGGATTCAGTAAGAGTAAGATTTGCCCCCAGCCCGACAGGCGCTTTGCACATAGGTGGAGTCAGAACAGCCCTGTTCAACTACCTCTTTGCCAAAAAAAACAACGGCACTTTCATCTTAAGAATAGAAGACACTGACCAGAGCCGGTTTGTAGCCGGTGCTGAAGACTACATCCGCCAGTCGCTGGAGTGGTGCGGCATCTCTCCCGACGAAAGTCCCTGGACGGGGGGTGAGTACGGCCCCTACAGACAGTCGGAGCGCAAAGAAATCTATCAGTCCTACGCCCAGAAGCTGATCGATGAAGGCAACGCCTACTACGCCTTTGACACCCCTGAGGAACTGGATGCCATGCGTGACCGACTGAAAGCGGCCGGTGTGGCTACACCGCATTACAACGCGGCAGTGAGGCTGACCATGAAAAATTCACTCACCATGCCCGCTGAGGAAGTGGCCGCTAAAATCGCCAGCGGAGAACCTTACGTGATCCGTTTCAAAATAGACCCCAAGGAGGAAGTTCGGCTGAATGACATCATCAGGGGCTGGGTGCACGTGCATGGCTCCACGCTCGATGACAAAGTACTCATGAAGTCTGACGGCCTGCCTACCTATCACCTGGCCAACATAGTGGATGATCACCTGATGAAAATCACCCATGTGATCCGTGGTGAAGAATGGCTGCCCTCAGCACCGCTGCACGTACTGCTCTACAAATACCTGGGATTTGAAGCCACGATGCCTCAGTTTGCCCACCTGCCCCTCATTCTGAAGCCCGATGGTAACGGGAAATTGAGTAAGAGAGCGGCTGATCAGGCCGGTTTCCCCATATTCCCGCTCGACTGGCAAGATCCGGAAACGGGTGAAACCTCAAAAGGATTTAAAGAAGAGGGCTTCATTCCCGAAGCCCTGGTAAACTTTTTGGCATTTCTGGGCTGGAACCCCGGCACCGAGCAGGAGATTTTCAGCTTAGAGGAATTGTCGAATGTATTCAGTTTGGAAAAAGTTAACAAAGCGGGTACCAAATTTGACCTGGACAAAATCAAATGGTTTAACCAGCAGTACTTAAAGTCTACCAACCCACAGGCACTGGCAGAAATAGTACGCACCGACCTCAAAAACCACTATGCCATAGACAGTAGCCTGGAAACTGCCCTGGTGATCGTGGACCTGCTGAAAGAGCGGGTGACATTTCCACATGAGATGGCTCCCAATGCCTTATTTATTTTCAGAAACCCCAGTGAGTACGACCAGAGTGTGACCAGTAAAAAATGGAATGAGGAAGCCGAGCAAGCCGTATCACTCTACGCAGAAGCCCTCGCTACCAAAGAAAGCATCAATGCCGAAGAGGCCAAAGAGCTGTTTTTTTCACTGATGGAAACCCACGGGATCAAAGCAGGTAAAAACATGCAGGCACTCAGAATGGTCATTACCGGAGCGGGTTCCGGCCCCGATCTCATGGCCATCATTGCCCTCATGGGAGGAAAAGCAGTGGCCGAACGAATCAAATACTCCGTAGATCAGTTAAAGTAGTAGACACTTAACTGAGGGACCATGACAAAGAAAAAATCAGAAGACGATCACAAGCCTAAAGTGAACAAAGAGCTTGAAGGTTTTGACATCAGAATTGATCCTTTCGGGGAAATCAAATCGACCATAGACATTGATAAGATCAATCAGTTTCTGAATAAATCTGTGGATGACAAAAAGCTACGCGACCGGGACGATCTGGAGGAGCTGAAGAAAGGAAAAAAGGACTAAGGCTTTTTGGGGAAAATAGCAGGTACCTCCCGACGATAAGTCAGGTAATCATCCCCAAACTCTGCGATCAGTTTTTGCTCTTCAAAATAGATACCTGCAGGCAGGTAAGCCAGTATACATACTACAGACAGTACTACTATATCTGTGGGTGTGTACAAAGCCATCCCGATGACGATCAGAATGATTCCTGAATAAATGGGATGTCGCACATAGGCATGCGTACCCTTTCTGATCAGCCCTTTTTTCTCCTCTTTTTTCAATCCTAAAAAGGCCCAACCCGAAAGATGCCTGAACGACGTAATCACTAAAATAACCCCCCAGGAGGCCAAAATCATGGCGATATACCGCACATACCCCGGCGGACTGAAAAGCGTTGCAGAAGGGGTGATGGCTATGAGGTACAGCAGCCACAACAGCCCCACGGTACTGATGAGTGAGTAAAAAAAGCGATAGCCCCGGGCAATGGCCGGTGCCTTGCTGCGCACGGTTCTTTTCACCTGCTCCGAGGCTAACAAGCTATGGAGGGCAAAATATAAAGCCCAGCCCCCACCAATGATCAGATAATCCATTTTACCTCGTCAAAAAGTTTAAATTTGCGCCCATCAAGTTAACACCAAAAAAATGGGAAAAATCAAAATAGCACTGATCAAAGAGGGGAAGGTTCCAAAAGACAAGCGCGTGGCGCTCACTCCTTATCAGGCCAGACAGGTAATGGAAAGATTTCCTGAAGTGGACCTGGTGGCCCAGACCTCAGACATCCGATGTTTTACAGACCAGGACTACCTCAACGAAGGCATTCAGGTGGTGGATTCTGTGGATGATTGTGATATTTTGCTAGGTGTCAAAGAGGTGCCCATTCCCAACCTCATTGCCAATAAAACCTATTTCTTCTTTTCTCACACCATCAAAAAGCAGCCCTACAATCAGCCGCTGATCAGGGAGGTAATCTCCAAAAAAATCCGTTTGATCGACTATGAAACCCTCACAGACGAAACCGGCAAGCGGATCATTGCATTTGGCAGATGGGCCGGTATTGTGGGTGCCTACAATGGCATCTGGACGTTTGGCAAACGATACAACCTTTTCGATATCAGGCGTGCTTCGGAGTGTTTTGATCTGGAGGATCTCAAGACCGAGTATGAAAAAGTGAAATTGCCCGCCATCAAAATCGCCCTGACAGGTGGTGGCAGAGTGGCCAAAGGAGCCATGGAAGTACTGCACGGGATGAACATTCGCAAGGTCACCCCGGCGGCATTCATAGAGGAGCAGTTTGATTACCCGGTTTTCACCCAGCTCAATACCCGGGACTACCACGTCCGGAAAGATGGGGGAGAATTTAGCAGACACGAGTTTTATGAAAACCCGGAGCTATATGATGCGGACTTCCTAAAATACGCTAAAGTGACCGACCTATTGATCGCTGCGGCCTTCTGGGATCCCAACTCACCCGTGCTTTTCAAGCGGGAAGACATTCTGAAAAATGATTTTAAAATCAACATTGTGGCTGACATCACTTGCGACATTGAGGGCTCTATCCCTTCCACCAAGAAACCAAGTACCATTGAAGACCCGGTGTACGACTACAACCCAAGTGATAATGAAGTAGAAAGTGCTTTTACCGATGAGGGTAATATCACGGTAATGGCCGTAGACAACCTGCCCTGCGAGCTTCCCAGAGATGCATCGGAAAGCTTCGGGAATGAGTTGCTCAACAACGTACTCCCTGAGCTTCTGAGTGATGACAGCAGAGAAGTAATCAAACGTGCTACCATCACGGCGGGTGGAGATCTCACCCCGGTCTATGAGTACCTGAGAGACTATGTAAACGGCGAACTGAAATGAAAATTCTTGTCACAGGTTCCGGAGGTCAGTTAGGTTCAGAGATTCAGGATCTCGTGAGCGAATTCCCCGAACTCCAATTTGATTTTACAGATTACCCGGAGTTAGATATTACCAATGCGAGCCTCGTGAGCGACCTGTTCAAACAAAACAAATACGACTATTGCATTAACTGCGCGGCATATACCGCCGTGGACAAAGCCGAAACAGAGCGCGAGGCTTCTGACAAAATTAACCTCACCGGCAGCCTGAACCTGGCGAAGGCCTGTAAGCCATATGATGTCACGCTCATCCATATCTCCACAGATTTTGTCTTTAACGGAGGGGCTTCCGTACCACTGAAGGAGTCCCACCTGACCGACCCGGTCAATTACTACGGTGTATCCAAACTCAAAGGTGAGCGTGCTATACAAAATACGCTGAAGAAGCACTTTATCTTCAGGACTTCATGGCTCTACTCCACCCACGGTGAGAACTTTGTGAAAACCATGCTCAGGCTTTCTCAAACTAGGGATGAGCTGAATGTCATAGCTGATCAGATTGGCACACCCACCTATGCCAGAGACCTGGCCCGGGCCATTCTCCTGATCATCTCCGCAAAATCGACCTCCTACGGGCTCTACCACTACAGCAATGAAGGGGTAGCTTCCTGGTACGATTTTACCAAAGCCATTTTTGAGTACCGAAAGGTAAACACCCGGGTGAATCCGATCCCAACAGAGAAGTATCCCACTCCGGCCAAAAGGCCTCATTACAGTGTAATGGACAAAAGCAGGTTCAGGGAAACCTTTGAAATAGAAATCCCCTACTGGCGGGAGAGCCTCAAGGCGTGTTTGGATAGGGCATAAAAAAAACCTTGGGAAAATCCCAAGGCCTTTTCAACCTAATTCAAACTCTTAAATCACTCGGAGTAATCGACTCCCAACCTCTTGAGATTGGCAATGGAATTCAACTTCACGTTAGGTGGAGGATCCATTGAAAGTGATTTTTTAAATAATTTTATAGCCTCGTCATTCTTTCCCATCGCCACATAGCACTCACCCAGACTATCGTAGCCATTGGCCACTTTTGGATTTCTTTTAATATTTAGCTTAAAAAACTCCTCGGCTTTCTCGTACTGATTGGCGCCAGCCAGCTGATAACCCAGGGTGTTCAATTCATTCATTGTGGCAATCTCCTTAGCCTCATCAGCAGTTTTTACCCCTGCTTCGATATCTCCCTTCTGAAAAAGTAAGGCTGCTTTCATTCCGAGTGTTTGCCCGGTTCTGTTTGCGGCGATTGCCTGATCAGCCCATTTAACGGCCTCTTCATGGTTAATGTTGTTCTGAAGACAATAATTTGCTGCAGAAAGTGGCCCTTGCCAGCCAAATCCCTGCACTCCCCTCAGATCATCTCTGAATTTGGCCAAAATGGTCTCCTGACTCACCGCAAGCTTGATGGGAATCTGCTTCTTTTCCCACATCAGCGCCAACGTGCCGGAGGTGAGTCCTACCTCTGTAAACTGATAGGTCAAAACATTGGTGAATGGTGCTTCCTTCATCTGAACCTTCACTCTCAGCGCATCTTCTGTCTGCTCATACCAGAAACTTCCCCACGAGGATGTGTTTTTCGAAAAGATGATGGTCACTGTGCCGCTTTCTTCCGGGATCATGTGCAGCCCGTAGGTGCCAGCCCCAAGCTGCTCTCCCTCTATGAGCACTGGTGTGGAGAACGAAATAGTCGTATTTTCATTGGCTCCGGCCCGCCAGGGCATAGGCTTCTGGTTGCCGAAAGCATTGGGAGCAAGTCCCCAGGGCACCTGTGAACCCCATATCTGACCTGTACGGTCGTTGTTTCCCCTGATCACTGATGGTCGCGAATAGTTCACAGTGATGGTAGTAAGCGCGATGGTTTGGTTAAGCTCTGCCGCAGGGCTAGGCCTGGGTGTAGTCAGCTGAGCTGCAGCTCCTCCCACCAGCAGCAATGACAAACTCAAGAAAAGTAATTGTTGATTGATTAGCTTATTCATGATGTTGCAAAGGTTTGGTTGTTTATAGATACGAAACAAGCCAAGTACCCACGAACACTATTTGATAAGCGGCATTTTATGTAATCGGTCATTGAACACTTTAAAGGGCAAGAAAAAAGCCAAAGGAGGAAATCCTTTGGCTAGTTTTTTTTTAAATACGAAGGGCTGATTAGCCATTCATGGAAATCAGAAACTCGTCGTTGTTTCTGGTTCCTTTCATCTTGCTGAGTAGGAATTCCATTGCTTCGTTGCTATTCATGTCAGACATGAACTTACGAAGGATCCATACACGTTTAAGCTCTTCAGCATCCATGAGGAGATCCTCACGTCTGGTACCAGATGCCGGTACGTCGATGGCAGGGTATACCCGCTTGTTGGAAAGTTTTCTATCCAACTGGAGTTCCATGTTACCAGTACCTTTGAATTCCTCAAAGATCACTTCGTCCATTTTAGATCCGGTTTCGATCAGTGCTGTAGCGATGATGGTCAATGAACCACCGTTCTCCACGTTTCTTGCTGCTCCGAAAAATCTCTTAGGCTTGTGCAATGCGTTGGCATCCACACCACCAGAAAGAATTTTACCTGAAGATGGTACCACGGTGTTGTATGCCCGAGCCAGTCTGGTAATAGAATCCAACAGGATCACTACATCATGTCCGCATTCCACCATTCTTTTGGCTTTCTCCAGCACGATGCTCGATACTTTTACATGCTTATCTGCCTGCTCATCAAAAGTAGAAGCAATCACCTCTGCCTTTACCGAACGTGCCATGTCTGTTACTTCTTCAGGACGCTCATCGATCAGGAGAATCATCAGGTAAACTTCAGGATGATTTTCAGCGATCGCATTCGCTATTTGCTTCAACAGTACAGTTTTACCTGTTTTTGGCTGAGCCACGATCATCCCCCTTTGTCCTTTTCCTATCGGTGCGAAAAGGTCCAAAATACGGGTGGAGTAATTGTCTGCCTTGGTACACAGGTTAAGTTTTTCCTCTGGGAACAAAGGTGTCAGGTATTCGAAAGCAATTCTATCCCTGATTTCTTCAGTGGTTTTTCCATTGACACTGGATACTCTCAGCAGGGCAAAATACTTCTCACCATCTTTTGGTGGTCTGATCTGTCCTTTCACGGTATCTCCGGTTTTCAGACCAAATAATTTGATCTGAGATGGCGATACGTAGATATCATCCGGGCTGGCCAGATAATGATAGTCACTTGACCGTAGGAAGCCATAGCCATCCTGCATGATCTCAAGTACCCCTTCATTTTCGATCACACCGTCAAATTCCTTGATGTCTTCGTTGAACTGTGCCTTTCTGCCTTTGTGCTCGTTGCGAGGCTCTTTTCTTTCTTTAGACTCACGGTCCTCAGACTTGGGTCGGTCCTCAGATCGCTCGTTTTCTCTTCGCTTATTGGGCTTATTGTGCCCTTCTGATTTTCCTTCTCTTGGCTTTTGCTCTTTGGCTTCTCCCCCTTTGGCCGCTGGAGCTTCTGCTGATGACTCAGTTTCTATCTCTATGTCCAATGATTTCAGTAGATCTTCCGGGCTTTTTGCCTCGGCCTTCTCTGTGGGCTTGTTTTCCTTTACATTCTCGCGCTTTTTGTTAGCGGGTCTTGGAGGCCGGCTTTCAGATTTGCTTTCGGGTTTGCTCTCAGGTTTGCTTTCCGGCTTTTTTTCTTCTTTCTTGATCTTTTGGATTTCACTATCAGGCAAAGTGGCCTGTTTGTCAAGAATTTCGTAAATAAGGTCTTTTTTAGCAGTTTTTTTGGCGTTTTTCACGCCTAGATTTTCGGCTATCTCTCTTAGTTCAGAAAGGAGCCTTACACTCAAATCGTCTAAAGTGTACATAAATAAGTTGTGGGTTTAATAACTGGATCCGCTGCATAGAAACGCGCGGAATTTTTTTGAAATAAATATCGAAATGGATAAAAATTAAGTGGAGACCACTTGAATTGCACCACAAGTATATGCTAACGGTGAATATTTCACAAATATACGCATATAATTCTGGTGATGGGGCTGTTAATAAATAATGGATGCTTTTCCTTTTATTGGCACAATGCCTTTTAAATTTGCCACTTCAAAAATCAAGCACCGATGTTACAAGTAACTGCAGTAAAGGAAAATTTTGAGAATTTCGTCAATGGACTGAAAAAACGGGGCATTCAGAATGCCGAGGAGCAGCTCAATGAGCTCATTCAGCTGGATGACGAGCGCAAGAAAACCCAGCAATCCCTTGATGACATTCTGGCCAATTCTAATCTTCTGGCCAAGAAAATCGGACAGCTTTATAAGGAAGGCAAAAAAGAAGAGGCTGATGCTGCCAAGGCAGAAACCGGCCAACTCAAAGAAGAAAGCAAGCAGCTGAGTGAGGTACTCAGTGCCATCGAAAACCAACTACTGGACAAACTTTACAGCATTCCCAACATACCCAATCCACTGGTGCCTGCCGGCAAAAGTGAAGCTGACAATGAAGTGGTGAAGTTGGATGACAAGAACCTCCCTGCCCTGTATGATGGTGCCAAACCGCACTGGGACCTCATTACGGAGTATGACATTATAGACTTTGATCTTGGCAATAAAGTAACTGGCGCGGGCTTCCCTTTTTACAAGAGAGAGGGCGCACGCATGGTGCGCTCATTGGTCAACTATTTTCTGGACGAAGCACAGCAAGCCGGCTACATGGAGGTGCAGCCTCCTATTCTGATCAACGAAGAGTCCGGGTATGGCACCGGCCAGCTGCCTGATAAAGAGGGCCAGATGTATGGCATCACTGGTACCAACCTGTATTTGATCCCAACAGCCGAGGTACCTATTACCAACATCTACCGGGATGTGATTCTGGATGCGGGCAGTCTGCCTGTGAAAAATGTAGGTTATACGCCCTGCTTCCGAAGAGAGGCTGGTTCATGGGGTGCTCACGTAAGAGGCCTGAATCGTTTACATCAATTTGACAAAGTGGAGATTGTGCAGATCGCTCACCCGGATCAATCTTATGAAATACTGGACGGCATGGTCGCACATGTGGAGCATCTGGTAAAAAGCCTGGGACTGCCTTACAGGATTCTCAGACTGTGCGGAGGAGACCTTGGCTTCACGTCAGCCATCACCTATGACTTTGAAGTGTATTCAGCCGCCCAGGAGAAATGGCTGGAGGTAAGTTCTGTTTCCAACTTTGAAACTTACCAGGCCAACAGGCTCAAGCTTAGATTTAAGGACAAGGATGGCAAGAAAGTGCTTGCTCACACACTGAACGGGTCAGCCCTTGCGGTACCCAGAATTCTGGCGGCATTACTGGAAAACAATCAGACGGAAGAGGGCATCCGCATTCCTGAAGTACTCCGACAGTACACAGGGTTTGATATAATCAAAAGGCCTTAAGTTCACTGAGAGGTGGTCTTTACTTCTCCACCATATACTTGATCAGCTTCTGATAGAGGTGGTCGGGATGAAATGGTTTCACTACGAAATCATCCAGACCAGCCTCCAGAATGTTCTTCTCCACATCGCTGAGCGCTGCGGCAGTGAGCGCAATAATGGGAAGTACGGCCCCCCTTGCCCTGAGTTGGCGAGTGGCTTCATAGCCATCCATCTCTGGCATCTGCAAATCCATCAAGATGAGATCATACTTATCCTCCTCAAACTGATTGAGCGCCTCCAGACCATTTTCAGCGATATCAATGGCACAGTGCCACTTTTCCAGAAACCGTTTGGCCACCATCACATTCACAGAATTATCCTCCACGAGCAACACCCGCTTATCCTTGAGCGGATCCACGAGGGCACTCGGGCGCACCACCTGTTTTCTGAAGCCCTTCGCTATTTTGAAGTACTGCGTGAAATAGAAGGTGGAGCCCTTGCCCAGCTCACTGATGAGCTGAATCTTAACATTTTGCAGCTCCAGTATTTTCTTGGTAATGGCCAGCCCCAGACCTGTGCCACCATATTTACGGGTGATTGAAGTGTTGGCCTGATTGAACTTTTCAAAAATCTTTCCCTTGTCATGATTGGAAATACCAATCCCGGTATCCTCCACAGCAAACCTGATAAAAATACCTTCCGGTTGTCTTTGCTCCTGGGTCATACTCAAAGTCACTTTCCCATCTGTGGTAAACTTGATGGCGTTGTTGAGAAGGTTGGAAAGCACCTGGGTCAAACGCCCCCCATCCCCCAGAAACATGGTGGGAAGTTCCGGATCATATTTGAAAACCACTTTACTCTTTTTCTCCTCCGCTATGGTGGCAAAACCATCCACCAGGTTGTTTCCCAAACTTTTCAGGTCAAGGAGCGATTCTTCCAGCACCAGATTGCCGGATTCCAACTTGCTGTAGTCAAGAACGTCATTTATCAATCGCAGGAGATTCTCCGATGAAAACTTGAGGATGTCCAGCGTATTCTTTTGATCATTTCTCGGGTGGCTGTCCAGTAAGTGATGCGTGAGGCCGATGACCGCATTCATAGGGGTGCGGATCTCATGAGACATGGTAGACAAAAAATCTGACTTCACCTGAAGTGAGGCCTCGGCGTTTTCCTTGGCCCTTCGCCATGACAAAGCCACCTGCTGTGACGTGGTGACGGATTGTAAAAAGAAAAAAACCATATAGCCGGCTGGCAATACGAACAACGGTAGATCCACAATTTCAAACTGGTGCAGATTTTTCAGGGTTAAAACCAATAAAATCATACTGGTACTAATGAACGCATAAACTGCACCGATGCGTTTATTGAGCAGTGCAGTGAGGTAGATATAAAAGCCGAGCGCAATACCACCAAAAATGAAGATCAGAAAGTACTGATTGATGCGGGTAAACAGGGCTGGCGGCAGAAGAATGGCCACGGCCAGAAAGAAAAGGCAAACACCTATAATGATCTTATCACCCAGCCGGGGTGCATCCAAAGGATAGGTATGGTAGGTGTACTTTGTGAATAGTATGCACACCAGATACAAAGTGGCATACTCCAGCTTAATGGTAACAATCCAGGGAATATCAGGAAACAGCCAGTGCATGATGTAATTGCCACTGCCAAAAATGTAATAGCTGAAAGCCATACAAAAAAGAGAGAAATACAATATGCTCTTGTGGTTTCGACCGAAAAGAAACAGACCTAGAAAAAACAACCCACCCATGATCAACGCACCGGTAAGGAGCGCATCTATGGTAAAAAGGTAATTTCGATAGGATAGTAAAGCCGATTTTTTTCCGAACACAATACTATCGATAGGCCCACCCCTGGAATGCCGGAAATTTGAAATCTGAAGGGTGAATACGTTGGTATCTTTGAGAATACCACGCTCTATGGGCTCCACCAGCTGGATCCAGTGCGGCGATGAGTTGTCTTCACTATCACCTACCACGCCATTGCTGGTGATCAGCTCATCGTTGATATAAAAGTGGTAGGCACTGTAGACCGCCGGGGTATAGATGGCGTACTTTCGGTCAGGATTGATCAGAACCTTTAGCTGGTATGTGGCATACCCCTCTGGAGAATATCCCGTTTCCTCCATGTGGTTCCACAGGCCTGGAAATCTCGCCAATCCGGCTTTGGAGAAATCGGTACTGTCTGGCGAGACCAACTCATTCCAGTAAAAAAACCAGTCTCCGTCCAGTTCAACTTCTGAAAAATCATCCCCAAGTTGCCGGAGATCAAGTATGCCGTTATCTACCGACTGTGCCCTTAACCCAAGCATACAGCACAGTAAAACCAGCCCCGAAAAATATCTAAATTGAATCAATTGGCGGTGTTTAGATTATTTCTGAAGGTAATTCGATTGACGAATTTTGACAAATGTATGATTTATCCACAAATAACCTATTCCCGATGATCAAATCCGAAAAGCCCGTTCTGCTCAGACTTTTATAATTTAGAGCCATGATCATACGAAAAGGCACCAAAGAAGACCTTCCCAGAGCACTGGAGCTAATCCGGGAGCTCGCCATTTATGAAAAAGCGCCAGATGAAGTGACCAACACTCTGGAGATGATGGAAAACGATGGCTTTGGCGAACATCCGGTTTTTGGATTCATCGTCGCAGAGGAAGCCGGAACCATCCATGGGATGTCCATGTACTACTGGCGATACTCCACCTGGAAAGGAAAGCGCATCTATCTGGAGGACCTCATTGTCACAGAGGCCAAAAGGGGTTCCGGAATCGGGAAATTGCTTTTCGAAGAGACCATTGCCATCGGCAAGGCCGCTGGAGCCACCGGCATGATGTGGCAGGTACTCGACTGGAACGAACCTGCCATTAACTTCTACAAAAAATATCAGGCCAACATAGAAGACGGCTGGCTGAACTGTAATCTGAATTTTTAAACCTCCTCTAAAAAGGTACGGAAGGCCACAAATTTATTGCTGTATCGGTCGATGACTTTCTTTTGAAGCCCCGGAGCAAAATTATCCAGGTAGTTGTTCAGGCTGGTGATTCCGGGAGCAAAGTATTGCACGGCGTAAGTGGTGCCGGTCGCCTCCGGGTCGTCATTCAGTAATTTCAGAAAACGATGCTCTGTAAAGCAGCCCGTCTGCAACACCTCAGGAATGTGAGTCTGCTTCATCCAGGAAAGCCAATCAGACTCTACTTCTGTTTCTATATTTACTGTAACATTATAAACGATCATATATTTTCATTTACTTGACCAAACCTTCTCCAAAGTAAAAGGGTTTTCTACGCCAATGCCAGCGCTATC
The DNA here is from genome assembly GCF_902506655.1 of Marinoscillum sp. 108. Taxonomy (NCBI): domain Bacteria; kingdom Pseudomonadati; phylum Bacteroidota; class Cytophagia; order Cytophagales; family Reichenbachiellaceae; genus Marinoscillum; species Marinoscillum sp. 108. Next base: position 2,735,978 of record NZ_LR734808.1, on the reverse strand, counting down.
CAAAAAGTTTCTGCCCCACTTTCTTATCATACTACTTCACATAGTAGGTGTGGCGGGTACGCTCCTACCCCTCACCAGCGAGCTGGTCGTTGCCCTTACCCCTGTGAACCTCATCGTTTCTACAGGGATATTGCTGGCTTGCCATCCGGGTGCGCTCAGATCCGTTCTTCCGCCCCTACTTTTCTGTGTTCTGGTGGGTTTTGGGGTGGAAGTGCTCGGAGTACATACCGGATTTCCCTTTGGCAGGTATGCTTATGGGCCAGTGCTAGGGTGGAAACTACTGGAGGTACCCCTCGTCATTGGGGTCAATTGGTTCCTCCTTATTTATGCTTTTTTTTCTATAGGAAACTTCTTCAAAAAACCTGCCTTCAGAATCCTTTTTACCGCATTAGCCATGCTTTTGATGGATCTACTCATCGAGCCCGTGGCCATTCATCTGGGCTATTGGTCCTGGGCCGGTGGGGACATTCCCATACAAAACTACCTGTCGTGGTTTGTGATCTCTCTGGTGATGGCCCTGGTGATGCACAGGCATCAGCCGAAACTAATGAATCCGGTATCCGTCACATTAATCCTGTCACAAATTCTGTATTTTTCCGCCATCTTTTTTACCAAAATTTAAACACTTTGGAAAAGACCGGGGTTATCAGACCATACCCATATCTATATTGATCAGGGAAAAATTATTACTTGAATGAGTACATTTTCTATCAGGGATTTAGAGCATTTATCTGGAATCAAAGCCCATACCATCAGGATTTGGGAGCAGAGATACGAGCTCATCAAGCCCAAAAGGACGGACACCAACATCCGCTTCTATGATGACCAGGACCTGAAACTTATTCTGAATGTAGCCCTGCTCAAAGAAAATGGCGTCAAGATCTCCAAGATTGCCGAGATGACCCATGGTGATATGCAGCGTGAAGTATTGAAGCTCACAGAACTCAACCTCCGCTACCCGGAGCAAATTCACGCACTGACCATCTCCATGGTGGACATTGATGAAGAGCGGTTTGAAAAAATCATCTCTACTAATATCCTGAAGTTGGGATTTGAGAAAACGATGATGAACATCATTTATCCCTTCCTGAATAAAATAGGTATCCTCTGGCAAACCGGAGCCATCAACCCCGCCCAGGAGCACTTTATTTCTAACCTTGTGAGGCAAAAGCTCATCGTGGCCATCGACGGTCAGTACACCGTGCCGGCGGATAAGTCCAAAAAATATGTGCTCTACCTGCCAGAAGGAGAGCTTCACGAGCTCAGCCTGCTGTTTGCGGATTACCTCATCAAATCACGCAATAATAAAAGCATCTACCTCGGGCAGTCACTCCCCATTATGGATCTGGAAGCTGTTTGCGACATTCACAAACCGGACTACCTGCTATCCGTACTCACCACGGTTCCGGGCCCCAGTGACGTGCAGGGTTACGTAGATCACCTATCCGAAAAATTTTCTAACTGTCAGATTTTACTTACCGGCTATCAGGTGATTGGCCAGGATGTACAAGCACCGGAAAACGTCACTTTTTTCTCCCGGTTTGATCAGATGATCGATTTTGTGGAATCACATACTCTCACATTGTCGAATCTTTAAAAAAGATTCACATTTTTAAGAAAATCTTAAACAATATCTAAGCGGTAAATTCGTTCACATTACCTCATCAAAAGCACCCCTCACTGTCGTGAAGGGTTTTTTTATGCGTTTTTTGGAAACCATTTAATGTCTATACACGTAATAATGTTTATGCATTTATAGAAAAAACTTAAACAAAAGGATCAAATTCTGTTTAACTTTTTGTATCTTTGAATTAAACAAAACGAAAGACGACTATGACAGCTCTTGAATTCAGTTATAAAGTAGATCAACTAACCAGCTCACTAAAGCCATTTGCTCTGAAGCTTACCAGAGATATGGAGGATGCCAATGATCTCCTTCAGGAAACGATTCTAAAGGCTTTCACTAACAGGGATAAATTTGCCGAAGGGACTAACCTGAAGGCCTGGATGTATACCATCATGAAGAACACCTTCATCACCAACTACCAAAGAATGATGCGGAGAAACACCTTCATAGACACCACACAGAATCTGCATTATATTAATTCTACGAGCAGCACCATTCAGAACAACGCCTATACGGATTTTGCCATGCGTGACATCAATGGCGCTATAGACAAGCTGCAGGATTCTTACAAAGTACCGTTCATGATGCACTTCAGGGGATTTAAATACCACGAAATAGCAGATAAGTTGAATATTCCCATTGGAACTGTCAAAAACAGAATCCATATTGCCAGAAAAGAGTTGAAAACCAAACTGAAGGTTTACGGCAATAAGAACTAATGGGTAAAAAGATAGGTGTTATTGGCTCAGGTTTTGCGGGCTTATCGGCCGCTTGTCATCTGGCCAAAGCCGGAAATGAGGTAATTGTTCTGGAGAAAAACAGTACTCCGGGAGGCAGAGCCAGGCAATTGAAAATGTCTGGCTTTACTTTTGATATGGGGCCGTCCTGGTATTGGATGCCCGATGTATTTGAGCGCTTCTTTGAGCACTTCCAGAAAACACCATCCGATTATTATGAACTGCAGCGACTGAATCCATCTTACAGGGTAAGATTTGAAGAGGAGTCTATAGACCTCCCGGCCTCTATGGCTGAAATGGAAGCCTTGTTTGAAGAAATAGAACCCGGAAGCAGTCTGGCACTAAGGAAATTCCTGAAACAGGCCGCCTTTAAATACGAAGTGGGCATCAATGACCTGGTGTATAAACCCAGCCGATCACTCATGGAATTTGCAGACAGACGCCTGCTCACCGGATTGCTGAAGATGGATGTACTCACCTCCATGAGTAAGCACATCCGCAAATTTTTCAAAAACGAAAAGCTGATTCAGCTCATGGAGTTTCCAGTGCTTTTCCTGGGCAGTACTCCTGAAAACACCCCTGCTCTTTACAGCCTTATGAACTACGCCGACATTCAGCTGGGCACCTGGTACCCCAAGGGAGGAATGTTTAAAGTAGTGGAGGGCATGGTGACGCTGGCAGAAAGCCTGGGCGTAAAATTTCATTATGACGAAGCAGTGACAAGCGTGAACATTGCAGATAAAAACATCACCCACCTGGTCACCTCAAAGGGATCACATGGTGTAGACATAGTAGTAGGGGGTGCCGATTATCATCACCTGGATCAGCACATTCTCCCGGAGGGCTATCGCAATTACTCCCCCAAGTATTGGGACACCCGCACCATGGCCCCTTCTTCCCTGCTGTTTTATATTGGGGTGGATCAGCCGCTTCCCAATATGAAGCACCACGTGTTGTTTTTTGATGAAGACTTCAAACAACATGCCCACGAAATCTACAATGATCCTAAGTGGCCCTCAAAACCCCTCCTCTACACATCCGTCACTTCCAAAACAGATGATACCGTGGCTCCGGCAGGCCATGAAAACCTGGTCATTCTCATTCCGGTGGCTCCAGACCTTGAGGACACTGAAGCCATCAGAGAAAAATATTTTCAGCTGGCCATGGATCGTTTGGAAGCATTTACCGGAACCAACATCCGGGACCATATCGTGGTGAAAAAAAGCTATGCGCACAATGATTTTGTAGCCGATTACCACTCATTCAAAGGGAATGCTTATGGACTCGCCAATACCCTGCTGCAAACCGCCATTCTGAAGCCGGCCATGAAAAGTAAAAAGCTGACCAACCTTTATTTCACAGGCCAGCTCACCGTTCCAGGGCCAGGTGTACCTCCCTCCATCATCTCCGGCGAAGTAGTAGCCCGGGAAATAGCTAAAGATTTTAAGTAATTTTAGCATAATGGATCTATACACCCACACGGCCCTCCAATGCAGCAAGGTTATCACCAGAAACTACAGCACTTCGTTTACTCTGGGCATACAAACACTACATAAGAAATTTCACATGCCCATTTATGCCATTTATGGGTTTGTCAGGTATGCCGATGAGATTGTGGATACCTTCCATGATTTTGACAAAGCGCAACTCCTGGCCCGGTTCAAGATGGACACGTACCAAGCCATTGACGAAAAAATAAGTCTGAATCCTGTCTTGCACTCATTTCAGCTCGTCGTTAATCAATATCACATCGGGCATGACCTCATCGAAGCCTTTCTGCATAGTATGGAGATGGACCTGCAAGGTGAATCCTACAACCAGGCCGGATATGAAGAATACATATACGGCTCTGCAGAAGTGGTAGGCCTCATGTGCCTGCGGGTATTTTGCGATGGTGACGGTGCAGAGTATGACCGCCTGCAACCTTCCGCCAAACACCTGGGCGCGGCATTTCAGAAAGTGAATTTTCTCAGAGACATCAAGAGCGATTTCAAAGAACGGGGAAGGATCTATTTTCCCGGAGTAGACTTTTCCAATTTCAGCCAGGAGGATAAGAAGAAAATCGAAACCGATATAGAACAGGACTTCAAAGCCGCCCTGATCGGCATCAGACAATTGCCACCACCAGCCCGTGCCGGTGTGTATCTTGCCTATATCTACTATTTGCAGCTATTTAAGAAAATCAGAAAACTATCAGCTTCCAGAATACTCTCTGAGCGGATCCGGGTACCTGATTTCCAGAAAATGGTCCTGCTGAGCAAAACACTCCTTATGCACCGCCTCAAACTTCTGAGATGAAATCGCTCTACCTGCTGCTGCACATTTTCACCCTCGCGTTTCCGCTCATTCGCTCGTTCGAGCCACGTATTCAGTATGCCAAAAAATGGCCGACCCTATTTCCAGCCATATTCATCACAGCCGCATTCTTCATCACGTGGGATATCATCTTCACCCAAAAAGGGGTCTGGGGCTTCAATGAAAATTATTTAATCGGAATATTTCTGTGGGACCTCCCCCTGGAAGAATGGCTCTTTTTCATAAGCGTGCCCTTCGCCAGTGTGTTTATCTATGAGTGTGTCAGGTACTTTCTACCCGGGATCAAAACCGGCAGAAGCTTCCGGATCCTTACAGTTTCGATGGCCTTTTTGTTATTGGTGATGGCCGTGATAAACGATCAGAAGGCCTACACCTTTTGGAATTTCATCTTTGCAGGTTCATTTCTCATCCTGGTCGCGCTCATGAACCCACACTGGTTAGGCAAATTCTGGGTGGCCTACAGCATACATCTCATCCCTTTTCTTTTCATCAACGGAATATTGACCGGGAGCTTTCTTGAGCAACCAATTGTTTGGTATAATAACAGGGAAAACCTGTACTTCAGAATCTTCACCATTCCTATCGAGGATTTTGTTTATGCTTTACTTTTATTACTTATGAATATCACGTTCTATGAAGTCTTAAATAAATATTACATACGCATCAAACATAAATAATCAACACACAGTTGTAGTCGCATGTTAAGCCTAAAGGTACAAATAGATCAAAATTCGGGATTCTGCTTCGGAGTGGTTTATGCCATAGAGATGGCCGAAGACATGCTGGAAGCAGAGGGTCACCTGTATTGCCTTGGGGACATTGTGCACAATGATGAAGAAGTGAAACGACTGGAAGCCAAAGGCCTGAAAATCATTAGCCATGATGACCTTCTGAGTCTGCGTGACGCCAATGTGCTGATCAGAGCCCATGGGGAGCCGCCCAGCACCTACCAACTGGCCATTGAGAATAACCTGACCCTGATCGACGCCTCCTGCCCCGTAGTACTGAAGCTTCAAAACAGGATCAAGAACTCCTTTGACAAAAAAGACAAGATCTACATCTACGGAAAGCATGGCCATGCGGAGGTGATCGGACTCCTTGGGCAAACCAACAACGAGGCGGTGGTTTTTCAGAGTCTCGATGAACTGGATCTGGACACATTACCAAAATCGATCACACTCTATAGCCAGACCACCAAAAGCACAGACGCATTCTACGAAATCAAAGCAAAACTAGAGGCGGCAGGGATAACACTCAACACCCACGACACCATCTGCAGGCAGGTGTCCAACCGGGACAAAGAACTTCGGGCCTTTGCTCAGCAATATGATCACATCATATTTGTATCCGGCACCAAATCCTCCAATGGAAAAGTGCTGTACAATATCTGCAAGGAAAACAACCCACGGACCTATTTCATCAGCAACAAAACTGAACTACAAAAAGAATGGTTTACAGAGCACAGCAGCATTGGTATTTGTGGAGCCACCTCCACGCCCATGTGGCTGATGGAAGATGTTCGTGATGAGCTAAATACTTATTAGAAATGAATTATTTCATCCATACTGCCCTGGTTGTCGGTACTTTTCTCCTGATGGAAGCTGTGGCCTGGGCCACTCACAAGTATGTGATGCATGGGCCACTCTGGAGCTGGCACCGATCACATCACAAAAAACATCCCCATGCATTGGAAAGGAATGATCTTTTTGCATTGGTCTTTAGTGCCCCTTCCATACTCCTTATTGTGGCAGGCTTTGAGCTCCCTGAGTGGGCATTTTTAAAGTATGTGGGGTTTGGCATCATGGGTTATGGCCTGTTCTATTTTGTTTTTCATGATATCATTGTACACCGCCGCATCGATATCCCATACAAAGCCAAAAACAAGTATATGAAGCGAATCATGAAGGCTCACTACGTGCATCACGAAACCCACACCAAAGAGGACGCTGAGGCCTTTGGGTTCCTGTACGCGCCAAAAAAATATGAAGCAAAAGAGGATCAAACCATTAGAAGAAAAAAATAGCAGTTTCCTCAGCAAATATTGACCATTCACCGAAAAGACACCCACTTCTCATTACAGTTATCAGAAAAGAATTATTTTTACCATTCATTAAGCGAAAAATCTCACTAAGAACCAGCTTGTTTTTAAACACATTTACTAACAAGCACCATGGCAAACCAAACAGACGAAATCTGGAATCCTATTGATGGTTTCAGTAATTATGAGATTTCTAATAAGGGAAAGATTAGAAGCAAGACACGCAAAACCTGGCACAAGGGGAGCAAAACCAACATGACCATCAAAGGCAAATTGATGAAACAACGTTGGAACAAAATGTGCAAATGTTACTTCCTGGATTTGATCGATGACGAAAAGAGAAGACGTACAGTCTATCCGCACAAAGAAGTAGCCAAGGCATTTTTGGAAAACAACGATCCGGAAACACTCAACATGATCATCCATGAGGACAACAACCCTCGTAACAACAAGGCTGATAACCTGAAATGGGTGAGTGCTTCAGATCATATGAAATGGCAGTTTGAAGTGGGCAACAAAGACAACTTCAAAGTATGGAAAACCAGAAAGAAAAGATACAAAAACGGATTCAAGCCCGACACTGTATTGCCTGGCAGACCTAAGAAGGCCAAAGAGGAAAAAGAACTCGTTGCCGGTTAAAAAAGCACATGGTCCTTTATGCAGATAAAGGACCATTTTTTTTGCATAAGGGCCCGCAAGAAAATGAAGGGTAAGTAGCCATCACTTGGATTGAGGTATATAAGGTATCAGGTCACTACTTCATCATCCACCTTTAATGCAGTCTCCCCACAGGAATTCCGCTTGATCCGAGCTCAGGCTGACAAAGCCATCAACCCACCCAGGGCACAAAAAAACCCGTTACGAGAGTATCGAAACGGGTTCTTAGATTTCTTTGAAGTAGTTATTACTCAGCTGCTGCAGCCGGGTCTACATGAACGTAAGATCTGTCCTGTCTTCCTTTACGGAATCTCACAGTACCATCGATCAGCGCAAACAAAGTATGGTCTCTACCGATGCCCACGTTTTCACCTGGGTGATGCTTAGTGCCTCTCTGGCGCACAAGGATATTCCCTGCGATTGCTTTCTGGCCACCGTATATTTTTACACCAAGTCGTTTACTTTCTGACTCTCTTCCGTTTTTCGAACTACCTACACCTTTCTTGTGTGCCATGATTCTTTAACCTTTAATATCTTCTATTAATACTTTAGAGAAATTCTGACGATGACCATTTTTCTTCTGGTATCCCTTTCTTCTCTTTTTCTTGAATACGATTACTTTATCGCCTTTCACGTGTCCCAGGATAGTACCGGATACTTTGGCACCTTTTACTGTAGGGGCTCCTACTTTTACTTTACCGTCATTGTCTACCAACAGCACTTGATCAAAGTCAACCTTAGTTCCTTCTTCTCCTTCAAGTAACGGTGCGTACACAAAGTTGTCTTTCTCAACTTTGAATTGTTTTCCGGCTATGTCTACTATTGCGTACATGTTTTTTGTTTGCTTTTTCAAAAAGGAATGCAAAGATATGGGTTTGTATATTAATAATCAAACTATCCTTTAGCATAAATATAGGTTAAAAAAAAATTCACTTTTTTTTCACTTTTCTAAATGCCCCTTTGCAGCGTTTTTTAATGAAGTTTTGATTGGCCAAAGATAACTTAAACATCTTTTTAACAGCCAGTTATCAAATATTTTATCTTTTTTTCACCCCTCTTTTCCCATCCCCGGGGCGCTTGATTTTTCCACGGACTTTTTACACATTTGTAAACGCAGCTAGAAAAAAATAAACCACTTTTCGCTTCGGGCTGTATCCCAAACCTTAGCAAAACACTCAAAAAGGGCGATTTCGATAAATCGACCCCCAAATGTTTTGTCGGTGTGGATAACTAGTTTTGATTGTGGATAACATTGTGCGTATTCAACTTGTCTAGTGGATAAACATTGAATAACTTAAGTGACCTATGAGCCAAGCAGTAGAACCATTACTTAAAGAAAACCCTAATCGCTTCGTCTTATTCCCCATACAGCACAATGATATATGGCAATTTTATAAACGAGCCGAAGCAAGTTTCTGGACTGCAGAGGAAATCGACCTGAGCCAGGATCCTAAAGATTGGGCTTCTCTCAATGATGGTGAAAGGCATTTCATTAAACATGTACTGGCATTCTTTGCAGCCAGCGATGGCATCGTCAACGAAAACCTTGCCGAGCACATGGTGTCTGACGTGCAGTACACAGAAGCCAAGTTCTTCTACGGCTTTCAGATAGCCATCGAAAACATCCACTCAGAAACCTATTCCTTATTAATAGATACCTACGTAAAAGACCCTAAAGAAAAAGACTCACTTTTCCACGCCATAGATACGATGGACTGTGTGAAGAAAAAAGCAGACTGGGCCCTACGCTGGATCGATAAAGGAAACTTTCAGGAAAGACTGATCGCATTTGCCGCCGTGGAGGGCATCTTCTTCTCCGGTAGTTTCTGTTCCATCTTCTGGTTAAAGAAGCGAGGCCTCATGCCCGGACTCACTTTTTCAAATGAGCTGATCTCAAGAGACGAAGGTCTTCATTGCGATTTTGCTTGTCTGCTGTATAATAATCACATCAAACACAAGTTACCTAAGGAGACAGTCACAGCCATTATAGAAGATGCTGTGATCATAGAAAAGGAATTTGTAACCGACGCACTTCCCGTGAAACTGATCGGGATGAATGCTGACCTCATGTGTCAGTATATAGAGTTTGTCGCAGACAGACTTTTGATGGAGCTCGGTTGCTCCAAAGTGTACAACTCCACCAATCCATTTGATTTTATGGATATGATCTCCCTTCAGGGTAAAACCAATTTCTTTGAGAAAAGAGTAGGTGAATACCAGAAAGCCGGAGTAATGGACAGTGGCACTGGCAACAACGACGATAAAGCCAAATTCAGTTTAGACGAAGACTTTTAATGAACCGTAATTTTCCATCCCAAATCGCCTTATAAGAAATGTTAGTAATCAAGAGAGACGGAAGACGTGAATCCGTAAAATTTGACAAAATAACCGCCAGAATTGAAAAACTCTGTGATGGTTTAAACTCGGACTTTGTAAAACCAGTGGAGATCGCCAAGAAGGTGATTGATGGTCTGTATGATGGAGTGACCACCATTGAGTTGGACAACTTGGCTGCCGAGATCGCTGCCACGATGACCACCCGTCATCCGGATTTTGCGAAGCTTGCCGCTCGCATATCTATATCTAACCTTCATAAGGTGACTGAAGAGTCTTTTTCGAACACCATGAAAAGACTGTATACTTATGTTAATCCTAAAACTGATGAAAATGCAGCTTTGGTGTCTACCGAAGTATATGGCATCATCAGGGCCAATGCCAAGCGATTGGATGAAGCAGTGGATTATACCAGGGATTACAACTATGATTTCTTTGGGTACAAAACCCTCGAAAGATCATACCTGATCAAATTGGATGGAAAAATTGTAGAAAGACCTCAGCACATGCTGATGCGGGTTTCTGTGGGTATTCACATGGATGATATCGACGCAGCGATAGAAACCTACAACCTCATGTCTGAAAAGTGGTTTACACACGCCACACCTACGCTCTTCAATGCGGGGACTCCCAAGCCACAGCTTTCCTCATGCTTCCTGCTCACCATGCAGGATGACAGCATCGATGGTATCTACGATACCCTTAAGCAGTGCGCTAAAATCTCACAATCAGCTGGTGGTATAGGTCTCAGTATTCACAACGTAAGGGCTACAGGCGCTTACATCAAAGGCACCAACGGTACCTCTAATGGTATAGTGCCTATGCTCAGAAACTTCGACATGACTGCCAGGTATGTGGATCAGGGAGGCGGGAAGCGCAAAGGAAGCTTTGCCATCTACCTGGAGCCCTGGCATGCAGACATCTTTGACTTCCTGGAACTGAAGAAAAACCACGGAAAAGAAGAATTGCGCGCAAGAGACCTTTTCTATGCACTTTGGATTCCTGATCTTTTCATGAAACGTGTGGAAGAAAATGGCGAATGGTCACTCTTTAGCCCGGATGAAGCACCCAACCTGTATGAATCATACGGAGATGAATTTGAAAAACTTTACGAAAAATACGAGAAGGAAGGCAGAGCCAGAAGAACCATCAAAGCGCAGGAGCTTTGGTTCGAAATCCTGGAATCTCAGATAGAAACTGGCACACCTTACATCCTTTACAAAGACGCAGCCAATAAAAAATCAAACCAAAAGAATCTTGGCACCATTCGGTCGAGCAACCTTTGTACTGAAATCATGGAGTACACCTCCAAAGATGAAGTAGCGGTGTGCAACCTGGCTTCCATTGCTTTGAACAAGTTCGTCAATGAGAAAGGTGAGTTTGATCACCAAAAACTCTATGAAATCACCAAAGTAGCTACGCGCAACCTGAACAAGGTGATCGATGTAAACTACTACCCGGTACCGGAGGCCAAAACCTCCAACATGAGACACAGACCTATAGGGATCGGTGTGCAGGGATTAGCTGATGCGTTCATGTTGATGAAGCTTCCATTTGACTCCCCTGAGTCCAGAAAACTCAACAAAGAGATCTTCGAGACCATCTACTATGCTGCTATGGAGACTTCCATGGAGCTGGCTCAGAAAGAAGGTCCGTACGAAACCTTCAAAGGATCACCAGTATCCAAGGGCATCTTCCAGTTTGACATGTGGGGCATTACTCCCGACTCAGGCAGATGGGACTGGTATGACCTGAAGCAAAAAGTAAGAAAGCACGGCGTGAGAAACTCACTGCTTTTGGCACCTATGCCTACAGCTTCTACTTCACAAATCCTTGGAAACAATGAGTGCTTCGAGCCTTACACCTCCAACATCTACACCAGAAGAACCTTGTCTGGTGAGTTTATCGTGGTGAACAAACACCTGATGACTGACCTGATCAACCTGGGCTTGTGGGATGATAGAATGAAAAACCGCATCATGACGGCCAATGGATCTGTACAGGGCATTCCTGAGATTCCTGAAGACATCAGAGAGCGTTACAAAACCGTTTGGGAGATTTCTCAGAAGTCCATCATCGATATGTCAGCAGATAGAGGTGCTTTCATCTGTCAGAGCCAGAGCCTGAACATCCACTTGCTGGATGCCAACTTCGGTAAGATGACCTCTATGCACTTCTATGCCTGGAAGAAAGGTTTGAAAACGGGTATGTATTATCTGAGAACCAAGGCTGCCACAGATGCCATCAAGTTTACGCTGGAAAAAGAAGGCGCAGCTCAGCCCGAAGGAAAATCAAAGCCTGCGGCAGACCCTGACGCTGATAAAACTCAAAATCAGGCAGCCATGCAGTGCTCCCTCGATGATCCGGAAGGATGCGAGATGTGCGGAAGTTAAAAATTTGCTATTTTGATAATCGAAGCCTCACTGAAAAGTGAGGCTTTTTTTATGTCCCATGGCCAGCAATCAAGGCTTCTTTTGATAGAAGTAAGAGGAATCAGTGTTCATCGTCAGCTGCTCTCCATTCATCTCCACCAAATCAATGACAATATGGTCACACCCGGCCGTTTCCTCATGTACCAATACTCTGAGCGTATCCACATCCTCATTCCCATAATCCAGATAATATTCATTGCTCTCAGTCACCAGAATCAATGTCACCTGAAAAAGCGAGACCAGACTGTCAGAAAAATTCCTGATCTCATAAGGAAACTCCGCTCCGTCACTTGCGGTCAGCTCCCAACTCAAAAACTCAAGGTATGATGAATCCTCCTGGCTAAAATCCAACTGCACCAGAACATCCGGAGGACGAGAAGCACACTTCCTGAAATCACAAGAACCCAGTAAAAACATCAAAATAATCCAAACTGTAGGCCTCATAAAGCTTTGTATGTCAGTAACTAACACAAAGATAAATGCTATTTCAACTGAATTATATCGCCTGCCTCAAAGTTATTTCTCTATCCCCAGTAGCGTAGAAATGTCCTCCTGAATCAAGTGCTCTTCCGTTTTGGCAGCATGTACATAAGGCTCCACCGCACGCTCCTTACAGTCCATGATGGGACAGCGCTCACACGTTGTATTGACTTCACGCCTCACGATGTTGGGATCCCTCAAAAACTTAATTCTTCGCTCGAGGGCGCCATCCACCAGAAAACCAATGGTCACACTTACAGCCTCCTCAGGGTTAGACACATTGGGGAACGCGATGGACAGGCACAGGTATTCATTGGTGGTGCCATGGTAAAATGATCGCTGAATACCCGCCAGGTATTTGATGTCCGGATCAGATTCTCGTGCTTTATATAGATCCCGAATAACATCCAATGAAATCCATCGTCGACAATAATGTTCGTTCAGCTCATTGCCATGCGGGTTATGAAGGCGCGTGAGGTGCAGCTCTTTGGTCAAAGTAAAATAATCCGGTCCTTTCCCCACAAATCGCAGGAAGAACAAATTCTCATAGCCAAACACCGCAGGAAGGATATTGGTGAGGCGCTGCATAATCATCTCGGGGGTCACATCGTACTTATCCAAAAAACCCAGTAGCACCTTCGGATCCCATACTTTCATATCGCCCACCGCCCTGATGTCCCTTACGACCTCCTCCTGTGGCATCATGAGTGCCGCTGAAAAATAGGAAGCCCTGTAATTGTTAAGAATCTCCTCAAACGTATGGTCACCATAAGGTGGTGTGCTCATTGGCCTGTTCTTTACCTTAGTCCACTGAAAGGCAATTTCACGACCCAGAAGAAAATTCATCTGACCGGAGTTGAGCCCCCGGTTGATATGTAGCAGGCGTTGTTTTTCATCATATAGAGAGCGCACGTTACGCAAGGAAGGGTATTTCTGGAGTTCATCCATCCCCGTGCGAACACCTATTTCCAGTAAAATACCCGTTAGCAGCTTTTCATTGAAAGGAATCTCCTTGAGCTCCGGAAATTCCAAATGAAGCTCCTCTACGGCCTCTTCCAAATCGGCAAAGTAATTCTGATGCAGCTCCTGATAGGATCGGAGGGCTGCATAATAGAAACTTTCTTGCTTCAGCTCAAAATTGCGTGACACCTGAAGCACAGTATTGACGAAAGCATTGATTTTCTCCGGATCATAAGAAATGATCTCAACCAGCTTCTGAGGATTCAAGCCAAACTGCTCCAGCGGGAAGGCCTTAAAAAAATCAGACTGGATCAGGTTCACTATGGGTTCGAGTTTCCTCGGCACCTTCAGTGATACCAACTCATCATAGCTCACCCCGAGGGCTTTAGCCAGAATCATGATTTTATCTCCTTTGGGGTATTTCTTTCCATTTTCAATCTCACTCAGGTAAGACAGTGACAGGCCGGTCTTCTCACGCAGTTCCTGATAGGATATCCCTTTTTCATTTCGGATTTCCTTGAGTTTGAGACCGAAAATGAGCTTGAATTCAAATATCTCTTTGGGCATTCGCCAAAAATAATTCAAAAAAGCGAAATAAAAGTATTAGCGAAATTTCGCTGTTTAATATATTTCGCTATATTTGATCATGTTTAATCAGATAATCACCTTATTATGATCACAGAAGCACACATCCCGGAAACCCAAACACCCCTGGGAATCCAGATAAAAGGAGCCACACCGGCCCCTTACATGGAGATCCTCACTCCTGAGGCACTCGAGTTTTTACAGGCACTCCACGTGCGTTTCAATGAGCGACGCAAGAAGCTCCTTCGCGATAGGGTCATTCGTCAGGAAGCTTTTGATGCAGGGGTCATGCCCAATTTCCTACCTGAAACACAGGACATCAGAGAATCAGACTGGACAGTGGCACCCATCCCTGAAGACATCTGGGACCGACGTGTGGAGATCACCGGGCCGGTAGATCGTAAAATGGTCATCAATGCCCTGAACTCTGGTGCCAAGGTATTCATGGCAGACTTTGAGGATAGCAATGCGCCCTATTGGTCCACCAACATGGAAGGTCAGATCAATCTCCGGGACGCCATCCGCAGAGAGATTGAATTCGTAAACCCCAACGGGAAAACTTACCAGCTCAACAAAGAAACGGCCACCTTATTCGTGCGCCCCAGAGGCTGGCACCTTGAGGAAAAGCACCTCCAGATAGATGAGCAACCCGCTAGCGGAGCGCTGGTAGACTTTGGACTCTACTTTTTTCACAATGTACGTGAACTGATCAAAAGGGGATCTGGCCCATACTTCTATCTGCCTAAGCTGGAGAGCCACCTGGAAGCACGCCTTTGGAATGAAGTATTTGTGTTCGCACAAAACTATCTCGGCATTCCTCAGGGCACCATCAAAGCCACGGTATTGATAGAAACGCTCCCTGCAGCCTTTGAACTTCATGAAATCCTGCACGAATTGCAGCATCATTCTGCCGGATTGAATTGTGGTCGTTGGGATTACATTTTTTCCTACATCAAAAAATTCAGAAACAATCGTCATAAAATTTTGCCGAACAGAGATCAGGTCAATATGACGGTGCCTTTTATGAAAGCCTATTCTGACCTGGTGATCCAGACCTGCCACAAGCGCGGGGCCCATGCCATGGGCGGAATGGCCGCACAGATTCCGATCAAAGACGATCCGGAAGCCAATACTGCCGCCCTGGAAAAAGTACGCCTGGACAAACTCAGGGAAGTCATGAACGGACATGATGGCACCTGGGTGGCCCATCCAGGGCTGGTGTCAGTGGCTAAAGAGGTCTTTGACCGGCACATGCCCTGGCCCAATCAGTTTCACAACCTGCGTCGCGATGTGGATGTGACTGCTAAGGACCTGGTGCAAACCCCCACCGGTACCATCACCGAGGAGGGAATACGCACCAACATCAACGTGGGAATTCTCTACGTGGAAAGCTGGCTCAGGGGAGTCGGTGCAGCAGCGCTATACCACCTGATGGAGGATGCCGCCACGGCGGAGATTTCACGCTCCCAGCTCTGGCAGTGGATTCACCGCCACTGCTATACCGTGAGTGGAGTAGCCATCACTGTGGATCTGTATGAAAAACTCAAGCGAGAAGAATTGGTGAAGATAAAAGCCATGCTGGGAGAAGAAACTTATCACTCCGGCCGATTTGAAGAAGCCATAGAGATCTTCGATCGCCTCGTGAAGAATGACACCCTTGAAGAATTTTTAACTATTAACGCCTATACCTATTTAAACTAAGATGATCATGAAAACCGAAAGAATCCAAAAAATCCAAAAAGACTGGGACGAGAACCCCAGGTGGAAAAACATCCATCGCCCATATACCGCGGAAGAAGTGGTCAACTTGCAGGGATCTGTCCCAATAGAGCATTCCATCGCCAGAATTACGGCCGAAAAACTATGGAAAAAGCTGAATGACAAACCCTTTGTGGCGGGGCTGGGTGCCCTCACCGGCAACCAGGCGGTACAGGAAATTGCCGCTGGCCTGGAAGCCATCTACCTCAGTGGGTGGCAGGTGGCTGCGGACGCTAACCTCGCCGGAGCCATGTACCCCGATCAGTCACTCTACCCGGCTGACTCTGTTCCCAGTGTGGTTAAGCGCATCAACAATGCCCTACTCCGAAGAGATCAGATCGAAAACCTGAATGGAGACAGCAGCATTGACTGGCTGGCGCCCATCGTTGCTGATGCAGAAGCCGGATTCGGAGGAAACCTGAACGCCTTTGAGCTGATGAAAGCCATGATAGAAGCCGGAGCTGCGGGTGTCCACTTCGAAGACCAACTGAGCTCAGCCAAGAAGTGTGGTCACCTGGGCGGAAAGGTACTGGTACCCACGCAGGAGGCCATTGACAAGCTGGTAGCAGCTCGCCTGGCCGCAGATGTGATGAACACACCAACGCTGTTGATTGCCAGGACGGATGCAGATGCCGCCACGCTTATCACTTCTGATATTGACAAGCGTGACCACCGGTTCCTGACAGGAGGTCGCACCAATGAGGGTTTCTTTGAAGTGACCAATGGAGTAGAAGCCGGAATCGCCAGGGGACTGGCTTACGCGCCCTACTCAGACCTCCTATGGATGGAAACATCCAACCCGGATTTGGGTCTGGCCAGAGAATTTGCGCAGGCCATCAAAGCGGAGTTTCCTGATCAGATGCTGGCTTACAATTGCTCACCATCGTTCAACTGGGCAGCACACCTGACTAAATCCGAGATGTTTACCTTCAGGGAAAACCTTGCAGAAATGGGATACAAGTTTCAGTTTATCACGCTGGCAGGATTCCACGCACTCAACACTTCCATGTTTGAGCTCTCCAAAGCTTACAAGGAGCGTGGTATGGCCGGGTATTCCGAGCTTCAGGAGCGGGAGTTTGCGCTGCTGGACTCAGGTTTCAAAGCTGTGAAACATCAGGCCTTTGTGGGTACGGGTTATTTTGACGCCATTCAGAATACCGTACAGCAAGGAAGGGCTTCCACCGTAGCCATGGAGGGAAGCACTGAAGTGGAGCAATTTTAAAATAATGTGTTCCTGAGTTTGTAAAAACCGGCCCTCTGGGTCGGTTTTTCTAGTTCCAGGCCAGGCTGGCTCGCTCAGCCCAATAATGCTCTGGTTTCACCTTCAGGCCATCCAATACCCTGATGTCTTGCTGAGAGAGTTTGATTTCAGAACCTTTAACATTGGAAATGAGATGTGCCGGAACAGCCGCACCACTCAGCACCACTGACACAAATGGCTTGCTCAGGACGTAAGCCAGTGCAATGGCATCCTCGGTAACCTGATAGCTCTGGGCCATATCTGTGAGGGTCTTTAAATAAGCCCCGGTACTCCTGCTTGTCAACCTGCCATTGGCCAGTCCCTCTTTGACAATTACTCCCAATCCCCGATCAAAGGCCTTTTGCAAGGCCTCGCCAGCAGACTGCTCCAAACAATTATAGGTGGCCTGCACTGAGCCAAAAAGTGGCTTTCCTCCCACCTGCACCGCAAGGGCCTTCTCCAACACCACACTTTGCTGGACGCCGCTCAGAGAAAGTCCGATCACATAACCCATCTCCCGAATTTCCTCCAGACGCTGCAGTACTGCCCTGTTCTCCAATACACCACTCTCCAGGGTGGCTGAGTGAATCTGATAAATTTTCAGTGCGGTGCCCAAACGCTGCTCGCTCTCCGGCCATTGCAGATTCAAACGCTCCAGAGTATGCTCCTTCACTTCATGCTTATCCGCCTGCACGGACCAGTCCGCGGTGTAGTAGTATCCCCATTTTGACCCGACCACCACCTCTTCCCGAGGGTGGGCCATAAGCCATGTGCTCAGGAAAGTTTCCGCCTTTCCATAAGATTGAGCAGCATCAAAATAATTAATCCCCTGGGCTCTGGCCAGGGAAAGCATCGCATGTGTTTGAGCTTCCATTTTAGATGGATCATACTCACTCCCCAGGTCTTCGCGGTGACCCAGGTTGATATAGCCGGGCCTGCCCAGTGCCGCAAGGCCGAGCCCCATACATGATACACTGCACCCTGATTCTCCGAACATTCTGTATTCCATATGTTCGAAGCTAAAAAAACACTACGATTCTACCTTCTCGGTCAGCCGGAAATTGGTGACTTCTCCCTTTCCCAGTCCCCATCGCTCCAGTATGGGAGTTTCCAGGGCCGGCTCACGGTATTCATCAGGCGACATGATCGGAATACCATGTACAATGGGATAATACCTGCCACAGGAGGTGCAGGTCATGAGCCCTTCGAGTATCTCCTGACCAGCTTCCTTGATCACTTTTATTTCCAGATCGCTCTTATCCAAAGGGCAACACAATTTCTTGAAAAATGCTTTCTTCATGGTTTTGATATGATTTGATTAAACTTTATGGTCGTGTCCAGCGGATTCTCTGCTTTCCACAATGCGGATATCAGGGCAACCCCTGACACTCCAAGCGATGCTATTACTCCGGCGTTTTCAAGACTGATCCCCCCGGATGCGAATACCGAACCGTCAAAATGCTCACAGGCCTCCCGCACAACATCCGGGGATACCAGCTCACAGGTATCCACCGATGAGGAGGGATACATCGCACAAAAACTGATATAGTCTACACCTTTTTTTCTGAGGGCCACCCAGTCGGCATGTGTACTCACTGTAAGGCCAATTATCTTTTTGAAAGTGCATTCCGGGCTCGGTAAATCCTCCTCCCTGTCGAAATGGACACCCTGAATGCCCGGTAGGGAGGCCAGCTCCAGATTGTTGTTGATCAGAATAGGTACCTGACCACACACCGCTTGCAACCTGTATAGAAACTCGTGACGATCCTGATCCGGATGCCAGTGATCCCACACCTGGATGGCACCTATGCCTCCACTCAGAATATGGAGTAATCTGTTTTCCAAGGCGTCAAACCCCTCAGCAGGATCCAGCACTAAATAAACTCCCTTTAGCTTCGGCTTCATTTCCATCCGCGATTTAGAGCGTCTAAAAAAGCCGCCCAATAAGGATCAACACCCGGGGGAGTCAATGGACTAGGTACTTCTCCAGCCAGCCATCTGCCGGCCCTTTCCTCCGTGACTTCCCCAATCTTAACCGCCTGGTGGCCGTCCTGATGCAACTGATTAATAATCCCGGAC
Source organism: Marinoscillum sp. 108 (assembly GCF_902506655.1). NCBI lineage: Bacteria > Pseudomonadati > Bacteroidota > Cytophagia > Cytophagales > Reichenbachiellaceae > Marinoscillum > Marinoscillum sp. 108. The sequence goes on along the minus strand of NZ_LR734808.1, from coordinate 2,716,735 downwards.
ACCCGCCCCGGAGCTACCGCCAGAAGCAACGCACCTGCACCTACACTACGAAGAGGATCAATACCAAAAGCCCCACAAATACTGTCCTGAGCGTACCCCCGGGGAAGGGCTGCTACATCCACCTGAACTCCACACCCTGCAGCCGTCATCATTTCCCATATGGCTCCCATCACACCCCCCTCGGTGATGTCATGAATCGCTCGCACACCCTCCGAGTGAATCCCGACAGAAATAGCTGACATGGCGGCATCTACCGCTGATGATGCATAGAAGAGTGCCTGACCAGCCTCCAGTACCTCCTTGCCACATTTCTTAAGTATTGTTTCGGGAAAGCTAAGGGCCAGGATGGCGGTGCTAATAATGGCTGGCTCCTTCACCAGAATGAGACTATCGCCAGGACGAGCCATCCGGCTCAGCAAAACCTCTTCCGAGGGCATAGTGCTCATCATGGTCACTCCTCCTGAAATGGTACTATTCTGACCAGCAATCCTTCCGGTATGCCCACCAGTAATGGCCACTCCCAGCTGATCACAATAAGTACTGATGTGATTCCAATAGGAGTGAAACTCAGCCGCTGTGAAGGTTTCCGGTAAGTTGAGGCAAAACTGAGCATACTGGGGCAAACACCCTGCTGTGGCCACATCCGATGCTACCAAATGAACCGTCAACCATGCCGATTCCTGCAACCCGAGTGTTGGAATTAAAGTGGCAGGGTCAGTAGCCGTGACAAGCGACTGACCTCCATGAAGCGCTATGACACTTACATCCACGCCATATTGAGGGCCGCTTACCACCTCCTGTCTCACAGCCCCGGTGGATGGGAAAACGTGGCTTTTGAGAAAATCCTCCTGGATTTTGCCTGTATCCGGAAATCCTGAAATCATGGTTGATTCCTTTTGACATAAACACCGAAAAAATCACCTACTGGCACATGCCATTCCTGTACGGGAAACCACTTGGGCAATCCTGTACACTGCCATTCTACCGTATAATCTTCCCCCTGGAGAGCGATATCAATCACTTTGAGTAATGATTTTGGGGTGTAAAAATTGGCCGTTACATAAAAAGGATTCTTACCAACCATCTGCTGCATCCTGCGGCGCACATATTTGGGCGTGTTTCTGTTCATCATCCCGAAGACTATCCCGTGTTTGCCCACACGGGCCGCCTCCCTAATCACCTTCACCGGGTCTTTATAGTATTCAAAAGTGGTAATGAAGGCCACCGCATCGAAGGTGTTGTCACGAAAGGGCATGTGATGAGAGTCTGCCAGCACCAGGTCACCTCCGAAGAGCTGTCTGCCCTGAGCCAGCATGAAGGGACTCAAATCACCACCGGTAGCCTCTATCCCAATCTCGTGCCACCACCTGGTGAATCGTGTGGTCCCACATCCAAACTCGAGAAGTGTCTTCACCCTGGGGTCCTTTTGAAGCCGATCCGCAATAATTTTTTTCTGAAAAATCTCAGCACGCTTATACCGCCCCTCGTACCAGAGCTCATAGGTATCGGTGTGTTCGCGGTTGAAAAACCACTCTTTTCTGCCCTGCCAATTGGTCAGGTTCTGTTTTACTAACTCATCAAAAGCCATCTCATCATTTTTAAAAAATGGAATAAAAAAAACCGTACCGTCCAGGCATGCGCGGACAATACGGTTTATACTAATGACTTTATAATCTTACTACGAGTCAACCGATATTCCTACGCTGGCATTACCCAGATCAGGTTCAACGGGTATCATCTCAGCCGAATAACGGCACCCCGTGGTTACTTCAAATCTATACGCTAAAACCAGAACCAAAAAGGAATCCGGCTCCTTTCCATCAATTTATTTACTTGCTCCGTTCACAATAGCTTCTACCACCTCAGGATTGAGCAGGGTGGAAGTATCACCCAACTGATCTGCTTCCCCAGAAGCTACCTTTCGGAGAATCCTGCGCATGATTTTTCCGGAGCGGGTTTTAGGCAGTCCGGGAACAATCTGCACCTTATCAGGTTTGGCAATTGGCCCGATAATCTTGCTCACGGTTTCCCTGATTTCATTTTTCAAACTCTCTTCTGAGCGGCCCTCCATGTCACAGATCACGTAGGCATAAATCCCCTGACCTTTCACATCATGAGGGTAGCCCACCACAGCGGACTCGATCACCTTAGGATGCTCATTGATAGCATTTTCTACTTCGGCAGTGCCCATTCTGTGACCTGACACATTGATCACATCATCTACACGACCCAGGATTCTCAAATAGCCATCATGGTCCCTCTTGGCTCCATCTCCTGTAAAGTAGAGTCCCTTGTAAGTGGAAAAATAGGTCTGTTTGCATCGATCATGATCCCCATAGGTGGTTCTGATCATACCGGGCCATGGGAACTTGATACATAGGTTTCCCTCCACATTGTTTCCATGAAGCTCCTTTCCCTCGGTATCAACAATGATTGGCTGCACCCCGGGCAGGGGCAACGAGGCATGCGCGGGTTTGTTGGGGGTCACCCCAGCAATTGGCGCTATCATGATACCTCCGGTTTCCGTTTGCCACCAGGTATCTACCAAGGGGCAGTTTCCTTTACCCACATGATCGTGGTACCAGTGCCAGGCCTCCTCATTGATAGGCTCCCCTACAGATCCTATCACCTTCAGAGTGTCCATCTTGTACGGCTCCAGCGGCTCCAACCCATAGGCCTGAAGGGCACGAATGGCCGTAGGCGCTGTATAAAACTGATTGACCTTGTGCTTATCGATGATCTCCCAAAAACGACCAACATGCGGGTAAGTGGGTACTCCCTCGAACATGAGCGTGGTGGCACCAGCCAACAACGGGCCATATACGATGTAAGAATGCCCGGTGATCCACCCAACATCAGCCGTACACCAGTATACATCACCCACATTATACTGAAACACATTCACAAAGGAGTAATAGGTATAGACCATGTAGCCACCACAGGTGTGCACCACCCCTTTAGGCTTACCCGTGGATCCTGAGGTATAAAGGATAAAGAGCATATCCTCTGCGTCCATTTCTTCTGCCGGGCAATCCAGGGGCTGGCCCTTGATGGCATCACTCCACCAAATATCCCGTCCCTCCTTCATGGTCACCTCGGTATCTGTTCTTTTGAATACAATCACTTTCTCTACTGAGGTAGACTTTTCCAGGGCCTCATCCACCACACTTTTTACTCCTATGCTCTTGGCTCCTCTGTAGTTCCCATCTGAGGTCAGCACCATTTTAGCTTCACAGTCGTTGATTCGATCTGCTACAGCCGTGGAGGAAAATCCGGCAAACACTACCGAGTGCACCGCCCCGATCCGGGCACAGGCGAGCATCGCCACAGCGGCCTCAGGCACCATGGGCATATAGATAATCACCCGATCACCCTTCTGCACTCCCTGCGCCTTGAGTGCATTGGCAAACTGGCAAACCTGATGGTAAAGCTCCCTATAGGTAAGGGTAACGACCTCATCTCCCGGCTCATTGGGCTCCCAGATAATGGCTGGTCTATCCCCCATGATGAACAAATGACGATCGAGGATATTCTCTGTGATGTTCATTTTCCCATCTACAAACCAGTTGACATCTGGACCATCAAAATCCCACTTCAGTACCTTTGACCATGGCTTCTTCCAATGAAAAGACTCTGCCACTCTCCCCCAAAACTCTTCGGGCTGGAGAACGCTTTTCTGATATTCATGGATATAACCGCTCAGGGTTTGAATCTTGTGACTCATGTGTTTTGAATTTTTATGTTTTTGATAATTTAACGTTAGATAGGCCTTCAAATATCATGGATATCACTTACAATTCCTATGTGAAATTCCCAATTTGACAATGCTCCATCAGGTCCGCCCCAAAGCAAAGGCCAAATATTTTACCGGCATTTACTTAACGGCCAAAAGAATATTCCATTCGTCGCTATTCATCCTTGGTGAGAGGTTACTTCATTCATAGTCGTATCAAGGACAGGCCGAAAACAATCGTGCAATATGGTCATGCGTATTATCCATCCAATGACTATATTTATGAAACTGACCAAATCCAGACATGAAGACCAACAAGCTCCTAATTGCCACTCTGGCGTTATTCGCCGTAAATGTACCCGCTTACAGTATGGATGGAATGTCCTCTAGTAGTTTCAATATCACACTTGGACTTCTGGAACTCCCATTCCTGATCATGGCTGTTGTTTTTAGTTTCCTCAATGCAAAAAACCTCAAGGGAGGAAAATTTGGGACAGGAATGACCTACCTGGCCTGGGGATTTCTGGTGATGGCCGTGGGTCACCTTCACATGCAGATCGACTATCACTTTGGGTTTAACTTATTTAACACCCTGCTGGGTGAAAGTGGTGGTCTTATCGCCTGGTTTATTGCACTTATTCTCACATGGGGACTTTCCGGGTGGGGGTTTTATCAGATTTGGAAGGTAAGTAAATCCTGATGTTTAAGTCCCTTTACAAAAGATTGAGTTCCCGACCCCATGGGAACCTCTTGCGTGAAGAGCACAACCGTTTTATCGAATACATTAAATCCTTTGAAGCGCAAGGGATTTGGAACGAAAACCTGGACAATAGGATCAAAAGCCTGGCCAAGGAAAGCTTTGACAGTCAGCTTAACAGATCCGCAGGACTCTATCTCCTTTTCGAACATTCCTTTATTTACAAACAAAAAAATCCATCCAAATATCAAACTCAGCTGAGAAGAGAGATGCGGGGCCGGTTTCCCAATTTGGTGGACACGTTGTTTTTCAGAATCATCTTTAGTTCAGTCAATAATCAGGAGCGTGACCTGGCTTATCTGATTGTGGATCTGGTATGGTCCAAATACACCGATATGGTGGGCAACTCCAAAAACGAGCTCCTCAAAAACTACAAGTATCAGGTGGATAAAGCTGCGGAGCAGTTGAAATTTAACCAGCTCAACAGAAGTGAATTCAGGAGTACGGTAAAGTACGAAGTGTCCAGGCTTTATGAGTACCTCTGCCTCTCCATGGGCCAGGCCAAAATATCAGAGTGGCTCCAGGAGGCTTATCAGCTATTGGCAGACAATTATCAGTTTCTTGATGGCTTTTCACTCCTAATTGGCATTCTTCCCGAGCCCCTCCTGAATGAGCAGCAGCTGAGCCAGCTGAGCCGGGAGCAAATTCACGGTGTACTGCTGGAAAAAACCGAAAAGCTGGAAGAAACCAACCAGAAACTTCAGATACAAATCGCCGAGCGGGAGAAGATTCAGCGGGAGCTGGCTCAGAGTGCTGAAAGGCTCTACACTGTAGTGGAAAATGCCATGGACGCAGTGGTTCTGCTGGATGCTTCCGGGAGGATTACCTTTTGGAACAATCAGGCTGAGACCATTTTTGGATGGTCAAGTGAGGAGATCATTGGCAAGAAATTCTCGGAGCACATTGTACCGCCAGACCGAAAAGAGATCCTGGACAGAGGGTTGGATTTCTTTCTTAAAGGACAAAAAATGCCCACCATCAACCGAAGATTTGAGTTGGTGGGGCTTTCAAAAGAGGGGAAGCTCATTGACCTGGAGCTATCCATTGGTGCCAATCAGATTGGTGATGAGGTTATTTTCACGTCTTTTATCAGAGACATCTCAGACCGAAAGCGCTACGAAAAGCAACTCATGGATGCCCGGGACAAAGCGCAAAAGGCTTCTCAAACCAAGGCAGAATTTCTCTCAACCATGAGTCATGAGATACGCACCCCTATGAACGGCCTGTACGGCACCATTGAGTACCTGCTGTCAGAGAATCCAAGGGAAGATCAGCGGGAATCTCTGAAAATGATGAAACACTCTGCCAAGGGCTTGTTGGTGATATTGAATGACATCCTTGATCTTTCCAAACTGGAAGAAGGCCATGTGGAATTTGATCAGCGTGACTTCTCCATCCAGGAGCTATGCAACCGGACCATCTCCACGTTTATGCAAATGGCAGATGAGAAAGGAATCAACCTGACTCTGAACCTCCATCAACCCATACCCGGGCTCATAGGAGACCCCGTGCGCATTGGCCAGATCCTGAATAACCTCATTAGCAATGCCATTAAATTTACAGATGAGGGCTCAGTAGAACTAAGTGTAGAGTGCCTGGGGACGTCCAATGACTCAGTCAATGTGCGGTTCAAGGTTATTGACACGGGAACAGGTATTGCGCAGGCCGATCAGGAACGCATTTTCCACCGCTTTACGCAGATTGACAACTATGGAAAGACTCATCTGCGGACGGGAACAGGACTTGGATTGTCCATTTGTCAAAAACTCCTACAGCTTCAGGGAAGTGATCTTCAAGTAGACAGCTCCCCCGGAAAGGGATCCAGCTTCTTTTTCCAGCTCTCGTTTCCCAAATCGACCCAGAGAATTGCGCAGCATCCCACACCGGATGACCAAAAAAGAGACCTCTCTGGTGTCAGGGTTCTTCTGGCTGAAGACAACCAGATCAACCAGATCGTCGCCAAAAGATTCCTGGTGAAGTGGAACTGTGAAGTAGACATTGCCGATAATGGATTGATCGCCCTGGACTTACTGGCAGTTAACCAATATGATGTGATTCTGATGGATTTGCAAATGCCGGAAATGGATGGATTTGAAGCTTCCAGGGCCATCCGAAACCACAAGGATTCTCACATGAAACGAATCCCCATCATAGCGCTAACAGCGGACGTATTTCCCGAGGTGAAAGAAAAAGCCTTGCAATCGGGTATGAATGACTTTATGTCCAAGCCTTTCGACTCTGAAAAGCTCTACTTCACCATCGCCTCGAACCTATAACCCATACTAATGATGAGTGGCTCCTCCGGCCCCTCTTGGGTACCTGATTTGCTCCACCATCTCCTGCACATCGGCTGGGGGCGCAGGGTAAAACCTGGAAATCCCGAATGAAACGGCAAAGTTGACCAGCATGGCAATGGTGCCAAAACCTTCCGGAGAGATTCCAAACCACCAGTCTGCCTGAGTGCCTCCTCCAAATCCATCAAACTTGAACTTGATCATGTAAAACAGCATCAGTAAGATGCCGACGACCATACCAGCGATAGCACCCTCCTTATTCATTCGCTTATCGAAAATGCCCAAAATAATCGCAGGGAAGAACGACGCTGCTGCCAGCCCGAAAGCCAGTGCCACCACCGCCGCTACAAACCCGGGCGGGTTGATGCCGAAATATCCAGCCACCAATACGGCACCCAGCGCCCCTACCCGTGCCCAAATCAATTCCTCCTTATCAGAAAGATTGGGCTTTAATTGCTTTTTGATCAGGTCATGAGAAATACTGGCTGAAATCACCAGCAGTAAACCTGCGGCCGTAGACAGGGCTGCAGCCAGTCCTCCCGCTGCCACCAGAGCGATCACCCAGTTGGGCAAATTGGCTATTTCAGGATTGGCCAGCACCATGATGTCACGATCTATCGTAAGCTCATTTTTCTCTCCAGCCACGTATTGAATTTTCCCGTCTCCATTTTTATCCTCAAAAGCGATAAGACCAGTAGACTCCCAATTAGAAAACCACTGAGGTACCTGCTCATATTCCTGATTGGAAACCGTCTCAATGAGGTTCGTCCTGGCGAAAGCCGCTATGGCAGGAGCAGTGGTATATAGAATGGCAATGAAAATCAGCGCCCATCCGGCTGAAAGACGGGCATCCCTCACCTTCGGAACCGTAAAGAACCTGACGATCACATGGGGCAGACCTGCCGTACCTACCATCAGGGCAAAGGTGATGGCAAAAACATCTATCATGGACTTGGTACCGCCAGTGTACTCTGCAAAACCCAACTCTTTGTGAAGGTTGTCCAGCTTATCCAGCAGATAAGTACCATCCGCTACCTGGCTCCCAAAGCCGAGCTGAGGAATATAATTTCCTGTGAGCTGAAAACTAATGAAAATAGCCGGCACCATAAACGCAAAAATCAGAACACAAAACTGAGCCACCTGCGTATAAGTCACCCCTTTCATTCCGCCAAGGACTGCATAAAAGAAGACAATGCCCATGCCTATATATACACCCACATTCACCGGCACCTCCAGAAATCGTGAAAACACCACGCCCACACCGCGCATCTGACCTGCCACATAGGTAAACGACACGATGATGGCGCATATCACTGCTACCGTACGGGCCACATTAGAATAATACCGATCTCCTATGAAATCAGGTACTGTAAACTTTCCGAATTTCCTAAGGTACGGAGCCAGAAGCAGTGCCAATAAGACATACCCACCTGTCCAGCCCATAAGGTATACCGAGCCATCATAGCCCATAAAAGAAATGAGTCCGGCCATGCTGATAAATGAAGCCGCAGACATCCAGTCTGCTGCAGTAGCCATACCATTGGCCAAGGGAGAAACACCACCTCCAGCCACATAAAAATCATTAGTAGAGGCTGCCCGGGCCCATATGGCAATCCCTATATAAAGTGCGAAAGTGATTCCTACGATGAGGAAAGTCCAGCTTTGTACATCCATGATTATTCCTACTTTTCGTCTACATCAAATTCCTTGTCCAGCTTGTTCATCAAGCGGACATACACAAAGATCAGAATCACAAACGCATAGATGGATCCTTGCTGGGCAAACCAAAAGCCTAACTTGAAGCCGGCAAACTGAATTTCATTGAGTTGGTCCACCAGCAGGATGCCGGCGCCAAACGAGACTGCAAACCAAATGGTCAGGAGGATTAGTAAATACCTGACGTTTCTGCGCCAGTACTGCTTCATTGTATTTTCACTCATGGTTGGATTAGTTACTTAACTTTGAAAGATATGTGATTTTACCTTCCTGAAAAGAATTAATCCTAACTCAAAATGATTTTTTCATAGAAAATATTCTGTCGCAATGGCTGTAAATGCCCCAAACAAACTTATTAGAAACTTTTTGAGCCCAAAGTGATGATTGGGACTGCTTTCCACAAAAATGGTAGTGGAAATATGCAGGAAGCTACCAGACACAAAGGCAAAAAGCAGGAGAAGTACCTCAGGAGAAAGATTGAGCACCTGGTCGCTCATGAGAAAGCCTACCGGTGAGGAGATGCTAAAGATGAGGAGTATACCCCACAGTCGTCCATCGAATCCCTTACTGGTTCGAAGTGTGGTCACCAGAGCAAATGCCGCTGGCATCTTGTGGAGGACAATTCCCACGAGTAGAGAGTATGACTCATGCCGCTCATGAAATGGAGAATCATGGGTAAGCAGCGCACCCTCCAGAAATGAGTGAATCACCAAAGCGATCAACAGACCAAACTTGGACGTTCCGGTGATCTCATCATGAGCATGCGTATGTCCGTGTTCAATACCAGAAGTAAAATATTCCAGTAGCTGCTGAAAGAAAAAACCAAAGAGGATGTATAAACCAACCTCCAGTGGGTCTTCTGACAAAGAGAAGACTTCAGGAAGAATGTGTATAATGGTGACGGAGAAGAGAAAAGACCCTGCGAAGATGAGCGGGTACCGGATACTTTGGGTGTGATGACCAAAAAATTTAGAAGAAACACCCCCCAGTACGGCGGATAAGAACAAAATAAGAATCATTAAAACCATCGATCGGCGATATTATAGCGGTGAAGCATCTCCCTGCGCGGGCGCTGCAACTTCATAGAACGGATAATGCAATTCCTTTCAAGAAAATTCACCTGGAGCTGAACTTTTATTAATTTTTATTACAATCATTGAATGTTGTTGCGTTCTATCAGGGATTGCAGCCCCGAAGACACAAAACTTTTCAATTTACCCTCATCATCCTGATAAATCAAAAATGCCTCCAACTCTGTGGTGGATAAAATCTCTTTTGCACCCTCTACACCCAATACCATAAACGCCGTGGCGTAGGCATCTGCCGTCATGCAGTCCTCAGCAAATACAGAGGCGCTTAGTAAATTATGACTGGTGTTATAGCCCGTTCGGGGATCTATGGTATGTGCTATGATGCGGTCTCCCACCTGATAATAATTACGGTAATTCCCAGAGGTGGCCATAGATAGGTCATCCAGCTGCACAATCGCCAACAGACGTTGCTGGTCCCTGGCTACCATCGGATCTTCTATCCCGATTTTCCAGGTCTCGTTATCTAGATTCTGCCCTCTGGCGCGCACCTCTCCACCTATCTCCACCATGTAATGTTCCAATCCCCTTCCCTCCAGAAACTCTGCCACCAGGTCTACGGCATAGCCCTTGGCAATGGCACTAAAGTCCAGATACATGCCAGGGTCCATTCTTACCTGACTCCCCTGGGTGATGATTCGCTCAAACCCTACCATAGATCTCAAAGAATCAATCACACTGCTATCGGGCACTGTGACTGACTTATCCGGACCGAAACCCCAGGCATTGACCAAAGGACCCACGGTAGGATCAAACGCCCCATTGGTACGCTCAAAAACCAGCCGGCTGGACTCCAGCACCTCAGTAAACATTTTCGTGGGATAAAGTATACTGTCCGTTCTATTGAGCAGAGATATTTCCGAATCCGGAATGTAGGTGGACAGTGACTGATTGAAAGCCTGAAGAATGGAGTCAATTTCGGTCTTGTAACCGGGTACATCGTCACCCAGATACTTCACATTGTAGATGATTGTGCCCATGGTCTGACCCGTAATATGTGTCAGCTGAAATCCGGGCTGACCCATAAAAACCCGATAAATCGCCACTACCACAACCACCGCCAGGATGACTCTAAACACTAGTTTTCGACTCATAATTGGATATTTTACGCAATATTAAGGCATACACTATTACTAACCTTCATTAACATTATCTTTGTCCAAGATCGAAAACAAAGCATGAGAGAAGACTACCTGAGAGGTGATGATGAGCAGATGGATTCTGGAGAAAAAGAGTTTGAAAAAGCCCTGCGCCCTCTTTCGTTTGATGATTTTGCCGGACAGGATAAAGTGGTTGAAAACCTGAAGATTTTCGTGAAGGCTGCAAAGCTCCGCTCTGAGCCGCTCGACCATGTACTGCTACATGGCCCTCCCGGACTGGGGAAGACCACCCTCTCTCACATCATTGCCAATGAACTGGGCGCTGGCATCAAAGTGACTTCCGGCCCGGTACTGGACAAGGCCAGCGAGCTGGCTGGTTTGCTTACCAACCTGGAAGCTCACGATGTACTCTTCATAGATGAAATCCACAGACTCAATCCGGTAGTGGAAGAATACCTCTACTCGGCTATGGAGGATTACCGCATCGATATCCTGCTGGACAGTGGACCCAATGCCCGATCGGTACAAATCAGTCTGGAGCCGTTTACACTCATCGGGGCTACTACCCGTTCGGGCTTGCTCACTTCGCCACTGCGTGCACGCTTTGGCATAAACTCCCGACTGGAATATTATGATGCCAAATTGCTCACTTCCATAGTGGGTCGATCAGCAGATATTCTGGAGACGCCCATCGATCAGGAAGCCGCCTACGAAATAGCCCGTAGAAGCAGAGGAACCCCTCGTATCAGTAACAACCTCCTCCGCCGAACCCGGGACTTTGCCCAAATCAAAGGAGATGGTGCCATTACTCTGGACATTGCTAAAATGGCCCTGAAAGCACTGGATGTGGATGACCATGGACTTGATGAAATGGACAACAGGATTTTGGCTACCATCATCGAAAAGTTCAAAGGTGGGCCTGTGGGACTTTCTACCATTGCCACAGCTTGTGGTGAAGAGGCTGAAACCATAGAAGAAGTCTATGAACCTTTCCTGATCATGGAAGGCTACATCAAGCGAACTTCAAGAGGTAGACAAGCCACAGAACGCGCCTATCAGCACCTTGGTCACATCCCTCCGCAAGAGATGGGAAGACTCTTCTAAGAAGACCCAAAAATCGACTTCACAGGATCATATGTATCACATTAGTGCTGTGAATGTTCTTTCCCCGGATATCAAAAGGTAAAAATAGCGGGAGGTGATCTTTTCATCCTATTTTTAGGACTATAGCAAAACGCAAATGAAAAAGATCTTAGTCCCACTCCTACTACTTTATTTCCTGGAAAGCCTTGCCCAAACTGCTCCCGGTAACATACGCCTCAATCAGGTAGGGTTCCTGCCGGAAGCTCAGAAAATCGCGGTGGTTGTTGGCTCCAGCCAATCGGCCTTTGAAGTCATCAAAAACAGTAACTCGGCAGTGGTTTTTTCCGGTACGCTGTCCGCATCCAAATATTGGAGTAAATCCGAAGAAGATGTGAAAATCGCTAACTTTTCAGACTTCAAAACCAGAGGAACTTATAGACTAAAGCTTGGAAATGGGGACCTCTCCCATCCTTTTAAAATAGCCGATGATGTACTCCTGGATGTAACGAGCGCCACCATCAAGGCCTATTACTATAACCGCGCTTCCATGGAGCTCACCGAGGAGTTTGCCGGTGTCTACAATCGCCCATTGGGCCACCCGGACAATGCGGTAGTAGTTCTGCCTTCGGCAGCTTCCGATGAGCGTCCCGCAGGCACCGTCATTTCCACACCGAAAGGCTGGTATGATGCCGGTGACTACAACAAATACATTGTAAACTCAGGCATCAGCACCTTTACCCTACTCGCCGCTTATGAAAACTATCCTGAATTCTACGACACCCTTGACCTGAACATCCCCGAAAGCGGCAATGCACTGCCCGACCTCCTCGATGAGGCCCTTTGGAACATTGAGTGGATGAGTACCATGCAAGACCCAAATGACGGTGGAGTGTATAACAAGACCACTACTGCCAACTTTCAGGGAGTGGTCATGCCGCACAAGGCTACCGCCACGCGGTATGTGGTGGCCAAGGGCACAGCAGCTGCACTCGACTTTGCCGCTGTAATGGCCATGGCTTACAGAATTTACAAACCCTACCTGCCCGACTTTGCTGACGAATGTCTGGCCAAGGCTGAATTAGCCTGGACTTGGGCCAAGACCAACCCTAATGTATCGTATAACAACCCTGGAGCACAAGATGGCTATCCAGCGGTTCATACCGGTGGTTACGGAGATGGCAACTTCAGCGATGAGTTTTTCTGGGCTGCCGCCGAACTCTACATCAGCACCAAAGATGACAGCTACTTTTCCACCCTCAACTTTTCTCAATACTTTGGAATACCAGGCTGGCCCAATGTGCAAACCCTGGGTATCCTGTCGCTCATCACCCATAGAAAATCCCTAACGGCAGCTGCAGATACCACGGCCATTAAAAACATCCTGATCAATATGACGGATGACATCAAGGATTACCAGAAAAACACTTCCCCTTACCTCATTCCAAACAATGACTTCTACTGGGGAAGTAATAGTATCCCCGGCAATCAGGGGATGCTGCTGATGTATGCCTATGAGCTGACGAATGACGTGGACTACCTGAATGCTGCCATAGGAGCCGTGGATTATCTCCTGGGGCGAAATGCCACCAAATATTGCTTCGTGACAGGTTTTGGGACTGTCTCTCCAATAGACATTCACCACAGGCAGTCTGGCGCTGACAATGTGGCCTCACCGGTGCCAGGATTTCTGGCGGGTGGCCCAAACCCACAGAATGTAAATGACGACTGTGGTGCCAGCAAGTACCCCAGCCTCGTTGCCGCCCAATGCTACGTAGATGATTTTTGCAGCTACTCCACCAATGAAATCACGATCAACTGGAATGCGCCGCTGGTGTACACCGCAGGAGCCATTCATGCAGTCTATGATCGGGATTTCAAAACACCCAATACCGATCCGGTAGAGGAGCCTTTGTCGCTTTCTCCTTCATTCAAAGTTGAAATATACCCCAACCCGGCAGATGATTTTCTTATTGTACAAACCGATGAACACACCTTTGGGGAAATGGACATTCGCATTTTTTCCATCAACGGAAAAGAGGTCATCTCCACTACCCAATCGAGGATTGATGTTTCGGCATTGACACAGGGAGTGTATGTAGTCAGATGTAAAACCCGACAGCAGACCATCAGCCGTCAGATTCTGATCAGATAACCCATTGAATGAAAAAATCAAGCTGGCAAATGGATTTGCCAGCTTGAGAATCATCCCTTAGCCCTTGTAAGAACCCGGCTCATATCCAAAGGTAATGGCGATGCGATTCCATGAATTGATCTGGCAAATCAGCAAGACAAGATTAGCGATTTCCACTTTGCTAAAATGCTCCGATGCATGGGTATATGCACTTTCCAAATCCGAATGACCTATTGCGGTCAATGCCTCTGTGAGATGCAGCGCAGCAGCTTCGGCAGGAGTAAAGCAGGTAGCTTCGCGCCACACCTGCGAGAGATATAGCCGTTGAGCGGTCTCACCATCTTTGGCCGCCTCTTTGGCGTGCATGTCCATACAATACCCACACCCATTGATGGCCGAAGCCCGAAACTTCACCAGGTGGTAGATCATTTGATCAATGCCTGCTTTCTTCAAATAGCCCTCAGTATTCAGCATGGTATCAAACCAGCCTTTTGGGAGTTCTTTTGCCGTTATTCTTTCCATTGTCATACATTTATTTGGTTTATGGTAGTATGACTGGCCAGCAGCCCAATACGTGACAGTTTTTTTGAGTTATAGATTGATTCGAAAGTCCATCAGCTTTTCCGGATTGATCACCACAAAAACTCCGGTGACTTTGTCCGCTTCCACCTCCAGGATCATCACCCGATACACTTCATCATTTTGCAAGTAGGCAATAGCCGGCTGATGATTAACAGAGATCACTTCCACTTGGGTGTTTTCCAAATAGTATTTGGTACCTATGGCCCGTAGCAATTTGGACACATGGTCCTTCCCTCGGAGTACCTTACGCACCGCTGAGTTATTTGGTCCGCCATCTGAGCGGCTTTCCACTTTATTTTTGAGCAAGTGCTTGATCCTGGGCAAATCAGCAGATCGCATCGCTCCTATCAACTCATTCAGCAAGTCACTGTCTTGGCTCGAAAGAGCCTTTTTCTTTCCTCTTTTCAGGTGAATCTTATCTTTTGACCTTTTGTAAAGCTGTCGCGAATGCTCTTCTTCAACCCCGAGTACCTCGCCTATGTCTTTGTGTGAGAATTCAAAGGCATTTTTCAGGATAAAAACCGCCCGCTCTTGCGGGCTCAGTTTCTCCATAAGCACCAGCAGGGAATAACTCAGAATCCGCTCCTTGTCCACACCCTGATAGATACCCTCCTCGGTAATCACAGGCTCTGGCAGCCAATGATCAGGATAGTGCTCCAGCCTGCTTCTCAGAAGATTTTTATGGCTGATCGACCGGTTGATCACAGATTTTACCAAATACCCGGTGGGATTTTGAACCTCCGGGTGTTTTTTGAGGACAAAAGGCACCAGCACCTCCTCCACTACGTCCCGTGCGGGTTCCATTGTCCCTATGATGTTATAAGCATAGGGCAGCAGCGTAGATCTGAATCGCTCAATCTCATTTTCCGGATATTGAAGTTCGCTCATCTCAAGTGTACCCTGTGGGTTTTCGTTAGCATGCATCTTTGCCTGAAGTCCTTGATCCAGTTTAATGACGCTGCTTGTTTGAAATCCGTGACAATTATTTTTCTATTTCAAAGTCTGCCTCAGTTTCTTCTCTGCCCGAAGTGCATGTTCGCTTTCCGTATAGAAGAAAGCCGCCGGATCCATATGCTCCTCACTGATGATGTGCTGCTGGGCCTTGAACGTTTCTGAGTATTGGCTCAAAAAAACGATTCCCTGCTCCAACCCCACCAGTATGAGTACCAACAAAACGATGTTTCTAATCACGCGCTTCATATCGCCGAGGTAATTTCAGGGAATACTTTGTAGAACATCAGCCATGCCATGAGCAAGGTGAGCCCCAAATTGAGTAATTGACCACAGACGTAGAGGATCAGAGGCTTACCGCCAGAAAACTGGCTTCGGAGCTCTTTGAAGTTGGTAGAGAGCCCAATGCTTACAAAAGCCAGGCAAAACAGCCACCCACGGATCTCTTTGGTAAACCCAAACAACTGCTTTTCGATCAGGGCCTCTGATAACTCGGGGCTCAGGGTCGCCTGCAGAAGGGAGAAAAAAATGGAGGCTCCGATAAATCCCAGAATAAACTTAGGAAAGCGGACCCATATCTCAGATGCGGGTACTTTTTTACCCTGCACACGATCCACTTTGGTGGTCCAGTAAACGGCCACCGCAAAGGCAATCACCCCGATGAGGATGTTTTGAATCATCTTGATGGTAGCAGCTACATTCATCGCTCTATCCCCCAAGAAAGCCCCCGCAGCTACCACTGCGCCAGTAGCATCTATGGTGCCACCCAGCCAGGCACCGCCCAGGACCTCTGGCATCCCCACTGCTTTGATAAAGGCGGGCAAAGCCACCATCATCACAGAGGTGAAAACCATGGACAGCCCGATGGCCGTTGTAAGCTCCTCTTTTTTGGCATTGCAAGCGGCAGCAGTGGCAATGGCCGCAGACACGCCACAAACAGACATATCAGCACTGATGGTGATGTTCAGGGTTTTGGAAGACATCTTCAGAATCCGCTGGCCAAACCAAAAAGTGGTGACCAGCACAATGGGGGTGACCACCCAGGCCACGAAAATACCAGGAAGCCCAATGGCCATGATCTTACCAAAAAGCACCTCTGCTCCCAGCAGGACCAGACCGGTTTTGATAAACAGCTCATGCTTTAGAGCGGGTCTCAGCCAGTCAGGTATTCCAAAGGTATTGCTGATAAAGATCCCCAGAACGATCGCCCAAAGGGCATAACCCAGACCGATTGACTTGAAACTGACCTGAGACTGCAGTACATATGCCACCAGTCCCACCAAAAAGACCAGCGCAAAACCACCCAAAAACTTTTTGAGGGGCGTGCCCATCATGACCGCTCCGCCTCCCAGAACAGACGCGAAGACCAGCAGCAGGCTCAACAACCCCCAACAGTAGTTTTTTCCGGCAAAGGTATCGAGTGGGTTATACTCCCACTTCTGCAGCTTGGCGGTCATGAGATGAAGATGACTTGTCAATGTAGTCTGCTCTATCTCCACAGACCCGGTGATGGTCTGTTCGCTGGCATTTCCATATGGAGCCATCACAAATACCACCAGGGCAAACCCAAGAATTAATACGCCCGTGGCAATAGCCACCAAATCTTCTGTCCATTTCATCCGCTCAAATTTTCCAAAAAGATATGAATTCTCCTCAACTAACCCCATCAGATATGGCCTCACTATTTACCTTTAAGGCATGAGCGAGCAAAATGTCACCATCATCTATTGTAAAATGTGTCGCTGGATGATGCGCGCCCACTGGATGAGTCAGGAGCTGCTCACCACCTTCAGCGAAGAACTAGACGAAGTAACCCTAAGGCAGGGCACCGGTGGCATTTTTGATATCTACGCCAACGAGACAATGATCTTCTCCAGAAAAGAAATGGGACGATTCCCGGAAATCACCGAACTGAAGCAACTTGTGAGAGATCACATCGCACCAGACAAAAGCCTTGGCCATTCCGACAAGAAATCAGATTAATCTTTAGTTTGCAGCCTGATGCAGCAACTCAATCCTATTAAATTCTGGCCGCCACTCATTCTCCTCACGGGCACAGTGATCTACAGTCTGCTGGATAAAGAGGGGTTTCTGGCTGCAGCTCAGTCTATCAACACCTGGATTCTGGAACACTTCAGTTGGCTGTTTAGCTGGAGTGTCTTGTTGTTCGTTTTGCTCCTTGCCGTCATTTACATTTCCCCATTTGGTCGGATCACAATAGGGGGAAAGGGAGCTACCCCGCTACTTTCCAAATGGAAATGGTTTTCGATTACCCTCTGTACCACCATTGCCACTGGCATTTTGTTTTGGGGAACCGCTGAGCCACTCTTTCATTTCCACCAACCACCCGCCAGCCTGGACATCAACCCAGCCAGCGTAGAAGCCCGGAATTTTTCTATGGCTACAATGCTCCTTCACTGGACCCTAAGCCCCTATGCCATCTATACCATGGCAGCGCTGGTCTTTGCCTATTGTTTTTATAACCTCCAGCGCCCTTTTGAGGTGAGCGCTACCCTCTTTCCCCTCATCGGCAAAAGCTCCTCCGAAATCATTGGACACCTCACCGATATCATTTGCTTATACGGACTGGTGGCAGGCATGGCAGCTTCCCTGGGAGCAGGCATTCTTACCATCTCTGGCGGACTGCGCCTTTTTCTGGGTATTCCTCCTTCCAGTTTTCTTCCGCTGATCATTACCATAACCATTGTAGGCACTTTCGTGGCCTCTGCCAGCAGTGGGCTGATGAAAGGTATTCGGGTGCTTTCCGACTATAACATCAAAGCATTTATTCTCCTGGCCATTTTCTTTTTCTGCTTCGGCCCCACCATGCCTATTTTAGAAACAGGAAGCTCGGCGGTGGTCGCTTACGTCCAAAATTTTCTTCCCCGCAGCGTCAACTGGAACCATGCCCTTGATCAAAGCTGGTTTCAGAGCTGGACCGTCTTCAACTGGGCCAACTGGCTGGCCTGGGCACCCATCACGGCTCTCTTCCTTGGTCGGCTCGGCAAAGGATATACCGTTCGTCAGTTTATCCTGGTCAATCTGGTCTTTCCATCTATTTTCGGAGGACTCTGGATGATGATCTTTAGTGGTTCGGCCATTCACTTCGACACCCTGAGTAATGGTGCGCTATTTCAAATCCTGACCGATAAAGGACCCGAAAATGTGATCTACGCTATCTTTGAATCCTTACCTTTTACCCGCCTGATCAGCATCATTTTTCTACTGATTACCTTTATCTCCTATGTCACCGCGGCTGACTCCAACACCTCTGCCATGAGCAATCTTTGCTCCAAAGGAATCACCACCGAGCATCAGGAATCACCGGTTTTCATTCAGGTCATCTGGGGGACCATCGTGGGGACACTGGCCTGGATGATGATCTCCTACTCGGGCATAGAAGGGATCAAAATGATCTCCGTACTTGGCGGCTTCCCAGCGTTGTTTCTGGTCATCGCCATTTCCCTTGGCGCCCTCCAACTAATGATCACTACCAAATCATGAACCTACAGCAGCATACAGCACTGATCAAATCGCTGGCCACAGAGCTGGGCTTCAGTTTCTGTGGAATCTCCAAAGCGGGATTTCTGGAAGGTGAAGCACCTAAAGTGGAAGAGTGGCTCAGGCGCGGATATCAGGGAAAAATGGGTTATCTGGAAAATCATTTTGACAAGCGACTGGACCCCACCAAACTGGTGCCTGGTGCTAAGTCTGTGGTCTCTCTCCTCTACAACTACTATCCCGAAAAAGACCAGGCCACCGACGGAAAATACAAACTGGCTAAGTACGCCTATGGTCAGGACTATCACCATGTGATCAAGGACAAGTTGAAGGTTTTCATGGATCAGATTCAGGCAAAAATTGGAGCTGTGGAGGGAAGAGTATTTGTAGACTCGGCGCCCGTACACGAGCGGGCCTGGGCCGCTAAAAGTGGACTGGGGTGGATTGGCAAAAACTCCCTCCTACTCAACAGGCAGATGGGAAGCTTTTTCTTCCTGGCGGAGCTCATCATCGATCTAGAGTTGGAACCTGATGGTCCTATGAAAGACTACTGTGGCACCTGTACCGCCTGTCAGGATGCCTGCCCCACCGATGCCATCTCAGAGGCTTATGTGGTAGACGGGAGCAAATGCATTTCCTACCTTACGATCGAACTCAAAGAGAGCATTCCTCCGGAGTTTAAAGGTAAAATGGAAAACTGGGCTTTCGGGTGTGATATTTGCCAGGACGTGTGTCCCTGGAATCGGTTCTCCACACCTCACAATGAACCCGCCTTCCAGCCACAGGGCTGGGAAGATTTTTCCGCTCAGGATTGGGAAGAAATGACCCAGGAAGTCTTCAGCAAAGTATTTAAGAAATCGGCCGTAAAGCGGACCAAATACGAAGGCCTCAAACGGAATATTTCTTTCCTAAAAAATAACACTTAACCCCAGCTTTTCTCCGTTGGGTTGCTTAATATGGCATCGTTATTTTTTAAGTCCCAAATCATGAAAATAAAACACATCCCCCTCCTCACACTCCTGTGCCTCCTCTTTGCCTGCGGTGGCGACAACAGTGGATCATCTGGCACCATCATCAATGACGCTCGTTTCGGCGAGTACATCAGTGGCTACACCAGCGGCACCATCTCGCAAAAGGACAACATCAACGTACAGTTTACGAATCTCGTGCCGATCCCTGATGCCCCGCAGCTCAGCACCCTTTTTTCCATTTCCCCGTCCATCAAAGGAACCCTGGTGAAAACCGGCCCGCACGCCATCACCATTTCCCCGGAGACGCCTTTAAAATCAGGGCAAAAATTCGTATTCACCCTCAACCTCCAATCACTCATAGAAGTGCCGAAAGAACTCGGGCAGTTTAAGTTCGAAATTTCCATCATCGAGCAAAACTTTGAAGTGATCCTCGGTGAAATGCTGGCTCCCGACCCCTCCACCCCTGATCAGCTCCAGTTTGAAGGTACCGTGAACACCGCAGACTTTGCCGAAAACGAAGCGGTAGAAAAAATGATTCAGATGGAAGGTAGCCTCCCCATCGCCTGGCAGCATCGCAGCGGGACCTCCCATCGATTTGCCGTGACAGGGATCACCCGCACCAAGGATCCTAAAACCATCCAGATCAAAGCCAGCGGTGCCCCAATAGGGGTGAAACGATCCGAAGATCTGCGAATAGAAGTTCCTTCTCAGGCGGTGTTTTCCATGATTTCTACCAAGGTGGACAACTCGGGAGACCCCTTTGTAGCCATCTATTTTTCTGATCCTCTTGATCCTTCCCAGAGTCTTGCCGGCCTCATCAATCTCGAAGGTGTTCGAAATCCGGGCATGGTCATCGAAGGTAATCAGGTGAAGGTGTACGTACCTCAAAACATGACCGGCAGCAAAAAGCTGGAGATTTTCGAAGGGATCAAAAACTCCAAAGGGCAGGCCCTGGGTAAAACCACCACCAGCTACATCCCCTTTGAGCCAGAAAAACCACAGCTCCGACTAGTAGGAAATGGCACCATTTTACCCTCTACTTCCGGGCTGGTACTACCCTTCGAATCCGTCAATCTCAAAGCCGTGCAGGTGGAAGTAGTGAAAATTTTTGAAGCCAATATGCCTGCTTTTTTTCAGGTGAATAATCTCTCCGGTGAGGATCAGATCAACCGGGTAGGTCGAAAAATCATGCGCCGCAAGATCGACCTTTCCGCCAAGGCCGAAGACCTCAGCAGTTGGAACCGGTTTACATTAGATCTTTCTACCCTTTTTGAAGCCGAAAGAGGGGCCCTGTATCAGGTCAGAATTGGTTTTCTTCCGGAATACACCAACTATCCCTGTGATCAGGTCTTTGAAGTGCAAGACAATCCCACAGACAAAGAATCATGGAGCATCCACCAGGATGACAACTTTTACGAATGGGGTAATCTCTGGGACTATCGCTACCCCGAGGGGTATACCTGGAAGGAGCGCGATAACCCATGCCACGTTTCCTACTACAACTCCAATCGCTTTGTTTCCACCAGCCTGCTGGCCACCGATATTGGGCTGATTGCCAAAATAGGAGGTGACAACACCATGAAGGTGATCGCCACCAACATGACAAACGCACAACCCATCCAGGCCACTATCAAAGTGCTGGACTATCAGCTTCAGGAAATGAGCTCCAGCATGACCGACGCCCAGGGCTTTGCCACTATCAAACCGGAAAGAAGGCCATTTCTTATTATTGCAGAAGCTCAGGGTCAAAAATCTTACCTGAGGTTGGAAGACAATGAATCACTCTCACTGAGCAATTTTGATGTATCCGGCACCCGGGTGATTGGCAATATCAAAGGCATGGTCTACGGCGAAAGAGGCGTCTGGCGTCCCGGAGACGATATTTTCCTCAGTTTCATGCTGGAGGATCCCGAAAAACAAATCCCCGATAATCATCCGGTAGTCATGGAATTGCGCGACCCCCGTGGCAACATTAAGGACAAGCAGGTAGTCACACAGGGCGTAAAAGGACTTTACACTTTTCAGACCAAAACAAGTCCGGATGATGTGACCGGAAACTGGTGGACAACCGTGTCGGTAGGAAATAATAGTTTCGCCAAAACCGTAAAAGTAGAAACCGTAAAACCCAACCGCCTGAAAATCAACCTGGATCTGGGGGGCGATCAGATTACCTATGAAAACAGGGCCGTGAAAGGGAAACTCAATGTCAAATGGCTCACCGGACTCACCGGGAGCAACCTGAAGGCCGAGACCGAGCTGCGACTGGTAGAAACCAATACCACGTTTAATGGCTACGCCCAATACGAATTTGATGATGCGGGAAAAAACTTCCATGACGACCCAAAGCAGATATTTAGTGGTGAAGTAGACCAAAATGGGGATGCCACCATTAACTTGCAACTCCCATCAAAACCTAACTCCCCGGGAGCGCTCAAAGCCATTTTCAACACCAAAGTATTTGAGCCGGGCGCCGCTTTCAGTGTCAACTCCAAAGCTGTGACCTACCTCCCCTACAGTTCGTTTGTGGGGGTGAACCTCTCCACAGCAGATCAGGGTAGCCGCATCGAGCGCGATAAACCTCAGCAGGTAGACTTGATCACACTTGGTGCCAATGGGCAACCCGTAGACCGAACCGGCGTGGAGGTGAAAATCTACAAACTCAACTGGCGCTGGTGGTGGGATCAGTCGGATGACTACAGCACCAACTATGTTTCCTCCAGCTATGCCGAACTGATGGAATCCAAAAAAATCAACACCACCGCAGGTAAGGGCAAAATCAACTTTACCATCAAAAGCCCCAACTGGGGGCGGTTTATCGTCGTGGCCAGGGATCCGGTGTCCGGACATTCATCCAGTCAGGTATTTTATACCAGCTGGTATGGCTCATCGGGTGGCAATGCCATCGGCGCTACTTCGCTGGAAGTGAGCACCGACAAAGCTGAGTACGCAGTAGGCGAAAAGATCAATGTGACCATGCGTGGAAGTTATGAAGGGCAGGCACTCATCAGTATAGAAAATGGCAGCTCAGTAGTCCAAAATTTCTGGGTCAAAACCGAAAAGGAATGGACCTCCTTCACGGTGGACGCAACCCCCGAAATGGCACCCAATGTCTACCTGCATGCCTCCTTATTGCAACCGCACGGTCAGACCAGCAATGACCTTCCTATCAGACTCTATGGGATAGCCTCCATTCAGGTCTATGACAAAGAAACCCGACTGGAACCCACCATCCGAATGGCCAATGAACTGGCTCCCAACGAGCCAGTGGAGATCACGGTGACTGAGAAAAATGGAAAGCCTATGGCCTATACACTGGCGGTAGTAGATGACGGACTGCTGGACCTCACCAATTTCAAAACACCTGCTCCGTGGGATCACTTCTATAGCAAAGAAGCCATAGGCGTGAAGACCTGGGATCTTTACAATGACGTGATTGGAGCGTATGGTGGTCGCCTCGAAAGACTGCTCGCCATTGGTGGTGGCGAGGGAGGTCTGGACGACTCCAAAAAGAAGGAGGAAAATCGATTTAAGCCCGTGGTTCAGTTTATGGGCCCCTTTTATCTGGAGGGTGGTCAATCTAAAAAACATACTTTCACCATGCCCCAATACATTGGATCCGTGCGAACCATGGTGGTAGCAGGGCTGGGTGGTGCTTATGGAAGTGCCGAAAAAAGCACTCCGGTCATCAAACCCCTGATGGTACTGGGCACACTGCCACGCGTGGTAGGCCCCGGTGAACTGGTGAGTCTGCCTGTGAACGTATTCAAATACAAAGAGGACATCAAAAACGCCACCATCACGGTAGAAACTTCCGGAGTACTCAGCCTCAGGGGCTCCAATAAACAGACCATCGAGCTCAGAGAATCCAATGGTACCCTGTATTTTGATCTGGCTGTAGCCGAAAAGCTGGGGCCGGGTAAAGTGACCATCACCGCCTCCTCGGGCAGTGAGTCGGCCAGGCACGACATCAACATTGAGTCCAGGTCACCCAACTCCGCACAAACCATCGTGAAGGTACTTCCCGTGGAAGCAGGCCAGGCAGTCACTCCCGGTGGAAAACTTTTCGGCATGGAGGGCACCAACAAAGTAACCCTGGAGGTGGCATCCATCCCACCGATCAACCTGGAGCACAGGCTCAGCTATCTGATCCGCTATCCACATGGATGCATCGAGCAGACGGTCTCCTCGGTATTCCCTCAGCTTTTCCTCAAAAACATCACCGAACTGACGGTGGAGGAGCAGGTGAAAATTGAGAACAACATCAAGACGGCCATCAAACGACTTTCTAAATTTCAGGTGCCTACCGGAGGGCTTGGCTACTGGCCTGGCTATGACAATCCCAACAGCTGGGGAACGAGCTATGCTTATCATTTTCTGATAGAATCCCAAAAACAGGGGTACTCCGTTCCAGGAGAACTGATTGAAAAGATTTTGAGCTACCAAAGGAATAAGGCCCGAAACTGGAGCAAGTCTGTAGATCATCGGGACTCTGATCTGATACAAGCTTATCGGCTTTTCACTCTGGCACTGGCCGGATATCCGGAAATTGGGGCAATGAACAGGCTCAGAAATACCTCCGACAAGTCTGTTCAGTCTGTACATAAACTTGCTGCTGCCTATGCCATCATCGGTCAGAAAGAAGCAGCACAGACACTCATGAAGGATTACGGTCGCTCAAAAGTAAAAGACTATGGATATAGCTACTATTACTACAGCTACGGCTCCTTTGAGCGGGATCTGGCACTGCTGCTGGAGACCTACGTGTACATGGATAGCAAAGCAGAAGCTTATAAAATCTTGCAGGAAATCTCCGAGAGGTTGTCCGCAGACGGCTGGATGAGCACTCAAACCACGGCCTATTCGCTGTTGGCAATCAGCAAATACATCACTGCCAACCAAACAGAAAAAGGCATGAAAGCGGGTATTTCCTATGGCGGAAAAAACACCACCTGGTCTTCGGATAAAGCCATTTACAAATCCGAGTTACCCATTGACGCCATACAGTCACTCAAGATTGACAACAAAGGCGAGTCCAATTTCTTCGTGACACTTTCTATCACTGGCACTCCAAAGCCCGGCGATGAACCAGTCGCACAGTCTGACCTGGCCGTGAGTGTCCGTTACCTGGATCCATCCGGCAGATCGCTCTCTCCGGATAGCCTGAAATTGGGCCAGAGCTTTGATGTACTGATCACTGTGAAAAACGAATATGCTGCCGGTAGCGTGAAAGACATAGCCCTTACGCACATATTGCCCTCTGGCTGGGAAATCCAAAATGACCGACTCACGGATCAGGAAACCAGTGAATACAGCGCTTTCGACTATCAGGACATTCGTGACGACAGGGTCTATACGTATTTTGACTTGAGTCGAGACAGTCAGAAAGTATTCAAAGTAAGTGTGACGGCTGCCTACCCGGGCAAATATTATATGCCGGGTATACAGGCAGAAGCCATGTACAAGGCCTCTATCTCGGCGAAAACCGCCGGGAAATGGGTTTACATAACCAAATAATTTATCTACTCAAATGCTTTCAGGCAGTGGTGATCGTCGTTCAAAAATCAAGTGGGCCGCCTGGCTATCACCACTGCTGGCTTTGGGTATTTATCTGGCCATACCACCCAGCCTGGGCAACAGACCCACCTCTACCGTATTGAATGACCGCAATGGTCATTTGCTCAGTGCTTCTATTGCTGCGGACGGACAATGGCGATTTCCCTTATGCGATTCCGTGCCTGTCAAACTGGAGCGATCCATATTGCTTTTTGAAGACGAATACTTCTACTACCATCCTGGTGTCAATCCCCTCTCTGTTTTAAGGGCCATTCGGCAAAACATCAGACAACAGCGCATTGTCAGTGGTGCGAGTACCCTGACCATGCAGCTGGCGCGAATGCTCCAAAACGAGAAGCGCACCTTCTTCCAAAAGCTTCGGGAAGTGGGCATTGCCCTAAGAATGGAGCTCTGGTATTCAAAAGAGGATCTACTGCGACATTACGCCTCCCTGGCTCCATTTGGGGGCAATGTGGTAGGCATCGATGCTGCCTCATGGCGATACTACGGGAGGCCGGCCCACCTCCTCAGCTGGTCAGAAAGTGCCACCCTGGCCGTACTGCCCAATCAACCCGGAGCAATCTACCCTGGGACTTCCATGGAGGCATTGAGGTACAAGCGCGATTTCCTTTTGAAAAAGCTCTATCTGAGCGCTGACATTGACAGCCTCACTTATGCACTAAGCCTGGAGGAACCACTTCCTGACAAGCCCTTTGATATTCCACAGCGCGCCCCCCACCTCCTTACAACCCTACGTGAAAATGCCGAGGGACGACCCCAGACTACAACTCTCCATCCCTTTTGGCAACAGAAAACCACGGAAGTGGCAGAGCGTAAGCATCGGTGGTTAAAATCCAGTGGCATCGACAACCTGGCTGTAATGGTGGTAGACCTTCGGAATGGCCAGGTGCTCTCCTACGTAGGTAACACCACCGATCCCACCGCGGATGGATATCAGGTGGATGTTATCCAAAAACCAAGAAGTTCGGGTAGCATCCTCAAGCCCCTGCTTTATGCCAGATCACTGGAAAAAGGCATTATGCTGCCAAAAACCCTCCTTCCCGATGTGCCCAGCTCCTTTGGTGGGTATACTCCCAAAAACTTCAACCTGGGATATGCAGGGATGGTCAAAGCCAATGAGGCACTGTCCATGTCTCTAAACATCCCTTTTACCCATCTCCTGCAGGAATATACCTATGAGGTTTTTCATCAGGACCTTCAAAAATTTGGGATCACCACCCTCACTCAGCCACCGGGGCATTACGGTCTCTCCATCATTCTGGGTGGGGGAGAGGTCAAACTTTGGGACTTGGCCCAGGCGTATTTTGGTCTGTACAGAAAGCTGGCCAACGAGGATAATCTCAGCATCAGCTACCTTCCTGATTCTCAGAAAATCGCGGATGTGGAGCTCAGCGAAATCAATGTCTGGCATACCTTCCAGGCCATGACCGAACTCACAAGGCCTGGAGCCGATCACTCCTGGCAAAACTTTAGCTCCAGCCAGCTGATCGCATGGAAAACAGGCACCAGCTTCGGTTTTAGAGACGCCTGGGCCATTGGACTGAACGGCAACATTCTCGTGGGTGTATGGGTAGGAAATGCCGATGGCGAGGGCCGTGCTGGTCTCTCGGGCGCTTCATCTGCAGGCCCCATCCTCACCGAGCTCATCCGGCTTGGAGAATACGATGGCCAATGGCTCGAAAAGCTCAGGCCTTTTTCATTTCCCCATCAAACCTGCACCGCCTCCGGGATGCTGGCCGGGCCGGCATGCGAACACACCGAAACCATGGAACTGGGGCCTCAAGCGGAACAATCCGGCTTATGTACCTATCATCAGCGACTCTGGATGGACGAGAGTAACACCTACATTGTCAATCATTCCTGCTATGACATGCACAAGGCTTCCCTGCAGTCAGTGTTTGTACTCCCCCCGAAGCAAGGCTATTACTATCAAAAGAATCACTCCGATTACTCCGGCAGACCGCCCATATACCCGGGATGTGAGCAGCAAGTGGAAAATCTACTGGCGATCAATTATCCATCGGTGAACGCCAAAATATTTATCCCTAAAGAATTGCAGGGCCAGTCAAGTGAGGTGATTTTGGAAGGCTCCCATCAAAATCCCAATGCAGAGCTCTTCTGGCACCTCAACGACCGCTATATTGGGAGCACCCATGGGGAGCATAAGCAGTCACTCCTGCTGCCAAGAGGAGCATATCTGATCACCATCTTAGACGAACAGGGCAACTCCACCTCACGAAGTTTTGAAGTGGTATCTGATCCCTCATCTTAGTACCTTGCCAGAAAAATAAGAACTTTTGAATATCCTCTACTTCATAGACCTCTTGGGCACCATGGTATTTGCCATCAGTGGAGCACTCACCGCGTTTGACAAAAAGCTGGATATTTTCGGTATCTCAGCAGTGGCTTTTATCACGGCGCTGGGCGGTGGTACACTTCGCGATGTGCTGCTGGGGAGCACTCCTGTTTCATGGATGCAAAACCTCAATTACCTGTTCATGATCCTCATAGGCATTTCCATTGCCATTTTGTTTCGGCAGGCAGTCCAGAAGCTCAGAAAAACCTTTTTCCTGTTTGATACGATAGGCATCGCCGTATTCACCATTCTGGGTCTACAAAAGGCCCTGGACTTTGGTGTCTCTCCTATCATTGGCATTATGATGGGCATGATCTCCGCGGTTTTTGGTGGGGTAATCCGGGATATTGTCTGCAATGAAATCCCGCTCATCTTCCGCAAAGAAATCTATGCACTCACGTGTATCGCCGGAGGCATCGTGTTCATGCTTCTGGATTTTTGGGCGGTAGAACAATTTCTCAACATTCTGATCACTGCCGGGTTTATCGTTTCCTTCAGAGTGCTGGCTGTCAGGTATCATTGGGAATTGCCCCTTTTATCATAACCGATTCTTATTACTTTTACCCACCCAAAAAGTCAGCCCCACTTTTGATACAAACCGAATAACTATGGGCTTAAAGAACCATGCCATACTACTGATCCACTGTACGGACCGCAAAGGCCTGATCAGTACCATTACCAATTTCCTGTTTGAGCACAATGGCAACATCATCGACCTGGATGAGCATGTGGAAAAAACAGAAGGGGTATTCTTCATGCGGGCAGAATGGGAACTCGACGGATTTACCATCCCCAAAGAGGATATTCATGGCACCTTTCAGGATAAAATAGCCAGCCAATACGACATGGACTGGCAGCTACATTTTACAGACAAAAAGCCCAGAATGGCGGTGTTTGTCTCCAAATCTTCCCACTGCCTCTACGATATCCTGTCGCGACACTACTCAGGTGAGTGGGAGATTGAGATTCCGGCCATCATTTCCAACCATACCGTGCATCAGACCATCGCTGAGCGATATGACATTCCATTTTATCACTTTGAAATCAACAAAGACAACAAGCAGGAAATGGAGCAGGCCCAGCGATCACTGCTCTCGGAACTCAACATTGACTTTTTAATCTTGGCGCGGTACATGCAGATACTCAGCGATGAGTTCATCAATGCCTATCCCAATAAAATCATCAACATTCACCATTCCTTTCTTCCGGCATTTGCTGGCGCCAAGCCTTACCACCGAGCGCATGAGCGGGGGGTGAAACTGATAGGTGCCACCAGTCACTATGTTACTGCTGACCTGGATGCCGGCCCCATATTGGAGCAGGATGTAGTGAAAATCTCCCACAAAAACTCCGTGGAGGACCTCATCAGAAAAGGAAAAGACCTGGAAAAGATCGTACTCTCAAGGGCCATCTGGACACACCTGCAACGTAAGGCCCTGGTGCACAATAATCGGACAGTGATTTTTGATTAACGAATAAATAATTAAACCGACTGACAGTACTCCATCACGCCTTCTTTGATCAGCTTGAAGGTCTTCTCGATGATGCTTTCATCCTCCTCAAGCAGCGTAAGCCGGAAGCCCAACAGGTCTGATGAAAACGAGGAGATCGGGACGATACACACATTTTTGGCAGCCAGCAGATAATACACAAACCGCTTGTCCAGCGTCATGTGATTGGCCTTCATCCAGGATTCCAGCAAAGCTTCTACCTTTGGATCAGTGATCTTCAGGGTCTGTTTGTCATTCAGCACACCCGGCTCAAAAATCATGGTGTTGTAAAAAGCCCCGTTGGTCTGATTGAATTTCACATACGGCACATCACTAAATACCTCATTCAAATAGGCGCTTCTCCTGCCAATCTTATCCCTTGTTTCTTTGATAAACTCCGGATAACGAGGATCCTTCATGATCCTGGGAATAGAAAGCTGCGGCAACTTGGTCGAGCTCACCTCGATCATCTTGGCATTGTCTATGGTCTCACATAGTCTGGTAAACTCCGGATCGTTGGTACGGTTGTAATATTCGGCCCAGCCACATCTGGCGCCTGGCCAGGGGAACTCCTTAGAAATTCCTTTCAACGAAATGGCAGGTACATCCCCTATCACCTCCGCAAGCGTGCAGGTTTTTGCGCCATTGTAGACAATATTCATATAGATCTCATCACAGATCAGGAAGAGATCAAACTCCCTGGCGATGGCCACCATCTTTTCCAATATTTCCTTGGGGTAAACCATGCCGGTTGGATTATCCGGGTTGATGATGAGTATCCCCACGATGCTCGGGTTGTACTTCACCTTATTGTACAGGTCATCCATGTCGGGGTACCAGCTATTATCCGGATCCAGCTTGTAGGTGATCGGATGATGGTTGGCATGCCCCGCCTCCGCAGAACTGTGGGTAGAATACGCCGGTGAGGGACCAATCACCCGTGAGGTGGGCAAGAGGTACTGATAGATTTTCTGAATGGCATCCCCCAGTCCGTTGAAAAAGGTAATGTCCTGTGGCAAGATCTGAGCACCTCCGCGCTTATTATTCAAATCTGCCAGAAACTCGCGCGTAGATAGCACGCCTTTGGAGTGGCTATACCCATAGGTATTGTCCTCATAGAGCAATCCTGCTATGATCTCCTTCATCCATGCCGGCAGCTTGTGATTTTTCTGAATAGGATCTCCAATGTTCTCCCACAGTATAGAATATCCAAGCTGCTCAAGCTGCTCTGCCTTCTTCACAATCCCACGAATTTCGTAAGAAAGCTCGTTGGCCCCTTCCCTAAGTAGTTTCTGTCGCATACGCTGAAAATGAAGCTACGAAGGTAGGAGAAAGTGTAGGTCTTTTGAAAATCGACAAAAGAATATTGTTTCGTTTTGTTAAGGAACGGAATTAATCTCCTAGCCTAAAGGCCAGCATGGCAGTAAGCTCGTTGACGTTCTGCACCTTGTTTTCTGGTGAATTATAGTACCGATAATATCCATTTTTCAACCGATGATTGGTCACCCAATAATACCGGGCTTTGAGTGCCACGCGCGAACCGATGCGCAGGGAAGCGCCCAGGGTCAACCCAAAACCTGTGGTTCCTTTTATTTTGTACACATCCCGCCCTATCACCATGGCAGTAGGTTTAAAAAAGCTGATTACTCCCCCCGCTGACACCTGCCAGGTATTTCGGGGAGAAAAATTAACCCCTGCGGCCATGGGCAGGCCAAAGTAATGTGAATACTTTAAGTTCTCCGGTGGGCTCCTCATCGAGGATTCTATTTGGGCTTCGGAAGATTCGTCGAAGGGATTCCAAATAAAGGAGGCATTGAAAAAAATCGCCAGTCCCAAACTATCAGTCGGGCCAATAAATTCATAACCAAGGGCCATTCCCGTGGCCGCCATCCCGCTGGTCGGGTGTTCTGCGTCTGCATCTCCAAAGTCTGCCAATGGCACCGATGGCCCCAAACCCAGCCAATGAGTTTGCCCATAAAGTGCACTTAAGAATACCAGTGCGAAAAAGCCGGTAAGCAATATTTTTTTACTCATACAGGATCACTCTGAGAGAATATCACACAAGTAGTCAAAATAACGGTTAATTTTCTAAGAGAAAAAGGCAAAGCACGTACATGGAAAAGAAAAAAGTGATATTTTAAGGTCAAAATAACTCACCCATGGATTTCAATTTTTCAGATTGGTGGAACTCCCTCACCACCCTCCAACAAATTTACTGGGGCTTTGCCATCCCTTTCTCCCTGATTTTCCTACTCCAGATGATCATGACTTTTGTGGGTGGCGATATGGATACAGACGGGTCGGCAGACTTTGACGTAGAAACCGATGATGGTGCTGGCTTCCAGTTTTTTACCATCAAAAATTTTGTAGGTTTTTTTACGCTTTTCTCATGGACAGGCATCGCTTGTCTGGATTCAGGGCTGTCAGGAGGACTCTCAGTAGTCATTTCCATTGGGGCCGGTATCCTGATGATGGTGATTATGGCAGCAATTTTTTATTATTTCAGCAAGCTGACAGACTCTGGCAATATGTCCGCTAAGAATGCGATCGGGGGAATCGGAGAAGTTTATCTGCCCATCCTATCAGGCCGAAGCAATATCGGGAAGGTGAGCATCAAAGTGCAGGGATCTCTGCGGGAGCTTGACGCCATCACCGATGATGATCAGGATTTGCCAACAGGCGCCGTGGTGACCGTCACAGACATCACCAGCAATGACACATTAATCGTTACTAAATCTAAATAATTCAATGTCGAGTACCTTCTTATTTATCATCGCCGCAGTAGTCGTATTCGTATTTGTACTACTCATTGGTCTCTTTCAACGCTATAAGCGCTGTCCCTCAGACAGAATATTGGTAGTCTATGGAAAAGTCGGCAAAGGCGCCGATGACCAGGGCCGGTCGGCCAAGTGTATCCATGGGGGTGCCGCCTTTATCTGGCCCATCATTCAAGATTATGAATTTCTGGACCTGACACCCATTTCTATTGAAGTGATGCTGACGAATGCCCTCTCTCGCCAAAACATCCGCGTGGATGTGCCATCACGGTTTACCGTGGGTATCTCTACTGAGGAAGGTGTCATGAACAATGCCGCAGAGCGCCTGCTGGGTCAGTCACAGCAAAGTATTCATGACCTGGCCAAAGACATTATTTTCGGACAACTGCGTTTGGTGGTTGCGACCATGGACATTGAAGAGATCAATAGCAACAGAGATAAGTTCCTGGCCAATGTGGCCTCCAATGTGGAAGCTGAGCTTAAAAAGATCGGTCTGAAACTGATCAACGTGAACGTGACAGACATCAAAGATGAGTCTGGATACATAGAAGCACTGGGAAAAGAGGCTGCAGCCAAAGCCATCAACGATGCCCGAAAAAGTGTGGCTGAGAAGGTGAGAGACGGATCTATTGGTGAGGCCAATGCTCATCAGGAGCAGCGGGTAAAAGTAGCTTCAGCCGATGCTATGGCCGTGGAAGGGGAAAATACCGCCAAGATCACCATCGCACAATCGGACGCTGCCAGACGAGAAAAAGAGGCCGAAGCACAGAAAATTGCCATCGCCGCAGAGAAGGTACAATCTGCCAAAGCCCTGGAAGAAGCCTATGCCGCAGAGCAGGAGGCTGAAAATGCCAGAGCGAGAAGAGATAAAGCCACCCAAACAGCTGATGTGGTAATACCCGCACAGATTGACAAAGAAAAAGTGGAAATAGCTGCTGAAGCGGAGGCCGAAATGATCAGAAGAAAAGCCAGAGGGGAAGCAGACGCCATCCTGTTTATGAAAGAGGCTGAAGCCAAAGGTATTTATGAAGTATTGACCAAGCAGGCCGAAGGGTTCAAACAAATAGTAAGCGCCGCCGGCAATAACTCGCGTGATGCGGTGCTGCTGATTATTGCCGATAAACTGAATGAATTGGTAAAACTGCAAACTGAAGCCATCAAAAACATCAAAATTGATAAGATCACCGTCTGGGACAGTGGCAATGGGGAGAACGAAAAATCCTCTACGGCCAACTTTATTTCCGGTTTGTATAAGTCTGTACCACCACTTCAGGAGATGTTTGGCATGGCCGGTATGGAGCTCCCGGATTATCTGAAAGGCAAGTCTACCGAAGAGATTCAAAAGCTGGCCAGCGAGGTGAAAAAGAAAAACGAACCCAAAAAGCCAAAGGAGGCCAATGATCCTCCAAAAGACGATACAGCAAAATAAAATAAAGGGGGCGCTTGCCCCTTTTTTATTGGTTGCATTGTTGGCCATTCCGGCTAACTAATCAATATTTGAGTTGATTTATACAAAATCCCATGAGACTACTTTTTACTTTCATTGTGCTTTCTTCCATCCACCTCGCCCACGGGCAAAACTACCTGCTCCCCCTTTGGAAAGATCAGGTGCCCAACCAGCAGAAAACCAAAGAAGTGGAATCCCGCGACACCACTGACGCAGTGCGAATAGCCTATGTGCAAAATCCCACCATCGAGGTATACCTCCCTGGTAAAAGTCAAGCCACAGGCCAGGCCGTAGTGATCTGCCCGGGAGGGGGGTATTCCATATTGGCTTATGATAAGGAAGGAACGGATATAGCCAAGCTCCTGAATGGTCAGGGCATTGCAGGGATTGTACTGAAATACCGCCTGCCCAAATCTCAAAGTAACATTGTACCTCATCAGTCTGCACTCATGGATGCACAGCAAGCCATGAAGTTGGTAAGAGCCAATGCCGACAAATGGAACATCGATCCCGACAAAGTTGGGGTGATCGGATTCTCGGCAGGGGGCCACCTGGCCTCCACCCTCGGCACCCACTTTGATGACGAATCTCGCCCCGATTTTATGGCACTGATCTATCCTGTTATTTCCATGGATACTGAGATCACTCATATGGGATCCAGAAAAAATCTGATCGGTGAAACCCCAACAGAAGAGCTGGTGAGATTATACTCCAACGAACTGCAGGTACAAGTCAATACCCCACCAACTTTCATTCTTCATATGATGGATGATCAGGTAGTACCTGTGGAAAACAGCTTGCGATTTTACGAAGCCCTGAGAAAAGCAGACGTACCCACAGAGATGCACTTGTACCCTGCCGGCGGACATGGGTTTGGCCTGGCTATTGGTCGGGGACACCTGGCGAGCTGGACAGACCGGCTGATCGAGTGGTTACAGCATTTGGATTGACCCAAATCAAGGGGTAGAAGCACTAAAAAAGCCCGGTGAAGAATCTTCACCGGGCTTTTTCTCATTTTGATTAAGTCTTAAAAAGTAAACCCTATGCGACCGAAGAAGTAAGCACCGCCTACACCCATTTGCACAGAATCCCAGTACCCTCCCGAATCGGTCCAGTCATCCTGCTGTGATGGATAGACATTGAAAATGTTATTTCCTCCGAGAGATAAGGTCAGCCCATCTGTCACCTGGAAACTAACACTCAGGTCAGTAACCACTCCTGCCTCATACACATCTTTGGAGGCATTGAGCTTGTTTTGATACCCACCATAGTCGGCATCATCCTCATAAATCTGCCAGTCGAGCACTGTGATTTCGCTGAAGCGGGTGAACGCCAGAGATACGTCAAACCGGTCGGTGAAGTAGCCGATGTTCAGACCAAACTTGGACGGTGGGGCAGAAGCCTTCAAGAAGTACTGTTCCCTTGGCCCAAAAAACACATCCGCATCCAGGTTGCCATTATTGATTTTTTCAATAGAGATATCATTGATGTTTCCGGTCAGTGCCACATTGAGTCGGTTGGCACCCAATTGCGCCCGATAGTTCAATACCATATCCACACCAGTGGTTTTAGTATCCAGCCCATTGGCGAAGAACTGAGCATCCACCACGTTGATGTTCAAAGAAGAGGCATCAAAGTAGTCGGTCAGTACTATCCTGTCCTTCACGGTGATGTAATACCCATCCACAGTAGCGGTGAAATTACCAGCTCCCAGTGTCACTCCTAGGCTCGCATTCTTGGCTGTTTCCTGCTTCAGTTGCTCTATGCCAAACCCACGAGTCACGGGGCTGTTATTGGGCGCCAAAAGAACCTCCAGAGCCTCACCACCAATAAAGTTGGTAAATCGAAGGTTATAATAAATCTGCGCCAATGATGGTGCTCTGAATCCTGATGAAAGGGAACCTCTCAGCGCCAGATTATCGGTCAGTTCAAGTCTGGAAGCCAGCTTGTAGTTAAACGTCTCACCAAAATCTGAGTAGTTCTCATAGCGAACTGCTGCTCCCAAGAGAAACTGCTCTGTTATATTAAATTCGGTATCCACATACAAGGCCAGATTGGATCTGCTTCTCAGCACTTCGTTTGCCGGGCTATACCCGGGAAAACCCTGTGATCCACCCGGACGTGGCTCGTCGTTATACTCAGGAGCTTGCTGATCAGGGCCGGTAATGGCCAGTCCCAACGTATCGTAAGTAGCATAAGAGCCCTCTTCACCACTGAAAATACCAAAAGTCTCCGTTCTGTATTCCATCCCGAAGGCCAGGTTGGTACCTGACAAAAACCCATCGTAGTATTTGGTCAGGGTGGCAGAGGTCACATTCATTGCCAGGCTGTGTCCACCGGCATCAAAGTCTGTGGGAGAAGCCTCTTCCAGCGAAGCGTTCACAGTGTTTTTGATGTAATAATGAAAATCGTTTTTACCGAAACTGTTGTTCACATCCATTTTCCAGCCATTCGGCAAAATCTGCTTGAAGCCAGTGGATACCGATGCATCAGAAATGATGGAGGTGATCCTGGGGGTGAACCCATTAGGATAGATAGAAGACACATTACGACCAGATTCGGCATCTCGTGAAAAGGCGTAGGCATCTGTGTTTCTAAAATTGCGACCACCAAAGGCGTAAAACTCTGTCTTATCACCTACTGGCACCGAAGCATTCACCATGAAGTTGAACCCCTGAATGCCTGCTTCACCATAACCCTGACGAAAAGAAGCCCCGGGTCGGAGTACTTTTTCTTTATTGACAAATTCGGTAGTGAAGTTCACAAACCCACCATCATCACCAATGTCCAGACCGTAATTAAGAGAAGCCCGTACCGTATTGCCATCGAAGCTTCTATCGTCATCATACAGTCTGTTTTTGCCGTCGGCATTGGCCGTCCCCGGATCAAAGGTTCCCTTCGCCGCTGTGCTATAAGCACCATAAGTCACGTTGCCACTAATATCTCCTGTGTTATCTTTCAGTACGATGTTGATCACACCCGCGATGGCATCAGACCCGTACTGGGCAGATGCTCCGTCTCTCAGGATTTCTATTCTTTTGATAGAGGCCACAGGGATGGCGTTCAGGTCAGTCCCGGTGTTCCCACGCCCTCTGGTTCCAAACACATTGATCAATGAAGACTGATGTCTTCTTTTTCCATTGATCAGTACGAGTGTCTGGTCAGGACCGAGGCCTCTGAGTGTGGCCGGATCTATGTGGTCAGCACCATCAGACCCCGACTGCTTGGAGGAGTTGAAGGAAGGTGCCGCATACTGCAAAATCTGGTTGATCTCGATCTGTCCGTTTCGTGAGGGGATTTCTGCCAGATCAATCACATCTACTGGCACCGGGGTGCTGAGCTCCGTCCGGTTTTCATTTCTGGAACCTACCACCGTCACGGCACCCAGCTCCAGGCCTTCGCGCATGGTCACGGACAGGTTAGTTTGCCCGGCTACTGCCACTTCCTGGGACTTAAATCCCACAAAGGAAAAAGTAAGCACGGCATTTGAGCTGCTCACCTGAAGGGAGAATTTGCCTTCATAGTCGGTAATGACACCATTTGAGGTGCCCTTCTCCAGAACGGTCGCTCCCACTACCTCCTGCCCAGAGTCATCGGTTACTTTGCCCGATATGTTGACCTGAGCCCACGAGGTGTAGGAAATTACTGCAAGGGTTAATAGTAGAATTTTTCTCATAATCTTCATACTTAATGTTTAGAGTATGAGTAAAATAACAAATATCGAAGACTTTTCCTTTTAGGCATCTCAGTCATTTAAAGGGAACATGACCTATTTGGCAAAGGTTATGAAAGTGTTTGAAGTGGTAGTTTGAGGCTAGATTAAGCATAACTGTACCCTACATCTATAACCATCCACAAAAAAAACCCTGGCCTTTTAACAAGACCAGGGTTTTCAATCTATCTCTGTAGGGTGACTACAAGAACACTACTGACGCTCGGCCAGCACGGGCCCGGGTTTCCCCTAAATGGAAGGCCTGAAGTGCGTCCGTAAGGACTACTTCTTCTCTTCGTCTACCTCTTCAAACTCTACATCTGACACATCAGAGTCGGCATTGCCGGCATCTGCTCCACCAGTAGGATCAGCACCTTGCGCTGCTTCTGCTCCACCTGCGGCCTGCTGTGCCGCATAGATCTCCTGAGAAGCTGCCTGCCATGCGGCATTCAATGCTTCCATGCCAGCGTCTATGGCAGCTATGTCTCTGGAAGCATGCGCTTCTTTCAACTTGGCCAGGGCTCCTTCAATGGCAGTTTTGTTGCCCTCAGAAAGCTTCTCGCCGTACTCTTTCAGCTGACTTTCTGTTTGGAAAATCAACGAATCGGCCTGGTTCACTTTCTCCACTTTCTCCTTCTCAGCCTTATCAGACTCTGCGTTGGCCTGAGCTTCCTGCTTCATTTTCTCGATTTCCTCGTCGGTCAAGCCGGAAGAAGCCTCAATCCTGATTTTCTGCTCTTTGTTAGTGCCTTTGTCCTTAGCAGACACTTGCAGGATACCGTTGGCATCTATATCAAAAGTCACTTCGATCTGAGGCACTCCTCTTGGTGCTGGTGGTATACCATCCAGGTGGAATCTACCGATGGTTCTGTTGTCCTTCGCCATTGGTCGCTCTCCCTGAAGCACGTGGATTTCCACAGAAGGCTGATTGTCAGCTGCTGTAGAGAATGTCTCCGATTTCTTTGAAGGAATGGTGGTGTTAGACTCGATCAGTTTGGTCATCACACCGCCCATGGTTTCAATTCCCAAAGAAAGTGGCGTCACATCCAAAAGCAGAACGTCCTTCACCTCTCCGGTCAATACACCACCCTGAATCGCAGCACCTATGGCCACTACTTCGTCAGGGTTCACTCCTTTAGAAGGCTTTCTTCCGAAAAACTTCTCTACTTCTTCCTGAATTCTGGGGATACGTGTAGAACCTCCAACCAAAATCACCTCATCGATCTCCGAAGCTGCAAGACCGGAATCTGCCAGGGCTTTCTTGCAAGGCTCCATAGATCTTCTTACCAAATCCTCGCTCAACTGCTCAAACTTGCTTCTGGAAAGTGTTCTTACCAGGTGCTTTGGCACACCGTCTACCGGCATGATGTATGGCAGGTTGATCTCCGTAGAAGACGAACTCGACAATTCTATTTTCGCTTTTTCAGCTGCTTCTTTCAATCGCTGAAGGGCCATCGGGTCTTTTCTAAGATCCAATCCTTCGTCTTTTTTGAATTCTTCAGCCAGCCAGTTGATAATTACCCCGTCAAAGTCATCGCCACCCAGGTGAACATCACCATTGGTAGATTTTACTTCAAACACACCATCACCCAGCTCAAGGATAGAAATATCGAATGTACCACCACCAAGGTCATACACCGCGATTTTCATGTCCGCATTTTTCTTATCCAGACCATAAGCCAATGCCGCCGCTGTAGGCTCATTAATGATCCTCTTCACTTCCAGGCCTGCAATCTGTCCGGCTTCTTTCGTGGCCTGACGCTCAGCGTCGTTGAAGTAAGCAGGCACGGTAATGACCGCCTCTGTCACTTCCTGTCCCAGAAAGTCTTCTGCCGTTGACTTCATTTTCTGAAGGATCATAGCCGAAAGCTCCTGAGGAGTGTAATTTCTATCGCCGATTTTTACCCGCACGGTATCATTAGTGCCAGCCTCCAGGCCATATGAAACATTCTTTCTTTCTTCTGTCACCTCAGAATACTTCTTACCCATGAATCTCTTCACTGAGCTAATGGTGTTCTGAGGATTGGTGATGGCCTGACGTTTTGCAGGATCTCCAACTTTTCTTTCTCCGTTACCATTATCCAAAAATGCCACGATAGATGGTGTGGTCCTGCGCCCTTCACTGTTCTGAATCACTACAGGCTCGTTACCCTCCATTACCGCCACGCATGAGTTGGTAGTACCTAAGTCTATGCCGATAATTTTTCCCATTGTTAACTATTTATTTAAAGTCTTGAAAATTCTTTTTTCGTTATCTATCCTTTTATCAATGGTTGTGCCAACAAGAAAATGACAGCCTATTTATGACAGATTGTCAGAACTACCCCGGTAAACTGACGCTCCAACCGGACACATTTGTGCAGGTAACTGGCTTTTAAACTTATTTATCATAAAATTCGCATGATTCCAGAGCGCTTTTTTTTAACTTAATGCACTAAATCATAAAAACACTTCCTAGCGTCTTAACTAAACGATCATGAAAAATAAAATTCCTGAATGGCTGTCCAATTTCCCTACGATTGGTTTTGCTTTTTTTGCCATCGCCGTATTGATCACCATTACCTATTTCTTCATGCTGGCAACTGCTGGCAAAAGAACCAAAAAATTTATTTTCGCTTCGGCTAAAGAAACCGTCTATTTTGATATTGCCACTCGCTTTGTGGCCTTTGGTTTAGTCTTTTTTGCCTTTTATGCCATCATCAACTGGATCGGAAAAGCAGCGATTTATCACATTTTCGGGGCCGGATTTTTCTCCATTATCATCGGTGTGGCATTTGGCTATGCTTTTTGGGCCATTGTAAAATATTACTACCCATTCGTACTGGAAAAGCGCCTCGATAAGATTCGATTTAAGCCAATGAAGTCCAAGGCCGGCAATCCCATGAGATTGCTAAACGAAGAAGAAGAAGATGAGTATATGACTCCTGCGATGATTGAAGAGGAAGACAATCACATTGCGGATTACGACATCTGGGTAGATGAAAAAACCGGGGAAAAGGTCGTGGAGAAATACGACATGCTCTTTCATGCACTGGTATGTGAGAAGTGTAATTACCGAACCATGAGAGACCTGAGGGAAGAAGTGGTGAAAGAAGCCAGTGCCAGTGAGGAGGGACTGATTGTGAAGCATTACAAATGTACCTACTGCGGACACTCCAAGACTCAGGACCTTAAAGTGGCTGCACTAGGCTAACACCTGCTAAAAGACATTAAAAAAACCTGCTGAGTATGTACTCGGCAGGTTTTTTTATGTCTGCATTAATCTTTTTCCTTCTTACTAATGATATAGCGCACCAGAAACAGCAGTACCACTACACCAATGATCAGCGCCGGGGCCATTTTGTGTACCTCCTCCAGAGATTCGGGATTGTTCTCTCCATCCATGGCAAAATAGATGAGCACGCCAATACCAAAGTACAGCGCATACCTGTAGGGCTTTTTCATGGCGCTAAAATAAGATCAATTCCTTAAAAAGGATGGATCCCAGGCTCAAAGACCTTTCAACTCATCCACCAGCATGGCTATTCCACTAATCACCTGCAACTCTGTGCGCCCTCCATTCTCCCTGGCCTCCTCCAGCACCTGCTGACACTGAGTCACCCATCCGGATGATGGCTTCCCGCCTGACTCAATGAGCCCAATGGCCTCAAGACCAATCACAGCGAGTCTGGAAAAGTTTTCTGAAAGTGATTCGATCTCCAAAAGTGCCGGAGATCGATTGATGATGGGCAGTACTTTCTTATGATTCTTACTCCACAGGTCCAATTGTGTTCGCAGCTGGTTGGCTTCCAGACTGCCCGACAGGTATCGCTCTACGTCTTCATTGAATACCCTCGCCACGGTGGCATCGGCAGTAGCAGCATCTGCCCAAAGCATGAAAGGGGAAAATGTGGTGTACAATGTGCCATTCGTATTTCTGGTATAGCCTTTCATGGGTTCTACCACCTCCACCAGTACTTTTAGTGGCTCTATGTCTTTGCTTTTAGCCAACTTCCTGAGAATGACGTTTCGAGACGAAATATGCTTCAGACCGAGCTGCTCCAGTTGGAGACTGATGATGGCCAGGCGCCTGTACATGTCCTGTACGTCCTGTACGTCCTCGGGTGACCACAATCGCTCTGCCACAGCCGCGGCTCTTGGCCATAGCCTGCTATCGATGGTTTCAGGGACGACGAGCTCACTCCACATGCACATCTCACCACCCAATATACGGCTTCTCTCCGCTGGGGTAAGGTCCATATCAGCGGGCGCCGGATCCACCAGGTAGTGCTGGCTGGCAGGCATCATCAAATCGAGATAATATCCGTTGGACAGCACTGTTTCATAACCCGCTCTGGCTGCATCGTACAAAGTCTGCTTGGCCACCAGGCCTTCCCAGTTGCCCCGCCATGAATGAATGATGGCACTTTTGGGCATTTCAGGTGTCATGATCTCATCCCAGCCCATGGTGTGTTTACCATACTTGTTGAGTATTTTTTGCACCCTGATGTTGAAATAGGTCTGCAAATCGTGATTGGTAGCCAGGTTATTGGCTTTCATGAAAGCCTGAATATCCTTGTTTTCATTCCAATGGCGCCCCAGGTTTTCATCACCCCCGATGTGGAAATATGGATCGGGGAAAACCTCAGCCACTTCAGCAAACAACTGATCTAAAAAATCATATACTGCATCGTTGGTAGGATCCAGCGTAGGGTCAAATATGCCTGAATAGCGTTCCAATGTATAGGTAGTATCCTTGCTGCCGAGCTCGGGGAAGGCCACCAGAATGGCCGTGGCGTGTCCTGGTACGTCTATTTCGGGAATTACCCGGATCCCCCGCTGATGTGCATACGCAATAATGTCATCCAAATCCTCCCGGGTATAATACTGACCGTCCGATGAAAGCTCCAACAACTCAGGGAAGGCTTTGGTGGGAAACCTGAAACCCTGATCATCCACCAGGTGGAGGTGAAGCACGTTCAGCTTCACAGCAGCCATGGCATCCAAATTTCTATACAGCACATCCATCGGCATGAAGTGACGAGCCACATCCATCATCAATCCTCGCCAATGAAAACGCGGTGAATCATTGATGGTGAGTACAGGGAAAGTACTTTGGCCATTGGTGGCACCTGCCAACTGAAGGAGGGTTTCCAATCCTCTGATGGCACCTATATCCGTCTGCGCATTTAACTCAATGGACTCAGTACCTACTCGCAGTTGATAGCTCTCGTCTTCGTGCAGCCTGACCTCTCCCGGGCGCTCCA
The DNA here is from genome assembly GCF_902506655.1 of Marinoscillum sp. 108. NCBI lineage: Bacteria > Pseudomonadati > Bacteroidota > Cytophagia > Cytophagales > Reichenbachiellaceae > Marinoscillum > Marinoscillum sp. 108. The sequence continues at coordinate 2,674,226 of NZ_LR734808.1, read as the reverse complement.
CGGTGATGGTGAGGCTGGCGTTTGTCCGCTCACCACTTACCTTGTGCTGGTCAAAAAACAACGCGGTTTTCTGATCCAGTCTGCGCAAAAATCTGGTAGCTTCATGAGCAAGTCGCTCGTGATAGGTGCCGGTGAGAGAAATAGAAAAACGCTTCGTGATAACAAAATGTCCTTCTCCCATTTCTATTTGCTCAGGCACGGGCATGAGATTTAGTGCGGTTTCCTGAGCACTCAGGCTAAGCCCAAATAATAAGAAAATGAGCGTTAGCTGGTATTGAAAGGATTTTTTCATCATCACACTGAGTTGGGGTAGAAGAATATGGCCTGAAAATATGCCGGATACCTTTAATGTCATTATGACTATAAGTTACGATTATTTTAAAACTTCTAGAGCGAATACCCAGAATGGACTCACCATTCGACCATCGCCCGTACTCTAAATAAAGTGCCCAAGGCACCTGAAAAAAATTTATTAGCGGTTTGGATCAATTTCATCGACCAACAACCCAGGCCTGCCTTCAAACGGCCCAGACGCTCTTCATCGTCGAATTCACAACAACCCGCACTCTTTGTGTGCTCAAAGAAGGAATAAAAAGCCTCCCGGAGGAGGCCTTTCATCTACTTATAAACACAATTTATCATCTCGCGTCCCACCACACTTTGGTCAGGAACGTGTTGGTGCCCTGTCTGCTGATGGCTTCTGCATAATTCACTGAATTGTTAGACGCTTCATGAGAAGGGTAAATCATTCGCCTTGGGATCACCCCGCCTGTTGCATTTCCAGGATAGTCGACCGGTACCAGCTCAGGGTACCCTGTTCTTCTCCAGTTGGACCATACCTCGTACCAGTCAAGGAATGATGCTACCCAATACTGCGCTCCGATCATTTCCATTCCATCTGCCACCACAAAGGGGTTAGCAGCCAGATAGGTAGTGATTTCATCCGCAGGCACTTCTGCGGTGGAGTTGTACTGAGTGAGAAACTGCATGGCAGCAGTCACCCCTGCCGTATAGTGCGACTCAGCGGTACCGCCCACACTGTAATTCCTCAAGGCTGCTTCTGCCAGTAGCAACTCCACCTGCGCATAGTTGATCACGAACGTGGGGCCTGAGAGGCTAAGAAATACATCATCACGAATGGTTGAATAATTGGTAATGTCCCCGGGAAAATCAGGATCTGTACTCACGTCAAACGCTCCTCCATTCTGATCGAGCCCGTTAGGAAGTCCGATCTGATTGGCCGGGTCTGTATCGCCTGTAGATTGTATCCTGGCAAAAAGACCCAGTCTCGGATCGTTGGTGTCAGAAAGAAAATCCACGAAGGTTTTGCTCAGGAACACCTCTCCGGTGTTGGTCGCATTCCATTCTCCTGCCAGGATGTTGCTGTTTCTGTTGACCGTGGTTCGGCCACCGGCTGCATCATGCATAATGAAAGCATTGTCAGCATTGGAGGTAAATACTCCCCCATTTACTGCCGTTTCTGCCCATTGCTTGGCTACTGTAGGCGCCACTTCTGTGAGTCGCATAGAAAGTCTGAGCATCATGGAATACGCCAGTTTTTTCCACTGACCAATAGGGTCTGCCGCCGATCCGTAGATCAAATCCCCGGAACCAGGCAAGTCACCATTGGCATTGAGGGCTTCAGCTGCCTCTTTTAACTCCTTCAGCATGTCCATGTAGATAAATTCCTGCGTGTCATACTTAGGGGCATAAATCCCTTCGTGATAAGCCAAACCAGCTTCAGAGTATGGAATCTCTCCATACAAATCTGTAAGTCTGTGGAAAATGATCACTTTCATAATCCGGGCAATCTGATGCAGGTTAGCATAGAGCGGATCTGTTTCTGTGATTTTCAATAAGTCCACGATGTATTTTACCTGATCATTGTAAGCCACGTCGAATGACGCATTGGCCCAACCATCGTTTTGCATGTACTTATCTCCTGCATACCAACTCGCATTGGCAAGTTGCTGGGTCATCATACTCGAATAGATGATATTGATCCTCCAGGTATCATAGCTGAAATCACTATTTCCTGTATACTCCAGCTGAGCCCTCGAAAGGTGATAACCAGGCACATAACTCTCCTTAGCCACCTTGTTTTTGTCTGTGTTGATGTCCTCAAAGTCGGATGTACATCCGGTAAAAGCCACCGCAACAGTCGTAAGAACGATATATAATAGATTCTTCATGTCTGTTTCTTTAGATGATTAAAACTTAATACCAAGGTTGATACCATAAGTCCTGGATGTTGGGAGTCCCAGGTATTCGATTCCCTGAGCATTGCCATTGGTATAGTTGGACTCCGGATCGATGTTTGGCGTGCTCTTTTTGATGTAAAAAAGGTTTCTGCCCACCAACGAAATGCTCAGTCCCTTGATGTTCCCGAGGTTGGGGAAGTTGTAAGTAAGACTCAACGAACGGAATTTGATGAAATCCGCATCATATACCTGCAGCTTGGAAATGCCCGCCAGAGCTCCGTAGTAGTTCTGGTCTGTGACAGTAGAAGTCATGGCATTTCCTTCAGCATCCACTCCACTGACGGTGATTCCATCCCCACGGCCTTCCAGTGTTGCTTTGTGAAGACCATTGCCATAGGCAATCGCATTGGTTCCGGAGTAGATCACCCCTCCATATTTGAAGTCAATCAGGAAGGACAATGTAAGGTTCTTGAACTTCACATCGTTGCTCCATCCTCCCGTGACCGGATGTACACCTGTTCCCTGTGAGGTGAGCTCTGAAGCTGCCTGAGGAAGACCTGTGGCACCTAATATCAGGTTGCCGGCATCATCCCGCATATAGTCATAGGCCATCACCTGAGCGAATGGTTTTCCTACCACATGCTCAATGAACGCCCGCCCGTTTCTGGACTCGCCCACGGTAAGTTTATCCTGACCTTCTGCCAGGCCAATCACAGTATTCTTGTTATTAGAAATATTAAAAGTAGTGGTCCAGGTAAGTGCCGGAGTTTTCACGGGTACCCCTCCCAAAAGGAATTCTACACCCGTGTTTTCAATCTCTGCGATGTTCACCACAGCCGTCTGATAACCAGACCCTCTCGAAATTCCCACATTCACAATGTCATTGAGGGTTTGCTTTTTATACCAGGCCAGATCTACAAACAGTCTCTTTTGTAAGAATTCCATTTCACCTCCAACTTCCAGTTCGGTCACCTGTAGTGGTTCAATTTGAGGATTTGGCACGTTGTTATCTACGTTCCCGAGCGGCACACCATTGATGGCGTTGCCCAGGGTGCCATAGTATAAGCTGGTGGCGAACACAGGAGCGTCACCACCCACACGCGCATACCCCGCTCTGATCTTACCCATGTTCATCCAAGGCACATTCAATGACTCAGAGAATACATAAGAAAGATTGACCGATGGGTAATTGTACGAGTTATTACCACTTGGCAAGGTACTCGACCAGTCATTTCTGTCCGTGATGTTCAAAAACAGCATGTCTCTGAATCCAAGCTCAACCGAACCATAAAGCGAGTGCACCTCTTTTTGTGGCTCTGTCACGTTGGCATTTTTGGTGGTAGCTGTACCCGGGTTATAGAGGAATGGGAACGCAAAACCACTGGCGTTCACTTCCACAGTCTTCTGCTGCATTTTCAGCAGGTTACCTCCCAGCGTGACCCCAATGGAGAAGTCTCTGCTCACATCTTTATTGATCCCCACAAGGAAATCAGCGTTGGTTTCATTGTAGTTTACCGTGCGCTGCAAGTCCAGTCCTCCAGTAGGCCGGTACGCGGTACCTGTTGGAGTGATTTGGGTGGCATTGAACGCATAGAAGTCATTGGCAATACGTGCCTGCACATATAACCACTCCAGTGGAGCATAGCGCAAACTAGCCACACTCAACACCCGGTCTTTGGAAGTCTCCGTGATGAACCTGTTGGCTGCAAAATATGGGTTGGTAGTAAAGGCATCACTGCCAAATCGGATTTCATTTTTCAACTCATCATAGCCCGGAGCCAGGTATTCGGCATCCACGTTGGGTGGCAAGAACATGATGGCATAGTTACCGTTACCCGGTGCATCATTTACTTTGGTTCGGCTCGCACCGTCTTTGGTGTAGTTCACATTGGCACTACCTGTCAGCTGCGGTGACAATTTGTAGGAAGCATCCAGGTTGATTGTTTGCCTTTTATAATCAGCACCCGGATATACCGAGCTATTTCGCAAATCACCTAAAGACAATCTGACAGAGCCAGACTCGCCGCCTCCGGAGATCGCCAAAGAATTGGTATAAGTGGCTCCGGTCTCATAAAAATCAGTCAGGTTGTCCCCGCTCACTGCAGAGTATGGGTGCTGCTTTCCATCAAAAAGCGTAACCATAGAACCATCTAGCGGAGCTCCCCAGGAGGTAAGCCCGGTATTGAGGGCAGAGGTCTGATCCGTAGGTGCTGCGCCGAGCGTGCCTTGTCCATACTTTTCCTGAAAATCCCTGAAGTCATTGATCTTGGAGATGGCCACGTTGCTATTGAACTCAACGCCCAATCCCTGACTGGACTTACCTGATTTGGTGGTGATGAGGATGACCCCATTGCGACCTCTCTGTCCATACAGTGCTGCTGCAGCACCACCTTTCAGTACTGTGATGTCTTCGATATCATCCGGGTTGATGCTGGAGATACCATCTCCGAAATCGGCACCATCCCATTTGCCTACACTACCCAGGTTGTCATTGTTCATCTGGATACCATTAATTACATAAAGTGGCTGGTTGTTGAAAGAGAGGGAGGAGTTACCACGAATGGTCACACGCGAAGATCCCCCAGGGCCGGTGGAAGGCGCACTGCTGTTGAGGCCTGCTACTCGCCCTACCAGGTTGTCCGCCACGCTAATCTCACGTGCTTTGGTAAACTGCTCTCCTTTCACTCTGGACACCGAGTATCCGAGTGTTTTCGAATCTCGTTCGATACCCAAAGCCGTCACCACCACTTCACCCAGCTGAGTGATGTCAGCATCCATGGACACAGTAATAATGGCTCGTGAGCCAACAACTTCCTCCACGGCTGAAAAACCAATGGATGAAAAGACGAGAACGTCCGTTTCGTTTTCAATCTGGATCCTGAATTTTCCATCCAGATCCGTAGTAGTCCCTGTGTCCGTCCCTTTGATCAGGATGGTGGCACCAGGTATAGGCTCCCCCGATTGAGCATCACTCACAGTTCCCGAGACAGTTTGCTGTCCGAGTACGACGATGCCCATCAGCATTAACATGCAAAATGGTAGTATTCTCTTCATAGAATTAAACTTTTTGGTTTAGGACTTTTGTGACCGCCTTTTTTCAGTCACGGTACCCAATTAAGCAACTAGGTATGATCCGGGGAAATTTATTCGCAGTACGACGAGCTTTTATCGCTAGATGACATTGCCGGTGCTACGAATAGCACCAATGCTGTTTATTGGCAAAACAGCGCTGTTGGTATAATTTAGGGCCTGTCCGTTCACTTATTTAGGAAATTTGGCTATCTAGTATATGCAGTATCGCCTATAAAAAGCCATTAAGAATAAATAACCGGCATTGAAACAGATCAGAAAACACCGTACAGTACTCTTCCATATCCTCTTCTGGGTAGGCTATTTCTCTTTCAACAGTGTAAGGTGGGGTCACTACTTTGGTGACTATATATATTCGATCAAGTCCAACCTGGTGGAATTCCCAATACACATCATTCTGGTATACTTCAACCTATACTGGCTGGTACCGCGTCTGCTTTCCAAAAAGAAATACCTCTTCTATGTGCTGTCGCTCTTTGGTGCCACACTTGCGTTTTCACTCGTCAAAATCCTGCTGACCTATGGCCTGGTAACCACCAACATCTGGCCGGAATCCGCCAAACCGGAAACTGACCTGTTTGGGCTGAGCTATATCATCACAGTATTCATTGGTGAATTGTACATTATTGGGCTTACTGCAGCCATCAAACTCACCATTGACCACATTCGTGAACGAGATGCCCAGCGGGAACTGGAAAAAAACAGCCTCGAAACTGAGCTTGCCTACCTCAAGAGTCAGATCCAGCCACACTTCTTTTTCAATACGCTCAACAGCCTCTATGCACTTACGCTGGAAAAATCCGACCTGGCCCCTAACACGATCCTCAAGCTGTCTAACCTTATGAGTTTTGTTATTTACCGGGCCAAAGCGGATGAGGTGACCCTCATGGAAACCGTAACCCACATGAAGAATTACATTGAGTTGGAAAAAATTCGCTTTGGCATCCGCCTTCAGGTGGACTTTGAGATCACCGGCAAACTGGACGACAAGAAAATACCGCCACTTATCCTCTCCCCTTTTGTGGAAAACAGCATGAAACATGGCGGAGAGTCTCCTGAAGGCACCTTTGACATCTGGATCAAACTGAACGTGGAAGAAGATAAATTACATTTTCAGGTACATAACTGGCTGAAGGATTATCAGGACTCCAAAGAAGTACAGCGGCTCAATAAAAGTGAGGGCATAGGCCTTCAAAATACCATTCGACGGCTTAAGTTGCTCTATCAGAATAAGTACCAGCTGGACATAAGCCAGGACGGTCAAAAACATATGGTTAATTTGGTGCTCCCTTTAAATCAATAGTTATGCAAGTAAAATGCCTGATCATAGATGACGAACCTCTGGCCGTAAAAGTGGTAGAGAAATACATCGAAGAGGTGGATGACTTTGAATGCGTAGGGAGCTGCTCCAACGGCCTGGAGGCCATTCGCTTCCTGAATGAGCAAGCTGTAGACCTCATTTTTCTGGACATCAATATGCCTAAACTCAGCGGCATGGAGTTTTTGGAGACTTTGAAAAATCCCCCACAGGTGGTGATCACCACAGCCTACCGCGACTATGCCGTGGAGAGCTACAACTATGACGTGGTAGATTATCTGGTCAAGCCCATTGAGTTTCCTCGTTTTTTCCGGATGGTGCAAAAAGTAATGAACCGCCTGAGCATCAAGCCCGCGGGCCCGGGCAGTGCTGCCGGTGAGGCAGAGAAAATAGACCACCTCTTTCTCAAAGTAGATAAAAAAATGGTGAAGGTATTCCTGAAAGACCTCCTCTACGTGGAGAGCCTCAAGGACTATGTGATGGTGCGCACCACTGCTGAAGACCTCATCGTTCATCACAACCTCCACTCCTTCACCGATCTCTTACCCCAGGAAGACTTTATGCGCATACATCGCAGCTATACGGTTTCACTGGAGAAAATCAAAGCCATCAATGGCAATCAGGTGGAGATCGGAGGCAAGCACCTGCCCATCGGGCGCAACTACCAGTCTGAAGTGAAAAACAGAATATTGAAGGGTTAGGCAAAAGCCAAAAGCAGGGCATGTGTTCATCCGCTAAAGATCACTAACTTTGCGCCCTGAAATACTCGCAGGGAATGACCTTAGAACAAGAAATACAGAAACGCCGCACCTTTGGAATCATCGCTCACCCGGATGCCGGAAAAACCACCCTTACGGAGAAATTACTCCTTTTTGGGGGTGCCATACAAACAGCCGGGGCGGTAAAATCCAACAAGATTGATGTGGGCACCCGCTCCGACTGGATGGAGATAGAAAAACAACGGGGTATTTCGGTAGCCACTTCCGTCATGGGTTTTGATTACAAAGATTTAAAAATCAACATCCTGGACACCCCTGGTCACGAGGATTTTGCAGAAGACACCTACCGCACGCTCACTGCCGTGGACAGTGTGATCATGGTGATAGACTGTGTGAAGGGTGTGGAGCGCCAGACAGAAAAGCTGATGGAAGTATGCCGGATGCGAAACACCCCGGTACTCTGCTTCATCAATAAGCTGGACCGTGAAGGCCGGGATGCCTTCGAACTCCTGGACGAAATAGAAGAAAAGCTGGGGATTAATGTGCGGCCAATGAGCTGGCCCATAGGTATGGGTAAATCCCTACGTGGCGTATTCAATATTTTTGAAAACAACCTGAACCTGTACGAACCCAGCAAAACGAAGAAAGTCACGGATGTGGTCGAGATCAAAGGCATCGATGATCCTGAACTGGACAAGCGACTCCCAGCCTCTGCTGTGAAAACCCTGCGTGAGGAAATAGAGCTGGTGAATGGCGTGTATGATCCGCTGGATGTCCAAAAATACCTCAATGGTGAAGTAGCTCCTGTCTTCTTTGGTAGTGCGGTCAATAACTTCGGGGTGCGTGAGTTGCTTGATTGCTTCATACAGATAGCTCCTCCGCCTGTGGCACGAGAAACAGAGGAGCGGAAGATCGAACCCAACGAACGCAAGTTTTCAGGGTTTATCTTTAAGATCCATGCCAACATGGACCCTAAGCACCGAAACCGTATCGCCTTTGCACGAATCTGCTCAGGCACCTTTCATCGCGGCACCAGCTACTACAATGTGCGCCACGACAAACAATTTAGGTTTTCCAATGCCACGGCCTTCATGGCCCAGCAGAAGGAAACCGTGGATGAGGCCTTCCCGGGAGATATCGTAGGACTCTACGATACCGGCAACCTGAAGATCGGGGACACCCTCACCGAGGGGGAAAAAGGACTGTACAAAGGAATTCCTTCCTTCTCGCCTGAGCTTTTCAGAGAGGTGATCAACCTGGATGCTATGAAGTCCAAGCAGTTAGAAAAAGGACTCAATCAGCTCATGGATGAGGGCGTGGCTCAGCTCTTTACCTTCGAGATGGGTGCCCGAAAAGTGGTGGGCACCGTGGGTGCACTGCAGTTTGAGGTATTGCAGTACCGTCTCCTCAATGAGTACAACGCCAAGGCCCGGTTTGACCATGTCAACATCTACAAAGCCTGCTGGATCAGCAGTAAAAACGAAGCTAAGCTGGATGCCTTTATCAAGGACAAGTACCGACACATTGCCAAAGACAAAGAAGGCAAACTGGTGTTTATGGCCGAGTCAAAAGCCTGGTTGCAGATGGTGCAGGATAACTTCCCGGAGGTAGAGTTTCACTTTATCAGTGAGTTTTAAGGGAGGTTCTTCCTACTGGGGCTCTATTGTTTGTATTTTGTCCACCTTTTGGATGGATGCCTTTGGTAAAAAACCTTAACGAACTTGAGTAAACCATTCGTATTATTTGAAGACAATCACCTGCTGATCCTCAGCAAACCCACCAGCTGGCTGGTACAGGGAGATAAAACCGGGGATAAAACGCTCACGGATTGGGGGCGTGAATACATCAAGGAGAAATATCAGAAACCCGGGGACGTTTTTCTACACCCGTGTCACCGGCTGGATAGGCCCGTGAGCGGCATCACCGTTTTTGCGCGTACATCCAAAGCACTGGAGCGCATGAATAAGCTTTTCCGTGAGGATAACATCCAAAAAACCTACCTCGCTGTGGTACAAGGCAAGCCTGAACACGAATCCGGCAAGCTCATCCACTGGCTAGAGAAAGACGGAGCTAAAAACATGGTGAAGGCTTATACCAAAGCCAAAGGGGGGGCCAAAGAAGCGGAGCTGGACTATCAGCTCCTGGCCAACGAAAAAGCACATTCGCTGCTGAAAGTTCTCCCCAAAACCGGACGCCCACACCAGATCCGTGTGCAGCTCTCCAAAATGGGCTGCCCCATCAAGGGAGATTTAAAATATGGCTACGCTGACCCAAATACCGACAAAAGCATTCACTTACACGCCTTTCAGATTAGTTTTGTGCACCCTGTAAAAAAAGAGCCTGTTACTTTCACTTCATTACCCCATTGGAATGAATTCAAATCCATCATCCATGAGTTGGCTTGACCGACTGCAAGCCCGCTGGAACTTAAAAAGCAGCTTTCATGTGTTCATCGTGCTCATCGTTTTTGCCTGCACCGGCTTCACGGTGCTCTTCCTCAAGCGGCCTGTGGTTTCCTTTTTCACTGCTGATGGTGAGCAAAACATCTGGTTTTCGCTGGCTTACTACATTCTCATCCTGCCCATTTACAATCTCATTCTGCTATTTTATGGATTTGTATTCGGCCAGTTCCGCTTTTTCTGGGCATTTGAAAAACGCATGTTTAGACGACTGACAGGCAAAAAAGACAATGCTTGAACGGGAAGAAGCGATAGCGCGGATGAATGAACTGGGTGCCCGTGGCATCCCCTTTTTCTTTTTCACCGACTTTCTGGGTCACCGCTGCCTCATCCAGCCATTGGACGAAATCAACCCATCAGTGTTGAGGTTTGCCATCGACCAACCTGCCGCCAAAGACCGGAAGCCCGCTTTTCATTTCAAAAAACACCCCCTGACACAAGCGCAGTTTCACGGGCCGTTTCGCTATGTGGTGGAGCAGATCAACTATGGCAACTCCTACCTGGTGAACCTCACTTTCAAAACGACCATAGAAACCAACCTCTCTCTTGCCGACATCTACGAGCTTAGCAGGGCCAAATACAAACTCCTTTATCAAGACCAGTTTGTGGTTTTTTCTCCCGAAACTTTCGTGAAAATAGCAGATGGGCGCATCTACAGCTACCCCATGAAGGGAACGATAGACGCTTCCCTGCCCAATGCCGAGGCGCAAATCCTCAACGACCCGAAAGAAACGGCCGAGCATGTGACCATCGTGGACCTGATCAGAAACGACCTCAGCCAGATCGCCAGTGAGGTGCAGGTGTCACGGTTTAGGTTTATCTCAGAAGTGAAAACCCACGAAAAGAAACTCCTGCAGGTGAGCTCCGAGATCACCGGAAAGCTCCCTGCCGACTATCACCAAACTCTGGGAAGCATGTTCTTTCAGCTGCTACCCGCTGGCAGTATCTCTGGAGCTCCTAAGAAAGAGACCGTCCACATTATAGAGACTGCCGAGACTTATGATCGCGGCTTCTACACCGGGGTGTGTGGCCTGTTTGATGGCAAAGACCTGGACACTGGTGTGATGATCCGGTTTATTGAGAAAGAAGGCGACCAGCTCTACTACAAAAGTGGCGGCGGCATCACCTCCTTTAGCGATGAAGCCCGGGAGTACCAGGAGATCATTGATAAGATCTATCTGCCTATTTGATGGAGCGCTTTCCGGATGCACCCTCTGTCTCCGCAGAGGCGATGCCCGGGTGTTTGTTGCCTCATTGCATAAATTTTCCTCAATCTTCATTTAAATTAACCCGCTCAAACCAATCGCGATGTACTGTACCCAATGAGCCGATTCATTGAAACCATCTGTTTTGAAAATGGAATTTATCCCATGCTGGCATGGCACCAGCAGCGGGTCGACAGAACATTCAAGAAACACTTTCCGGGTATGCCCCCTCATCAGCTCACTGACGCTTTGCCGGCACTGTCGTTTGAGGAGCGCTACAAGGTGCGCGTGGTGTATGATGGCGAGCTGACCGAAGTGGAGTTTTCTCAGTATACACTCCGCCCGTTGAAGCGCATTCAGCTCGTGCATGATGACTCCATCAGCTACACTTACAAGTATGAAAACCGCAAGGCGCTCACGAAACTCTTTGAGCAGCGCGGATCAGCAGACGAAATATTGATAGTGAAAAAGGGAGCCCTGACCGACAGCTACTTTGCCAATGTGGTCTTCTGGGATGGAGAGGCCTGGTGGACACCCAAGACGTATTTGCTCAATGGGGTGAGAAGGCAGCAGCTGATCAGTATGGGTAAAATAAAGGAGGTAGAAATGACCATAGACGACCTCAGGTCGTTTGAAAAGGTAAGTCTGGTCAATGCCATGGTAGACCTGGGGGAAAGTGAGCTTCCCGTGAGTGAAGTCCGTGGGATAAACAGCTGAGATGACCCCATTTGGGCCACCCCGCTGTTATTTGTCTACGCTGGTTAAAAATCTAAATCCGTCAGAAACCTGAATTTCAATTCATAAATTTCTGAAAAGTCTCTTCCGGTTTCTATCATTTCTTGGTTGGTGACTTCCGCACCCCACACCACCTGTACATCCGTACCTCGCAGGGCACGCGTTCTCAGGTATTTGAAAAGGTCAAACAATACTTTAGCGGTACTGGTATTCAGGTCTTTGAAACACAGATAAACTTTGAGTCTGTCGCTATCGCGAAGCTCGGTTTTGAAAGTTTCCAGTGCATTACTGTAGAACTCGTGCATGTCTGGCTTCACAGAGCTGCCTTTGATCATCAGCAGCTGATGTGCACTGCTGTATCGCAAAAACGGGGTATTGACGGTAGGTTCAATGGTTAGTTCTGATCTTTTGGAGATGAACTGGTGGGCAAGGGCGGCATTTGTGGCGTAGTGAGTAATCATGTTCTTAATGTTTTTAAAATCTAAGTGATGCAATGCCTTTGGTGATACTTTCAGAGTGCTCAATCATAGCTGGATTTTGCAAAGGGAGGCGTCTGGCATTGGTCATCTGATGGATTTAGGTTTTCATTTTATTGTTTGGTTTCTAATACTATACAAAGATGCCATACATCCTTCCGTCATATAAGAGGGAAACCACCAATTGGGAAAAATAGGTGTTTTGCGTAGGCGCTCACTTTCGACAGGCGGACAGCACCTATTCAGGATCAAATTAATTCAGTGCTCAATCTCAATTTGGTACATAAATCGGCCATTATAGTCAAAATAAGGGCCTTTATGGGAAAGTGGGCACAAAGGAGCATCGTTGGATTTCTTCTCCGTGAATTACGTAGGCAGCCCTCTTCCCATCAAACGGTTTAATGGTGACTATTGGCCAAAATGCATAAAAAAAGTGGCCCCTGAGAGGAACCACCTTGCTGGTTGGTCTATTAACTGGTTGTTATTGCTTAGGCAGCCAGGTAGTGAAAATCCATGTCATAAATCTCCGCAAAGTCTCTACCTGTCTCCATCATCTCATTATCAGCTTCGGCACTCCAGATGACGTGTATACGCTTACCCACAGCGCGCATACTTCTCAGGTATTTGAAAAAATCAAAGAGTACTTTGGCCGTACTCGTATTAATGTTTTGAAAGTAAAAGCTCACGGTCAGTTGGTCGGTCTCCTCCAGGTTGGCTTTCACATCAGTCAGTATCTCATGATAAAACTTCTGCATATCCGGGTTTGTCGAATTTCCCTTCACCATCAACACCTGGTTGAACTCATCATAACAAACGAAAGGTGTTTTGGGAGTAGGCTCTATCACCCGTGTTCCGAAGTGAGACACCATGAGTGAAAGACTGTCAAGGTTGTAAGGTCGAGAGGAATGCTGATTTACTGTCATGGCTCTTAATTTTAGGGTGCTTATCAAATAACTACAATACAAAGATGCCATACCTGCTGACCCCATATAAGAGGGAATCAAGTATTTAGATAAAATGGGTGATTTGCGCAACATTCTCCTTCCATCTCTGCGGATATCCGCAATATGCCATCAGTCAACAGGGAGGAAAAACCCTTTTCAATCTGGTGAAAATAAGGCCTATGATCTATTGGAATAGCTTTTATGCGCATTTCGGACAGTGCGATCCGCTCGAGTCAGATATGCGTAGAGTCACTCTGTGAATCACGCACTGGGCGATCTCCAGAGCAACGGTTTAGCAGGATTTTTTCTAAAAGACACAAAAAAAGGTGACCCATCCCGAGTCACCTTTCACCTGTTGGCCGCCAATTTCCTAACCGCCTAGGCTGCCAAATATCTGAAATTCAAATCATATAGCTCTGAGAGCTCGCGCCCGGTTTCCATCATTTCATGATCACAGGCATCAGCACCCCAAACCACCTGTACTTTGGTGCCTGCTGCCACTCGCACCCGCAAATATTTGAACAGGTCAAATAAAACCCTTACCGTACCCGTGTTCATCGACTTGAAGTAGAAGTAGACCCTCAGGTTTTTGGAGTCAACAGTATCTCTTTTTACAGCCGAGAAGATAGGATCAAAAAACTCCTGTATATGAGGATCGCTGGCATGTCCCTTGATAATCAGGAATTTTGTCTCCTTATCATAGCTGACAAAGGGAGTGGCCCCTGTGGAATCCAGCATCAGGTTTGAGGTCCATTTGGGAATAAACCCATGGAGGTGAGTGGTGTCTGTAGCGTAGTGAGTAATCATGTTCTTAATATTAATTTGTGAGTGTTAAGATGACGTTTAGCCCTTGACCCTCCCGGTGAGTTGGCTGTCAGATCATAGCTGTAATCTGGCAGTGGGAGACATTCAGGCATTCGTCATCTGTTGGATTTAAGTTTTCATTTCATTCTTTAGTTTTATGGCTATACAAATTTGCTCAATAGCATTCCGTTATATTAGAGTGATATCCGTATTTTAAACTTTGCGTGAAACACGCAACGGTGTGGTTTTTCCGAGTGACTACACAGTCAGGAGCGAACAGAGAGTGTCCGTCACCGACCATTTTTGAGGTACAGGTAAAAAGCAATCTGCTTATTTTCAATAACTTACCCTTTCTGGCAAGCATTTGGCACCAATAGCCACAAACCGAACAACCTATGATCCGCAACCTGCTTACTATTGCACTCAGACGAGTGAAAAGACAGCGCTCTCTCACCCTACTCCATATCCTGGGGCTCTCCATCGGCCTGATGTCCTGCATATTCGTATGGCTTTACTCCAATGAGGAGCTCAGCTTTGATCAATTTCATGAGCAGGGAGATCGGATTTATAGGATCAATCAGACCTTTATCTGGGGTGATGACGATGCCCTTTTCGGTTCCACCGGCCCTGCGGTGATGGGCGCGCTCTGGCGCGAGGTGCCAGAGTTTGAAAGCATGACCCGCGTGCACACACCGGGTAATTTTTTGATCTCACATAGCAATGCTCTGGGTGAGCCACAGGTCTTCGAAGAAGAGCACCTTTTGGCCGTGGACTCCAATTTTCTGGAAATCTTTACCTTCCCGCTGCTCCAGGGTAACCCAAAGACTGCCCTCATCAACCCTAAGAGCATTGTGCTGACAGCCAGCATGGCTCAGAAATACTTTGGTAATGAAAACGCCCTTGGCAAGCAGCTAGAACTCGGCGAGCAACCCAATAAGCAGTCTTACCTGATCACGGGTGTGGCAGCGGATGTTCCTGCCAATTCTCACATTCAGTTTGACTTCCTCCTCTCCATGTCGTCCTTCCCCAGGGTTAAAAAATCGGATGACTCCTGGATGTGGACCACCTTTGTGACCTTTGGGCTACTCCGGGCAGATGCAGACCCAGGCGTGGTGGCTCAGAAAGTGGCAGCCGTGCCCGGCAAATACCTGGAGGCTTTTCTACAAAAGTACAGAGGGATCAGCTATGAGGAGTTTCTGGCCTCTGGCGAGGAATGGAACCTCTACATCCAGCCCTTTCTGGATACTCACCTGCGCTCCACGCACGTGTATTCCAGGTTAAATGAAGTCTCAGACATCAATACCCTCTATATACTGTGGTTGATCGCCGGGCTCATCCTCACCCTGTCCATGATCAATTTTGTGAACCTATCCACCGCAAAGGCCACCACCAGAGCCAAGGAAGTGGGAATAAGAAAAGTCATCGGCTCGGCAAGAAAACAGTTGATTGTTCAGTTTCTGGTAGAGTCATTCATTTACGTGATAGGCGCGGTGATCGTCTCTTTGTTTCTGGTAGAGTTTCTCCTGCCTGCCTTCAATGGCATCACCGCAAAAAGCATTTCCATTACCCAGTTATTCTCCCCGGATTTTATTCTCGTCCTCTTCGTGCTCACGCTGGTGATCGGTCTGTTAAGTGGACTCTATCCTGCCTTTTATCTGTCTTCATTCAGGCCCGCACTGGTACTCAAAGGCAAAAACATGCAGGGACTCGGTGGTACCCGCACAAGAAATACATTGGTGACTGCTCAGTTTGCCATCTCCATCGCCATGATCACCTGCACGCTGATCGTGCGGGACCAGGTAGAGTTCTGGAAAAACGCTGACCTGGGTTTCGATCGGGAAAACAAAATCATCATTGAGCATGCCGAGCGACTGGGCACCTCAGTGGAGGCTTACGAAAACATGCTATTGCAGCACCCACTGGTGGAGCGTGTCTCACACTCCTCCGATACCCCACCCATGATCTTTGATTTTGACAACTTTGTGCGGAACGGAGAGGAGCAAAGAAACATCTCCGTCAACTACCTGACCAGCGACGAGCACTTTCTGGAGGTGTACGGACTCAGTCTCATGATGGGCAGAAACTTCTCACGTGAGTTCACCGAAACACATCACATCATCGTCAATGAATCCCTGACCAAATCCTTTGGGTTTGACACCCCTGAGGATGCGCTGAATCAACCCATCACTTACAATGAGGTGGACTATAAGATCATTGGCATTGTCCGCGATTTCAACAGCAACCTTTCTGATCAGATTTATCCTACGGCCATTTTCGACGCCAGCGCACCTATCTTCAGAGATCCCTCTACAGAGCTTACGGTGAGCCTGGTGAGAGACCTCACCGCAGATGAGACCATGGACTTATTATCAGACTTTGAATCCAACTGGAACCTCATTCAGTCATCTGCACCTTTTGACTACACCTTTATGGATCAGGAATTTCTCCAGTTCTTCAAGGAAACCATTCGGTTTAGCCACATCCTGAAAGCCCTGGCTTCCCTGGCCATATTTATTGCCTGCCTGGGACTGATCGGTTTGGTCGCTTTTGTGATAGAGAAACGCAACAAGGAGATCGGGATCAGAAAAGTCCTCGGTGCCTCGGTTACCAACATCTGGATACTCCTTTCGGGCAACTTCGGCAGGCTGCTGCTGATTGGTTTTGTGATCGCTACACCACTCAGCTGGTACCTGATGGCTCAATGGCTGGAGAGCTTCCCTATGCGCACCACTATTTCGGTATTTACCTTGGTAGCCTCTGGCGTGCTCATGTTGCTAATTGCGGTCATCACCATGAGCTTTCAGACCCTCAAAGCCTCCCGAATGAATCCGGTGGATTATCTGAAGGAGGAGTAAAGGTAAGGGTGGATCTTGATCCTATTTCTTGAATCCTACTGGAGGTCTAAAATAAAAAAAGGGAGCTCATGCTCCCTTTTCTATTTTCATATATCTAAGGATTACTCCTTGATGATCTTCTCAGCCAGTACGGTCACCTTATTGTTGAGTACTTCTACCACTCCGCCACTTACAGCGATGTGTGTTTCCTCAGGCTTCTTGTTGACCTCTCTGGTAAATTTGATGTCCCCATCTCCCAAGGTGGAAATCATAGCGGCATGATCACTCAACACCTGAAATGACCCGTCGCTTCCCGGAAAAGTAGCACTTTCTACTTCCCCTTCAAATACCTTTTCGTCTGGAGTTACTATTTCTAAAAACATGCGCTTATGCGTTAGCTTCTGCTAATAATTTTTCTCCTTTGGCCACTGCATCTTCAATGGTTCCTACCAGGTTAAATGCTGCCTCAGGCAAATGATCATATGTACCATCCATGATGGCATTGAATCCTTTGATCGTGTCTTTGATGTCTACAAGCACTCCTTTGAGACCTGTAAACTGCTCTGCCACGTGGAAAGGCTGAGACAAGAATCTCTGCACCCTTCTGGCTCTGTGTACCACTTCTTTATCTTCATCAGAAAGCTCATCCATACCCAGGATGGCAATGATGTCCTGAAGTTCTTTGTATCGCTGCAAAAGCTCTTTCACACGCTGCGCACAGTCGTAGTGCTCAGCGCCCAGAATCTCTGTGCTCAGGATTCGGGAAGTACTATCCAAAGGATCCACTGCAGGGTAGATACCCAACTCAGCAATCTTACGAGAAAGTACGGTGGTAGCATCCAGGTGAGAGAAAGTAGTCGCCGGAGCAGGGTCAGTCAAGTCATCGGCAGGTACGTATACGGCCTGTACGGAAGTGATCGAACCATTCTTGGTAGAAGTGATTCGCTCCTGCATGGCACCCATCTCAGTGGCCAGCGTAGGCTGGTAACCCACCGCTGATGGCATACGTCCAAGAAGTGCAGACACCTCAGAACCCGCCTGAGTGAATCGGAAGATGTTATCCACGAAGAAAAGGATATCACGTCCCTTGCCAGTGCCATCTCCGTCACGAAAATATTCTGCGATCGTCAGACCAGAAAGTGCCACTCGAGCACGTGCCCCCGGAGGCTCGTTCATCTGTCCGAATACGAAAGTTGCTTTAGATTCTTTAAGGTCTTCAGGAGTCACTTGAGACAAGTCCCATCCGCCTTCTTCCATAGACTTCTTAAAGTTCTCACCGTAGTTTACGATGCCCGCCTCAATCATCTCTCTCAAAAGGTCGTTACCCTCACGAGTACGCTCACCCACACCGGCAAACACTGATAGACCAGAATACGCTTTGGCGATGTTGTTGATCAATTCCTGAATCAATACGGTTTTACCAACACCGGCACCACCGAACAATCCAATCTTACCCCCTTTGGCGTAAGGCTCAATCAGGTCAATAACTTTGATCCCTGTGAAAAGTACCTCAGTAGAGGTAGAAAGGTCTTCATATTTAGGAGCCAATCGGTGAATCGGCAATCCCTGACCACCTTTCGGCTGTGGAATTCCGTCAATCGCTGCCCCTACAACGTTGAAAAGACGACCTTTGATGTCGTCTCCAATGGGCATCTGTATGGGGCTACCCAGGTCCTCTACTTCCATTCCCCTCATCATACCGTCGGTAGCGTCCATCGCAATGGTACGCACGGTATCTTCTCCCAGGTGCTGCTGTACTTCCAAAATTACGTCAGTACCGTCCAGTTTAGTGATTTTCAACGCATCCATGATGTTGGGGAGTTTTGAGCCCTCAGCATCAAAACTAACGTCCACAACTGGACCGATTACTTGGGTGATTTTGCCTTTATTAGCCATTATTCAATTTGATTTAAATAAGCGTATCTCGAATCGAGTGCGAAATTAATCTAAAATTGGTTAAGAGAAAAAGCAGGTAGTCGAAAACTGCTCACGATTTCAGTAATATTCTGAAGGTAGTCCCTTTATTGAGCTCAGAGTCCTTCACAAAAATCCTTCCACCATGGTAATTCTCTACAATTCGCTTGGTGAGTGCCAGTCCCAGCCCCCAGCCTCTCTTCTTGGTGGTGTACCCGGGTTTGAAAACCTGCGTGAGGCGATTTTTCGCGATTCCTTTTCCGGTATCGGAAATGTCCACGGCCACCCTGCCGTCACTCACTTTCATGATTTTGATGGTAATGGCACCTTTGCCCACCATGGCGTCCACGGCGTTTTTGACAATATTCTCCACCACCCAGGCAAACAGCGGCCGGTTGATGCTACAGGTGATCTCCTCATTGGGGAAGGCCTGCACCGTCATGCTCACTTTGGTAGATATTCTTTTTTCCAGGTACTTCACCACCTCAGACACCAGATCAAAGACCCGCTCCTGACGCAACTGCGGCACACTCCCGATATTCGAAAAGCGCTCGGTGATCATCTCCAGCCGATCCACATCCTTTTGCAGCTCTATAAATACATCTTTCTGATCGGGGAAGGTCTCCTTGAAATACTCCACCCAGGCGATCAGGGAAGACAAAGGAGTACCCAGCTGATGAGCAGTTTCTTTGGCCAGACCCACCCACACCCGGTTTTGCTCTGCGGTACGCGAGTAGTTGAACACCGCGAAGATGATGAGCCCAAAGATGGCGATGATGGACAACTGCACATAGGGATAATACTTCAGCTGCGTGAGCAGGAATGAATTGCGGTAGTAAATGTTCTTGTAACCATAGATCTGGTTGTTGTCATCGGTCAGGGTGACCATGATGGGCTCCCGCTCCGTCATCATGTCCTTGATCTCATTGAGGAGAAACCGCTTCCGGACCCGGTCATTGTCTATTTTGTCTGCTGCCGGGATATTGCGGTAGTGCTCCGGCTTGCCAAACTCATCAGTGAGAATCACGGGGATGGTGTTGTTGGCCTGGATAATCTCCTCCATGACGAAGATGAGGTTGGGCGCATCATTTTCATTGGCCAGGTACTCTAGTGTACTGGCATAGAGGTCTATCTGCTTCCGCTCCCGGTCGCGGATTTGCTTCACCAGCTCATTGGTATAGACGATGGACCCGGCACTGATGATCAGGGCCACACCCAGCACCACCCACTTGAAGCTGGAGCGATTGGAATAAAGACTGATGGTAGGTTCTTCTCGGTATGCACTCACTGCCAGAAACGAGGTTGTTCCATTCGGTAATTTAGCAGAAAATCAAATTTAGCAGGGAAGGAAAGTCTTTTTTGCAAAGAAGTGTGTGAAATACAGTTCATTGAGCAAACACGAAGCCAGGGAAAAACCAGTGTACGAAAGATAAATATTGGTTGATCAATAGAATTGCCGTATTTTGAGAAATAATTGAAGACTATGATTGGAGGTTCAAAATGAATTTTTTTAAAGCAGCAGTTTTAATCGCATTTTTTGCTTTTGGTACAGATGCCAATTCTCAACGTAAAATCAAAAAAATTGAAATTCAGGAAAGCGGCTATAATGTTCAACTGAAACTGATTCCACAGTCGAGCCACACTTCCTATGATGGACTTTCAATAAAAATCAACCCAATTTCAGCTTCTGACTTAAATCGTGAATTCATGAACCAGTGTCACCTGAATGGGGACTTTAATTATTCCTATTATGAAAAGTCAAGAAGCACCTACTTCTTAAAGAAACGAAAAATCAAAAGGGAAAAATCTAACTCCGAATTCATTCTCGAAGGTGCCGAATGGCTTTTCGAGAATGAGAAAATCACATTTCGTGACTCACAATTGATTGGTTGTATGATGAGAGTCGTATGGATAATGCATTAAACTTCTCAATCGTATCTGGCTCTGAGGGAGACATTCACGTATCCAATGATGCTCTTTTTATTGATGAAAAGAGCATCGGAAAGGAATTCAAAATTTCAACATTGGCTCTCTTAAATGACGATCTATATTTTAGTCAAACTACCCTCTTGGGTTCTGATTTTATTGATCGGGACAAGAACAAAAGGAAATTCATCCCCATCCGATTATGGAAAATAAAGGAGCTTAATAAAAACACAAAATTTTGAACCCCATACGGGCCACTAAAGGATGAGTTTTCGCCTGCAGCCAAGATCTCTATCACGGATTCTTTAAATATGGCCACTTCCAATTCCGCCGCGGATTGAAAAGACGAATTATAAAAACATTCATAAAACCCAATCCAACGAGGAATGCAAGTGCAATGAACAGAGTCATTTTAACATTATTTGTTCTGGTATCTTTTGAATCAATGTGCCAAACACCCGCACTCATTAAGTACCCTACATGCGCTATTGCACGGGAATTGGCGAAAGAAGAATTAAAAGGAGATACAATTAATTATTTCCATTTTGGTGATTTTCGCAATAACAGTCAGTTTCACATTAAGATTGACTCATTGGCCCGAAGCATGGGCATAAGGTTGGCACACGCAAGTCATCAAAGTTCGTTGGATTGTTATAATGAAGTCGTAAAATCCCACTTCAGTGACAACAATGGCATTGACAATATCTGGGTTTATCTTAATATAAAGACAGATTCGCTGCTCAATTTGGATCGGTGATGCCGTGGGTTAGTAAAATGGCGTTTAAAAAACCATGCAAGTAAAAACGATCATTTTGTCACTGCTCTTATCAGCAGCCTGCTTTCGTAGCTTCTGTCAGGACAGTGACTATTACAACTTCCTCAATCCTATACAGGATTCGATCTACATTTATTTTGTACCCGACAGTACCCGATACTTTATTTCTGAAAGGAGCCTCATCGAAGGAAATCTGGGCATTCAGTATTTTATCCCAATGGCGCTGGGAATCGATCTTTGTTTCACCAACAACTACTACCCTGAGAGCATTTATAAAAACAAACTGCCACTCGATTCCATAGTAAATTTAGAGGTAAGGGACTACTGGTGGTTGTATCAAGACATGGGTATGGATCGTTTGCTGGAAAAGCTCAATTGGGGGAGTACTGATTTCTTCCTGGTGGTTCCTGATAGCGCACAACAAATAGCCGAAATATGGCATGTGTTTAACTGTAATAACTCCAGTCATGTGCTGGAATATGATCATTGAGAAAAGTCAATGGACAACCTTAGTACCTATGTCAGAAAATATTGAGCAATTACTCAAGGGTTGAAATAGTTGTAATTAGTTGCCTATGAAAACGATCAATGCTTTACTTTTTTCACACTGATATCATATTCAAGTCGCGCTCAGATTAAACCCGACTCTGTTTTCATTCATTTTAACCCTGAGAGTATTTACAATGAAGTCCAGAATCCCGATTCTTATACTATCGATGACCAGGAAATTCAGGCCTACTATTTCATCATTAAAATGGGTACTGGTATTGATCTTTGCTTCGGGAATAGCATATATGAGGGCAATTCATATCGAAAACTGATCCCAATGGAGGAATTGACATCCTTAGATATCCGGGA
Organism: Marinoscillum sp. 108; assembly: GCF_902506655.1. Taxonomy (NCBI): domain Bacteria; kingdom Pseudomonadati; phylum Bacteroidota; class Cytophagia; order Cytophagales; family Reichenbachiellaceae; genus Marinoscillum; species Marinoscillum sp. 108. The sequence goes on along the minus strand of NZ_LR734808.1, from coordinate 2,651,968 downwards.
CTATCAATGGGTCCGTGACAATTACTATCTGTACGATGACCCAGGCGATGAATCAGAGTATATGAAACTATGTGAAGATCTGCTTAAAATAGATTCTACAGAGTTTTTTCTGGTTATTCCAGACAGTCTCAAACAAACAGCAGAAATCCTTCATGTTTTTAATTGCAACTACGTAGAGTATTGAGCCCACCCGGCATTCACATCCTGGGTGGGCTTTCTTTTTCCAATCAATTCTTCATCATGATCCACTTGGCCAGCACCTTGTAATTCACTTTGGTGCCGTGCATCAGGATCCCAATCCTATAAATCCTGCTGGCAAACCAGATGGTGAACACGAACCCGCCAATCATCAGCACCATAGAAAGGGCCAGCTCCCATACAGGCACCCCAAAAGGCACGCGCATCATCATCACCACCGGGGAGGTGAACGGGATCATGGACATCCAAAACGCCAGTGACCCATTGGGGTCGTTCAGCACGGCGCTGAGCATGACAATGGCCAGAATCAGCGGCATGGTGACCGGAAACATAAACTGCTGGGCATCTGCATCGCTGTCCACCGCAGAACCGATGGCCGCAAACAGCGCTCCGTAGAGCAGGTACCCGGTGAGGAAGAAAAACAAAAAGGCCACGATGACCATGGGCATGTTGATAGACTCTACCGCCGAGCTGATACTGCCTAGAAGGCTCTCCTCCATCTGCTGGGCTGTTTCATCCTGAGGTAAATTCATCGCATCCATCTGCTCAGTCTGCTGTTTTTGTGCGTCCATGGCCTGATTGGCGAAGATCCCACCTACAGCCGTGCTGATGGTGGTAGTGAGCACGATCCAAAGGATAAACTGCGACAAGCCCACACCGGCTATGCCTATCACTTTGCCCATCATCAGCTCAAAAGGCTTCACCGATGCGATGATCACCTCCACAATCCGGCTGGTCTTCTCCTCCACCACGCCACGCATACACTGGGTACCGTAGACGAAGATGAAAATGTATATCAGGAATGACGCCACGTAGCCCACCACGGTTGCTCCTATGGAGCTGCTCTCCTTTTCGTCACCCGATCCGGAGAGGTTGATGGTGCTGATGTCTACATTGGCCTTCAGGCTTTCGAGCACTTCCTTTTGAATCCCGGACTGCCGAAGTTTGATGTTTTCAATCTCACCTTCCAGCTTACGACTCAGGTCATGCACCATGGAAACGCTGGGGTTATTGGGGGAGTAAAACACCACCCCTGCTGGGGCAGCCACATCGATATCAGGAATATAAAGCAGCCCGTCAAAGTCCCCATTCAGCACATCTTCTTTGGCCGCATCCAACGACTTGTCAGAATAACTAAACTCCATCTGGCTGTCATCGATGAATATCTCACTGAACATGCCGCTCTTGTCCACCACCTGTATGGTTTTGGTGTCCACATCCTTGGTGGCGGTCCAGGCAATGAAGAAAAAGAAGCCTCCGAAAAGCAAGGGTGCCAAAAGGGTCATTACGATAAACGACTTCTTCTTCACCCGGGATAAGTACTCTCTCGCAATGATCAATCCGATGTTATGCATGGCTGTCTCCTTTCACTTTACTGATGAATATTTCATTGATGGAGGGGATCTTTTCTATGAACGAATGAATCTCCACAGCCCCGATCAGCACCTTCAGCAGGTTATTGGGGCCACCCTCCGTTTTGTCCTTGAGGATCGATTCGGTAAGCCCATCCTCCGTAGTACCCGTGCTCAAAAGATCGTAGTGGTCTGTGGAGGCCAGAGGGCCCTCATGGGTCACGATGTATGTGCCATCCTTGTGGTCATTTTTGATGTCTAGTTTCAGTCCATCCAAAATCTTCTCCGACTTATTGATCAGCGCAATATGGTCACACAACTCCTCCACAGACTCCATTCGGTGGGTAGAGAAGATGACCGTAGCGCCGGCTTCTCTGAGTCTGAAAATTTCATCCTTGATCAGGTTGGCATTCACCGGATCAAATCCGGAAAAAGGCTCATCCAAAATGATCAATTCCGGCTCATGCATCACTGTAGCGATGAACTGCACCTTCTGGGCCATTCCTTTAGACAAGTCCTCTATGGTTTTGCCACTCCATCCGGTCAGCTCCAGTCTTTTCAGCCAGGCTTTGATTTTGGTAGTGGCATCGGCCTTGGAGAGACCTTTGAGTCTGGCCAGGTAAAGCAATTGCTCCCCCACCTTCATTTTTTTGTAAAGCCCCCGCTCTTCCGGCAGATATCCAATCTTACGCACGAGCTCCGGGGTGATTTTCTCGCCGCCCAGATACACCTCGCCACTGTCCTGCTCGATGATTCTGGTGATAATCCTGATCAGCGTAGTTTTGCCCGCTCCGTTGGGGCCCAGAAGACCAAAAATGCTCCCTTTCGGGATAGAAATGCTCACATTGCTTAAGGCCTGGTGACTGCTGTAGGATTTACTGATGTTTTCAACACGTAGTAGTTCCAATATTCTTAACTTTTTTAGTTTACGGTGATTTAGTCTTTATTAACCTGAATTTATTACACTTGATGAGAAGTTTCTGCCGCAAATTATAAATATTCTATCCCATTGAAGCATTCACCTCTACCTTATACCCTCTACGCGCTTTTCATTTTTCTGATGACCAGTCTGGTGTTTGTGCCACTCATCGCCTTGCTGTCTCCTTACAAAAAATGTCATCGACTGGCCCTGAAACTTCACTGGTATTGGGCCTGGAGTTTTTGCCGGATGGCATTCATCCGGGTGGTCATTGAGGGCAAAGAACACCTCAGATCAGATCAACAATACATCTTTTGTTGCAATCACTTCTCGTTCTTCGACATTCCTGCTTTTTGCTTGCTCTATTCTGCCAAATTCATTGGAAAAAGCTCGCTCGCTAAAATCCCCCTCTTCGGGTTTTTCTTCCGGAATATGCACATCCCCGTGAACAGGTCCAGCATGAGGAGTCGTGCCGGAAGCTTGAAGATGTCCAAAGAGGCTATTGATGATGGTTTCAATCTTTGTTTCTTCCCGGAAGGAGGTGTGCTTGTAAAGGAAGAAAACCTCCCTTATATGGTTTCTTTCAAGGATGGCGCATTCAAACTGGCCATCGAAAAAGGCATTCCCATCATCCCGGTCACCATGCCCTACAATTTTTTGCTGCTTCCCGACAAAACCCCCGTCCGGTTTCATCATCATAGGTGCAAAATAATTGTACACAAACCCATTTTCCCTAAAACAAGTGATGACGAGGAAGTGAAAAGATTGAAGGCAGAAACCTTTGCCATTATCCAGGCCGAACTTCTGGCACATCATCCCGATAAAGTCAGGACGGTTGGCTAATATTGCTTTGAATAAAGTATTTCTATGAAAATAGACCATCAAACGCTTGAAAAAATCGCTCATCTGGCCCGTCTGGAGATCCACCCGGACAAAGCCGATGGCTACATCAAAGACATGGAGGAAATCCTCACCTGGGTAGAAAAACTCAATGAACTGGACACCGAAGGAGTGGAACCACTCACTAATATGTCCTTTGAAGAGAATGCCCTGCGGGAAGACGTCAAGAAGGCGCCGCTGGATCACGAGCGTGCCCTGAAAAATGCTCCGAAAAAGGATGATGATTATTTCAGAGTACCTAAAGTGCTTGATTGATTCCCATGGATCGCATGACTCAGTATTTACCCAAAGCACTTGTTGCGCTATTTATAGCTGTTGTCCTCGCTTTTATTTTCGCCTATTCTCAGGGCTACGATTCCAGCATTGGGTGGAATGTGACCACTACAGCCGAATCAGAAGCATTCTATACCCTTCCCTTTAAAAAAGGCCCTTTCCAGTTTAGCTTCCAGGGTGAAAAATATACGCTGGCTGAAAATTTCTCAGCAGGACCCATTGAACGTCATTTCACCACGGATGCCATCATCCTTTCTGTCATTTTATTAGGCTTGTGCCTGATCCTCACCGTGACCACCTACCTGTCCAGAATGTGGTTTATCGGTATCATGGGGCTGTTCATTTTTTTCATCATGACCCTACACCTGCCTGAAGTAAGGCTCTTTGGGTTTGGGGAGCGATCATCGGTAGCTGTGGTGATCGTGCTGATCATTTACCTGCTTCCGGCCTACCTTTTCCATGCCTTTATCAAAGATGTAGATTTTGGCTGGCGCCTGCTATCCTTTGTATTGCTATCCGCCGGTATTGTCTTTTTCTCCGGAGTAGAAACGGTTGCCTTGCAGGAGCAATTTATTGCCGGTAGTTATTTTGGTATGATCGCCCTGACGCTTGTTTTTCTGTTTCTCATAGCCGAGGAGAATGTTTTTGGCATTTTATTCCTGATCACACAGTCCAAGGGTGGGCGGAGCAATCACGTCCATTTCTCCGTGTTTTCTTTTGTCTATTTGGGCATTCTCCTTGCCCACTATGGTAAAAAAGCCGCCTTTTGGAACCTGGACATTGCCTTTTTCAGTCCCTATCTGCTGCTGGCACTGAGTGCCCTGGTCGCATTGTGGAGTTTGAAATATAAAAGATCACTCTTCGAAGGGTTCATCTCGGTGGGATATGCTCAGATACTCTATTGCAGCTTGGGGATGGTGGTGATCGGGTTTATTACGCTCGCTTTTTCCCGCGGCAATGATTCCGTGTACGAAGGGCTGCATTACTTCATCATTTATACGCACATGGCCTTCGGCACCATGTTTTTCCTCTACCTGTTCTGGAACTTCGTCTCACCACTGGGTCAGGGAATGCAGGTCTATAAAATCGCCTATAAATCGCAGAGCTTTCCATACGTAAGTGCCCGGCTTGCCGGACTTGCCGCCATTGCGGCCTTCTTTTTCCTGGCCAATAAGGAGCCCTTCTTGCTCTTCAGAGCAGGCCACTACAACTACCTGGGTGCACAAGCCGAAGCACAGGGCCAGGACAGACTGGCTGCGGAGTACTATCGCGAAGGCAGTATTTATGGCTATGACAACCATTTTTCCAACTACAAAATTGGCTACCGGGAACTCCAAAAAGGGGATATCTCAGAAGCCAACTATCGGTTTGGGAGAGCGGCGCTGCGGTACCCATCGCCTCAGACTTTTGTGAATCAATCTGCCACGGCGGCCATGAGCAGTGAAACCACGCCCTCCCTGATCAGCTTACAAAACGGACTGAGGGCATTCCCCGACAACAATCAATTGCTCAATAACCTGGGGCTTACCTATGCAGACATGGGCAAAACCCACGAGGCTGTGAATACGCTACAACAGGCGCAACCCAAAAGTCAATGGACAAACGCCGCCCTGGTCAACCTGTGGAAAGTACGGGAAGTCGATTCGGCGCAAGCCGAGCAAGACTATGAAGCGGGTAATCTGGCAGTAAAAGCCAATATACTCAGCGCCCTGATGGATGCGAACGTGCAGACTTCACTGTCCTTTGATTCAGCTAGTCTTTTCCCATCCTACCCCCTTCACAGGCTGGCCTTCCTTATTAATGCCGCCTGGTATTTTGAAGATGCAAAGGTAGCGCTATGGCTGGATCAGTCACTTTCAGGTCAGCTGGATGAACGCATGTACTGGGCTGGCAAAAACGCCATGGTCATGAGCTACTTCAAAGCCGGCCAGGTCAACAATGCACTGCAGGCACTGGATTACCTGAAGACTGAAGTACCTACCCGGGAGTCTGGCAAATACCTGAACCAAATGGGGCTAATTGCGCTTTCTCAGCATGCTCCGAAGGTAGCCCTTGATTACTTTGACCAAGCCACACAGGCCGGATTTGAAGATGCCCTGCTGAACAAAGCCGCCTGCTTGCTGGAACTGGGTGAATTCTCAAAAGCCACGGAGTGGGCTACTTACCTGGTCACTCTGGATTCCAGTTATGCTGCACTCAAAAAGGATATCACCAACATCAGCAACACTGAAAGCCTCACGCCTGACCAACAACTTTTCCGGCTGTACTACCTCTATCGAACTTACAGTGCGGGAGAGATCAACGCCCTGCTGTCTCAGGCCGATGAACAATACATACGATCCCTATGGGCCAAAGTAGCCAATGAGCAACTGGAAGAACAAAACTATGACCAGCTCAAGACCTATCGTGCGGTTTTCAATTCCCTTCTGCCTCCTGAATATTTTGAAGAACCAGATGCCTTGTTGACCCTGGTGGATGGGGGGGTGCCTCAGAATGGTCATTATCTTTCAGAAATTTTGGCACTCAAAGACCAAAACGAGCAGACAGCCGCATTGGTAAACCTGGCAGGCATGAACTCGCTGAACGAACCACTGGTGCTGGCCATCAGCAGGATTCTCAGCACCACGCACCTCTCCGAATCCTATGATGTATTGGTCAATGCCATCAATTTCAACCCAAGAAGTGTAGCTTTGCATCAGCAGTACATCATGGCAGCCCTGGAAATGGGACTTGAAAATTATGCCAATGATGCCCTGCAGAAACTAACAACATTAACAACCCAAAATGACTACCAGCTTTTCTACCAGCAATATCTGGATAAGAAAAAAGCACTGGAGGCTTCCGGCCCCTGGTAGGATGATTTTTTAGATTTTGCAGGATTAAACCCTGCAAGCGCTTTTATGGATATGAAACACCCCTTTCAATTCGGTAAGGATACCCTCACCCCGGGCATCGCACTGAGAATAGCACGTGGCCAGCAAACTGGTACATTTGCTGATGACACCATTAACAAAATCAAAAAGAGTCATGCAGACGTGGCTGAGATTGCCAATGGCGATCGAGTGGTCTATGGCATCAATACTGGTTTTGGCCCACTTTGCACCACCATTATTTCCAAAGAACAAACCCGCAAGCTTCAGGAAAACATCCTCAGAAGCCACAGTGTAGGAGTTGGAGCTTATGTGCCATTGGAGATCGCCAAACTGATGCTCGTGACCAAACTGCAGGCATTGAGCTTTGGCTACTCTGGCATCGCTCTGGAAACCCTGGAAAGAATCAAATGGCACTTGGAAATGGACATCACTCCGATGGTGCCCACACAGGGTTCGGTCGGTGCATCGGGTGACCTGGCCCCATTAGCACATCTTTTTCTTCCCCTGATCGGTCTGGGAAAGGTGACTTATAAAGGTAAAATACAAGACTCAGGTGACGTATTGCAGCAGCTTGGTAAAGCACCCATTGCACTAGGTCCCAAAGAAGGGCTAGCCCTGATCAATGGTACACAGTTTATACTGGCCTATGCTGTAAGGGGTCTTGTCAGACTTCACAACTGCCTGGAGCTGGCCGATATCATTGGCGCCATGTCACTCGAGGGAATTTTGGGTTCCGCTTCTCCTTTTCAGGAAAAACTCCATGCATTAAGGCCTTTTCAGGGTTCGCTCCATGTCGCGCATCGTCTGAGAACCTTACTGAAAAATTCTCAGATGGTAGAATCTCACGAAAACTGTGGCCGGGTACAGGATCCTTATTCTATCCGATGTATGCCGCAGGTTCACGGGAGTAGCAGAAACGCCTGGCATCACCTGAAGGAGTTGGTGAACGTAGAGCTAAACAGTGTGACCGACAACCCTATCGTGTTTAGCAGTACGGACACCATCAGCGGTGGAAATTTCCATGGACAACCCTTAGCCATGCCTCTGGACTATGCCACGCTGGCGGCGGCTGAATTAGGAAATATTTCTGACCGAAGAACTTACCTGCTGCTGGAAGGCGATATTGAAGGGCTACCCAAGCTCCTGATGAAAAATACCGGCATCAATTCCGGGTTTATGATCCCCCAATACACCTCAGCAGCCCTGGTGAGTGAGAATAAGTCGCTTTGTTTCCCGGCCAGTGCCGATAGCATCCCAACATCTCTGGGTCAGGAAGATCATGTCAGTATGGGCTCCATCAGTGGGCGCAAGTTGAATCAGGTCATCGACAACCTGGAAAATATCCTGGCTGTAGAGCTTATCTGCGCAGCGCAGGCCTTTGACTATCGCAAACCCATGAAATCCAGCAAGATTCTGGACGCCTGTCATGAGGTCATTCGCGGCAGGATCGACCATGCTGAGGAAGATCGGATTTTTGCCGATGACATTGAAAAAGCCCATGACATGATCGTCAATGAATCGATCATTGACGCTGCCTATCAAACCGCCCAACAAAACAACATTAACCTTAAAGGAGATTTGTATGAATTATTCTCAATTTCTTGAAAAGTACGCTAAACACCCCCATTACAAAGCCCCAACCGGGTCACAACTTCACGCTAAGTCCTGGCAAACAGAGGCGCCACTGAGAATGCTCCTCAATAACCTGGATGACGAAGTGGCGGAAGACCCGGCCGAACTGGTGGTGTATGGAGGCACCGGACAGGCCGCCCGAAATCGTGAATCCCTGGAGAAAATCATTAAGATTTTACTGGAACTGGAAAATGACCAGAGCCTGCTCGTGCAGTCCGGCAAGCCCGTAGGCATCGTGCGTACGCACGCCGAAGCACCACGTGTGTTAATAGCCAACTCGAATCTGGTACCTGCCTGGGCTAATTGGGAACATTTTGAGGACCTCAAGTCACGCGGACTGATGATGTATGGTCAGATGACCGCCGGTAGTTGGATCTATATAGGATCCCAGGGAATACTTCAGGGAACCTACGAAACATTTGCAGAGTGTGCGAGGCAACATTTTGGAGGTACATTGAAACACAAGCTACTGGTAACTGGTGGCCTGGGAGGAATGGGTGGCGCTCAGCCACTGGCGGCTACCATGGCCGGAGCCACCTTCCTGGGCGCAGATGTGGACCCAAAAAGAATAGAAAAAAGACTTCAGACACGCTACATCGATAAGATGACCCATAGCTATGAAGAGGCACGAGATTGGGCATTGGAAGCCAAAGAGAAAGGCGAGAACCTGTCCATAGGACTAGTAAGTGACATAGGTGACCTTTTGGCCAACCTGCAAAGAGATGGCATTGTACCGGATGTTCTGACCGATCAAACCTCAGCACACGACCCGGTATTTGGATACGTACCCAACGGGATGTCTCTGGCAGAGGCAGAGGCCCTTAGAAAGTCCGATGCGGTGACCTACAAAGACCTATCGCTCAAAAGCATGGCCCGGCACGTAAGGCTGATGTTGGATCTGCAAAAACAGGGTGCCATTACCTTTGACTATGGCAACAACCTTCGTGAGTTTGCCCGTCAGGGGGGAGAGCCCAATGCTTTTGACTTCAAAGGTTTTGTGCCCGAGTACATCCGGCCACTCTTTTGCGAAGGCAAAGGCCCATTCAGATGGGCTGCGCTTTCCGGAGACCCGGAGGACATTTATACCACGGACAAGGCATTGATGGAGGCCTTTCCTGAAAACACACACCTGATCAACTGGCTCACTCAGGCCCGTGAAAAAATCGCCTTCCAGGGTCTGCCATGCAGGATCTGCTGGCTGGGTATGGGCGAGCGCGAAAAAGCAGGCCTCATTTTCAATGACCTGGTCAAAACAGGAAAAGTAAAAGCCCCGATTGTGATAGGCAGAGACCATCTGGACTGTGGCTCAGTGGCCTCACCGAACAGGGAAACAGAAGGCATGAAGGATGGCAGCGATGCGGTTTCTGATTGGCCACTGCTCAATTTACTGTCCAATGCCTCTGGTGGTGCCACTTGGGTATCCTTCCATCATGGTGGCGGGGTAGGTATGGGCTATTCACAGCATGCAGGCATGGTGGTACTGGCAGATGGCTCTAGCAGAGCAGAAAAGTGCCTGAAGCGGGTGTTGTACAATGATCCTGCCATGGGCGTGTTCAGACACCATGATGCCGGATATGAAGAAGCCACTAAGGTGGGTGAAGATTTCGGGTTGATCATTTAGATCGTCTAAGCTCCAATATCCGCTGCCCTCTGGGGTGGGGATATTGGGCTGATAAATCCCTGAGCTGGAAACCATACTGTTTGGCCAACTCTTCAAAGAATGAATAGGGATAGGCAAAGTCTACCTCCCGCTCTACCCTGAACTGATCAGCCTCCTCATAGGTAAAGAAAAACTTACTCTCCTCATGCATAAGCGCGCCACACTGGGCCATGTGTTGCTCAATATAGTCTGGTTCCAAATGCGTGAAAACCGATTGTGCCCAGAGCACATCAAATTTCATCCTCCTCAGCTCGGGATCTGCTAATCCCTTCATACTCCAAAACACCCTCGGGTCCTTATTTTCAAGTCCCTCACTCGCTATCAATTCCCGCGCAAAGGATACGGCAGCTTGAGAAATGTCATAGCCCGTGTATTTTTTCGGTTCCAAAAAATCAATCAGAAGTCTGCCACCTCTCAATGTACCACACCCTATATCCAGTACGGTATGAGATGCCTGTAGTCCCTTGGCCTTCAAGAACTGAAGTTGTAGTGCGCCCAGTTCTTCCCAATATCCGCCGATGGCTTCATGGGGGTCCCTGGCCACTCGCTTGTTTACGAATTCCGCATAGGCATTCAGGTAATCCTGATGGTTAGCCCTTTTAAATTGAGGATCTGAACGTCTCGTAATAAGGCGCTTGATAATCCGCTTGATGGCTACGATAACATCAGTCATCCAATGAAATTTTAGTCATTTCGGTAGATACGCCCTCTCGGAAAACTGCGGCGGCCCACTCATCACTCTTTTCAAACTTCTTCTTAAAATATCCCTTGGGTTCCAAAAGCGACCGCCCCCGCGATTTATCCATAACTACCTTACCTACCACGTCAAATCCATCCGTACCCACAGAGAGGTTCTCCAAAGGTCTGTTATCACCTGTTTGCCATAGGTGATCGCCTGAAGGGTACATTTCTAACTCTTTTAGCGTGAGATATAGCTGATCATCAGTCACCCGTACCATCAGATAGCTAGTGCGCCGGTTATACCCTATGAGGCCTCCATGTACCACCTGCATCACACCATCGCGGCTGGTGCAGGTAATGGCATGCATCTCCCCACACAGGTACAGGTCTACCTCATGTTTGCTCATGGTTTGCCAAAATCCTGACTGGCGCCCTTCAGCTACTTTGAGACCACTGGTACTCCACCTACGGACAGGTCCGAGCACGGGGGTATGCCCCATGATGATTTTGTGGCGTGCATCTCTGTTTTCCAGAAGTACACTCTCCAACCAGGCCAACTGCTCTCCGGACACCCCGGGTTTGATGCTGCCTTCATCACTTTCGCCCTCTTCAAAGACATCCACCGATACAAACAAGACATTTTTGTGACGCCACCAGTAGGCTGTTCCCCGCATATGAGCAGGGCCATTTTGGGGCATCTGGAGATGGGTAGCAAAAGCCTCCTTATAGGCCGGAATCACAGCAACTTTCGCTGAATCAATCCAAGGGTTGTCCCCTATTTCATGATCCCCGATGGCAACATAAAACTTCAGCTCATGGGCTTGCATTCTGGCTTTCCAGGCAGAGTAGTACAGCCCGGAATATTTCGCGATTGAATCTGCACTCTGCCACGAAGGAGCGTCCCAGTGGCCCATCACCAGATCGCCCGGCACCAATACGAAATCAGGATTTTCACTTTTCACTTCATTTAGGATCATTCCGAGAGATTCTTCCCAGCCAGGTTGTGGGTACTCGGTGTCCACATTCAGGAAATCAGGGATGCTGACAAATGTCCAGGCATCCTCACCAGGCACCGATACTGTACCCTTCGGCTTGTCCCCAGACTGACAACCCAAAAAGCAGACGATACAAAAGGTGATGGCCCCAATAAGCCCTGATCTCAATAGCATATCGCCTCAATGATACAAAAAAAGCCCTTCAAAAAATTTGAAGGGCTTTCACTTATAGAATAAGATTGTTAATTAATTGCTCAATTTAAAGATAATAGGCAGCACCATTCTTACTTTCACAGCCCGGCCTCTTTGCTTACCCGGCTTGAATTTTGGTGCTTGTCTCAGTACTCGTTCTGCTTCTTCATCACATCCTGCACCGATACCTTTTACAGCTTTTACTTCTGTAACCGTACCGTCTTTATCAACCACAAACTGAACGTATACTCTTCCTTCTATACCCATTCTTCGGGCCTGAGAAGGGTAGTCCATGTTATCTCCAACATACTTGTAGAATGCTGCCATCCCTCCGGGAAACTCAGGCTGGTTTTCCACAATGGTGAAAACCTCTTCGATCTCCTCTTCCTCAGGTGCTTCTTCGAAAATAATGTCTTCAATAACAGTTTCTTCCGTTACTTCCACATCTAACTCCACCTCAATATCCTCTTCGATTTCTTCCTCATCGGGAACCTCAATGATCTGAGGAAGTTGAATTTTCGGTGGTGGCGGCGGTGGCTGCTCTGTAGGAGGTATCTCCATGATATCTTCAAAGTCATCCGTTACTTGACCAAGGTCTACAAGACCAGAGTCGTCGTATGTTCTCCACTCGAACGCCAGGATAACCAACAGCAAACTCACAGTGAATCCGATGTTCATGAACAATCCGGACTTCCTGGTCAAGTCTACATTAGGGTTTTTCTTTGGTTCCATAAATTATGTTTTAATCCTTAAATCAAGAGTAATCTCAAATATATTACTTATCAAACTTTTTATCAGCAAGGTTTAGTTCCTTTTTCATAAAATAAGCCAGAAATAAGCCCAATACCGCACCTGCTGCATCAAACATAAAATCCATCAGATCTGAAGACCGATAAGGGACATATCCTTGTATCCATTCGGTCATAAGGCCAAAAATCAAAGCACCTGAAAATACCCAAAAAAAAGCCTTCAAACTAAGATGTGAGCGTTCAAAACTCCACACGACCAGAAAGCTCCAAATCAGAAATATACCCAAGTGTGCCACCTTATCTTCCCCCACAAAAAACCAAGTATCAGCCTTGGAGCTCCCAGGGGAGAGAAAAAGAAATAACATCACCCCTGACCATATCAGGCAAATTGCCTTGATGAAAGTGGTTCCTGGTTTCAGATTAACCTCCGATTAGTTCCTGATAAGATTCGGCCGAAAGCAAACTATCTCCCTGATCGCTGATCTTCACTTTGATCATCCAACCCTCTCCATAAGGATCTGAATTAATGAGCTCGGGGTTGGCTTCCAATTTGGGGTTGACTTCAATAATCTCGCCTGAAAGTGGCATAAAAAGGTCAGAAACCGTCTTAACAGCCTCCACAGAACCGAAGACATCTGTTGAATTCAATGATTCCCCCTCGGTCTCAATTTCTACATAGACGATATCTCCGAGTTCACCCTGGGCAAAATCAGTGATGCCAATGATGGCTTCATCACCCTCTATTCTCACCCATTCGTGATCTTCTGTATAGCGTAAATTTTCTGGAATGTTCATGTTGTTATTTTTTTGACGCCCAAAATTACTTAAAACTCAGACTTTGCACTATTGCGCAAGACTAAATCTTAGCTGCGTTCCGAAAGCTGTGGTAGCTGTCTTGAATGAACTGACTTTTGGTTCCGTTACACTGCGTTCAAAATACATAGTCAGATCCAGTTGGTCGTTGAGTTTATAGGTAAATGAGGGCCGCAACTGAAAGTTAGTATTACCAGTGGTCACCTTGTTTTCACCCTCCAGCTTACGCTGGATCGTCTCAGCATCTCTTATGGTCATACTTATGCGCATGGTCACGGCATTGTCCAGTGTAATGGTACGCCCTTGTATTTTAAAAGGCAGCTTAAACTCCTCCTTGGTGTATCCAAAATCCAGTGTCACATCATTGCTGGTGGTCTCGGTGATTTGAGCATTGGCCAGGCTCAGGGAAAGGTTTCGGTCCTTTTTATATTCCAGACGTGTGGAAATATTACTCTTGGTCCTGAAATTGATTCCGATCAACGGAGCAAACTGCTCCGAAATGGTCACCTGGTTGAGGATATAGACCGGTGCATATCGCCCGGTACCTGTGGTGTCGGTAGCCTGAGGATAGTCCAGCACGTTGCTGTTGAGGGTCACGCTTAAGTCATTCCCCAGCAGGTCCCCATAAGTATCATTGTCAAAGTTGTAATCATTCACATTGTACAATGAACGATAACCATGGGTAAGGGTGATGGACGAAAAGAGTTCGGCCAACACTGGGATTTTGGACAGTCCGTTATAATCCACCCGCCATCCCGGCAATGGAATTTTGGGGAACGGCGAAAGGCTCACCTCTGAGGAACTCTGACCTGAATAAGCAGAGATAAATGCTGGTATCAGCACATCCTGAGACAAGGAGTCGTAAAAACCAATTTCATTGTTCAGGGCGGTCTGTCTGATTCGGATTTTCTCGATATTTTCTGCAAAAGTATCGAAGGCTTCTGACGTGTTGCCAGGGCCCCGCTTGTCAAATGCAGTACTGATAGACATAAATGAGATATTGTAACTTCCTTTCCTGGAGGGTGTGAGAGAGCTGAATCCGTTATTCTCTGTTTGTTCGTCTGAATACCTGAAAAGCTCCTCGTATGTGGCATTATTGGTTCGCTTGGCATCCAGCTGGATTTTCAAATCCTTGGCGGGCTCAATGGAGGCTCTCAGACCAAGGTCGGTAGTGTAGGTTTGCATGAATGGTGATGACAAGTCCGGATTTTTATTGAGCCAGTCATTGTCAGCAGCCCTGAATCGAATATCAGGATCCTGACTCCCCAGGATAAACCCCCAACCTGGTGCATTGAAACCACTGTCCATTCCCATCAGGAAGGCCCGCGGCGAATAGCCGGAGAGGGTTGTGCCCTCTCTCACGCTGTAGGTCACATTGATATTACGCAAGGACATCACCGTCCTCAAAAAACTCTTGCCAATGTTGAATCCGGGTGCCTCTTCTCCGGCCTTGGCCCGCGGTGGGGAATTGATTTCCTTCAAAAAGGTGACTTTGTTGTACAGCTTCACCAGGTCCACCTTACCTGAAAGTCCCTGCTCTCTTCTGTTTTCAATCGTATTTCCAAAAAACAGGGAATCATGCTCCACCTGTGATCCGGCCGTCCAGGTATATCCTGTAGCGTACTTGATATCTGCACTCAGCCAGTCGGTCAGAGGGAGTTTATCCAGTGGGGTTTTATAGGTGGCGGATATGTCCTGAGCAAAATTTTTCATCCTGCCAAGGTCCTTGATTTCTTCCCAGACATACTGACGCTCCTCCTGGGTGGTAATGTCCCCCTCTATGATCCCATCGGGCTCATCAATCACTGCATTCACCCGGGCGGTATAGTCGAGGTTCAGGCTTTTGAAAAGATTCCAGCGGAGGTTATAGTTTCTATTGAAGGTGAAAAGTCGCTCGTAATAAGGGGCCAAATCGGGAGACACCTCAAGTTTATCATTATAGAGCTGCGTCATTCGGAAACTCCGGTCCAAATCGGCTCTAAATGCCAAACTACTCGGAAGAAGTGACAGGTTAACGTCCTTGATCAATTTCAGATAGGGACTTTTGAGGGCTTCCATTTTGGCAAACGGCTCCAGAGAGATGGTTCGGGGTGCATAGTTATAAGCCACACCACCACTTACTTTTTTCTGCAAATAAGTCTCTGTATTCACATTGCTGGTCATCACATCGCTATAGGCATAGGAAAAGGAGAGATTCTCCACATCGAAGAAATGGCTGTTGGCCTCAGGGTTTACTTTTTCCTTGTGCACATTGGTGAAGTTTATACTGCGCCTTTCCGTTCGATCTTCCACGATCCTTCGGTATCGCTCCCGTTCTTCGTCAGAATCCATGGTAGCCAAGGAAGCCTCCAATGGCACATCTGGATCCAGTGGGTCAAATTGCGGAGTAATTCTGGATTTTTCATAACTCACGAACATGGGCACTTTTAGGCCTGTTTTCTCTGGAAGGAGAAACTTGTCCACGTTGACATTAGCTGAAATATCATACTGGATAGTCTCGTTTCGTGTGCGCTGCTGGATCGTTTGCTGGATATTTCCAAATCCAATAGACGTATACCTCGTGGAAGCGGAAACGGTAGCCACATCGGCCAGTTTAGTACTTACCCGGGCATTGGCTGCCCAACCTTTTTTGGTATCAAAGTCCGTGACCCGAAGTTCATTAGCCCAAAGACAAACAGATTTTGTAGCTCGGTCGTCGGACTCCGGATTTCTAACTCCCAGCATCAGAACCTGCACAGAACTGATATCGGGCCGCCCTTTGATGGTCAACTTATATTGTCCATTGTTGGAAGGAGTGCTGTAAGGAACGTTTTCATCAAAATCATTTCTATTCCGTTCGGATTTTATCCCCAGTAACTCATCAATGGACAAATCAATCTCATTCTCGAGGGGCCATACAAGACGGGCGATATTATCGCCACCATTTGCATCAAGTCCCGTAGGGGTTACTTTCATCGGCACCTCTATCTCATAGTAGTGCTCTGTGAAGTCCGTACCAAACCTTATAAACGCATTGATCTCATTATCCAGCAGCATTTCCCCATTGTGAGCCTCAGCATGTAAAAACATCTGTAGACGCCCGTAGTTGATCAGGTCAAAGGTGACATTTTTGTAGACTGCCCGGGCATCCTTATCTTCAAGATTATCCACACAGACCTGCAGAGATTGCTCGTTGAGCTGTCGATTGATTATGGTAGTATTATCTCTGTCGCGGTTGATTCCCGGGGGTACCACGTACGGTGACTTATTCTCTCCACCCATGCTATTCTCTTCTATATTGACCACCGATACATTGAAATCAGAATAGGAGGTTTCCGGAATTTCATTCAGCCCTGGCTCATTGAGTGCTTCCTGATACTTACGCCATTGGCTGCCTACCAGCTGTAGTTTGGTCATCCTGAAAACCACGGGCTGCTGAAAATTGGTAGCATACATACGCAGGTACCTTACCGTCTTGAACCCACTAATCCCTCCATACACCCTGTCAGGATTTCTGATCGGGATTCTGAAGAGATACCAGGTGGCCTCTCTACTATCATCAGTCACCGCATCCACGATGTGATTTTTGCCTACCTCAAGTTCCCCTGGCTTTAGTGAAAGGCGGTATTCATAATACTCCTCCAGGTCGGAAATGGTATTGTCCTGATTAAGATCTTCGTTGTCCGGGGTGGTAGTAGAGGCTCTGGTAATGCTATTACCACTATTCACTGGCGAGTTTCCGTCCAGCCCATTATAGTTCTTGTATCGCTCCAGTATCTTCAAATCCTGATTGTCCAGATCACTGCCCAGGAAATATTGAAAATTGTCACCCGAAGGGTCGCTCTTTAGCTGATCCAATACTTCTGTGGAGACAGATACACGATTGATGAAATCAGCAAAATAGGTAAGTTCTTCTTCATCCTTTAATCCCTCCAGTCCAATATCCTGATTGGCCCTGGCTGATCCTGAATTCTCAAAGTAATTGGTAAGAAATGGCTCTGAAGGTACCCGGCCCCACTCATTGGCAATGGTCTGCGCAGGGTCACCATTTGCCGGAAGGCCACTTTCAAAAGCGTGACGCCCATCAGGAACCACATCCTCAGAAACACTACCAAGGTTGAAAACCAGATCACCTCCTGTAGTATTATTGGTATTGAATTTTCCATCCATCACCCGGCCCCTGGGAGTATCAATAAAAGGATCAAGCATCCAGAATTCAAGGTACTCGATGTTGGTCTTGTCAAAATCTACCTCGTTGGTAATGGCTCGGGTAATCCCCCCATAGTTGGATTTTGGGTCTGGTAGTAATCCATCTCTTGTCAGGTTGGGGTTATAATTATATTGTCCTCTTTCGCTGGGGAAGTAGGCGATATCAAAAAGCGTTTCCGGGGTGACGATCAGGTTTCTGGATTGCTGCCTGAAAATCTCCTGGGGAAGAACCGGACGCACATAGTGATTTTGCAAATCTTCGTCGGTAATGTTGGTTGGTTTATTGGGCCCTCCTGTTCTGTAAAAAACAGATTGATCTACTGTATACCAGGCTATTTTGGCCCGCTTATAGTTCAATCCGAGTGTGGAACCCGCTTCCGTACTCTTGTCAAACTTTCGATCGGTAGTCTTTGGTGTAGCGGCCAGGTCCCACCCCGCCCAGCCTCCCAGGTTGATCGGTGTAACGGCACTTTCGAAATCATCGATGTAGGAAGTTCCCTTCCCATCCACAAGATTGGAAGTACCAGGAATCATCTGGGCAAACTCTGCATTCACAGTGATGGAAGACGGTGCCTTAGTGCTCACCAGTGGGAGAAAATCCATGAATTTGGTAAGAAAGGGAACCTCATCCTGAAAGTTGAGATCAAACCCGTACTTAGTGTTTCGTGTGGGTTCATCTCCGATCGTGTATCTGGAAACACCACCTGGCTGTTCATTCAGCTGAAGGATGGTGGCTCCTATGTTAAAGTTTTCACTGAACTTATAATCTGCCCGTGCACCATAGAGCCATCGCGACTGGAAGTTGAAGAGGTCCGCCTTCTCATAGGCAATGTTGATGGTCTTGCCCGAGCTTAAAATTCCTTCATTCAGAATGCGAACCCGACCCAGGTTATAATCTACCGTGTAGTCAAGGCCTTCCGTGAGGGGTGTATTACCCGCTGTAACAATGACAGAGTTTTCGGCAATATTGATCCCTGGCAGGGCTATTTCGTTGGATGATCCGGCATTGAACTTACCCAGGATAAAAAACTTGTTTTTAGAGGCTACTTGCTCCGCATCTGCCTTGGTGGTGTGATACAGTGTATCGTAGACATACTTCTCCTTTAGTGAAACTTCATCACTTGCAAACTTGCTCTCCAGTGTGGCTCCGAAAGGCTCAAGTACCGGAAAAATGATATTGCCATTCCTTACGTCTATTGTGACTCCATCGATAAAGTCAAAATTTCCATCTCGCTGACGGTCGTTGTTTTGGTTGAGTTGGTCTAAGCCCAGCAATTCAACCAAAGGTTGATCCTTGGTAAACCTACCTTCATGCAGGGAGGGGTTATCAATCCCCGTGGCATCATCCCGATAGTGCACCCTCAGCGTGAATCCCTCGCGTTCGATCTGGCTTGCGTTGAGGTTGTAAATGTTCTTCATCATCAGGTCCCAGGTTGGCACCTTGGTGTTGATCTTATTGGGCCGGAGCATCTTCAGGAGAATCACCTGATCATCTGCCAGACCCGAGTAGTCTTCTGTGAGCTCTCCTACCCGGTAGGTCTTTCCATCGTAGCTATAGGTATAGGACACACCGAGCATCTCATCATTCTGCAGCTTTCTCAGAAGAGTGATATACCCCAGACGGGTATTGATCACAAACTCGTCCTGGTCCAACCGCCTGGCAGTCCCCACTTTTACAAAATCAGTGCTATTAACAAATCCAAAGTCATTTTCAAGGGTATTGGTTACCTGGTCGCTACTTCTGAAATTAGGAGTATTGGTAATGGACTGAAACAGATCGTTCGCTCCGTTATCTGTTGGCACATTGCCGTCTCCAGACCCCACTTTTGGATTGCCTTTTTGGTATATCCGCTGACCTTCTCCCAAATCCATCAGTCCTAAAACTTCTCTTGTTGATTTGGTATCATTGTTTCTGTTGATCACATAGACTTCCACCCTGTTTACATTGACCCCCGAGGTAATCTGGGGTAAGGTCTTCAGCCACTTTTCGTAGTTTTCACGAAAGAAGTGTCCCAGGAAGAAATGGCGGTTCTCATCGTAATTCGAGGCTCGTACTTCAAATTCTTTTCCCTGAAAGCCACTTTCCACTGTGATGACATCACTTTTGCCTTGTTGGCGTGAGACCACTCCGGTTAAATACAACTTACCAAACTGAAGCTGGGTTTTCAACCCAAACAGTGACTGTGCGCCCGTCATGAGGCTATTGGAAACGGGCATGCTTACGTTTCCTATCTCTATTTTCTTGACAATATCCTCCTCATACCCGGTATACTCTACCTTAAGGTTGTTCTGAAAATCGAAGGTGTTATTGTTGTCAAAATTGGCCGTCACGGCCAGCTTCTCACCAATTTTACCCACCAGATTGAGTGAGATTTGCTGATCAAAATTGAACCCTCCGTTGCGCTGCTGCCGAATGGGGATGGCCGGGTTGTCTACCCGCTGAAATCGACCGCCAAAATCAAGATTGACAAATCCATTGGGCTGAATATCTACGTAACTCCCACCAAACAGTCTGTCAAATACCGGACTGATATAAAGCCTCGGGATCAGTGAACGCCCACTAATGGCACTCTCCCCATCCAGGCCTGCGGATCGCTCCTGAAAATACTCCTTGGTAATCTGCTTATCGTTGTACCGGTCATACTCCTCAAAAGTCATGGTGGTGACGGGTCGGAAATTAACATCTCCGATCCGCTCTGAAACTGAGTAGTTCACTGTGGAGTCAAAGTCAACTTCCAGGTCTATAGAAGAAGGGTCAGCCAGCAAAAGGGGTGACGGACTAATTCTATTTGAAAAAGGATCACCAAAACGATAGGCTGGCTGAAACGTTGGAGCCTTTGTTGGCGTATAAGGAGGAATAGTGTCTGTACGGACGGTGTCCTGACGAGAGGTATCCTGAAAAATAAGGACGCTCGAAGAAGCTGATACAAACGTTGCTTCAGGTAGGGATACCCAAAGGCAAAGCGATATCACACTTACCAAATGTTTTATGTAAGTTTTCCTCTTCAAATACGTTTTCCTCTTCAAACAAGAATAATACCTATGCTCTCTTCAGAGCCAGCTTAATCAACTCTTCAAGTTTAATTTGCTGTCCGTTTTGTTTCAAAATTAAATCAATACTTTTTTCTGCTGCGGGCTTGCCTATCCCCAATGTGGTCAAGGCGGATAACGCCTCACTCCTCAAACTATTGCTCGCAGAAGGCACAAAATCCAAACCTTTTTCCAAAAGACCTTCCTTCTTCATCTTGTCTTTCAACTCAAGAATAATGCGCTGGGCTGTTTTCAGCCCGATTCCTTTTACCGACTGAATGGTGCGTACATCGTCGCTCAAAATGGCCTGCTGTAGTTCCTGTGGCGACAAAGACGATAATATCATGAGCCCGGTACTCGGCCCCACACCAGAGATAGAGATGAGTTCCAAAAACCTGCGCTTCTCAGACTCCTCAGAAAACCCAAACAGAGTATGGGCATCCTCCTTGATGTGCAGATGCGTGTAAAGCTTAGTCTCTGTAAGATTTTTGATTGCTGCAAAGGTGATAAGGCTGATTTTTGCCTCATAACCAATGCCGTTGATATCCACCACCACGTAGGTCGGGTCTTTTACAGCCAGTTTGCCCTCCAGGTAATTGATCATTTTACTTTTTCTCTTTTTTCGTTCAGTTGAGCATCCACTACCGCTATGGCCACCATGTTGAATATATCCCGCACTGAACTACCTACTTGCAGTACATGTACAGATTTATTCATTCCCATAAGTACAGGACCAATGGCCTCAGCACCTCCCAGTTCCATCAACAATTTATAAGCGATGTTACCTGAGTCAAGATCAGGAAAAATAAGGGTATTGGCTGGATTTTTGGCCAGTTCACTGAAAGGATAATTCTCACGAAGTAGGTCCTTATTTAAGGCAACGTTCGCCTGGATGTCTCCATCAATGACCAGCTGCGGCCATTTTTCCTTGGCCAGTTTCACTGCTTTGGCGGCCTTTTCGGGCACCTCGCCACGGGCAGACCCAAAGTTGGAGTAGGATAACATGGCAATGCGAGGCTCGGTATCAAAAAACTTTACCACCCTGGCTGTAAGCCCGATGATGTCTACCAGCTCCTCTGCCGTAGGGTTGAGGTTGACCGTGGTGTCAGCAAAAAAGAAATTACCCTTGTTATTGCTGATGATGTACATGCCCGCCACCCGATTGATACCAGGCTCCACCCCTATAATCTGGAGTGCAGGCAGGATCGTTTTAGGGTAGTCATTGGACAATCCCGAGATAAGAGCATCACCCTCACCCAACTGCACCATCATGGCTCCAAAGTGGTTGCGGCTCCTCATCATGGATTTCTGGGCCATCTTCAGGGTCATCCCCTTGCGCTGACGCATTTTGTAAAAAACCTCTGCGTACTGATTTACCCTGGATTCCTCCTTATAGGGATCAGTTATTTTACAATCCAGTAAGCCCTCAAGCTCATTTTCTTTGATCAGAGAGATGATTTTTTCTTCGTTGCCCAGGAGAATAGGGATGGCCACTCCTTCGTCCATGGACATTTGAGCAGCTTTTAGAATGTTCACGTCATCCGCTTCTGCAAAGACCACCTTTTTGGGGTTTCTCCTGGCCCTTGTCACAATACGTGAAATCAGGCGCTGATCGATACCTATTCTTTCCTGGAGTTCCAACTCATATTTCTCCCAATCTGTAATCTCAATTCGTGCAACTCCACTGCCTATAGCCGCCTTTGCCACAGCCGGCGAGATGGTGGTGATCAATCTTGGATCCAAAGGTTTCGGTATCAGGTACTCTCTGCCAAATTTCAAGTTGCTCTGGCCATAGGCCTTGAGCACCATCTCTGGCACCGTTTGCTTAGCCAGGTTGGCAATTGCTTTCACGGCGGCCAATTTCATTTCTTCATTGATGGCTGTGGCACGTACATCCAGTGCTCCCCTGAAAATGTAGGGAAAGCCCAATACATTGTTCACCTGATTGGGGTGATCGGATCGGCCAGTTGCCATCAGAATATCTTTCCGGGTCTTCATGGCCAGGTCGTAGGCTATTTCCGGATCGGGATTGGCCAAAGCAAAAACAATCGGATCTTTGGCCATCTTCTTCAAAGTGGCGGGTTTCAGAATGTTCCCTATAGAGAGCCCGAGAAAAACATCGGCTCCCACAAGAGCATCCTCAAGGGTATCCACATCCTCACGGTCAGTCGCATAGCGCGCCTTACTTTCGTCCAGATTACCACGTGATTTCTTCACGACCCCCTTGCTATCAGTCATCAGGATATTTTCCTTCCTCGCACCAAGAGAGGTATATAAATCTGTACAGGCAATAGCCGCTGCTCCCGCTCCACTCACCACGATGGTCACCTCTTCTATCTTTTTACCACAGACCTCCAAGGCGTTGATAAGCGCTGCAGAGGAAATAATGGCAGTGCCATGCTGATCATCATGCATCACAGGGATGCTCATTTTTTCCCGTAGTTCCTTTTCTATTTTGAAACTTTCAGGTGCCTTGATGTCTTCCAGGTTGATCCCTCCAAATGTCGGCTCAAGGCTTTTGACAATCTGAATGAATTTATCAGGATCGGTTTCATCTATTTCAATGTCAAACACATCGATCCCCGCAAATTTTTTGAACAAAACTCCCTTTCCTTCCATCACAGGCTTAGAAGCCTCCGGGCCGATATTTCCCAACCCAAGTACCGCAGTACCATTGGAGATGACACCCACCAGATTCCCCTTGGCTGTGTAACGGTATACATCTTCTTTGTTGGCAGCAATCTCCAGACATGGCTCAGCCACTCCGGGAGAATAAGCCAGCGCAAGATCATGTTGGCTGCTAAGGGGTTTGGTGGGAGTTACTTCTATTTTTCCGGCAGGCTTCGACTCATGAAAGTCCAGCGCCTCTTGTCTTCTTATTTTGGCACACATAGGTCGGTAGTTGTTTTTACTTGGGGATAAATTTTTAGGTTGGATCTCCCACCTCGGAAGAAGTCCTAAAGGTAGACAAGATCGCATCTACTTCCCGTACCAAAGGTTTCTTTTTAGTACCGGGAGCATACACGTACCCCTCTATGTAGTAAAGTTTTTGGGTTTTCTCGTCCACAAAGGTGTAGCTGACAAAGGGACCTCCGGCTGAGTTGTTGTTAATCTTCCACAGCCCGCGAGCCTCCACGGCAAATTTACCATTGAAGGTAACCCGCTCTGTATACACGGGAATGATATCCTGCCGCTGGATATAAAGGTCCGGCTTTTCAGAGTCTCTGAGGTAGGTGCCTGTAATCTCATCTCTGAGCTCATCCACATGCTCAAATACTTTGCGATCCTTATAATCTCCTTCGTAGACGAAGACATTCAGCTCAGAATCTGCCTCCAGCCTCCTCAGCCAGATGAAATCTTTGACATCCTTGGCAAGGTCCCAACCGAAAGGTACCTGAATGCTGTACCCATGATTCTCAGTAATAGCAGCCATCATTTCAGGCTTGGTTTTCTTGAGTGTTTTCTCCCGGGTTCTTTCTCTCACCGCGGACTCAAACAGTGCAACCAGACTGGATTTATTATCCTTCAATTGCTCCACCAGCTGCTCTTCACTTTGACCAAAGAGATAGAGTACTATCTGCCCCTTGGCAAATTCATCTTTCCGTACTGTATAAAAGAGTGAACTGTCCTGCTGGATCATTTTCAGAGAATTGTCTGTAAAATTTTCCCTGATCGTTTTGCTCTCAAGCGTTCGTGAGTCCAGCGTCATCACGAAAATCATATTGCGGGCGTGCTTGAGTACAGAATTGAGTTTTCTTGGATTCACCTTATTGAGTGAAAACTCATACTCATCCTGATTGAGTACCCGCATATACTGCTGATACATGTCCCGAAGTGTATTGCCTAGTTCGCTTTCCCACTGTGCAGAGTCTATGACCAGGATGATCTCATCTGCTTCTCCTCGTGCCAGTGGCATAAAATCTTCCTTCACCTTATCTGTGGCACTTTTGCAACTGGTAAAAATTAAGATTGAGGCAAGGAAAAATAGAAATAATGTTCTCATAACTTTTTAGGTTTTGGGACTCCTACAAAAATAGAAGATTACACTACTAACGAAACTATTCGGAAGATATGATGAGCTGCTGCCCGGGCTTGATGGTATTGGAGGTCAGGTTATTCAGCGCCTTGATTTTTTCGATGGAAAGACCAGCGTAAGTATTGGCTATTTCCCACAGGGTATCCCCATTTTGCACATAATGTACCTTCTTTCCTTCCAGAACGACCGCTTTATTTTCAGTTCGTGCCGAGCTGGCATATAGATCTTTCGTGGAGCTATTGTAAGTAGGCAATACCCATATCTGAAGGTACTGACCTACTCGGATCATGTTGCTGTTCAGGTTATTCCATGACTTAATATCAGTCACGCGCACGCCATACCTGTTAGCGATAGTACCCAACACGTCGCCACTTCGAACGCGATATACCTGCTTTTCCCGACCATAGGTGCTCCCCGGAGTATTTCTGGCCAGGTACTCCAGCTGCTCCTTGCCCACCTTCCCTGCTGCGTCATAGAAAAAAGCACGATTACTAACGACCGTATCTTTCAGGTCTGCGGGAATTCTCAATGCAAAATTTTTGGTCCCCTCGGGTATGGCTCCCCTTTTGATGTTAGGGTTGAGGTTTAGAAGATCATCCAGGCAAACGTTCACTTGTTTAGCAAAAGTCTCCAGATGGAAGTACTGACTGATCATGATGGTGTCGAAGCGAGGGAAAATCTGATGCGATTCTGGAAAAAGATTGTGCTCCGGTGCATAGTTGAAAGTATAACAAATGGCCACAAACTGCGGGACATAAGACCTGGTCTCTCTCGGGAGATAGGGATAAATCTCCCAAAATTTCTTCTTGTATCCACTTCTTCGAATGGCCTTCCGTACATTGCCGGGGCCGCAGTTGTATGCAGCCAGAGCCAGCTCCCAGTCATCAAACATGCTGTAAAGATCACGAAGGTGCCTGGCAGCAGCGTCAGTAGAGGCATAAGGATCCATCCGGTCATCCAGATACCAGTCGTTGTTGAGACCATACATTTTTCCGGTAGAGGACATGAACTGCCATAAACCAACGGCATTGGCCCGAGAAATGGCGTTTGGTCGCAACCCGGACTCTACAATGGACAAAAATTTCAGTTCATCGGGTAGATTGTATTTGGCCAACGTCTCTTCAAAAATGGGGAAGAAAAGAGCTGTTTTGTTGAGTACCTCCTGGGTGTACGGCCTGTCGCGCACGGTGAAGTAATCAATGAATGACTTCACCTTTTCATTATATTCCAGAGAAACCTCCGACTCAATACACGAAATACGATCTGCAATTTCCTCATAGGAGGCATCAGGTATATAGTCGTAACCAAAGTCAGACTGAGCCGTGGCGACTACCACACTGAATACAAACAATCCAAGGAAAAATATCCTCATACGCTTCATAACGGTAAATCTATCAGATTAATTATCTAAAAGGTAATTTGAGAAGGCCAATAATTTTTGCTCTTCGAATGCTTTGGACAAAATCTGCAAGCCAATGGACATGCCTTGACGATCTCTACCCATAGGTATGGATATAGCTGGAACACCGGCCACAGACGCCTGTACGGTGAATAAGTCCGCGAGATACATCTCCATAGAGTTCTCCGTTTTCGACCCAAGTTCAAACGCTGTGGTAGGCGCCGTGGGCATAATGATAAAGTCAAAACGCTCCAGAAGCTCATTCAATTCGTTCTGAATCATTCTTCGCGCCTTTTGCGCCTTGATGTAATAGGCATCGTGATAACTGGCAGAAAGCACAGCAGTCCCCAGCAATATTCGCTTGATGACTTCCTCTCCGAACCCTTCGGAGCGCGACTTTTTATACATTTCCTCCAGGTTACCAGCTTCAGTGGTACGGTGACCGTACCTCACGCCATCATATCTGGATAGATTGGAACTGGCCTCTGCAGTGGTGAGAATGTAGTAGGTAGGTAAAGTGTATTCCATCAATGGAAAAGAAATCTCTTCCACCTGATGTCCCTGTGCTCTCAATTCATCAATCTGCTGGGCAAACGCCGCCTTGACCTCTGAGTTAAGGGCCTCATTGTCCATAGTCTCTTTGAGGTATCCAATCTTATATCGCTTACCTGCCTCAAGATGCTCACTATAAGCAGGGACCTCCTTTTGGGAAACAGTACTGTCATACTCATCCTCTCCGGAGATCACTTCCAGCACGAGGGCACTGTCTTTAACGTTGTTGGAAAAAATACCGATACAATCGAAGGTGCTCGCATAGGCCGCTAATCCGTGTCTTGATATTCTGGAGTAAGTGGGCTTGAGCCCGACGATTCCACAGAATGATGCGGGCTGCCTCACAGATCCACCTGTGTCGGTACCCAGGGACACTGCACACATATCTGCCTGCACAGCCACTGCGGAGCCTCCTGATGAGCCCCCCGGCACCCGATTGTGCCCGTCGGCATTGACTACAGGACTGAAAGCCGAATTCTCGTTGGAAGATCCCATAGCAAATTCATCACAGTTATTTCTCCCTATGATGATGGCATCGGCATCTAGCAGCCGCTGTACCGCGGTGGCAGTAAATTGTGATTGAAATCCATCAAGAATCTTACTCCCACATTGTAGCGGGTGATCTTTGTAGCAAAGTACGTCTTTGATGGTAACGACAAGTCCGGCCAGTTTGCCTGCACTACCGGACTTGATCTTTTGATCGATCAGATGAGCTTGCTCCTTGGCTTCCTGATCATATACAGACAGGAGGGCATTCAACTTGCCATTTTTCTCCCGGATGTTCTTCAGGTAATGGTCAACTATCTGACCACAAGATATTTTACCTGCATCAAGTTGCTGCCTGATTTCTGAAAAGGAGGATTGAGCACGCAAATCTTAATCTGTTTTCTTCTCGCTAGGGCTTGCTTTTGCGCTCTCGTCGATCTCGTTTTTGATCTCCTTGGTGGCATCTTTAAATTCTCTGATCCCTTTTCCCATTCCTCTGGCAATCTCCGGTATCTTCTTTGCTCCGAAAAATATGATCACAAATAAAATGATCACAATGAGTTCCCATCCTCCTGGCATTCCAAATGCTAACACCGTATTCATAGTGGTTGTGTTTAAAATTGACTCCAAAGATAGCTATAAAACCGGCCTACCAAAAAATCATTTGGGAGAAAGCCATTGCTCCGGATTAAGTTTCGCGTAGTTTTTCCAAACTTCAAAATGTACTTCTGATACACCATTGGTATCTGTATGCACTGCTCCCAATGGTTGTGCTCTTTTAACAAGAGTTCCTTTCTTTACATTCACTTCTTTCAGGCGAGAATAAACGGTATAGTACTCACCATGCTGTAGAATTACCACATTGTACATACCGGGTACGTAGGCAATTTGAATGACTTTCCCATCGTATACACTTTTGACGGATTCATCTTTTTGGGTTTGAATATCCACGCCAGGATTGTCCTGCATGATGCCTTTCATGACCGGGTGTGGGTGCTTCCCGAATTTCGAAGAAATAAAGCCTGAACTAACTGGCCACGCCAGTTTATTCTTATTGGACTCAAACGAAGCAGAAATTTCATCCTCGTTGGCTATGGCCGTGGAAGAAAGAGTTTTGGATCGCTCCAGTTCTTTTCGCACAATTTCAGCAATTAGATTATCCAATCGGTCAACTGCCTGTTTTCTGTCTGCCAACTCTTTTTTGAGCTCTTTTTCCTTTTTGGTAAGCTCCTGCACCAAACCACTTTGTTTGGTTTTCAGGTTAATCAGTTTTCGGTTTTCGGCCAGTTGCTGATTGAGGAGTGTCTTTTGTTCGGACCTTTTGATCTCTACCTGATTTCTTTGAGCATCCAATTCCCTGGAGACCTCCTCTATTTGCCGCGCCTGAATTTTCCTGGCATCGGCATATTGTTCGAGGTATTTCAATCGCATGTAGAGCTGATTGAAGGTGCGGGCAGAAAACAGAAAAGTCAGCTTGGAATAGCCATGATTAGCCTTATAGCTGCTGTAGATCATGGCGGCGTATTCTTGTTTCAGGTTTTTCAAATCACTCTGAAGGGCATTGACCACAATGCTCAAATCATTGATCTCTCCATTAAGGAGTCCCACCTCCTGATTCAGGGCACTGATGAGCCCCTCGCGGGCTTCTATCTGCTGATTGAGCGCTCTGAGTTGACCAAGTGTGGCTTTTTTCTCTGATTCAGTATCACTGAGGATTTTCTCTGCTTCAGCGATTTTGCTCAGGTTCTCCCGCTTTTCCTGCTCCAGCTGAGATTTGGTTTTTTGAGCATAAACCCCAGATGCCAACAGCAAAACAAAAAAGCCAAAAAATGCCAATCGCTTACTTACGATCATATCGCTGTGGGATGTTAAAGGGAAATTTTAACGGTTTTTTCTCGATTTCAGTCTGCTTAAACTCGATGATCACCTTCACCGGATCAGTCCCCTTTTTGGCATATTCCAAAATAGCACTGATCTGAAAGGGGAAAACCTCCTGGTCAACGAGCTGAAAATCAGTGTAATTTACAGAAATTGTATTTCGCGAAAGCGTATCCAACACCTGGATCTTTTCCAACTTCATAGACTCTGTACCAATGAAGTTTTCGAAGAGGTAGCTACTGTGTTGCTGGCTATAGGCATAGGTACTTGCGGTTCTGACGAGCCGCTCCCGATCGTAGGGGTACACCAAATTGCCCAGCATGGCTGATTCTACCAGGCTGTAGTTCAGATCAAAATCAAGTTTTTTACTCAATTCAGCAAAGCTATACTTCATGTATACTTTATTGATTTTGTCTAGTACGGTCACAGAATCGGTAGTAATGAGTACCCTGGCGGCCTCTATGCCCAAGCCGGGAGACAGGGAGACCCATATAATACTATCCTTCCGAATGCGGATGTTTGCCGAACCGGATACATTGTTCTTTTCGGACTCAAAATTGATTTTTGCTTTGGAAGACAAAAAATCAAACTTGGCGTCATTCACCACTAACCTGGTGCTGTTTCGATCAAAAATACCTGAGAATTTCTTGTTACAGCCAGTAAGTAGAATGAGTGTTATCAATAATACACCTAACCAGCTATTCGTATAGTTTCCTGTCTGCAATTTTCTTCTCAATGTTTTTGGAGGCATCCTCATACTGGCTGGCGCGTTTCCACTGGTCGATGGCCTCATCTATCCGTCCCAATTTATACAATACATCACCATAGTGCTCAATGACCGTCCCATCATCCTGCAAATTAGCTGCTTTTCTTAGATAAATCAGTGCCTCCTCGTATCGTCCTAGGGTATACAGCACCCACCCGTGGGTATCGAGGTAGGTAGGATTATCCGGATGCATCGTTGCCAGCCTGGTGGACATGGCAAGTGCCTTGTCCAGTTTTTCATTGCGAAGGCTCAAAAAATAGCTGTAGTTATTCAGCACATGATCATTTTGAGGATCGGCCTTCAGGGCGTCATCATAAGCGCTATAGGACTTGTCAAACTGCTTCATGCCATTGTAAGCATCACCCAGCTGCCCATAAAAAATGGTTAGAAGTTTAGGATCAGTAGCATATTTCTTGCCCTGATCCAACACTTGCACTGATCTTTTGAAGTTTTTGGTGATGAGGTATCCTGTGCCAGCAAAATAATAGAGCGCTGCCTGATTTGGAAAGTACTCCATGGCCTGCTCGGCATGCACAATCACACTGTCAAACTGATTGAGGTCCGATTCTACACTGAGGATATTTTGCCATACCCCGTAGTTGGTCGGATCCAATTTGATCGCTTTCAGGTAAAACTTTCTGGCCTCCTCTTTTTTCTCCAGTCGATACATCACATCTCCGGTGAAGGCCTGGACTTCATACTGATTGGGATAATCTGCCGCCAGACTCATGGCCATTTGGCTCACCTTGTCAAACTCCTCAGAAGTGATCACAAAATCCAAAAATCGATTCAATACCTGAAGTTTTGCCTGAAAGTCAACATCCGAAGAGCCCATTGTGCTTTCGGCCAGGTCCATGGCCAATGCAGTATTACCCTCGCTCAGTGCGATTTCGCTCATTAGCAAATCTGCGTGCTTGTTGTTCTTCAGGTTTTGCAGTCGCTCCTTGGCCTCATCCATCAGGTTCTGAGAGATCAAAAATTCACAAAGTTCGATAGCGTACCGGTCGTTATCTGCATTTTCTTTGATCAGCTTATCCCAGTCCGCAATGAGTGACGGGTAATCGCGCTTCTTGAGATATATTTTCTGTTTTTCGCGCAACACCATCTCATTCATGCCAAAAATCTCCTCGGCCTGCCGATAAGTAGCTAAAGCCTTTTCGTTTTTTCCCTGGTATTGATAGATGATGGCCAGATCAAACAGGTAGCTTTCTGTGCCGGGTATTTCATCTATCATCTGCTGGTACAACCGAGCTGCTTCGTCAAAATCAGACAAAGCTTTGTGCACCTCTGCAGCAAGCAGAATGTAGTATTTATTGGATTTGTCGAGGTTCATCGCTTTGGTGGCGTATGGAAGCGCCTCGCGACTCTCTCCATTTTTTATGAGTATTTCGGCTATTTTAAAATTGACGACAGGGTTATTGGGGGCAATCTCCAGCACAGCCTTGAAGAGTTCCAAAGCTTTGTATTCATTATCCAGGATGAGCTCGCGCTCAGCATCTATCAGCATGGTCTCAGCTTTGAGTGCCTCTCCTTCTGACAGCTCAGTAACATCAAGTGGCGCAAAATCTCCACCCTGATTGTTTTTCTGACTGTAGCCCAGCAGTGAGCACAACAACATCCCTATCCACAAAAAATAATGAGCTCTCATATTATCCCTTCCATTCCGTAAAGTCACCCAGGCTAACCTCAGCTGGTTTTGCTTCCATGATAACGAAGTTTCCAATCATGGAGTTAACTAAATTAATGTCTTTTAAATTGACATGGTTCTGGATCAACGAATCCTTAATACGACTATCCCGAATCTCAGATCCCGCGCCTACTGAGACATTTGGTCCGATGACCGATGAAGTTATTTTGACCCCATCACCT
Organism: Marinoscillum sp. 108; assembly: GCF_902506655.1. Taxonomy (NCBI): domain Bacteria; kingdom Pseudomonadati; phylum Bacteroidota; class Cytophagia; order Cytophagales; family Reichenbachiellaceae; genus Marinoscillum; species Marinoscillum sp. 108. The sequence continues at coordinate 2,620,527 of NZ_LR734808.1, read as the reverse complement.
ATATATACAGGCGGTATGATCACGGTGCCTTCTATCACAGCAGAATCTGAAATGATGTTCTCGGCAAGAAAACCAAGATAACGACTATTAGACTGTACGGTGACCTTTTTATTACCACAGTCAAGCCATTCGTCTACAGCACCTGTGGTAAAACGTATCCCTTCTTTTTTGAGATTTTCCAGCGCCGTTGTAAGCTGAAATTCACCCGAGGCTCGGATGTCATGCTCGATGATGTAATCCAGCTGATCCCGGAGCTTCTCGCCCTCCTTGAAGTAGTAAATGCCGATGATGGCCAGATCCGAAACAGGGTTCTTTGGTTTCTCCACAAACTCCGTGATTACTCCCTCTATGTCCAGATTGACCACTCCATACGCACTCGGGTCCTCCACACGCTTCACCCAAATAATCCCATCATCCTCGGTGTTCAGTGTGAAATTCGCCTTGAACAAGGTATCAGAAAAGGCTACCGTCACCCGACCCTGAAGTACTTCACGAGCACAGTGCACTGCATGAGCCGTGCCCAGAGCTTCCTGCTGATAGAAAATGTGACCAGTGGCTCCCACAGCCTGTGCTATTTGCAAAAGCTGTGCTTCGGTCTCCGGACCAAAATCCCCAACAACAAACCCAATGTGCTCAATCTTCTCCGGTGTGACCGCCGCAATATCCTCCACCAGCCGCTGCACGATGGGCTTACCGGCGATCGGAATAAGCGGTTTCGGGGTGGTAAGGGTATGTGGCCTGAGCCGCTTGCCCATACCTGCCATGGGTACGATGAGGTTCATATATTCTACTTGTTGAAAGTCTGTTTTCGGAAATCCAATAACCATACCAGCACCACATACAAAGCGATTAACCCAGTGGCACTGAAATACTTATATTCCTGACAAAGGTCGCAAAAATAAAACGCTAATATGGAAAGGCCAGCCAAAGCCATATAAAAAAGCCCTTTCCCGGTTTTATAAGGGACGAAGTAATGCTTTTGCCCGATGACATAGCTCAGGCATACCATGAGCAGATAGCTAAAAAAGGTGGTCATAGCACTCCCCATATAGCCTAGCACAGGGATCAGTGCAAAGTTGAGCCCGATAGTCACCAAAGAACCGATGATCGTAATCCACGCCCCATATTTGGTCTGGTCGGTGAGTTTGTACCATACAGAAAGGTTAAAGTATACCCCGAGAAATAGCCCCCCGCCTAGCAGCCAGGGGACAATATCCAATGCAGACAAATAGCCTGGCTGCCTCAGAAAAATGGGCGCCAAATCCTGTAAGACCAGAGATATGACCAACCAGGAGAATGATCCGAAAATGATGAAGCCATGCATCACCTTAGCAAAAAGTTCCGGGGAGTTTTTGTCGGCAGATTTCGAGAAAAAGAAAGGCTCAAAAGCATATCTGAACGCCTGAACAGCCAACGTCATGAATACCGAAAGCTTATAGCAAGCCCCGAATACCCCCAGAATTTCCTGATTGCTCTGTCCCGGATAGAAATTTTCTGGAAGCCAGTATTTCAAAAGCACCCGAGAGAGCATTTCATTGGTGACCCCTGCAAAACCCATCACCAGAAGTGGGGTCGCATAAAGCATCATCAGTTTCCAGTCCCGCCCCATCGACAGTTTTAATCGGACCAGCCACGGCGCGAAAAACAGCAGATAAAATCCATTGGCTATGAGATTGGATATAAAAACATACCCCACACCCAGCTCAGGAAAATATACCAGCCCTACCCAGGAAGCGGGAAACTGAGCCAGCCACCAGGGACAAAAAACCAGGAAGAAGATATTAAGAGCAATGTTTAACCCAATGTTGCTCAGCTTGAATGTGGCAAATCTCAACGCCTTTCCCTCCAATCTGAGGCGTGCAAAAGGTACAGCTACTACCGCGTCTATGGCCAGCACCAGCGCCAACCACACCACATATTTGCCCTGCCCCGGGTATTCCAAAAGAGAGGCAATATCCTGCGAAAACAGCACAAGTGTACCACTGAACAGGACAGAAGTAATAATGAGTGAGGTCTGGGCTACATTGAAGTAATGCCGGGCATCGTTGCTTTTAGTAGCAAACCGGAAGTAAGCAGTTTCAAACCCATAGGTGTACACAATATTGAGAAAGGCCACGAAAGCATACAGCTCCGTAACCACTCCATAATCCTCTGGTGAAAAAACTGCTGTATAAAGTGGTACCAGAAGGTAATTCAATACCCTCCCCAGCACACTGCTGGCTCCGTAAACCACCGTTTGGCTGGCAAGCTGCCTGAGTTGCCCCACTATTCTCCCTTAAACTCAGGTTTTCTTTTTTCCATAAACGCAGCAGCACCTTCCTTGAAGTCGTCGGTGCCACAACATCTCGCAAAAGCATTGGCCTCTGTCTGATAGCCATTTTCATCCTGATTGAAAACCGCATTCACACAATCTACGACCAACCCTATAGCGATCGGGGCTTTTGAAGAAATTTTTTCTAAAATATCATTGGCCTTAGCCATCGCGGCTTCCTTATCCACTTCCGTATAGTTCACCAGTCCATAGCTCAGGGCCTGGTTGGCATCCATCATGTCTCCGGTCATGAGGTACTCAAAGGCTCTGCCCTTACCAATAAGATGTGTAAGACGCTGTGTGCCACCATATCCCGGAAGAATGCCAAGATTCACCTCTGGCTGCCCGAATCTGGCATTGGCCGTGGCCACACGCATATGACAGGCCATCGCCAGCTCACAGCCCCCACCAAGGGCGAATCCATTCACCAAAGCAATGACAGGAGTATGACAGTTCTCGATCAGTTGAAAGACCTCCTGGCCCTCCTCAGAGAATTTTCGGGCGTTCATCTCATTCAGTTCGGAGAATTCACCAATATCCGCACCGGCCACAAAGGCCTTTTCTCCGGCACCAGTGATAATGACACCACTAATATCCTTGTCATCATAGACAGACTGAATCACTTCTTTCAGTTCGGCTATGGTATCAGTATTGAGTGCGTTGAGTTTACTTTCCCTATTGATGGTCACGGTGAGAATACTCCCGTTGGTCGATAGAGAAAGATTTTGCAGGTCTGCCATAGGTTGATTGATTTCTAATGAAGTCGAAAGAAAAATTAAAAATCAGATTAAGTCAAACAATTTACGCAATAAGGACGATTTTCAAATGGCATTTGAATGCTTATTCTATTAAAGCCCATTTTGCTTCGATATTATTTTGTGGAAACCAATTGTACTTCAAGATTGTCCAGCATGGTCTCCGTCATTTTTGCCAAATCAAATGAAGGGCTCCAATTCCAGTCTTCACGTGCCTGATCATCAGCTATGCTATCAGGCCAGCTATCTGCTATCTGTTGTCTAAAATCGGGATTGTATTCTATTTGAAAATCCGGATATCGTTTACATATCTCCCTATAAATCATATCCGGCGAAAAGCTCATAGCCGAGATATTGTAGCTGGATCTCACTTTCAGCGCGGTGGGATCTGCCTGCATCAGGTCAATGGTCGCCTTCACGGCATCATCCATATACATCATCGGTAGCAGGGTATCAGGCTTCAGAAAACATTCATAGCTGTTGTCGAGGATAGCCTTCCAAAAAATATCCACCGCATAGTCGGTGGTGCCACCCCCTGGCTTGGCCTTATATCCTATGAGCCCTGGGTATCTCATAGAACGAACGTCCACTTTGTATTTTTGAAAGTAATACTCACACCACCGCTCACCAGCAAGTTTACTGATGCCATAAACCGTGTTGGGGTTCATGACGGTAGTTTGTGGGGTCTGCACCATCGGTGTATCCGGGCCAAATACCGCAATGGAGCTAGGCCAATAAATCTTTGAAATCCTGTCCCTTCCTGTTTCCAGTACATTGAGCAGGCTGGTCATGTTCAGGTCCCAGGCAAGCATTGGGTTTTGCTCGCCCCGAGCAGAAAGAATAGCTGCTAAATGATAAATCTGATCAATATTGTGGGTAGAGATCACCTCATCCAGCCGGGACTTATCCATCACGTCCAGTTGCTCATAAGGTCCATCCTTGATCAGATCTACCGCCTCGCGAAGATCAGATGCTACCACATTTTCAATACCAAACAGATCACGGAGTTTCAGGGTCAACTCCGTACCAAGCTGCCCACAGGCACCTATGACAAGTATTTTTTTCATCGAAGGGGGTTATGTCGTTTATTCTGGGCAAAAGTAGTAATTTGATATTTCTCGCCACTATAACCTCGAATCCTTCTAAATTTGTTTTCTCATGAATTTAAGAGCTTACCTCATCGGCAAAAAAATAGATCCGGATCGTCTGAAAAGCAATGAAAGTGACCTTTATAAGTCATTCAACATCATTTTCTCGCAGATGCATCCAGATAGCTTCACGGCGCAAAAGCTCTTTTTGATTAATAAATTGAGAAGAAAATATAGGCTGGAAAAAGAACCGGAAGAAAACGCCGTAAAGCAGGTGAAAAAGGTGAAGCCAAAGATTGTTCCTAGATTAAAATAAACAACCCCAATGTACAACGCACTCAAAACTAAACTCGAAAGCGAACTAGCAGAAATAAAAGCAGCCGGGCTCTATAAAGAAGAGCGAATCATCACTACCCCACAAGATGCCGTCATCAAACTCCAGAATGGGCAGGAGGTCATCAACTTCTGTGCAAACAACTATCTGGGGCTGTCTTCGCACCCCAAGGTCATAGAAGCCGCTAAAAAAACCATTGATACGCATGGATTTGGAATGTCTTCAGTACGTTTCATCTGTGGTACTCAGGATATCCACAAGGAGTTGGAGGAAAAAATCTCCGCCTTTCTGGGCACCGAGGACACCATCCTGTATGCGGCAGCCTTTGATGCAAATGGCGGAGTATTCGAGCCTCTTTTGGGGCCAGAAGATGCCATCATCTCGGATGCGCTCAACCATGCCTCCATCATCGATGGTGTAAGGCTCTGCAAGGCGGCAAGATATCGCTATGCAAACAATGACATGGCAGACCTGGAGGCCCAGCTAATTGCGGCATCAGAGGCTAAGGTGAAAGTGATCGTCACGGACGGCGTGTTCTCTATGGACGGTACCATTGCCCAGTTGGACAAGATATGCGAGCTGGCAGAAAAATATGATGCTGTGGTCATGACCGATGAATGTCACTCCACCGGGTTTATGGGCAAAACCGGACGTGGAGTGCATGAACACAGAGGTGTCATGGGCAAGGTAGATATTATCACAGGCACGCTGGGGAAAGCACTGGGTGGTGCATCGGGAGGCTTCACCTCGGGAAAAAAGGAAATCATAGAGCTCCTGAGACAAAGGTCCAGACCATATCTGTTTTCAAACACGCTGGCACCGTCCATAGTGGGGGCATCGATAGCGGTAATCGACATGCTCTCAGAGACCACCGAATTGCGAGATAAGCTGGAAGCCAATACCCACTATTTTAGAGAACAAATGACCGCTGCCGGTTTTGACATCAAGCCAGGGGAGCATGCCATAGTACCCATCATGCTGTACGACGCTGTGCTGTCTCAGGAAATGGCTCGGAAACTCCTCGAGAAAGGAATCTATGTCATTGGATTTTACTTCCCGGTAGTGCCCAAAGGACAAGCCAGGATCAGAGTGCAAATGTCTGCGGTACATGACAGGACACATCTCGATAAGGCAGTCAAAGCTTTTACGGAGGTAGGAAAAGAACTTGGAGTAATCAGCTAGCCTTAGCTGATTCTTTCACCGGGGGCTTTGGCTCTTCCTTCTTGGAATCTTCCTTTTTTTTGGGCTCCTCCTTTTTGGTGGAGCCTTCTTGTTTGGCCTTCTTCAATACACTCTCGGAGCTCGTCGTTTCCTTGGCATCCTCATATAGGTATTCATTGATGGTCTTACGAAGTTCCTGAGTGGAGAGGTTATGAAAAATCTCGCCATTTCGCATGGTAGAAATCTGGCCTGTCTCCTCAGACACCGCTACTACCAGCGCATCGGTGTTCTCGGACATTCCAATACCCGCGCGGTGCCTCAGACCAAACTGGGCAGGAACTTCCCGCTCTGTCACTGGTAAAATACAGCGTGCTGCAATGATTTTATTGTTATAAATAATCACGGCACCATCGTGCAGCGGGCTATACTTATTGAAAATGGCCATTAGCAGTCGCTTCGAGATCACAGCATCCAGCCGATCACCGGACTCTGCAAAAAATTTCAACTCGGAGTTTTTTGAAATCACGATAAGCGCTCCCGTATTTGTACCTCCAAGGGTTTTAGCCGCTTCTATCAGTGGGGTTACATCTGCCTTCTGATAATTCCCTTTACTGGACCAGATGGACTTGAAATTATCAAACAGATTCCCTTCATTAAAAATGGACGTACGCCCGAGCAAGAGTAGGAACTTTCGAATCTCCTGCTGAAAGAGAATGATGGCAGCCAAAACTCCCACACCCATAAACTGTCCCAGCACATTGCTGATCAGCTCCATCTCGGCAGCTTTTACCATCAGGTAAATAAGATAAAGCACCAGAAAGCCCAAAAAAACCTTGATGGCCACGCTGCCCTTCATCAGTTTGTATACCTGATATAGCAAAATGGCAAACAGGAAGATATCGATGATATCCACCCAGCCTATTTCCAGAAATCCGATATAAAAACCTAAGATCAATTTATAATTTGATTAACGAGTTTTACTGCTTCTACCGCCTCCTTCACATCATGTACTCGGAGTATTGAAGTGCCTTTCAACAAAGCTACGGTATTTAATACAGTTGTGCCATTTAACGCGGCTTCTGCTTCAATATTTAGTGTTTTATAAACCATCGACTTGCGGGATACCCCAATCAAAAGGGGATGCCCGAGATGTTTCAAGTACTCAACGCGATTCAACAGATAAAAATTCTGCTCCACAGTCTTGGCAAATCCAAAACCAGGATCGATGATCACGTCCTTGATTCCGGCGGTCTTTGCCGCTAAGATGCGCTCTGAAAAATAGTGGGTCATCTCTCCAAGCAGGTCTTCATATCCGGTCTTTTGCTTCATATTCTGGGGCGTCCCCCGCATATGCATGGCAATATAAGGCACTCCCATCCTGCCCACTCTTTCTAACATCCGATCATCCAGCATTCCCGCAGAAATATCATTAACGATATGTGCCCCGGCACCGATGGCCTCACTGGCTACTTCTGAGCGAAAAGTGTCTATAGAAATAATCGCCTCCGGAAATCTGGATGCTACCTGCCTGATAGGTTCCAATACCCTTTTGATCTCATCCTTTATGTCAATATCCTCTGCTCCTGGCCGTGTGGAGTACCCACCTATATCCAAAAAAGTGGCACCTTCATTGAGCATCTTGTCCGCTGAATGTAGCAAGTCAGCCATTGTCTGCTGTCGGCTACCCCCATAAAAAGAGTCTGGCGTTACATTGAGAATTCCCATCACTTTCGGCACAGACAAGTCCAGCAGGGTTCCCTTGATATTTATAGATTTTTGAGCAGTCAATGTGTTAGATTTGTCGCGAACGAACGTCAGCATACAATATAACTTATTTCAGAAATTGAAAGACCGTACGATCCATCAATACCGCGAAATTATCGCATCCTGCAAAGAAATATTTGCAAAAAAGACCAAAGATTACGGTACTGCCTGGAGGATTCTCAGGCTTCCATCGATCACTGATCAGATTTTTATCAAAGCCCAGCGCATCCGTTCCATTCAGGAAAAGGGATCCCAGAAAGTAGGGGAGGATATTCAATCAGAGTTTATCGGTATCATAAATTACTGCATCATAGCCTTGATACAAATGGAGCTGTCCAAGGATGACCCAATGGAAATCAGCTATGAGGTGCTGGAGCCAAAGTATGATCAGGCGGCTGATGCCACGCTTCAGCTACTGGCCAACAAAAATCATGACTATGGAGAGGCCTGGAGGGAAATGAGGATCAGCTCCATCACAGACATCATCCTGATGAAGCTCCTTCGCGTGAAACAAATAGAGGACAATGCGGGTAAAACAATTATCTCTGAGGGCATTGACGCCAATTATCAGGATATGATAAACTACTCAGTGTTTTGTATGATCAAACTCAAAGAAGAAAAGGCATGAAAATTTTATTCGATATCGCCAGATACCTGGTAGGTGCACTATTTATTTTTTCTGGTGTCATCAAAGTCAATGATCCCATTGGCACAGCCATCAAACTTCAGGAGTACTTTGAAGTCTTCGCTTATGATTTTGCTCCTTTTTTCGAGTGGTTTGTGCCTGCAGCACTCTTTTTGGCAGTACTGCTCAGTGTGCTTGAGGTAGTACTCGGCATTGCACTGATTATTGGTTTCAAAATGCCAAGAACCAGCTGGGCACTTCTGCTAATGATTGTCTTTTTCACTTTTCTTACCTTTTACTCAGCCTATTTTAATAAAGTGACTGATTGCGGATGCTTTGGTGACGCCATTAAGCTTACGCCATGGCAGTCATTTTACAAAGACCTCATACTGCTGGTTCTGATCATTGCCATTTTCAAAAACAGACATCAATATGGTAGCTGGTTTTCTGAAAAATTTGGCTTCTTCAAAGTGGTCGGATCAGCCATAGTTTTCACGCTTTTGGCTTACTATGCCATTGCCCATCTTCCATTTCTGGATTTTAGAGCCTATTCGGTGGGTAACCACCTGCCTTCACTCATGGAGCCTTCTGAGGAGTTGCGCTATCAGTATGTGATGGAGAAGGATGGTAAGGAAGAAATCCTGGATACATACCCAACTGACAAAGCTTACACCTTCAAAGCCATGGAGCTGATCAACCCCGAAGCCCAGCCCAAAATCACCGACCTGAGTATGTGGAATGATGAAGGAGAATTCACTGAAGAGTTGTTGCGAGGAAACAAACTGTTGATCATCATTTACGATGCCACCAAAGCCTCACGAACAAACATCGAAGCTATTAGGACACTAAGCTCTCAAACTCAAAATGCTGATGTTTGGGTACTCACCGCATCAGGATACGAAGAATTTGAAGCCTTCAGGCATGATGTACAGCTGGCGGCACCTTATTTCTATGCGGACGCCACTGTGCTGAAAACCATGATCCGGTCAAATCCCGGAGTGATGCTCCTTTCCAATGGCACCGTAGTAGGAAAATGGCATCACAACGACACTCCAGATGTTTCTGAAATCAACGGATTATTGCCATAATGAAGCTTGGTAAAATCTATCTGATAGGTATGCCCGGATCGGGAAAATCCTATTTTGGAAAGCAGCTGGCCAGTTCTGTAGAATTCCCTTTTGTAGACCTGGATCATGAAATAGAACTACAGGAAGGTAAGGAGATTTCAGCTATTTTCAGCGAAAAAGGAGAGGCCCATTTTCGGAAAGTAGAAAGCAAAATGCTTGTCTCGCTTTCGGAAAAATATCCTGGAGCAATCATCTCCACGGGGGGAGGTACTCCTTGTTTTCATAAGGGAATGGAATACATGAAGGATCATGGAATTACCATTTTTCTGGAAGCCGATAGAGAGCTGCTCATAGAGCGGATAGCCAGGAAAGACCATCGGCCACTCATGCAGGGCGATGTTGAAAATAGGGTGGACGAACTGTTAAAAGCCCGGCTCCCCATATATAGAAGCGCCCACATCTCTATTGAACATAGAGATATAGACCTTTTATTAGCTGCGATTAAGGCACTTTAGAAGTTGAAACCAATCGTTGCGGAGACTGTATTGGTCCGCTGCTCTATATCAGCAATGGGAGTACCCGTGCTGATCTGATAGGGTGAGTAGGCATCAAAAGACTTTCGATTCACTACTGCCAGATCGATGAAATAATCTCGGGATCTGTATCCTAACCCAAACGATACGTTTTGACTTCTACCGTCATAAGAATCATTGTTGGCAAAGGCGTCTCCGAAAAAGGCATAACCTGCCCTAAACCTGAAATCATCGTACCGAAATTCTGATCCGATGCGAAAGTTCATAGTGTTGGTATATAAATTTTTAATGGTCTGATTATCTGCTACCACAGAGAAATCATTGGATTTCAGCTGGCTCCTGGTATAGTCCACAAACTCCACATCCCCGGAAATGAAACCAACTTTACCCAGAAAGAAGGTGGCTCCCAGAGAGAGTTTTCCAGGTGTCTTCAGGTTGTATTGACTCATGGTAAGATCACTGGTTTCCTTATAGGAACCCATGTCATAAAACACTGAATCACCCTCACTATTGGTACCATTGTAGTAGGAGTAATTCTCATTCCAGTCGGTAGCAAAAGTGAAACCACTCTCATCGTTCAGGCTATAGTACGTGGGGGATTTATAACTCAGCCCCAATGTCACAAAATCCACCGGACGAACTATAAGCCCACCACTGAAGCCCACCCCACTGCCATCTATGGTGAGTTCATCCTGGATTTGAATTTTGTAAAGGAGATCATCCTGGTTTCCATCTACATCCCGAAACGAATCTTCCGTATAAGTCCTGATCCTGCTATACCGTACTGACTCAAAGGACAAGCCTGCTCCAAAATAAACCCGATCATCATAGTTTCCGCCCCAGGCGAAATTCAGGGCGCTTTGTCCTCCTTTGGTAGTAATACGCTCAATCTGTCGTGGTAAATACCCATCATAGCTATTAGCTCCCACCAGGGAGGTATACCCATCAAAGTCTCCATCCGGATAAATATATGTTCGACCATCAGCGCCCTTCTGATAGAGGTATCCGTCAGCATTTTCGATCAAAAACTGACCAAAGGCGTAATCGATATAAGCATCAGAGAGATCGTTGTTTGCACCCTCTACAAAACTATCCACAATCGAATTGGACGTATTTCTTCCTTGATAAAAAACCTCACTGTTGAAGTTGTTGCTCCTGTTAAACGTAATCGCAAAAGATCCCCCTTTGAATTTCTCATTGGTATAATCACCCTTATTGGAATTAAATACCATCCCGAGATTCGCAAAATTGAAATTATTCTTATAAGTAGAAATGGTGTTCCCAAAATAGCTCGCATCCGAATTATTGAAGGTCATGCTGGGGGTGAACGAAAGAACGCTCCTATTGAAAAATCCCAACCCGGCCGGATTAGATCCGGCCGAACTCATATCTGCACCTAAAGAAATTTGAGTGCCTCCAAGCCCTTGCATCCTGGCAGTGCTCCCATAAACCGGACTAGTCTGGCTAAAGATTCTGGCATCCTGATAATAACCCAATGACCCATCTGCCACCTGCGCGCTGGCTGACCATGCGGATATAGCTATCCCGGCAAACATGATATATTTGAACTGATTCATAGATTTAGAATTTTTTAACTGCCTGTATTATCTGCCACCACCTCTCGAACGAGAAGAACTGGACCCACCACCGGACGAACGTCCACTACTACTTCCCCCACTGCTGGATCTCGAAGATCCGCCGCTGCTAGAGCCAGAAAAAGACGACCTGCTCGATGAGCTACTACTTCTGCTTGGAGTATAACTACTCGAACTTCTGCTTCTGGTAGAGCCTGAGGAATAGGATGACGATGAACTACTACCAGATGATCTTGATCGGCTATAGCTCGAGTTACTGTTTGAGCTGCTCGCTGCAGCACTGTTATACCTCCTTGTGCCAGATGTAGATCCCGAATTTCTCAAAGTACCTCCAGAGTTACTATTCCCACTTCGAGAACTATATGTTGGCTGGGTACTTCGACTATTCCCATTTGTAACGGTAGTGACCCTACTTCGGCTCGAAGTTGGAGATGAATTGGAGACATTAGTACCGGATACACCAGCTCTCGACCTGGAGAAATACTCATTTTGGGTTCGGCTGTAGTCCCTGCGATCAGCAGTTGACACGTCAGCCCGTCCACTGGCTGAGGATGGCGCATTCACTCTACTGTTGGTTCTTGTTCCACTAGCCACTGTACCACCTCTGGAGTACCTGCTGCCCACCACTACATCTCTGCCTCGTGGCGATACATATCCATTGTCTGAGTAATACCCGCCATGATATAGACCGTGATAAAATCCTGATGTGTATGCGTAATTGTATCGATTCCATCTGCTCCAGCCCCATCCGCCATAGTATGGGCTAGACCATCCATACCACGGATCATAAAATCCACCCGCATAGCCCGGGTACCCCCATGAATTATACCAGGGGCTATAGTATCCTCCCCACCCATTACCATATCCAAATGAGATGTTAAATCCGGTGTTCCACCCAAACCATGGATCATACCATAGACTAGCTCCAGAGTTCCATCCCCTGTTATTCCATCCATTGCCATCGCCGGCACTGTTGCTATAATAATTATTAATTACTGTGGTACCAGGCTGGTCATCCACATAAGATTCAGGGTAATAGGAAATATTGGAATAGGAAGGCTCGCTGTAGGTGGCATTATCATCTACCTGATCTACATAGTCACTGTCAGTACCATAGTCCTTACTAGCCTGATATCTCGCAATGTATTCTGGATTCACCTCATGAGCAGAATAGTTATCTGTGTAGGTGTTGTTGGTGTAGGACTGATAGGTGCTCGCGCTTTTGTTCTCCACCTTCGGCTCCTCCTTCACCTGCTTTCTGTCTTTGGACGTAAAGTACAGGTCATCATACTCCTGGGCTAAAGCCCCGCTAGACACTACCATCATCACCAAAAGGCCTGATATTCGAGAGAGTTGTTTAAAAGCTTCCATAATTCCTACGTTTTATTACTATTACAATGAAACCCGGGTCTGAGTTTCCGCTTTGTCCACCTATATTTGTGACCCAGATTTCAGAAGAAAAATAAGCAATTACTATACCAAAACACTAAATCTAGCATGAGTAAAGCAATACCTAGCAGATCCGAAGACTATTCTCTGTGGTACAATGAGCTGGTTAAGAAGGCCGGTTTGGCCGAAAATTCCCCTGTTAGAGGCTGTATGGTCATAAAACCATATGGTTTTGCCATCTGGGAAAAAATGCAGCAGACGCTTGATAAAATGTTCAAAGAGACTGGCCACTCTAATGCTTACTTTCCACTTTTTATCCCCAAATCCTTCTTTAGCAAAGAAGCTTCACACGTAGAAGGCTTCGCAAAAGAGTGTGCTGTGGTGACGCACTATCGCTTGAAAAATGATGAAGTGAATGGCGGCGTGATGGTAGATCCGGATGCTAAACTGGAAGAAGAATTGATCGTTAGGCCCACTTCGGAAACGGTAATCTGGGATTCCTACAAAAACTGGATTCAGTCATATCGCGACCTCCCGTTGTTGATCAACCAGTGGGCAAACGTTGTGAGATGGGAGATGCGTACCAGACTTTTCCTCAGAACTGCTGAGTTTTTGTGGCAAGAAGGGCATACAGCCCATGCCACCAGACAAGAAGCCGAAGAAGAAACGGTGCAGATGCTGAACGTGTATGCAGAATTCGCTGAAAATTTCATGGCACTTCCTGTTACCAAAGGTATTAAAACTGAAAACGAACGTTTTGCGGGAGCTGTGGAAACCTACTGCATCGAAGCAATGATGCAAGATGGCAAAGCACTGCAAGCAGGTACTTCACACTTCTTGGGTCAAAATTTTGCCAAAGCTTTTGATGTAAAATTTGCCAATAAAGAAGGTAAAGAAGAATATGTCTGGGGAACTTCCTGGGGTGTATCCACCAGACTAATGGGAGCCCTGATCATGGCTCATTCGGATGATGAAGGTCTTGTTCTCCCTCCAAACCTGGCCCCTATTCAGGTTGTGATCGTTCCTATCTATAGAAAGGATGAGGAATTGGAGAAAATATCAGAAGTGGCTGAGAAGTTTACCAAAGAGCTAAGAGCCAAGAATATCTCAGTTCAATACGATAAAAGAGACACCCACAAGCCTGGATGGAAATTTGCGGAATATGAACTCAAAGGTGTTCCAGTGCGAATTGCGATCGGGCCAAAAGATTTGGAAAAAGGCACCGTAGAAATTGCGAGAAGGGATACCAAAGAGAAGCAATTTGTTGCGCAGGGTGAAACCGTCGAACATATTGTAACGCTGTTGGATGACATTCAAAAAAACATCTACCAAAAAGCTGCTTCCTTCAAGGAAGCAAATACCCATCAGGCAGATTCCTACGAAGAGTTCAAAGAGGTAATTGAGAAAAAAGGTGGCTTTGTGTATGCACATTGGGATGGAACTTCCGAAACGGAAGAGAAAATAAAAGAAGAAACCAAAGCCACAATTCGCTGTATTCCACTAAATTCAAACCAGGAAGAAGGAACCTGCATCTATAGTGGGAAACCTTCCAAAGGAAGAGTTCTCTTTGCAAAAGCGTACTAAATCATGGAGTGGATCACCGTCATCGGATTAATATTATTTGGCATTGGTCTTTTGATCATAGAGGTGATATTTATACCCGGAACCACCATCGTTGGTATCGCCGGGTTCATTTGTTCCGGATTCGGTGTATACCTTGGGTATGACTACTTTGGCAGCGCCACAGGTACTACTATACTCATAGTCTCAAGCGGTTTCTTGCTTGTTGTGATGATTTATGCCTTTAAATCCAGGGCATGGGAACGTTTCTCCCTGAAAGATGAAAATACCGGGAGATTTAATGATGATTTTAAAGTAACCCTCTCGGTAGGAGATCAGGGCCAAACCATCTCCTCCCTAAAGCCAAGCGGAAAAGCATTGTTTAATGAAAAAGAGCTGGAAGTCAGATCAAACGGTGGATTCATTAATGAGAATCAACAGATAAAAATCATTCGTATTGAGCCTAACAAAATAATTGTAGAACCCATTAACTAGTATCATATGATCACCACAGTAATTATTCTATTTGCGGGCATAATAGCCTTCTTCGTTTTTCTGTATTTCGTACCAATCAACCTCTGGATTACGGCCATTTTCTCCGGAGTTAGAGTTGGCTTATTGGAGCTCGTTTTTATGAGAATCCGGAAAGTGCCACCATCAGCCGTGGTAAATGCTTTGATCACAGCTACTAAGGCCGGGCTAACCATTACTGAGGATGAATCTGGACTAAAAAGAAAACTGAAGACTCAGGATCTGGAAACACACTATCTGGCAGGTGGAAATGTTCCTCAGGTAATCAGAGCATTGATCTCAGCAGACAAAGCCAACATCAATCTTACTTTTAAGCAAGCCACTGCCATCGATTTGGCTGGAAGAGATGTGTTTGAAGCTGTTCAAATCTCAGTAAACCCAAAAGTAATCAACACTCCATCGGTCGCTGCTGTTGCAGCAGATGGCATTCAGCTTGTCGCTAAAGCCCGAGTTACCATTCGAGCCAACATTCAACAATTGGTTGGTGGAGCCGGAGAAGACACTATCTTGGCTAGAGTAGGAGAGGGTATTGTAACCTCTGTTGGTTCTGCTGCCAGCCATAAAGAAGTGCTGGAAAATCCAGATAAAATATCGAAACTAGTCCTTGCAAGGGGTCTGGATGCAGGTACTGCATTTGAGATACTCTCTATTGACATTGCAGACGTAGACGTAGGAGCTAACATCGGTGCCAAGCTACAAACAGATCAAGCATCCGCTGACTTAAAGGTAGCGGAAGCAAAAGCGGAGGAAAGAAGAGCAATGGCTGTTGCCGAAGAGCAAGAAATGGTCGCTAAGGCGCAGGAAGCAAGAGCCAAAGTGATTTTGGCCGAAGCAGAAATCCCGAAGGCCATAGCTGAAGCCTTTAGAAGTGGAAACCTTGGAGTGATGGACTATTACAAGTTCCAAAACATCCAGGCAGATACTGATATGCGCGAATCAATTGCCGGATCAGGAACCAAAAAAAGCGGATCTAGCACCAAGAAAAAAGGAGAGTAAGAAAACACCTCCTAATTGAAATCCAAGCTGCTTCACAATGTGAAGCAGCTTTTTTTATGATGATCTCCTCACAAGCCGCGAGATTCATAATAAGGCATTGCACGTCACCTCGGTACAAAGTGAGACCTCTTTAGTGGCAGCATAGGATAATAACACTTGATCTTTTTAAGAATACCTGCAAATCCAAACAAGCATAAGGGGAATAGGAGTAGCCGACCGAAAGACCTCACACAATATGCTAGCATTAATTTTTGGATGCAATCAGGTAGGTTCATGTCCTCTATGCCGCATCACCATTTGCCTACTATGCCTACGCGGCCCGGGGCAAGCAAAGAAAATGAAGGTAAGTGGCCAATCAACTAGATTGAGGCACATAAGGTATCAGATCACAACTTCACCATCCACCTTTAATGCAATCCCCCCACAGAACTTCAGTTTGATCCACTTTCTTGATTGGTCGCGTCCTCTCCTCGGTTCACGTTCCTATGATTAAGCATAAAAAAAACCCTTACCAAGTAAATGATAAGGGTTAATAAAAGACTGGCAACGACTTACTCTCCCACCTGTTACGGCAGTACCATCAGCGCTGGTGGGCTTAACTTCTCTGTTCGGAATGGAAAGAGGTAAAAAAACCCTTACCAAGTAAATGATAAGGGTTAATAAAAGACTGGCAACGACTTACTCTCCCACCTGTTACGGCAGTACCATCAGCGCTGGTGGGCTTAACTTCTCTGTTCGGAATGGAAAGAGGTGGACCCCACCGCAATAATCACCATAAAGTCTTGAGTGTATTACTTTCCCTTTATAATCATATCAACAGCTTCTCTGTTTGGTATGGAAAGAGGGGGGACGCCTAGTCTGGACCCCACCGCAATAATCACTATAAATTCTTGACCACTTCTTTTAGTGGTTATTCTTTAAACTCTTCGTCTGATTTACATCAAACTTAAGAGTTGACATTATATGTGAAAGATTCATTCTCAATAAAAAAATAAAGCAAGTTTATCGCTCGCACTAGAAAGCTTACGGGTAATTAGTACTGCTCAGCTCTGATATTACTACCTATATACCTGCAGCCTATCAACGTCATCATCTATAACGTCCCTTTAAAGAAACCTCATCTTGTAGTGGGTTTCGCGCTTAGATGCTTTCAGCGCTTATCCCTTCCCAACATAGCTACCCAGCAATGCCCCTGGCGAGACAACTGGTACACCAGCGGTTAGTCCAACTCGGTCCTCTCGTACTAAAGTCAGATCTACTCAAGTTTCTTACGCTCGCAACAGATAGGGACCGAACTGTCTCACGACGTTCTGAACCCAGCTCGCGTGCCACTTTAATGGGCGAACAGCCCAACCCTTGGGACCTTCTCCAGCCCCAGGATGTGACGAGCCGACATCGAGGTGCCAAACCTCCCCGTCGATGTGAGCTCTTGGGGGAGATCAGCCTGTTATCCCCGGAGTACCTTTTATCCTTTGAGCGATGGCCCTTCCATACAGAACCACCGGATCACTATATCCGTCTTTCGACCCTGATCGACTTGTTAGTCTCACAGTCAAGCACCCTTATGCTATTGCACTCCACGCATGATTACCAAACATGCTGAGGGTACCTTTGAAAGCCTCCGTTACATTTTTGGAGGCGACCACCCCAGTCAAACTACCCACCACACACTGTCTCCGTCTCCGGATTAGGCATCAGATAAATAAAGGGCGGTATTTCACCAACGACTCCACAATGCCTAGCGACACTGCTTCAAAGTCTCCCGCCTATCCTACACATCATTTACCCAATACCAATGTGAAGCTATAGTAAAGGTTCACGGGGTCTTTCCGTCCCGTTGCGAGTAAGCGGCATCTTCACCGCTACTACAATTTCACCGAGCTCATGGCCGAGACAGTGCCCAGATCGTTACACCATTCGTGCAGGTCGGAACTTACCCGACAAGGAATTTCGCTACCTTAGGACCGTTATAGTTACGGCCGCCGTTTACTGGGGCTTCAGTTCAATGCTTCGCCGAAGCTAACATCCCCCCTTAACCTTCCAGCACCGGGCAGGTGTCAGGCCTTATACATCATCTTTCAATTTCGCAAAGCCATGTGTTTTTGGTAAACAGTCGCCTGGGCCTTTTCACTGCGCCCTGAGTTTTACGTCAGGGGCCCCTTCTCCCGAAGTTACAGGGCCATTTTGCCTAGTTCCTTAGCCATGATTCACTCGAGCACCTCAGGATTCTCTCCTTGACTACCTGTGTCGGTTTACGGTACAGGCACCTTTATCCTAACCTTAGAAGTTTTTCTTGGAAGTCTGATTAGGCACACTAT